>NZ_JACJRU010000001.1 GCF_014697425.1 Nostoc sp. FACHB-110
CGAAATACCCACTAAATCGCCAAACTCAGACACTTTCCACATAAACTTACTCACTATGGTTAGCTATGAATAAGTTTAGATAAGAATTTGGCTACTTAGTCAAGCTCCACCACCGATTGTGATTGATCAGTTTCACTTTCAAGAAGATGGTGTTGGTTTTATTGACAAAAGCCGTGAACATCTTTATGTATTGGACTTAGCAACTCGCAAAGCAGATATTCTCACCCCAGGTTCATTCAATGAGTATTTACCAGCCTGGTCACCTGATAGCAAAAATATTGCTTTTGTGAGTAAACGTGGGCAAAATAGCGATCGCCACAATAATTGGGATATCTACGTCATCGCGGCCCAAGCTGGCGCAAAAGCCCATCAACTAACCATCTTTTCTGGCCCTGATAGTAATCCTGATTGGAATAGTCGTCCGGCTTGGAGTCCTGATGGTAAGTTAATTGCTTATCTTCAAGGAGGTTCACCCAAGCTCATTGAATACGCCGTTTACCATCTTGCCGTCATCCCTGCCAAGGGTGGTACTCCACGTCTGCTGACTGCCAGTCTAGATCGCAACGTTGTGAAACCGCACTTTACAACAGATGGTAAATCAATACTATTTTTAATCGAAGATGATGGCAACGTTCACCTCGCCAAGATCCCTTCAGCCGGGGGTAAAATTGAGCGATTGTTAACAGGAAGGCGAAATATTAGCAATTTTGATTTAGGACGTGATGACAAAATCGCTTTAGTTTCCTCAACACCACAACAACCAAATGAAGTCTTCGCCCTCAGAGGTAAAGATTTGCGTCCATTGTCGCACCAAAATGCTCAGTTGCTAGAGCAGCTAAATTTAGCAACCATAGATGAAATCAGCTTTAAGAGCAAAGATGGCACAGAAATTCACGGCTTTCTCGTCAAGCCACCTAACTTTCAACCAGGGAAGAAATACCCGACACTGCTAATGCTGCACGGCGGGCCTGTGGGTCAGTTCACCAATCAGTTTATGTTTAATTGGCAGTTGTTTGCCTCTCAAGGCTATGTCGTTGTTGCTGTGAATCCGCGTGGTAGTTCAGGAAGAGGTGAAGCCTTTTCCAAGGCGATTTATGCAGACTGGGGAAACAAAGATGCTCAAGATATTATTGCCGCTACTGATTATGCTATCGCTACCGGAATTGCATCACCATCGCATCTAGGAATTGGCGGCTGGAGTTATGGCGGGATGTTGACCAACTATACTATTGCTCAAGATACTCGTTTTAAAGCCGCAGTTAGTGGAGCTAGTGAATCCAATATTCTTGCAACCTATGGTACTGATGAATATATTTATGACGAAGAACAGGAGTTAGGTGTACCGTGGAAGAACCTGAATACATGGCTGCGAATTTCTTTCCCATTCATTCATGCAGACCGAATTGTCACACCAACAATATTTATGGGAGGTGATCAGGATGCTTCTGTACCACTACACAACTCTGAGCAGATGTATCAAGCACTCAAAAGCCTAGGAATTGATACTCAACTAGTAGTTTATCCTGGACAGTCCCACGGAATCAGCAAACCGAGTTATCAACGTGATGTCTTAGAACGTTATTTAGCTTGGTATAATAAATACCTAAAACCTTCAATCACAACTTTGCAGAAATAGTCATAGAAGAGCTAATTGAAATCATGAAAAATCATATGACACAACTCAATTAGTCCCTTGATAAATTGGTATTTTTTAAACTGTTACTCCTTCCAATTGTTCATCAGTTAACTCATATAACTGACGCAATTTATCTAATTTATCTTGATCAGCTGCCCAAAAACCGCGCCCAGATGCTTCTAACATTCGGCTAATAATATTGCGGAAAGCTTCGGGGTTGGCTTGGCGTAATTTCTCAGCCATTTCTGGGTCTAAAGCGTAGGTATCTGCGGCTTGGTCATATACCCAATCATCTTTAAAATCGGCAGTACCGCCCCAACCAATTAAGGCTGTCATCCGTTGCGAAATTTCATAAGCACCGCCAGAACCTTGATTTGCCATTGCTTGCGCCCATTTGGGATTTAGCAATTTGGTGCGATATTCCATCCGCAGCAAATCTTCTAGGTTGCGGGGTGTGGTGTCTTTGGAGAAACTTTCGACAAAGCTGGTAGTTACCTTTTTACCGCCTTGTTTTTCGGCGGCTTTTTTCAAACCACCTGTGTTGGCGTAATATTCTTGAATATCGGTTAAACCATATTCTACCGAATCAATTTCTTGAACGATGCGATCGCTCGTTTTCAATAATTGATTCAACACCTCTGGTCTAGCTTGGCCTTTATCTTGTCTGCCATAACTAAACACATTGCGGCTTTGCCAAGTGTTACCTAACTCTTCCCCAGATTCCCAATTACCATCAACAACCCTATCATTTACCAAAGAACCAAAATCACCCGCAGGGTTAGAAAATAACCTTGCTGAAGCATTTTCTACACCTTGCGCCTTTAAAGCTAAAGCGTGTTTTCTGATAAAATTCTGTTCTTCCGACTCATCTGCCTCAGCCGCCCGGAAAAACAAATCATCCAATAATTCGATGATATTCACAAAACTATCACGGAAAATTCCCGACAAATTACCCAACACATCAATGCGGGGATGTCCCACCTCAGCCAAAGGTTTCAATTCATAACGAACAATTCGGCCAGTACCTTCCTTCACAGGTTCCGCACCAACTAATTCCAGCAGAATTCCTAAAGATTCACCCTTGGTTTTAATTGCATCTAAACCCCACAATAAAACCGCCACCGTCTCAGGATACTTCCCATGTTCTTCTAAATGCTGGGCGATAATTTTCTGGGCAATTTCCCTACCCCTCTCATACGCAGCAGGTGAAGGCATTCTATAAGGATCTAACGCATGAATATTCCTTCCCGTCGGCAAAACCCCAGCACCATCACGCAACAAATCACCACCAGGCGCAGGCGGAATATACTCACCATTCAACCCCCGCAACAAATTTGTTAACTCATCCGTAGTTCTTTTTAATAAACTTCTAATTTCCTCCTCCTCTCCGTGTCCTCTGTGCCTCTGTGGTTCGTTTCCAAAATAAGCCTCCAAATAAGCCGCCATCTCCTCCTCATTTGGCGCTTCACCCAAAGTATGCAACCCAGAAGAAAACAGCCGATTCTCCAAAACCTGCAAATATTCGTACAACGTCACCAAATAATCATCAAAAGCATGACCACTAAACATTCTGATATTTTCTGGCGTAAAAGGAATGCCTAATTTTTTCGCATCCTCAAACGGACAATCAACATCTAAACCCGTATCAACAATCTTTTTACAAATCCCTTCCTTCAGCACATAATTCTTTTTCGGGTCTTCTCGATACTCTGCAATTAAATCGCGCAATGCCACCAATTCCTTATACAAACCTGCACGCCCATAAGGCGGTACATTGTGCGAAATTAACACCCCATAACCGCGACGCTTTGCCAAAATTGACTCCGAAGGATTATTCGCCGCATATATATATAGATTGGGCAAATCACCTAACAAAATATCTGACCAAGAATAACCCGTATTTCCTAAAGGCGAACCAGGCAACCATTCCACAGTACCGTGCATACCAAAGTGAACCACAGCATCAGCTTGCAACTCATTTTGCAACCATTTATAAAAAGCAGCATATTGCGGATGCGGAGTTAAATCGCGTTCAAACATTAACCGCATTGGGTCACCTTGAATGCCTAACGGTGGTTGGACACCTATCCAGACATTACCTAATTGCACTCCACCAATGTGCAGTTCATCCCCATAAGTTTTAATCCCGCTTCCTGTTAAAGATTTCCATTGTTTTTCAACGCGAGATGTGCGGAGATATCCCAACCATTTTTCTAATTGACGGGCATTAACAGTATTGGGGAGTGGGGAGGAAGTTGTTTCTAGCCCCTCGTCAGCTGCTTTCACTTGGCGAATTAATTCTTCCCCATCTTCGGGGATGTCGCCTAAGTTATAACCTTGGTCTTGGAGTGCATGAAGTAATTTAATTAAGCTGCGGGGAACATTTAATAATGCAGCTGTGCCGGCTGCACCATAACCAGGCGGGAAACCATATAAAATAATGGCAATTTTCCGTTCCGATGCTGGTGTTTGCCGTAAATTAATCCAGCTTTTGACTCTACCAATTAATCGCTGTACCCGTTCGGGAACCAGATAAATATTTTCGCCCACCAAACCGCCGAGGGGAACGGTATCAATCGCCCCGTCAAGTTCTGGTAAAGCATATAAAACTACACTTTGTAAGCCGCCGACACCTTGGCGTGTCCAAGAATGGATATCTTGAATTAATAAGGGTGCGGCGACAATATAAGGCACATTTTTAGCAGTTAAGATGCGCTTGGCTACTTCGACTTGGCGGCCTGCTTCCATTGAACCAGCCGGGCCACCCACTAAAGGAAAGCCAATGGTAGAAACAATGGCATCAACTTTAACTGCATCTTGGGAAAGTGAGGGAGTTTCAATGTTATTGAGTTGCCGTTGTTGCTGTTCGTAGTCGGTTGTCATCCAGTCACGTACGGCTACGTGTCCCTCTACGCCGTTGATGAAAATGGGTAAGGGAATTAAGCCAGCTTCTTCAAAGCGGCGAATTAATTGGGGGATGTATGGTTGTTTGGTGATGACGTGTTTGCGGTAAAGCAATATTCCAACAACTGAGGACTTAGAAGCATTCCTTCTGCCTCCTGCCTCCTGCCTCCTGCCTCTTTCTTGATACCATTCCAAATATTGGCGAGGCGTTTCAAAAAACCCTTGGTAGTCGGGATGGAGTAATCCCATGTTGGGGGTTTCGACTGGCGGGGGGATGTCGCCAATTTTTAAGCCTAGATATTTTTCTGCGAGTGTCCAGAATAATGAAGCGACATTTTCGGGGCCGCCTGCATTCCAGTAACCATAGATAATTAGCCAGTTGCGTAAGTCTTGGACTTTCTGGACTGGGACGAATTTTAAGAGTTTCGGGCCGATTTTTAAGAAGCTGATGTAACCTGCGAGTTTGTCTTCTTCGCGTCCATTGCTGAATTTGTCGAGGATGAATTTAACTGGCTTGGGCATTCCTTTGGGTTTGTCACCAATGGCAAAGTCTCCCAACTTGGTTAAACTCATCAATTCCAAAGCTGACTCAAACACAAGCCGGATGGGAACTTGGCTAAGGCGATCGCGCAGCCACAAAACTTGGTCATAATCAAATAGTAAGCTGCCAAAAAATACGTCAGCGTCACGCAGTGCTGCTTCCACTTCCGCACGCTTACTGGTAATATCGCGATCGCTAAACACCCGAATATCTAAATCAGGACAGCGAGATTCAGCCACAGTTGCCGCTTTTCTGTATAAGTCAGCGTTGAACGATTCAAACCCAGCAATTAAGACAATCCGTTTCATGCCCGTAAGCTACGCAATATTTCTTTACTTAAATTCTAATCGTGGTTGCGGGTTGATTGTGAAACATCTGTCTTTAGTTCACCAAGTAACCGAGAGTTTGTCTTTAGAGTCAAGGTAATCACTATTTTCCACCCAAAGATTAATCTGGCATTTTGGCAGATTTCCTCAAGTCTAAGTTGGTATGGTGATATCCGCGAATGTCTTTGTGCGACAATTACCGACTTGCAGAATCCCTCGGCTAACTACCGGGGGGCTTTTTTTGATATAAATACAGGAGTTGTGGTGCGATCAGCAACTTCCTACTTTTCGATAAAATCATTAATATATCAACAAAAAATTAAACATCACAATAAAGAGAGTTGATTAGCTGATTGATTTACTACATAAGCAACAGGCTTGGTAATTTTTCTGACTTTTCCTTCTTCCACTGCTCTATTTAACCAATCTTGCATCTGTGATTGTCTAACTTCCAAAGATTGTGCTAAAGATTTCGTATCTTTGGGTTGATTTAAATGGCTAAGAATTACAGGTAAAACAGCAGTATATATATCAATTTTTGGAATTACCTTTAAATCTTGATTATCAGTGGATACATTTACTTTTATACTTGTCTGAATTTTGGGAGATTCAACAGATTCCATCAAACAACTATGTTTTTCTAAAAGTTCTTTTAAAGAATCATTCCAAGGTTCAGAAGGAAATGATTTTGCTCCCTGATTAAACAATTGTTGATTACCTTCAGCAGCATTAGGAAACATTCTGACAAAAACGGGAACTTCCTTAATTTTAGATAATGCTTCTACTGCACCAGCCCAAGTACCACCTTTGCCAAAGGATGAGCTAACTACAAGGGCATAATCAGCTAAACTATATATGTATTTATTACGTCCCATCGCGTTACCGGCATTAAAACCAGCGTCAGGATCATAACTAGAAACTAAGGTAAGTTTACCGTCTTTAATGCTAGAGCGATACTTACTATTAACTGCTGCTTTAGTCAAACTATCTGCCAGTATACCAACAGATGTTCCACCTGCATTTAAAACACTGAGCATTGCTGCTTGATCTACCCCACGCGCTCCTCCTGAAACTATTTGTATTCCTCCCATAGCACTAGCTTTGGCAACTTTTTGAGTGTAATTAAGAATTTCTTCATCAATATCACGAGAACCAACAATTGCTAATCCTCCTCTTGACAGTAATTCAACATTTCCTACTCCATAAAGAATAGCTGGTGCGGAATGTCTTAAGCGTTGTTTCAGAAGTTTTGGATAGTTGCTATCACTTCTACCAAGTATCCATAAACCCTTACTCGTCCATTTTTCTACTGCTAAACTTAGCATTACACCGCGTTCTAATAGAGCTAATAGTCTATCAGTTTCAATCTTATTAAAACTAGCTTTTTGTAATAGATATTTTGCATTTGCTTCGAGTAAATCTGCTGGACGCATTTGATTTTCTATCAACCATTCAGCTACAGAGTTATACTCATTTAAGGTAAGAGGTTGAGGTTCAATCTGGCGATTTTGCCCAAAGCTGGCACATAAAAGTAAAATTACTTGTGTATCTGGTGGTAAAACATGGTTTAACATGATTGTTACTCCCCTTGTCCTAATGAATTGAGTGCTAAGGCTACAGGAAAAACCTGACCACTACCAGCACTACGTAACAGTGCAGCAATTACTGTAAAAGTCCAACGGGAATCTACCATATCATCTACAAGAAAGACAGCACCACTCATACCTGGGAAAGTATCAATAACAAATGCCCCATTTAAATTATGAGCTTGTTGATAACTATTACTCATAGATTTTTGTAACTTTGTTTGATGCACTTTCCTCACAATAGGTTTAAAAGGTAGACGTAACTGATTAGCTAATCTTTGTGCAAAATTAGGTACAAGTTCTGGTCGATTTAATGAAGGAACACAAGTTACCCAAGTAGGAAAAGGTTGTGGTTGCCAACGTTGAATCATTTCCCGCATACTTTGCACCAACGCATCATCAAAATGATTATCTCTATATTTACCTTGCTTCACTAATTCTCCCCATCCAGCATCACCCCACAGAGATAATGCTCTTCCTGCTTCTGCTATTAAGTTATTCTTAATATTTCCTGAAAAGTTGTAACTTGACAATGCTTGTGATGGCCATTGTTTACGCGGTTCAATAATTTGATTGCTACGACGTAGATATATAACTGCTTGATTGACCATCTCAATTGAACAAGTTACTGGTAATAAAGGCATACTTAAGCAGACAGCACATTTACCGCAATTAACTGGATGAGGGTCATCTAATTCCTTTGCCAAAAAAGCCATTAAGCATTCTGTACTTTGCATATATTCTGACATTTTGGCTTGTTCTTGACGACGAATTTCTGTTAATTTGGTAATCTTTTCAATATCAGGTCGATAATTTATGGGGTTAGCATACCATTTTGAACCTTGCTTACTTACTGGTGAAGGAAATTCTAGAGACAAAAGTTTTAAAACTTTATCAATTTGCCCTCGTGAAAGATTGAGATTTTGTTCTAATTGCGGAACAGAAAGACCTTCTGTAGCTTGGTTGAGTGCATCTAATACCTGTTGTGTATGTATTTGTGGTGGAAAGGCTGTATTGATGAAATAATTAGTAATTTCATCATCTTCATCACCACTGAGAAGGACTCCGTAAGCAGCGTCTACTGCCCTACCTGCTCTTCCTACTTGTTGATAATAGTGTACAACAGAGCCAGGACGTTGATAATGAATTACAAAACCTAAATCTGGTTTATCAAAGCCCATACCTAAAGCAGTCGTGGCTACTAACGCTTTAATTTGATTATTTAGAAGTTCGTCTTCTAAAGTTATACGACTCTCACTTTCTAAATCGCCATGATATGCTTTTACGTTAATACCTTGGATGGTTAACCAATTAGCAACTCGATTAGCATCTCTAACAGTTAATGTATAGATAATTCCACTACCAGGTAAGTTTGGTAAATTTTCAGCTAACCATGCCATTCTTTGGGCTGGACTGGGAAGGTAAATATTTTGCAGACGCAAACTTTCTCTAGTTAAATCGCCTCTCCTAACCTGTAGATTAGCTCCTAATTGATTAATAATATCATCAACGACTCGATTATTTGCTGTAGCAGTCGTAGCCAGAACAGGAATATTTTGTGGTAATGCTTGTAAGATTCTGACAATGCGCTGATAGTCGGGACGGAAGTCATGACCCCAATCGGAAATACAATGTGCTTCATCAACTACAAATAAACCTATACGTTGTGATATTGGCAATAAAATATTTTCTCTAAACTCATCGTTAGCTAATCTTTCAGGTGAAATTAGTAAAATATCTACTTCTCCTGCTAACAATTTAATTTTAACCACTTCCCATTCTTCTTGATTACTAGAATTAATTGTTGCGGCTTTTACTCCTATCCGTTGTGCGGCTGCAATTTGGTTTCGCATCAAAGCTAGAAGAGGTGAGATTAAAATACTACAACCAGCACCTTGATCTCTAAGTAATCGTGTTGCTAAAAAATAAACTAAACTTTTACCCCAGCCAGTACGTTGAATAACGAGTAAACGAGATCGCCTCTCAACTAACTCTTGTATAGATTCCCATTGTCCAGGACGAAAATTTGCTGTTGGTTTATTTAAAGCTTGGCGTAAGAAGGATAAAGCTTCTTCTTTCATAGATGCACACTTCACAAGATATTCTTGTTGTAACATTACTATCTAAGTGTGTACTAACATACTATTGCTGTAATCAAGCAAAATTTTAGAAAATAAAATATAATATTTATTTCACAAATAAATTGGTTAACAGTTAGGACTTACCCAAGAACTCTCTCAAACTCTTATCACTTGGTGTCTTTTGCGTCCTACCCTGCAGGAAGCCGCTGACGTGTCTATGTGGTTTGTTTCTTCATAATTTTGCGTCAGTCCTGACAGTAATATCTCACTATTAAAGATTCCGTATCACAATCAACAGAGTTGATTAGCTGATTAATTTATAACATCAGGAGATTTTTCAGATCGTAATTTCAACTCAAGCAGTAAAGGACATGGGTATAACTGCCATTGGATAGTTGAAACTTGTAAATCTTTGATCAATCCAGTGCGTATGTCTAGTAGCCAACCATGAACTAGAGGCGCATTGCGTTCATAGAGTGCTTGACGGATGATAGAAGTTTGATAAAGATTTTTCACCTGGGCAACAACATTAATTTCGGCTAGACGATTTAAGCGTTCAACTCTAGTTGGTAGAGCATCAATTTCAGATTTGTTCTCTAAATATAATTCACGAATCGGATTTACCCAGTTATCAATAATTCCAATAGTTTGCCATTCTAATGCTGCTTTAATTCCTCCACAATCATAATGACCGCAAACTATAATATGCTTCACATGGAGGTGTATGATTGCGTATTCTAAAACAGCTAAAAAGTTAATATCTGTCAGAGAAACTTGATTAGCAATATTCCGATGGACAAATAACTCTCCTGGTTCAGTGCGGGTAAAATTTGTTAGAGGTAGGCGGCTATCAGAACAACCAATGTAAAGAAACTGTGGTGTTTGCCCTCTAGATAATTCTTCAAAATAATGCGGTTCTAGATTCAATTTTTCGGCAACCCAAACCTGATTATTTCTCAGAAGATCATCAATGTTGTGATATTTCATCAAATTAGTTTGAGCCTCTCATAAATATTTTATCTGTTTTCTAGATAACAGGCAGATAATAGGGATTCAGAAAAACTAAACTTTTTATAAAAAAGATACTTTGTGCAGAACAAAAGATAAATTTCTGTGTAATTAGTAAACAAGTAAATAAAGAAAATATAAAAAAGCTTTCCCCTGATAGACAAGCACTTTACAAGAAATGATTAGAGGATTGCTAAACTAACGAAGTGCTTGCTCCAGATAAACATCAGCAATAATCAAAACTATGATTGGAAATATACTTTCAGATGCAGCAATTGAGCAACTAATTAAGGAGGACGTTCCTTATTTTGATTTGACGACATTGGGGCTGGGAATTGGTAAGCAACCAGGCACAATTGAATTTTATTCCCGTCATCCAATGGTTGTTTGTGCTACAGAAGAAGCAACTAGAGTTTTTCACCAGTGTGGTGCGGAAGTTCTTTTTTGTGTTGAGAGTAGCACTTATTTAACAGCAGAACAACAAATTCTCAAAGCCACAGGTTCAGCAGAAGCTTTACATATAGCCTGGAGAATTGCACTTAATTTATTAGAATATTACTCAGGGATTGCCACGCGGACTAATAATTTGGTGAAAGCTGCTCATCAAGTTAATCCTGCTGTGGGAATTGTGGGTACGCGGAAAGTATTTCCTAGTACCCGTGCTTTATCGGTGAAAGCCATAATTGCTGGTGGTGCTGTTCCTCATCGTTTGGGTTTATCTGAAAGTATTCTGATTTTCAAAGAGCATTTAATTTATCTTGGCGGAATGTCAAAATTGATAGAATGCTTACCTCAACTCAAACAACGGTTTCAAGAACACAAAATCGCTATGGAAGTGGAAACTGTTGCAGATGCGATGGCGATCGCACAAGCTGGTGTTGATATTATTCAATTTGATAAAGTGTCTTGTCTTGAGCTAAAACCTGTAGTCTCTTCACTCAAGCATCAATATCCCAACATCAAACTAGCTGTCGCTGGCGGTATTAACTTAGACAATGTTCAAGATTATGCCAGCACAGGTGTGGATTTGTTAGTAACCAGCTTTCCCTATTTTGGTAAGCCTGCTGATATTGCAGTCAAAATGTTGACAACGAAATAATCTCAAACTCTCTCGCTTATCCCCAGCGATGAGAGTTTTTATTAAGTGCCGAGATGTTAAAAATAGCACTTTAACCCTCTTTTTTGTGGTGATGCGCTATTAATATTTCCCAACCGACACAAGAAGTATTTTTGGCAAATTCCTCAATAGTCACTGCCGCAAAAGTCATGATTTCACAACAAATACTAAAAGGATTGTTTAATACCAACAAATTTGGTATTGTGACTTTAAAGTATTGTGGCGAAATAAAGCAAAATAATTCCTGAAAAGTTTTTTCAGGAAATTTGACATGATTTACCAAATATTTCTAATTGCCTTACTCAGGATTTTTGTAAGGTAAAAAACTGTCGTGTGTAATATTAATTGGAGTATATTCTGATGGCATCATCCCAAAAAACTAGATTGATTATTTCTGGAATTAGCAGTCTTTGTATGAGTACAGTTCTGGTTACTAATACTCATATTTTTAAAGCGCAAGCTACTTCCAGACCCCAAGTAGATAATTTGGTTGTTAACGGAAATTTTGCCGCAGATCCACTGGTTAGCCCTTACGATCGCACAAGAACTAATCCTTTTATTTCTGGATGGTATAATAGCGTTGCGAAGAATGTAAGTTCCACTACTTCTTTGGACAATTATACAGTTGATGATGCAGAAAACTATTCTTTAAGTGTATTTATCGGCCCCAATTACGACGATAACGGGCCTACATTTACTTACATTTCACAAAAACTTAAAACAATCCCAGGTCAGAAATATGAACTAAGCTACTACTTAGCAAACACAGACGATGAAGCCAGTAGCAATATATTTCAGACCTATGTAGGTGGACAATTAATTGATGAAAAAGTTAATCTTCCTTTTCAAGGTTTTACAAAATATACTTACTATTTTGTTGCCAAATCGCGCACTACAGAATTAAAGTTTGCCAGTAAACAACGCTCTTATTGGTACAACCTAGACAATGTGAGTGTTACTCCTGTCAATAAATTCATCAAAAACGAAGTCTCTCCACCGGAAACTGAAGCTTCTTTGATTCCCCGCGCCAAACTTGTATTTAGTACTTTTGATATTCCAAATTCAATTGCTACTGATGCTCAAGCTATCAACGACCAAGGAGATATTGTTGGATATTTCCGAGACAGCACAGGAGATCATGGCTTTTCATGGAACTCAGGAAACTTCAGCACTTTTGATTATCCTAACGCACTTCTTACATATGCTAACGGTATCAACAATCAAGCTAATGTTGTCGGTTCTTATTATCAAAATACGGTATACAACACCTTTTTAAAGATAGGAGATAGCTTTAGTAATATTGATGTACCTGGTTTAGATCCAGTGTTTGCTCAATCTTTTAGCAATCAATCAGCTAGAGATATTAATAATCAAGGCGATGTTGTTGGCTTTTTCCGTGATGGTTCCGGAACTCATGGATTCTTAAAAAAAGGTAATAGTTACACTTCCTTTGATAACCCCAATACAACTTACCAATATACAATTGCCAACGGTATTAATGATGGAGGAGATATTGTTGGATTTTTTCAAAGCACAAAAGGATATCAAGCCTTCTTAAAGCAAGGAGATAATTTTACTAACTTTGATGTTCCCGGTGCAATTTTTACCCATGCAAGTAGTGTCAATAATCAAGGAAATATTGTTGGCTTTTTCTATGATGGTGTGGCAAATCGGGGATTTTTAAAGCAAGGTAATAAATTTACTGTGATTAATGTACCTGGTGCATATTCTACCTACGTTTATGGAATTAACAATCAGGGACAAATTGTTGGATACTTCTATGACGGGACAAAAAGACGTGGGTTTATAGCTCGTCCAAAATGGTAATTGGGTATATATTTTAGAGGATATATAAATTGTAAGGATTCAGCCCACAGAAGTCAGAAGTTAGAATCTAAGTGTAATTTATGATGATTAGTCTATTCTTCTTGAGAAGAATGTGATTAAATTTTCTAACATTCTGTCCTGAATACTTATTTACATCTTGCATGAGGCCGACTGCAGTTGGCCTCATGCAAGATATTATGTATAGCGAATCACTACACTTTTACCCATTTCAACACCTGAGGGTCTTTATTATAACGGTAGGTGAAACCGTCTTTAGTTGTAATAATTTCTCCCTTACTGGCTTTACTTCTAACAGTATTAATGGCATATAAAGTTAATTCGGTCATTTCCTTGTGAGAAAGTCCTTCATTAATAATCGTCTCTTCTAATACTGTTGATTGAGTGGTGCGGTATTCATGCTTAGGCAAAGTATCTACAGTAATGCAAACATCGTTATGCAAATTAGATGCAGGTTTTCGGCGATTTTGATAATCTTCTATAGTGGAAAGTTGCCAACTAGAATCTTGTGTAAGTTCTAGAACCCATTGATGATAATCGAACAAACTTTCTCTATGTCCAACACTAATAAATGTTGTTTTTGTATCTCGCAACTGTTGATATAAATTGCCTTCATTAGTTAAATCTAAAGCACTGGTGGCTTCATCTAATATTGTGAACCTTGGATGAGTGACTAAAAGCCGGGCAAAAGCCAAACGTTGTTGTTCTCCTAGCGAGAGTATATTTTCCCAAGGAACTTCAGTATCAAAGCCTTCAATTCGACTTAACAAATTTTTGAGGTTGACTTGTTGCAAAACTTCTTTGAGTTGTGCGTCAGTCATATAATGATTTGTACTAGGATAAAGCAACTGTTCGCGTAAAGTGCCTAAAATTATGTAAGGACGTTGAGGTAAAAATAAGAATTCCTCTAAAGGAGGACGCACCAAACGACCACTTCCTGCATTCCACAAACCTGCTATCGCTCTTAACAAAGAACTCTTACCTCTACCACTAGGGCCCACAATCAATAACCCTTCTCCTGGTTGGACAGACAATGACAAATCTTCCACAATTGTCTGTTCATAGTCTGGTGTTTTTAAAGTGACATTCTCAAAAGCGATGTGGTTTTCTTCGACTGACTTAATAGTATTTACATCTTCTGATTGTTTACTAACAGCTTCTAACGCATCAGAAAATTCTGATAATCTCTCAACATAGCTTGAGAAATTTCCTGACCTGCCAAATTCACTAATTAAATCTCCTAAAGCATTAGCAAAAAAATAGCAACATATAGAAGCTTGGCTAATTTCCCCAAAGTCCATTTCGCCTTTAATATCTAAAGGCCCAAATACTATATATGGAAATATTTGAATGACTGCCTGATAACCTCTATTAAAAATTTCGTTGTTTCTTTCCCAATCAATTCTTTCTCGAGCATTTTGGATCAATATTTTAAATCTGCGAGCAATAATATTTGACTCTTGCTTTTCTCCCCGAAAAAAAGCGATAGATTCAGCATGAGTCCGAAAATGAGTCAAACAATAATTGTATTCAGCTTTTGCTTCAAGCTCTTCTCTATTAATTTTATTTAATGCTTGAGATAAGTAAACAGCAATCAAATTACCTATAACTGTATAGGTAACTAAAATTAATGCAACTGATTGAGATATTGACCAAAGAATTATCAAAAATCCTGCCATTTCCAAGATTTTTTCTAGCAAGGTAAATGAAAAACTTAAAGCATTGCTAGCAATTGGTTCAATTTCTTGAGCCAAACGTTGATCTGGATTCTCAATATGAGATTTAAAGCCGATTTTGTAATAAGCTTGATTGCTTAAATATTTTGATAAAATTTTATTGTTTAACCATTGATACCAATCAAGAGCAATTTTTTTTCTTAAAAGTTTTGAAAACCCTACCAACAGAGTTACCAATACCAAGGCTGAACCATATAGTAGTAAAGCATTAAAGAACCGAGAAATATCCTTGTCTTTAATGATAATGTCAAGTAAATAGCGATTAATAAAGCTATTAAAAACATTTGCACTGACAAGGGCAACTATTAAGATGACTAAGAGAAATAGCATTCCCCATGAGCGAATCACATCTGAGAATGCTCTATCTCCTGGTTCGTTTGGATACCAGTAAGGTTGGGCTACCGCTTTTATGTCTTTCCAAAATTGAATAAAACCTAAAAACGCATTGGTTGAAGGTTGAGCTTGAATAACTTGGGTAGGCATATTCCAGAGAAAAGCTAATATCTTGTGTAACTCAATTTAGTGTACAGTTTGTACTGAAGTCAAAAGTTGCAGTAGAAAAACTTCTATTCAGCACGGCTTAACCATAACTATATTTGCTTTGAAATACTTGCTTATATTGGCTAAATACAAGCTTGTTAACTTTGGGTTAAAACATGAATGAATATATAGTTAAGTCATAATGATTACATAAATTAACGAAAAAATTTTCTTTTTAGCTTTTTTATAATATCTCCTAATTTTCAAATATCTGTTGACTGAATAACTAAGGTTGATTGTTGTTATTTAGTAAATAGATAATCTCAGGTTTGGTCACAAAATGCAACAGTGGACAAAACAAACAGTAAAATCATCTTAATATGCCAATCATTAGTTATTGCTGTGTGTTGGC
The DNA here is from genome assembly GCF_014697425.1 of Nostoc sp. FACHB-110. GTDB lineage: Bacteria > Cyanobacteriota > Cyanobacteriia > Cyanobacteriales > Nostocaceae > Nostoc_B. The sequence goes on from NZ_JACJRU010000001.1 coordinate 15,673, forward strand.
AATATCCTATCTCTGATAATTACCATTCTAAATTTTAATTTTTACTTTTATTTTCATTAATCCAACAATAGTCCTTAACTGTCCTAAATGTCTTAACTGTCCTAAATGTCTTAACTGTCCTAAATGTCTTAACTGTCTGCTAACTGGCTAAATGTGACTTTAAATACTTATTATTCACCATTAACTCAGATAATAAAAATATTTATCAAATAGCTAAAACATACTCTAGTAAAGGATTTACAGCATTTATCCAAGCAGTTATTACATCAATCCAATAGTTGTTCAAGTTTATTCTTAAGTGTCTTAATTGGTATTGTATTTCGCTGGGCAACATGAGATAATTACCAAACTAAAATAGTAAATTAGCACTTATGAGATTTAAACGTTGAAACAGCTTAACTTTGTTGAGGAGGCTATATTTGAACATTTAGATTCAGTCCGCAACCTTTAAACTTGGTAGAAAATTTTTAATTGACATAAGGCGTAAAGTGAAAAATTGAATAACTAAAATTATCTGACTAATATGTTGATTTTTTTTTAAATAAAAAAGTATAATATTATTGAAGATTGCTATTTTTTATACTAGAAAGTGTCATGTATTGTCAGCAATATCAGATTTATTATTGCTGTATATAATAAAGTGAATCAAAAAATAACTTTATAGTTATAAATTAAAATAAAACACTGAAAAAATGTTATTTGAGTTTATTTATTGAATTGATAATAAGTATAAATTCCAAAAAAGATTAATTATTAATTGATTACCATTGGGGTTGATGAGAGTAGATTTTATGAATTTAACAGAGCTTCTAGAAAACATTTCAGCTAATAATATTGAATTATGGGTCGATGAAGATAAACTTTACTACGAATTTCCCGAAAATTCTCCACCTATTGATTTATTAGAAAAAATTAAAAAAGCTGAACCAGAAATTATCAAAATCTTATCTCAAAATACTAATCAGGCTGTAAATTATCCCCTCTCCCACGGTCAGAAAGCACTTTGGTTTTTATATCAATTAGCACCAGGTAATACTACTTATAATGCTTTGTATGCAGCAAAATTAGCTGCAAATCTAGACATTCCCGCCTTAAAACAAGCAGCACAAGCTTTAGTTGCAAGGCATCCAGGTTTAAGAACTACTTTTGCCAGCATTAATAGTGAACCTGTGCAAATAGTTCACGAATTTCAGCAAGTTGACTTTACTATCCAAGAAGCTTTTGATTTGAGCCAAGATGAAATAAGAAACTGGCTGTCAGAAAAAAGCGTAGACGCGTTCGCGCAGCGTCTCGTAGAGAAGCGGCTTGTCGTCAGACATCGCCCTTTAAATTTAGAACAAGGGCCAGTATTACGCTTTGATTTATTAATTAACCATGTTGAGGCTAATAAACTACCCAAAAAAGAACATATTCTCTTAATTACCCTACATCAGATAGTAGGAGATTTGCGTTCATTAGAAATCATCGCCAGTGAACTCGAAACTTTATATCACGCCATCGCCCAAGGTAAAATAGCGCAACTATCACCACACAACTATCAATATCAAGATTACGTCAAATCTTCAGAGGAAATGCTCGCCAGTTCCCAGGGAGAAAATTTGTGGACTTATTGGCAGCAAAAGCTATCTGGTGAGTTGCCCTTGCTAAACTTACCAACAGATAGACCAAGACCTCAGATTCAAACCTATAATGGTGCTTCCCGCTTTTTTACTATTGAAGAAGAACTGGGGCAAAAGCTCACAGAATTAGCGAATAAAGAACGTGTATCGCTAGATATTCTTTTATTAACAGCATTACAAATATTATTACTACGTTATACCAATCAAGAAGATATTTTAATTGGCTATCCGACGGTAAATCGGAACCGCACAGAATGGGAAAATATTGTCGGCTACTTTAGTAATCCTGTGGTTTTGCGAGGAGATTTATCAGGAAAACCAACTTTTCAAGAGTTATTGGAGCGATCGCACTCCTGTATATTAGAAGCCATAGACCATCAAGATTATCCCTTTTCTTTATTAGTAGAGCAACTACAACCTGTCCGCAACCTCAGTTTTTCGCCACTTTACCAAGTAGCCTTTGTCTGGAATCAGTCTCAACAAAGAAGCGATGGTTTGATTGTGGAATCATTGATTCCAGAGTCAAAAGGAGCCGCCTGTGATTTAACCCTAAATATTCTAGAGGAGACTGGCTCACTCAAGGGTACATGGAATTACAACACCGACTTATTTGATAGCAACACAATTGAACGAATGATGGGGCATTTTGTCACCCTCCTTGAGGCAATTGTGGCAAATCCCCAGCAACGAATTGACCAGTTACCTTTGTTGACAGAATTTGAGCAACAACAATTGTTAGTTGACTGGAATCAGACAGCAATAGATTATCCCCAAGATAAATGTATCCATCAGTTATTTGAGGAGCAAGTAGAACAGACACCTGATGCTGTCGCTGTGGTGTTTGATAACCAACAACTCACATACCGTGAATTAAACAGCCACGCTAATAGATTGGCTCATTACTTGCAATCTTTGGATGTCAAACCCGATACCTTAGTAGGGATTTGTGTAGAGCGTTCCTTAGAAATGGTGGTGGGATTATTGGGGATTCTCAAAGCGGGTGGGGCTTATGTGCCACTTGATCCTGAGTATCCAAGCGATCGCCTGAGCTATATGCTAGATGATACACAAGTTGAGATACTGCTGACACAACAGAAACTACTAGATAAACTACCTGCAACAAAAGCAAAACTAGTTTTTCTAGATGAAATAGAGTCATATATTAGTCAAAATAACCAAGAAAACCCCGCAAGTGAAGTCACCGCTTCTCATCTAGCGAATGTAATTTATACTTCCGGTTCAACAGGTAAACCTAAAGGCGTAATGGTTGAACATCGGGGATTAGTTAACCTAGCTCAAGCACAAATTCACGCATTTGGTGTAAATTCTGCTAGTCGAGTTCTCCAGTTTGCCTCCTTCAGTTTTGATGCCTGCATATCCGAAATTTTGATGGCGTTGGGTTCTGGGGCAAGACTTTACTTAGGAGCAAAAGACGCGCTGATGCCGGGTGCGCCTTTGATAGAACGATTCAAAAATGATGGTATTACCCACGTCACCCTAGCACCATCAGCATTGGCAGTCATGGCAGTAGAACAACTGCCAACATGGCCAACAATCATCGTTGCCGGAGAAGCCTGTCCGCTTGAACTGATGCAACAATGGTCTGTAGACAGAAACTTCTTTAACGCTTACGGCCCCACAGAAGCGAGTGTTTGTGCCACAATTGCCAAATGTCAGCCAGAGGACGAAAAAGTTACCATTGGTCGTCCCATTGCCAACACGCAGATATACATTTTAGACTCGCACTTACAGCCAGTACCAGTTGGTGTACCGGGAGAACTGCACATAGGCGGAGCCGGTTTAGCAAGAGGCTACCTCAACCGCGCCGAACTAACTCAAGAAAAATTTATCCCCAACCCCTTCAGTGAAAGCAGAGGTACAGAGGTGCAGGGGCGAAGGGGAGAAGAACGCCTCTACAAAACAGGAGACTTAGCCCGCTATCTACCTGACGGAAACATTGAATACTTGGGACGTATCGACAACCAAGTAAAAATCCGGGGATTTCGCATCGAACTAGGCGAAATCGAAGCAATTCTTAACCAACACCAAGATGTGCAAACATCATGTGTTATTGCCCGTGAAGATACACCAGGAAACACTCGTACTGAGCCTGTCCTGAGCGTAGCCGAAGGGCGGAGTCGAAGTAAACGCCTAGTAGCCTACATAGTACCGCAGCCACAGACAAAACCCACAGTTAGCGAACTGCGTAGCTTCCTCAAAGAAAGACTACCAGATTATATGGTTCCGAGTGCTTATGCCATCCTCGAATCCTTCCCCCTCACCCCCAATGGTAAAATTGATCGTCGCGCCCTACCGCAACCAGAAGCCCGCACCGGAATTGAAACCGACATAGTGCTACCACGCACGCCAATTGAAGAAAAACTAGCCCAAATTTGGACGCAAGTATTAAGAATCGAGGCAATAGGTATCCACGATAACTTCTTTGAACTCGGTGGAGATTCTATCCTCAGCATTCAAATTATCAGCCGCGCCAAACTTGCTGGCATAGAACTGACTGTCAAACAACTATTTGCCAACCCCACCATTGCCCAACTAGCCACAGTTGCCACTCCCACCAAAGCTAACTCAATACAACAAGGATTAGTTACAGGCACATCACCTCTCACGCCAATTCAACATTGGTTTTTTGAGCAGAACTTAGTCCAAAATCACCACTTTAATCAATCATTTCTCCTGGCTGTGCCATCCGACCTTAATTTAGAAATACTAGAGCAAGCATGGCAGCAATTAATTATTCATCATGATGCATTAAGGCTGAGATTCACTCAAACAGATAGCACTTGGCAACAAAATCATGCCAACCCAACAGATAAAATTACAATCTCGCGTGTTGACCTATCGCCAGTTCCCGAATCAGAGATAGAAACCTTCATTGAAAGCACAGCCAATGAACTACAAGCGAGTTTAAATCTGTCAGAAAATCTCGTACAAATAGCATTTTTCTGGCTGGGTATTGACAAAAAAGCACGCTTACTCATCGTGATTCACCACCTAGTAGTTGATGGTGTTTCCTGGCGGATATTGTTAGAAGATGTGCAGACTGCTTACCAAAAACTCAGCCAAGGCAGCACAGTTGAACTACCAGCCAAAACCACATCATTCAAAGATTGGGCGCAACAACTCACAGAATATGCCCAGTCAGCAGTGATGAAATCAGAATTAGATTATTGGTTGAGTGTAGGTTGCGATCGCCTTAACTCTATTCCTGTAGACTATACCCAAGGAGCCAACATCACCGCATCGGCTAAAACATTCACAGTTTCTTTAGCTGAAGCCGCAACCCAAGCACTGTTGCAAGATGTTCCCAAAGCTTACAAAACTCAAATAAACGATATCTTACTCACAGCGTTAGCCTTGGTATTGAGGAGATGGACTAACCAAAAATCGGTTTTATTTAACTTAGAAGGACATGGGCGGGAAGAGATTATTGATGGTGTAGATTTATCCCGCACAGTAGGTTGGTTTACAACGATTTTCCCAGTGGTAATTGATTTAGAAAATACCAATGATTTAGGTGAGGTTATAAAATCGGTCAAGGAACAATTACGAGGTATTCCCAACAAAGGAATCGGCTATGGCTTGTTACGTTATTTGAGCCAAGAAGCAGAAATCACTACTCAATTGCAGGCTTTACCCCAAGCCCAAATTAGCTTTAATTATCTTGGTCAATTCGATCAAGTTGTGAATACATCCTCTCTGTTGCAGCCAGCAAGTGAGTCTACGGGACACATCCACGGTTTGCAGAACAACCGCGCTCATCTGCTAGATATAAATAGCATGATTACCGGGGAACGGTTGCAAATAGAGTGGACTTACAGCAGCAATTTCCACCAAGACATTACAATTGAAACTCTGGCACAAGAATTTGTACAAACATTGCAGCAGCTAATTGCTCATTGTTTATCGCCAGAGAATGGAGGTTATACCCCTTCAGATTTCCCATTAGCCAAGCTCAATCAGCCAGGACTAGACCGACTTTTAGCTAGTTCAACATCTAACTGGCAAAACATTGAAGATATTTATCCCCTTTCTGGTGTACAACAGGGGATGCTGTTTGAAAGTTTGTATGCACCAGACTCAGGAGTATATTTTCAACAGTGGATCTGCACTGTCAATGGTCAGTTGAACGTGCCAGCATTTGAGCAAGCTTGGCAGCAAGTAGTAGCAAGACATTCCATCTTGCGGACGGCTTTTGTGTGGGAAGAATTGACTCAGCCACTACAAATAGTGTACCGCCAAGTGGATGTTCAGTTACAAACCCACGATTGGCAAAAGCTATCTGCACAACAGCAACAACAGCAATTAGAGCAACTTTTACAGTCACAGCGACAACAAGGTTTCCAACTGTCGCAAGCACCATTGATGCGCCTGTGTCTCATTCAATTAAGTGCAGACAGTTATCAATTTATCTTCAATCACCATCACTTATTACTTGATGGTTGGTCAATGCCATTGTTGCTGCAAGACTTGTTGCAGTTATATAGAGCAAATACTCAAGGTGAAACTTTATCGTTACAACCAATTCTGGGCTATCGCAACTATATTGCTTGGCTACAGCAACAAGACTTAACCCAAGCTCAAGAGTTTTGGCGGCAGAAGTTGGCTGGTTTTAGCGCGCCTACTCCTTTGGTTGTCGATAAACCATTATCAATGCAGGAGCAGCAACGCTCTGCCTATAGCGAACAACAAATCCAATTCACAACAACAGCCACAGCAGAGTTACAGACTTCTGCACGGCAACATCAGTTGACAGTGAATAATTTAGTACAGGCAGCTTGGGCAATATTACTATGTCGCTATAGCCAAGAAACTGATGTGGTGTTTGGTGCAACTGTGTCGGCTCGTCCACCAGCGATTTTCGGCATTGAGTCGATGGTGGGGATATTCATCAACACCTTGCCAGTGCGAGTTCAAGTGTCGGAAGATACTCAAGTCTTAGCTTTGTTGAAGGAATTACAGGCACAACAGATAGAGTCTGAGCCATTTTCTTATAGCTCATTGGCAGAAATTCAAGGGCTGAGTGATGTTCCCAGAGGAAAGTCACTGTTTGAGAGCATTGTTGTCTTTGAGAATTATCCTATTGATGAAGCTGTGCAACAAAACAAATACAGTTTCTCCCTAGACAATATTCATGCTATTGAACAAACTAATTATCCTCTGACGCTGGTAGTTGTTCCTGGCGAGCAATTGTTAGTAAAAATTAACTACGATACTAGCCGATTTGATGATGCCGTCATTACTCGCTTGTTAGGGCATTTCCAAACATTACTTGAGAAAATTGTTGCTCACCCAGAAGAACAGATTTGGCAATTGCCAATGCTGACACAACCTGAGCAACGGCAATTATTAATAGAGTGGAATGATACAGCCGTAGATTATCCCCTTGATAAATGTATTCATCAATTATTTGAGGAGCAGGTAGAGCGCACACCCGATGCAGTAGCAGTGGTGTTTGATCATCAACAATTGACTTACCAAGAGTTGAATACTCGTGCTAACCAATTGGCAAATTATCTGCAAACTTTGGGTGTAAAACCCGATGTCATGGTGGGGATATGTGTAGAACGTTCCTTAGAAATGGTAGTCGGATTATTGGGGATTCTCAAAGCGGGTGGGGCTTACGTACCGCTTGATCCTGAGTATCCGATTGAACGCTTGAGCTTCATGTTAGAAGATGCGGCAGTTCCAGTACTGCTGACACAAAAGCATCTACTGGAAAGACTACCCCAACATCAAGCGCAGGTTATATGCTTAGATACTGATTGGAATTCTATTTCTCAGTTCAGCCAAAATGAAGGTTTAGCGCAATCAAAGGTAGGTATCGCCTCTCTACAACCAACTAACTTGGCTTATGTAATTTATACTTCTGGTTCGACTGGCAAGCCCAAAGGCGCAATGAATACCCACGGAGGTATTTGCAATCGCCTGCTGTGGATGCAACAAGCTTATCAATTAACAACAGAAGATTGCATTTTACAGAAAACTCCTTTTAGTTTTGATGTTTCAGTTTGGGAATTCTTCTGGCCATTGCTCACAGGAGCGCGTTTAGTTTTGGCTAAACCAGGTGGACATAAAGATAGTGCTTACTTGGTGAACCTCATCCAACAACAGCAGGTTACTACATTACATTTTGTCCCTTCTATGCTCCAAGCTTTCGTAGAAGAAGAAACTGTAAAAAATTGCACTAGTTTAAAACGAGTTATCTGTAGTGGCGAAGCTTTGCCTTGGGAACTGCAACAACGCTTTTTTACACTTTTAGAGTGCGAATTGCACAATCTCTACGGGCCTACCGAAGCGGCGATTGATGTTACTTACTGGCAGTGCGAAGCAGATACTGATCTCAAAATAGTACCGATTGGTCGTCCCATTGCCAACACGCAGATATACATATTAGACTCGCAATTACAACCAGTACCAATAGGAGTACCAGGAGAACTTCACATTGGCGGAATAGGACTAGCGCGAGGATACCTAAACCGCAGTGAATTAACACAAGAAAAATTCATCCCCAATCCATTAGGAGTACCAGGAGAACTTCACATTGGCGGAATAGGACTAGCGCGAGGATACCTAAACCGCAGTGAATTAACACAAGAAAAATTCATCCCCAATCCATTTGAAAGATGCAGGGAGCAGGGAGCAGGGAGCAGGGGGATAACTCACAACGGGCTAAACGCCCCGCTACCGCTAACAGCACTGTTATATAAAACAGGAGATTTAGCCCGTTATTTACCTGACGGTAATATAGAATACTTGGGACGTATTGACAACCAAGTAAAAATCCGGGGATTCCGCATCGAGTTAGGCGAAATCGAAGCCACCCTCAACCAACACCAAGACGTGCAAACATCATGTGTTATTGCCCGTGAAGATACACCAGGAAACACTCGTACTGAGCCTGTCCTGAGCGTAGCCGAAGGGCGGAGTCGAAGTAAACGCCTAGTAGCCTACATAGTACCCCAACCAGAGACAAAACCCACAGTTAGCGAACTGCGTAGCTTCCTCAAAGAAAGACTACCAGATTATATGGTTCCGAGTGCTTATGCCATCCTCGAATCCTTCCCCCTCACCCCCAACGGCAAAATTGATCGCCGCGCCCTACCGCAACCAGAAGCCCGCACCGGAATTGAAACCGACATCGTGCTACCACGCACGCCAATTGAAGAAAAACTAGCCCAAATTTGGACGCAAGTATTAAGAATCGAGCAAATAGGTATTTACGATAACTTCTTTGAACTCGGTGGAGATTCTATCCTCAGCATTCAAATTATCAGCCGCGCCAAAATAGCTGGGATAGAACTGACAGTCAAACAATTATTTGCCAACCCCACCATTGCCCAACTAGCCACAGTTGCCACTCCCAGCAAAGCAACCTCAACACAACAAGGATTAGTTACAGGCACATCACCTCTCACACCAATTCAACATTGGTTTTTTGAGCAGAATTTACCCCAAAGACACCACTTCAATCAATCATTTCTCCTGGCTGTGCCATCTGACCTCAACATTGAAATCTTAGAGCAAGCATGGCAGCAAATAGTTCTTCATCATGATGCTTTAAGGCTGAGATTCACTCAAACAGATAGCACTTGGCAGCAAAATCATACTGACCACACAAATAACATTCAAATTCAGCGTTTTGACTTATCACAAATTGCTGATTCAGAAGTAGAAACTGCCATAGAAAGTATAGCAAATCAGATACAAGCGAGTTTAAATCTGTCAGAAAATCTCGTAAAAGTAGCATTTTTCTCGTTAGGAATTGACAAACAAGCACGCTTACTCATCGTGATTCACCACCTCGTAATAGACGGTGTTTCCTGGCGCATATTGTTAGAAGATTTGCAGACTGCTTACCAGCAACTATCTGAAGGTCAGAAAGTGCAACTACCAGCAAAAACCACATCTTTCAAAGATTGGGCGCAACAGTTAACGCAATACGCCAACTCAGAAGTTCTAAATTCAGAATTAGATTATTGGTTGAGTGTACGTTATGAAAGTGTTGAGTCTATTCCCATAGATTACACTCAAGGAGTAAACATCACCGCATCAGCTAAGACATTAACAGTCTCATTAGACGAAACCCAAACCCAAGCACTGCTGCAAGATGTTCCTAAAGCTTATAAAACACAAATTAACGATATCTTACTCACAGCTTTAGCTTTGGTATTGAATAGATGGACTGATGCGGATTCAGTGTTATTCAATTTAGAAGGACATGGGCGAGAAGAGATTATTGATGGTGCAGATTTATCCCGCACAGTTGGTTGGTTTACAACGATTTTCCCAGTGATAATTGAGTTGGGAAATACAGATGATTTAGGTACGCTAATAAAATCAATCAAAGAACAATTACGCTCAATTCCCAACAAAGGAATTGGCTATGGCTTGTTGCGTTATTTGAGCCAAGATGCAGAAATATCTGCTCAATTGCAAGCTTTCCCCCAGGCAGAAATTAGCTTCAATTATCTTGGTCAATTTGATCAACTCCTTGATGAATCTTCTTGGTTGCAACCAGCTAATGAATCTAGTGGCAACACAGATAGTTTAAAAGGTCAGCGTCCTCATTTGCTAGATGTTAATGCCATGATTTATAACGAACAACTACAAATAGAGTGGACTTATAGCAGTAATATCCATCAACAGGAAACCATTGAAGATGTTGCTCAAGAATTTATCGAAATTTTGCAAGAAATAATTGCTCATTGTGTATCACAAGAAAATACAAAGTTTACACCTACAGATTTCCCTTTAATTAACTTTAATCAATTAGAAATCGATCAAATATTACAAAATCTATGACACTAGAACTTAACACAACTAACCGTCAAAATATTGAAGATATTTATCCTTTATCTCCTATGCAAGAGGGGATGCTGTTTGAAAGTTTGTATTCTCCAGATTCAGGGGCATATTTTCAGCAGTTTATTGGCACTTTGACGGGAAACATAAATGTAAAAATTTTTGAAAAAGCTTGGCAGCAGTTAGTAGATAAGCATTCCATCTTCCGTACAGCTTTTGTGTGGGAGTCTTTAAGCCAGGCGATTCAAGTAGTGTATCGAAAAATCAATGTTACCGTCGATACATACAACTGGCAGGAGTTATCTGCACAAGAACAGCAACAGCAATTAGGAACTTTTCTGGAGGCTGAAAGACAAAAGGGTTTCCAACTGTCGCAAGCACCATTAATGCGCCTACATCTGATTCAGTTAGAAGAAAATACTTATCAATTTGTTTGGTGTTATCATCATTTATTACTTGATGGCTGGTCGTCACCTTTAGTGTTCAAAGACCTGTTAGATTTTTATCAAGCAATTTCTCAAGGTGAAAGATTATCTCACACTCCTACTTTCAGCTACCGCAACTACATTGCTTGGTTACAGCAACAGGATCGAGATTTAGCAGCCAAATTTTGGCGACAAAAGCTCCAAGGTTTTACTACACCAACACCATTAACAGTAGATAAACCATTGTCAATGAGATCGCAGCAGTATTCAGGCGATCGCGAACAGCAGATTCACTTAACTGCATCAGCCACATCAGCAGTAGTCTCTTTTGTCAAGCAGCATCAATTGACACTAAATAATTTAGTACAGGTGACTTGGGGATTGTTACTGTCTCGCTACAGCCAAGAAACAAATGTGGTTTTTGGTGCAACTGTGTCTGGTCGTCCACCAGAACTTGCTGGTGTAGAGTCGATGGTGGGGTTATTTATCAATACTTTGCCAGTGCGGGTGCAAATCTCCGAGAACACCCAATTGCTGGGTTTGTTGAAGGATTTACAGGCGCAACAGGTGGAGTCTGAGCAATTTTCCTATAGCTCATTGATAGAAATTCAGGGGCTAAGTGATGTCCCCAGAGGAATACCTTTGTTCGAGAGTATTGTTGTTTTTGAGAACTATCCTGTTGATAGTGCTGTTCTACAAACCAATAGCGATTTTGCTATCTCGAATATTCGGGCGATCGAACAAACAAATTATCCCCTGGCGCTTGTAGTTGCCCCTGGTGAGCAATTGTTACTGAAGGTGATGTACGATGCTAATCGATTTGAGCATGGAACGATTAGCAGGATGCTTGGTCATTTTGTGACCTTGTTAGAGGCAATTGTTGCTAATCCTGATCGGCAAATTTTCCAGTTACCAATACTTACAGAATCGGAACAGCAACAATTATTAGTCCAATGGAACGATACAGGGGTAGATTACGCCTGTAATAAGTGTATTCATCAATTGTTTGAGGAGCAGGTTCAGCATACACCCGATGCTGTCGCGGTGGTGTTTGAGAATCAACAACTGACTTACCACCAGTTAAATTGTCGTGCTAACTCTTTGGCACATTACTTACAGTCTTTGGGAGTAAAACCAGATGTATTAGTGGGGATATGTGTAGAACGCTCCCTAGAAATGGTAGTAGCAATACTGGCAATTCTCAAGGCAGGTGGAGCTTATGTACCAATTGACCCAGTGTATCCCCAAGAGCGTTTGAGCTTTATGTTAGAAGATGCGGCTGTTGGAGTGCTGTTAACCCAACAGCAATTAGTCGAATCTCTGCCCAAACATCAGGCACGTATCATCTGCTTAGACAGCGATTGGGAAGAAATTGCTCAAAACAACTCCTCAAACCTGAAAAACAGCCCAACACCCAATAACCTAGCTTATGTAATTTACACTTCAGGTTCTACAGGTAAACCCAAAGGGGTTTTAGTCAACCACTCCAATGTAGTACGGCTGTTTGCGGCCACAGACTCTTGGTATAACTTTAAATCTCAAGACGTATGGACATTGTTCCACTCTTATGCATTCGACTTTTCCGTGTGGGAAATTTGGGGCGCGTTGCTGTATGGTGGACGACTGGTGGTAGTGCCATACTTGGTGACTCGATCACCTGAATCTTTCTACCAATTATTATGTCAAGAAAAAATCACAATTCTCAATCAAACACCTTCTGCTTTCCGCCAGTTAATTCAAGCCGAACAGTCAATTACAAATGCTGGTGATTTGAACTTACGCCTAGTAATTTTCGGTGGAGAAGCTTTAGAAATCAAGAGTTTACAGCCTTGGTTTGAGCGTCACGGGGACACTTCACCTCAATTAGTGAATATGTACGGTATTACAGAAACCACCGTACACGTTACCTATCGTCCCTTGAGCAAAGCCGATTTAAATCACACAACCAGTGTCATCGGTCGTCCCATACCAGACTTACAAGTTTATGTACTGGATGAATATCAACAACCAGTTCCGATTGGCGTTCCTGGCGAGATGTATGTTGGTGGGGAAGGTGTAGCGTGTGGTTATCTTAATCGTCCCGAACTGACACAACAAAGGTTTATCTCTAACCCGTTTAGCAATCAAGCTCAAGCGCAACTATATAAAACAGGGGATAAAGCGCGTTACTTACCCAATGGCGAGTTAGAGTATTTAGGACGAATTGACCATCAAGTTAAACTGCGGGGCTTCCGCATTGAATTAGGAGAAATTGAGGCGGCACTGACACAACACGAGGCTGTGGGGGAAACTGTAGTCATCGTCAGAGAAGACGAGCCTGACAATAAGCGTTTGGTAGCATATATTGTCCCCAATCGAGATTATGCCTTCCCAGTTCTACAATTACTTCGTTTGAAAAATCAAGGTCTGCTGAATGAAGAGTTACTCTATGAGTTGCCCAATGGCATGATGATTGCCCATTTAAATAAAAACGAAACAGAGTTCGTCTACAAGGAACTGTGGGAGGAAGAGACTTATTTAAAACATGGTATCACCATCAATGAAGGGGATTGCATCTTTGACGTGGGTGCCAATATTGGGATGTTCACACTCTTTGTCGGGCAACTACGTAAGGATGTCTCGATTTACGCCTTTGAGCCAATTCCACCTGTTTTTGACTTACTACGCATAAATGCCCAGAGCTATGGCTTAAATGTGAAGCTATTTAATCTTGGCCTTTCTAGGGAAACAAAGAGTGATACCTTTACATATTATCCTCAAGTTTCCGTTATTTCCGGGCGCTTTGCTGATACCGAGCAAGAGCGCGAAGTCATCAAATCCTTTTTGCTTAAACAACAAAGTACTGTAGCAAATGAGACAGTATTATCTAGTCAAGCAATTGATGAACTGCTAACAGAAAGATTGCAGAGTCAACAATTCACTTGCCACTTAAGAACAATTTCTGATGTGATAAGTGAGCATAGCGTTGAGAAGATTGATTTGCTAAAAATCGATGTGGAGAAAAGTGAACGGGATGTGCTGTCTGGCATCCAGCCACAAGATTGGCAAAAGATTCAGCAGATAGTTGTAGAGGTTCATAACATTAATGGCACGTTGGAGGAGATTGCCACCCTGTTAAAAGAACATGGATACGACCTAACTATTGAGCAGGATACTTTACTAGAAAATACTGCACTCTACAATATTTATGCCAGACGACCATCTATAAACCAGTACCTTCCAGAAGAGCCTGGTAGCAGTATAGTTAGTGATTGTGTAAAACCGACCTGGAGTAATTCGAGTTCATTAGTCAGTGACGTTCGCAGTTTCCTACAAAAGAAGCTACCTGAATATATGGTACCCCAGGCTTTTGTGCTGCTGGAGTCCTTGCCTCTAACACAAAATGGCAAAGTAGACCGTCGTGCTTTGCCAGCACCAGAATTAGAGAGAACAGTGCGAGAAAAATTTGTTGCCCCACGCACAGCAGTTGAAGAAATTCTCGTACAAATTTGGGTACAAGTTCTGAAAGTAGAACCTGTGGGTATTAATGATAATTTTTTTGAACTTGGAGGACATTCACTGTTAGCAACGCAATTAGTTTCACGTATTCGCAACATTTTCAAAGTGGAACTAGCATTACGTCAATTTTTTGCTGCCCCTACAGTAACTGAATTGGCGGCTCTAATTGGGCAATTACAGCAACAAGACTCAGAACTAGCTGCACCACCCATCATAAAACGATCAGCAAATGCAGAAATACCACTGTCATTCGCACAGCAGCGTTTGTGGTTTTTAGACCAATTTGCACCAAATAGTTCCTTCTACAACATCCCCATAGGTTTGCGCTTAGTGGGAAGTGTGAATACTTCTGCTTTAGAACAGAGCTTCCAAGAAATTATTCATCGCCACGAAGCATTACGTACTAATTTTGTTGTCGTTGATGGGCAACCAAGACAAATTATTAGGGAATGGACTTGGGGTAATGAGGTTAGGGGAATATTATCAATTGTTGACTTGCAAAATTTATCCGTAACAGAGCAAGAAACTGCTGCACAGCAGTTAGCAAAACAACAAGCAATTCAACCTTTTGATTTAGCGAATGATGCTTTAATCAGAGCAACATTAGTATTACTTTCTGATACAGAGCAGTGGTTATTAGTCTGTATGCACCATGTTGTCAGCGATGGCTGGTCAATGGGTGTATTTGTTGATGAATTAACTGCGCTATACAATGCCTATGCTCAGGGTAAATCGTCGCCTTTGCCACCACTAACAATTCAGTATGCAGACTTCGCTGTTTGGCAAAGACAATGGTTGCAAGGTGAAGTACTCAATAGCCAATTGAGTTACTGGAAACAACAGTTGGCGGATGCACCAACCTTTTTGCCATTACCCACAGATAGACCTAGACCTGCGGTGCAGACATTCAATGGTGCATATAAAAAGTTTGCCTTGTCTGTGGAGTTGACCCAAAAGTTGGAAAAACTCAGTCAACAGCAAGGGGTAACTTTGTTTATGACGTTGTTGGCGATATATAATACCCTACTTTATCGCTACACTGGGCAAGAAGATATATTAGTAGGGACACCAATTGCTAACCGCGATCGCTCCGACATAGAGACACTAATTGGCTTTTTTGTCAACACTTTAGTCATGCGGACTAATTTGGCAGAAAACCCCACCTTTAACGAATTACTCCCGCGCATTCGAGAAACAGCACTGTCGGCTTATGCTCATCAAGATTTGCCCTTGGAAATGTTGGTGGAAGCATTGCAGCCAGAACGGGATATGAGCCATACACCACTATTCCAAGTGATGTTCAGTCTCCAGAATACGCCTGTATCGGAATTTGAGTTGAGTGGGTTAAGTGTGAGTTTATTACCCAGCGAAATTTCTACTGCCAAGTTCGATATGACTTTAGTGATGGAGAACTCTGCGACTGGACTAATAGGCTGGTGGGAGTATAACACTGACTTGTTTGATAGCACCACTATCGAACGGATGATGGGTCATTTTGTCACATTGCTTGAGGCAATTGTGACAAATCCCCAAGAAAAAATTTCGCAATTGCCAATGTTGACTGCTTCTGAGCAACAACAGTTATTACTTGAGTGGAATGATACTAAATCTCTCTATCCAGCTGATAAATGTATTCATCAATTATTTGAGGAGCAGGTGACGCTGACACCCGATGCGATAGCAGTAGTGTTTGGCAATCAACAATTGACATACCAGGAATTAAATCATCGTGCGAACTCCTTAGCAAATTACTTGCTTGATTTGGGTGTAACAGCAGATACCTTAGTAGGAATATGTGTAGAACGTTCCTTAGAAATGGTCGTGGGACTATTGGGTATTCTCAAGGCTGGTGGTGCTTATGTGCCAATTGACAGTGAGTATCCAACTGAGCGTTTGGCTTTCATGCTCGATGATACTCAGCTATCAGTAATATTGACGCAAGAAAAATTAATTAATAGGCTGGGCGAAAACCTCCGGTGCGGCTTTGCTAAACGCACAATCCAAATCATTAGCTTAGACTCAAACTGGGATACCATCTCTCAAAAACCACAATACAACCCGACTAGCAACACCAAAGCGCAAAACTTAGCTTATGTGATGTACACCAGTGGTTCAACAGGGAAACCCAAAGGTGTAAGCATTATCCATCAAGGTGTAGTGCGATTAGTCAAACAAAATCACTATGTCAGCTTTAGTGAAAAAGAAGTCTTTCTTCAAGTTGCGCCTATTGCCTTCGACGCAGCCACTTTTGAAATTTGGGGAGCGTTACTGAACGGTGCAAAACTAATTATTTACCCCGCCACCACCCCAACAATTGATCAACTAGGAAAAGTTATTGAGCAACATCAAGTAACCACCCTTTGGCTAACGGCGGGTTTATTTCATCTCATGGTGGATGAAAATATTCATGCTTTCCAACCCTTACGCCAACTCATCGCCGGTGGTGACGTTTTATCTGTTTCCCATGTCCAGAAATTTCTGCAAACTGTAGAAAATTGCCGACTAATTAATGGTTACGGCCCAACAGAAAATACAACTTTTACTTGCTGTTATCCCATTCCTGACTCACTGAGTCCTGATGTCTCCGTTCCCATTGGTCGTCCCATTACCAATACTCAGGTTTACATTTTAGATCAAAATCTGCAACCATTACCAATTGGTGTACCCGGAGAATTACATATTGGTGGTGCAGGGTTAGCAAGGGGTTATTTTAACCGCCAGGAGTTAACACAAGAGAAATTTATCCCCAATCCTTTTGACAAGTCAAAACTCAAGAGTCGAAAGACAAAATTATATAAAACAGGGGATTTAGTACGCTATCTCAGTGATGGCAACATTCAATACTTAGGACGCATAGATAATCAAGTCAAAATTCGCGGCTTCCGCATTGAACTGGGCGAAATCGAAGCCCTGTTGAGTCAACATAGTCATGTACAAGCAAGTTGCGTCATCCTGCGCGAAGATACCCCAGGCGATAAACGTTTAGTTGCTTACGTAGTAGCCCATCCAGAATCGACACCGACAGTTGGCGAACTCCGTCAATTTGTCAAGTCCAAGCTGCCAGAGTACATGATACCCAACGCCTTTGTTATTCTAGGCTCCTTACCACTCACAGCTAACGGCAAAGTAGACCGTCGCGCATTACCCGCACCAGATTTATACAACAGTTCCGATACATATATTGCCCCACGTAACCCCAGAGAAGAACTGTTAGCACAAATTTGGGCGCAACTGCTGAAAGTAGAGCTTGTAGGGATTAATGATAATTTCTTTGAACTAGGTGGACATTCCCTACTCGCAACGCAATTAGTCTCACGTATTCGCAACATTTTCCAAGTAGAGCTACCATTGCGGGAATTTTTTGCCCAAGCGACAGTAGGCGAGTTGGCGCATCTAATTGAGCAATTACAGCAACAAGACTCAGCCCTGGTTGCACCACCTATTGTCCAACGGGGAGAGAATGCAGAACTCAGCCTCTCATTTGCTCAACAGCGATTATGGTTTTTAGACCAGTTTGAGTCAAACAGTTCCTTCTACAATATCCCCTTCGGGTTGCGCTTAGTGGGAACTCTGAATGTCAGCACCTTAGAACAAAGTTTCCGGGAAATTATTCAACGCCATGAAGCATTACGGACTAACTTTGTTAGTGTTGATGGGCAGCCAAGACAGATTATTCAATTAGAACCCTATTGGCAACTTACAGTAGTTGACTTGCAGCATTTACCCTTAAAAGAAAAAGAAGCAACTGCACAGGAATTAGTGCAGCAACAAGCCATTAAGCCGTTTGACTTAGCCGATGGTGCATTAATCAGAGCAACATTATTAGTGCTGTCTGATACAGAACATTGGTTGAATGTATCTATGCACCACATTGTTTCTGATGGCTGGTCAATGGGTGTGTTTTCTCAAGAGTTAGTCGCACTGTACAATGCTTATTCTCAAGGTCAAGAGTCACCATTAGCGCCACTGTCAATTCAGTATGCAGATTTTGCTCTGTGGCAAAGACAATGGTTGCAAGGTGAGGTACTGCAAAGTCAATTGAGTTACTGGGAACAACAACTCAAAGATGCACCCACTTTATTATCCTTACCCACAGACCGACCCAGACCTGCGGTGCAGACTTACAATGGGTCAAGTCAAGAGTTCGCCCTGACTCTGGAACTAACTCATCAGTTGACAAAACTCAGCCAAGAGCAAGGTGTGACTTTGTTCATGACGCTGTTGGCTGCATACAATACCTTGCTTTATCGCTACACTGGGCAAGAAGATATATTAGTGGGTTCGCCAATTGCTAACCGCGATCGCTCCGAGATAGAAGGGTTAATTGGCTTTTTTGTCAATACCTTAGTTTTGCGAACTGACTTAGCAGGGAACCCCAGCTTTAACGAATTACTCAGCCGTGTGCGTGACGTGGCAATGGCGGCATACTCTCATCAGAATTTGCCATTTGAAATGCTGGTGGAAGCATTACAGCCAGAACGGGATCTCAGCCATACACCACTATTTCAAGTCATGTTTGCCCTCCAGAATGCGCCCGCATCTGAATTAGAGCTAACTGGACTCAATGTCAGTCCATTGCCAGTAAAACTGACAACTTCCAGATTTGATTTAACTTTAATCATGGAAAACAGCCCAACAGGGCTGATGGGGTTGTGGGAATACAGCACCGACTTGTTTGATGCTAGTACCATTGAGCGCATGACAAGTCATTTGGTGACGTTGCTAGAAGGCATTGTAGCTAACCCAGAACAGCAAATTTCCCAATTGCCCCTGCTGACACAACCGGAACAACAAAAATTACTGGTCGAGTGGAACGATACAAAGGTTGATTATCCTCTACATAAGTGCCTTTATCAGCTGTTTGAGGAGCAAGTAGAACTGATACCCGATGCCATAGCAGTAGAATTTGTAGACGCAGATATCACAGTTGATGCCATAAGTCAACAACTGACATACAGTGAATTAAACAACCGCGCTAATCAGTTGGCGCATCACTTGCGGTCTTTGGGTGTCAAACCCGATACCTTGGTCGGTTTGTATCTAGAGCGTTCTTTAGAGATGGTCGTCGGACTGTTGGCGATTCTCAAAGCTGGGGCTGCTTATGTACCTCTTGACCCAAAATATCCCACAGAGCGTTTGCGCTTTATCTTAGAAGATACGCAAGCGCAAGTGTTGTTAACAGTGCAGTCACTTCTTGACCGACTGCCGCCAAATCAAGCACAGCTTGTTTGTTTAGATACTGATGCTGAATTAATCTCTCAGTACAGCCAAGACAATCTCATCTCCGGTGTCCAAGCCAATAACTTAACTTACATAATTTACACCTCTGGTTCTACAGGACAACCGAAAGGTATAGCTATGAATCAGCTGGCCTTGAGCAATCTGATATTATGGCATCGGGACAATCTGAAAATTGCCAGTGGAGCCAAAACCCTGCAATTTGCTTCCATTAACTTTGATGTCTCCTGCCAAGAAATCTTCTCTACTTGGTGTTCTGGCGGTACATTGTTCGTCATTGCTGAGGAATTACGTCACGATACAAGAGCTTTGTTAGGTCTTCTCCAAGAAAAAGCCATTCAAAGAATATTTGTCCCCGTTGTCTTGCTCACGCAACTAGCGGAAGTGGCTGTTAGTAATGAGTTAGTCAATACTCATTTGCAGGAAATCATTACGGCTGGGGAACAGTTACAGATTACCCCTACTATTTCTCAGTGGCTAAGTCAGCTAAATGACTGTACTCTGCACAATCATTACGGGCCATCAGAAACCCATTTAGCCACCAGTTTTACTCTACCTGATTCAGTAGATACTTGGCCAGCCCTGCCTTCGATTGGTCGTCCCATTGCCAACACCCAAATTTACATCCTCGATCAGTATTTACAGCCTGTACCCGTGGGTGTAGCAGGGGAATTGCACATCGGCGGTGTTTCCTTGGCGCGAGGCTACCTCAACCGACCAGAATTAACCCAAGAAAAATTTATTCCCAATCCTTTTGATGAGGCAGGGAGCAGGGGGCAGGGAGCAGGGAGCAAGAATATAATTCAGCACGGGCTGAACGCCCCGCTACCGCTAACAGCACTTTTATACAAAACAGGGGATTTAGCGCGGTATTTAGCAGATGGCAACATAGAATACTTGGGACGCATCGATAATCAAGTAAAAATACGCGGCTTCCGCATTGAGTTAGGCGAAATCGAAGCAGTATTGAACCAATATGAATCTGTAAAAGCCAATTGTGTCATCCTCCGCGAAGATACTCCAGGGAATAAACGCCTAGTGGCTTATATCGTTCCTCAACCACAGACAACACCTAAAGTTAGCGAACTGCGCGAGTTCCTTTCCTCCAAGCTACCAGAATATATGGTTCCTGCGGCGATCGTCATCTTGGATGCCCTACCTTTGACCCCCAATGGCAAAGTCAACCGTCTCGCCTTACCCGCACCAGAACCAAGTAGTGAATTATTAGCTCAATATGTCGCGCCACGCACTCCAATTGAGGAAATTTTGGCACAAATTTGGCAACAAGTCCTGAAAGTCGAGCGTGTGGGCAGACATGATAACTTCTTTGAGCTAGGAGGACATTCACTGCTAGCAACGCAACTGGTTTCACGCATTCGCAGTAATTTCCAAGTTGAACTACCTCTGCAAAGCTTATTTGCTGCACCAACAATTGCTCAATTGTCGCCACATATTCAAAGCTGGCAGCAACAAGACTTAACTTTAGCTGCACCACCTATCCTACCGAGGGCAGAGAATGGGGAATTACCACTTTCTTATGCTCAACAGCGTTTGTGGTTTTTAGATAAGTTCGAGCCGAACAGCGCTTCATACAATATTCCTGTTGCTTTGCGGTTAGTGGGAACTGTGAATGTTGCTGTTTTAGAAAAAAGCTTGGGGGAAATTATTCATCGCCACGAAGCATTACGCACTAACTTTGTTACCGTTGATGGGCAGGCAAGACAAGTTATTCAAATAGAACCAAATTGGTCACTTGCAGTTGTTGATTTGCAGCATTTACCGATAAAAGAACAAAAAACGGCTGCACAGGAATTAGTGCAACAACAAGCAAATCAACCTTTTGACTTAGCCCAGGAAGCATTAATCAGAGCGACATTATTGGTGCTTTCTGATACAGAGCATTGGTTAATAATATGTATGCACCATATTGTCAGTGATGGCTGGTCAATGGGTGTGTTTGTTGATGAATTAACAACGCTGTACAATGCTTATTCTCAGGGTGAAAAGTCTCCCTTGTTGCCTCTGGCAATTCAGTATGCAGATTTTGCCCTGTGGCAAAGAGAATGGTTGCAAGGCGAGGTACTCAATAGTCAGTTGGGTTACTGGAAACAACAATTAGCTGATGCACCCAAGTTCTTACCGTTACCGACAGATAGACCAAGACCAGCCCAGAAGACTTTCAATGGCGCACATCTGGAGTTTAGGCTTTCTGTTGAGTTAACCCAGAAGTTGGAAAAACTGAGTCAACAACAAGGGGTAACTTTGTTTATGACTTTGTTGGCGGCGTATAATACCCTGCTTTATCGCTACACTGGGCAAGAAGATATTTTAGTAGGGACACCAATTGCTAACCGCGATCGCCAAGAGATAGAAGGGTTAATTGGCTTTTTTGTCAATACCTTAGTTATGCGAACTAACTTGGCAGGAAACCCCAGCTTTAGCGAATTATTACCCCACATTCGGGAAACCGCACTGTCGGCTTACGCTCATCAAGATTTGCCCTTTGAAATGTTGGTGGAAGCATTGCAGCCAGAACGAGACATGAGCCATACACCGCTATTCCAAGTGATGTTTGTGCTGCAAAATACTCCCACATCGCAATTCGACTTGACTGGGTTAACTATTAGTGACTTACCCATTGCAACTTCCACCGTCAAGTTTGATTTAACTTTAGTGATGGAGAAAACTGCAACGGGATTAATAGGATGGTGGCAATATAACACTGACTTGTTTGATAGCAGCACCATTTCACGGATGCAGGGGCATTTTGTCACACTGCTAGAAGCTATTGTAACTAATCCTAGCGATCGCATTTCCCAATTGCCCATACTCACAGCAACTGAGCAACAACAGTTATTAATTGACTGGAATGATACAGCAGTAGATTACCCCCAACATAAATGTATCCATCAATTATTTGAGGAGCAAGTGGAACAGACACCCGATACAGTGGCGGTGGTGTTTGTAGACGAGCGCAGCGAGGCTTCTCGGAGAGTAAATCAACAATTGACTTACCGCGAATTAAATAGTCGTGCGAATGGGTTAGCACATTATCTACAAACTCTAGGCGTGAAACCAGATACGCTGGTGGGGATTTGCGTTGAACGTTCCTTAGAAATGGTGGTGGGACTTTTAGGTATTCTCAAAGCGGGTGGTGCATATCTACCACTTGACCCTGAATATCCCCAAGAGCGATTGAGCTTTATGCTTGATGATTCTCAAGTTGAGATACTGCTAACCCAGGAGAAATTAGTAGATAAATTACCCGCTAATCAAGCAAAACTAGTCTTTATCGATAATATCTGGGCAAAAATTGACCAGAAAAATCAAAAAAATCCTGTTAGTGAAGTCACCCCATCTCATCTAGCAAATCTTATTTACACCAGTGGTTCTACAGGTAAACCTAAAGGTGTGATGGTTGAACATAAAGGACTGGTAAACCTAGCTCAAGCGCAAATTCAAGCTTTTGGTGTAGATTCTGCTAGTCGAGTTCTCCAGTTTGCTTCCTTCAGTTTTGATGCTTGTATATGGGAAATCTTGATGGCTTGGGCATCAGGAGGAACACTCTATCTAGAAACAAAAGACTCAATCATACCGGGTACACCGTTAATCGAGCGATTACGCGACAATGGCATTACCCATGTCACCCTGCCACCTTCGGCATTAGCAGTCCTACCTGATGAAGAACTGCCATCACTGCAAACAATCATCGTTGCAGGTGAAGCTTGTCCGGCTGAATTGATCAAAACTTGGTCTGTTGGCAGAAACTTTATCAATGCTTATGGGCCGACAGAAGCAAGCGTCTGCGCCACAACTGCTAAATGTACGCCAGCAGATGAAAAAGTTACCATTGGTCGTCCCATTGCCAACGCCCAAATTTACATTTTAGACTCGCAATTACAACCAGTACCGATTGGTATACCAGGAGAACTACATATTGGTGGCGCGGGTGTAGCACGAGGCTATCTCAACCGTCCTGAGTTAACACAAGAAAAATTTATCCCGAATCCTTTTGAGGAGGTAGGAGGACATTCTTCTACTCAGAAGTCAGCACTTTTATACAAAACAGGGGACTTAGCAAGGTATTTAGCAGATGGCAACATTGAATACTTAGGACGCATTGACAATCAAGTAAAAATTAGAGGTTTCCGTATTGAATTGGCTGAAATTGATGCCATACTGAGTCAGCATCCCGGTGTTAGGGAAAGTGTGGTCATCGCCAGAGAAGATATCCCAGGAGAAAAACGCTTAGTGGCTTATTTTGCGCCACATCTGGGACAAACTCTCACTACCAATGAGCTACGGATTTTCTTGCAAGAGAAATTACCACAGTATATGCTTCCAAGTGCCTTTGTGAGCCTAGAGTCTTTACCATTAAGCCCTAATGGTAAGGTAGACCGCAAAGCTTTACCTATGCCTGATGCTCAAAATACTCAGTTGGCGGGGAGTTTTGTAGCACCACGTACTTATGTAGAAAAGGTATTAGCGGATATTTGGGCTGATGTACTGCATCTAGAACAGGTGGGTGTGTTTGATAATTTCTTTGATTTAGGAGGTCATTCCCTAACAACGATTCGGGTGATGTCTCAGGTAAATGAGATTTTCCAGATGCAGTTACCGTTGCGCCACTTATTTACTGCACCAACTGTAGCTGAATTGGCTCAAACTATAGAATCTACTTCTAGAACAGATTCTACTGCTCGTGCCGATGAAATTACTCCCTTAAATTTACAGGCGGAAGTTGTCTTAGACGAGACAATTCAACTGGGAAATTTAGTTTACCAACCTGTAAGTGAACCAAAGGCAATTCTGCTCACAGGTGCAACAGGCTTTGTCGGTGCTTTTTTGCTGGCGGAATTATTACAACAAACTCAAGCAGATATCTATTGTTTGGTGCGTGGTGCTAATTTGACCGCAGGAAAACAACGCCTGGAAGAAACCCTCAAAGCTAGTTTAGTCTGGGAGGAATCTTTCAATTCACGAATTATTCCAGTGTTGGGAGATTTATCTCAACCGCTTTTGGGTCTTGATGATGAACAGTTTCACCTGATGGCTAAGAACATTGACTGGATTTACCATAATGGTGCTTTAGTCAATAACATTTATCCATACGCTTTATTTAAAGCTGCAAATGTGCGCGGAACTGAGGAAGTCTTGCGATTAGCTAGCCAAGTCAAAATTAAGCCTGTACATTTCGTTTCTACTTTGAGTGTATTTAACTCAGATGAGTATTTCAAATTAGGGATGGTTGCAGAAAACGATCCCCTAGAACACTATCAAGGACTACTAGGTGGCTATACCCAAAGTAAATGGGTGGCAGAAAAGATTATGATGATGGCAGGCGATCGCGGTTTACCTTGCAGTATCTACAGGCTTGGTAGAGTCACATGGCACAGTCAAAGCGGCGTTTGGAATGAAAATGACCTGTTTTACAGATTCATCAAAGGCTGTATTCAACTCAAGTGTGCGCCAGAAATGGATAGCATGACAGAAATTACACCTGTAGACTATGTAGCCAAAGCATTAGTCCACCTATCGCAGCAACCAGAATCTTTGGGTAAAGCTTTTCATTTAGTTAACTCTAATTCTGCATCTTGGAGCCAGTTAATAAACTGTATCCACTCTTTAGGTTATCCATTGCAACAACTTTCCTATGAAGCTTGGCAAGCTGAATTAATGCGTCATACCCAAATTTCGAGTGATAACGCCTTGTATTCATTTGTATCTTTAGCAGGAGAAAATACATCTTCAAATTCCCAAGCAAAAGCAACATCTAGTTTAAAATTTGATTGCCAAAACACACTGAATGGAATTGCTAATAGCGCAATTCGCTGGTCAGAAGTTAATGAGCAATTGCTCCAAGCTTTCTTTGCTAATTTGAGCCAAGAAATTCTGCCCAAAGAAAAATAATTGCTGCTTTTCTCATGACAATTTATAGCTTATAGATAGTAGTAAGGGCGCACAATTGTGCGCCCTTATGTCAATTTTCTGTAAATATAAAATATAGCAGTAGAAACATTAACGGCAAAAAACTGACCATACCGAGTTCCAACTCAAAAATCAGTTTTTTGCTAGAAGACTTAGCACTGCTGAGTTTCTACAGAATTTATCTGAATAATGATGGAATCTTAAACAGATGCAAGCTACAACTTTTATTGGTAAATCACCAAGCAATGATTCTGCTTCGGCTAATGATTTTTGGGGAAATTTGAGAGCGATCGCGCTTCCTTTTTGGTATCCTACCAATACAAACGCTAGAGCATTCGCTGATGTCATTCGCACATGGGGAATGCTGGCTCTTTTAATAGTATTAATCATACTTCTTGTGGCTGCTACAGCATATAATAGCTTTGTTAGCCGCTATTTAATCGATATCATTACCAAAGAGCAAGACTTTAATAAATTCGTGAATACAGTCACCATGTATGGCGTTGGTCTTGTCTCTGTAATGCTCTTATTAGGATTTGCAAGATTTACTAGAAAACACATAGCACTTGATTGGTATCAATGGCTGAATAATCAAGTTTTACATAAATATTTAAGTAATCGTGCTTATTATAAAATTAATTTCATTTCGGAAATCGATAATCCAGACCAAAGAATATCACAACAAATAGAACCGCTAACTAGAAATGCACTTTCATTTTTTGCTACTTTTTTAGAAAAAGTTTTAGAAATGATCACTTTTCTAGTAATTCTTTGGTCACTGTCTCATTTTGTAGCAATTGTCTTATTTGTTTATACTGTCATTGGCAATTTAATTTCTATTTATTTAGCACAAGAATTAAACAAAATTAAACAAGAAGAACTGGAACACGAAGCCAGCTATAATTATAGTGTGACTCATGTGCGTAATCACGCGGAATCGATAGCTTTTTTTCGCGGTGAAAAACAAGAATTAAATATAATTCACAGCAGATTTATTAATGTTATCCAAAGTGCTAAAAGCCGGATTAATTGGGAAGTAACTCAAGATATTTTTAACAGAGGATATCAAGCAGCTATTCAAATATTTCCGTTTATCGTCTTGGGGCCTTTAGAGCTTAGAGGCGAAATTGGTTTTGGAGAAATTGCCCAAGCGAGTTTAGCTTGCAATTTATTCGCTACAGCTATAGCAGAATTAATCAGAGAATTTGCTACTTCAGGAAGATTTTCTAGTTATGTTGAGCGTTTAGTTGAACTGTCAGATGCTTTAGAAATAGTTACTAAACCACCAGAAAATCTCAGCACTATTCAAACAACAGAAGCAAATCAACTAATATTTGAAAATGTTACTTTACAAACGCCTAACTATGAACAAGTAATAGTCGAAAATTTATCTCTTGCTGTTCAGCCAGGAGAAGGTTTATTAATTGTGGGGCCAAGTGGTCGAGGAAAGAGTTCTCTGCTAAGAGCGATAGCAGGTTTGTGGAATGCAGGAACAGGTAACTTAGTGCGACCTCCATTAGAAGAAGTTTTGTTTTTACCCCAACGACCATATATTATTTTAGGAACATTACGCGAACAATTAATTTACCCTAATATAAATCAGCCAATGGCTGACTCACAATTAGTCCGTGTTTTGCAACAAGTCAACCTGCAAAATCTACTTAGTAGAATTGACAGCTTAGACTCAGAAGTTCCTTGGGAAAACATATTATCGCTAGGAGAACAACAACGCCTCGCTTTTGCCAGACTGTTAATTAGTCAACCAAGATTTACAATATTAGATGAAGCTACAAGTGCTTTAGATTTGACCAATGAAATTAATTTATATCAACATCTGCAAGCGACAAACACAACATTTATTAGCGTAGGTCATCGAGAAAGTTTACTTAGCTACCATCAATGGGTTCTAGAACTTTCCTATGATTCTAGTTGGCAACTTTTAACAGTACAAGATTATCGTCAACAAAAAGCAAATATTCCCAATCAACCTACAAATCCAACTGTTAATATAGATATTTCTCCTAATAACGAATCACCCAACTTATCAGCAGTATCAAATCAAGAAGCTACCGCAGGACTTTCTCATAAAGAAATCACTGAATTATCTTCCTATGCTATTAAAACAGTGAGAAGTAAAGCCAGCAAAGGAGAATCTATCACCATTAGAAATGGTGTGACTTACCGCTATAATAAAGACCCCAAAGTTTTGAAATGGATTAGGGTTGAAGAGGATAGCAGTTTATAGAGGATAGAGTTAAAGTTTTTTGTTGCCTATAGGACTAATATTTGATTTGGGAAAAAAATTAGCACACCCAGATAAGTCACCTTTCTTACTCCCTATCTAAACAAGTAAATTCCCAAATCAAACGAGATTCCTAGTATAGGCTAATTATCTTGACCTTTTTCAGCAAACCCTAATTAAGAAACCTTAGGACTGATTCTTTGCAAAAAGCCAATATTTAATTCCAGCCTATTTCCTAACCATAGAGCGTGTGCTGTATGGTCTGTAACATCATCACCAGTTTCCGGGTGAACCAGAATATCTAACCCTTCACGGTTCAACATTAGCCAAGGTACAACTTGCGGAAATTGGTTTGGTGCAAAGGCGACTTGATACATTGATTTTGGATGTGGCCCAATAGCTAAATCGTGCCAACGTCCCAATAAGACATCAAATCTAGAGCCTAATCCTTCACGGATTTTAGCAGCAATATCACGAGTTTCTGGATCGTAGTAGATATGGGCATGAAAGCCAGTAATGATGCTATTTTCTTTCATAAACTTACTACATTATTCCCGATAATATCAGATCCCTTACTTATAATAGATGAAAATTCCAGGTAAACCAGAAAATATGAAAAGAATTGAAATAGAGGAAAGAACAATCTTAGTTGGGTTAACAGGTAGTCATGGTTACGGGTTAAATAGACCTGAATCGGACTTTGATTATAGAGGTATATTTGTTGGTAAGAAAGAACATTATTTAGGTTTTTCGATAATTGAGCAAAAAGATAGCGGCTGGGATGAACCAGGGTTATTGTCTTTTTTGGATAATAATAAAGATACTTGTTTATATGAACTAAAAAAATATATAAAATTAGCTCAAGATGCCAACCCTAATATATTAGAGCTTTTGTGGTTAGATCAATATTTAGTGCTAACTAAAGTTGGTAAGTATTTAGTTGATCATAGACAAATATTTTTGAGCAAAAAAGTTAAGCATACATTTACTGGTTATAGTCATGCTCAACTCAGAAAAATTGAATCCCACAGAAAATGGTTACTGAATCCTCCACAGAAAAAACCTACCCCGGCTGACTTTGGTATTGAAGAGGAGCCTTTAACCAAGGATAATGTTAATGCTTTTTTGGAATATCTTTATGTTTTAATTAGAGGAAAAATAGAATATTTAGAAGAGTCAGAGCAACTATATCAATTATTAACGGCAGATATTGATTTTAAAGGATTGCTCAAACAATATAATCTAGACGCAGAGGCAATTAATTACACTCAACAATTAACTAAAGGTAGTAGTGACTTTTTTAATAGTCTGAGAAAAACTCAAGCGTATCGTACTGCGTTGAGAGAATGGGAAGCATATTTGAGTTGGCAAAAAAATAGAAATCCCATCAGAGCCGAAATGGAAAAGAAGTCAGGCTTTGATACTAAACACGCTATGCACTTAGTTAGATTGCTCAAAAGTGGAATGGAAATTTTACAAACTGGCGTATTGACTCCTAATAGACAAAAAGCTGGTGATGCGCCATTACTAAAAAGTATTTTAAATGGTGAGTTTACCTACGCTGAAGTCATCAGTTTAGCTGAACAATTAGAAAAAGATATTGAGGTAGCTTATAACAATTCCACTTTACCTCATCGTCCTAATACTCACGCTATTAATGATTTATGTATGGAGTTAGTTGAAATGAGAGGATGGTGATAGGTTATGAGTGATGTAGTAACCTGGTTTGTAGGAAGGAAACAGGGAACAAGAATATAGAGTTTTGGCAATTTCAAGATTGATGTCGATGAAGTTGTTGATAGTGTAGGACGGAAAGTCCTTGATGAACGGACTTGATTAGCATTTTTACTACAGGATTTGAACTGAGGCGGAATTCTTCAACATTACCTCTTGACTCTCCAGTTCACTGGAGAATTCAAGATAAAGTTAGTCGTTAGTTAGGAACTGTTTTCAAACTCTGTGATATCCCGGAGGCTAAAACAATAGTTTGAAAACAAACCCAATAGGAGTAGACAAATGGAGAATGCCACACTAAAGTTGCGCGGTATGAGTTGCGCCTCTTGTGCCAAAAGTGTAGAAGATGCTATTCGTTCTGTCCCAGGTGTAAATGAATGTAGTGTAAATTTTGGCGCAGAACAAGCAACCGTTGATTACGATGCCAAAAAAACAGACTTACAAGCTATTCAAAATGCGGTGGATGCAGCAGGTTATTCTGCCTATCCTCTGCAAGAACAAAACTTGATGGTGGGAGAAGATGACGAAGAAAAAAAATATCGCCAGCAAGAATTTCGTGATTTAGTCCGAAAATTAACCGTAGGCGGCATTATTGGCACTGTGTTAATTATTGGCTCACTACCAATGATGACAGGGTTAAACTTACCTTTGATTCCTTCATGGTTGCATAACCCTTGGCTGCAATTAGTGTTAACTACTCCGGTGCAGTTTTGGTGTGGTAAGAGTTTTTACGTCAATGCTGGGAAAGCTTTGAAGCGTCATGCTGCCACAATGGATACTTTAATAGCTTTGGGTACGAGTGCAGCCTATTTCTATTCTCTATTTGCTACTTTATTTCCCGGCTTTTTTATTACTCAGGGATTGATGCCGGATGTATATTATGAAACTGCGGCGATTGTTATTACTTTAATTTTATTAGGTAGGCTGTTTGAAAATCGCGCCAAAGGTCAAACCTCAGAGGCTATCCGTAAGTTAATTGGTTTGCAAGCGAAAACTGCACGCTTGATTCGTAATGGTAGAGAAATAGATGTGCCAATTGCAGAAGTACAAATTGGCGATGTAGTGTTGGTGCGTCCTGGGGAAAAAATTCCTGTTGATGGCGAAGTAGTTGAAGGAACATCAACCGTTGATGAGGCGATGGTGACTGGTGAAAGTGTGGCGGTGAAAAAGCAACCAGGAGATGAAGTCATTGGTGCAACTATCAACAAAACTGGCAGTTTTAAATTTCGCGCCACCAGAGTTGGTAAAGATACTGTATTGGCGCAAATTGTTCAACTAGTGCAGCAAGCTCAAGGTTCAAAAGCTCCTATACAGAGGTTAGCAGACCAAGTGACAGGTTGGTTTGTGCCGGCGGTAATTGCGATCGCCATCCTCACCTTTGTCATTTGGTACAACATCATGGGTAATGTCACCTTGGCATTAATCACCACTGTTGGAGTATTAATTATCGCTTGTCCTTGTGCTTTGGGTTTAGCTACACCAACCTCAGTCATGGTTGGTACAGGTAAAGGTGCAGAAAATGGCATCTTAATTAAAGGAGCCGAAAGCTTAGAATTAGCACATCAAATTCAAATTATTGTCTTAGATAAAACAGGCACAATTACCCAAGGTAAACCCACAGTAACAGATTTTGTCACAGTTAACGGTACAGCTAACGGCAACGAAATTAAACTCATCCAACTAGCCGCCGCAGTCGAACGCAACTCTGAACACCCCTTAGCCGAAGCGGTGGTTAGATATGCTCAAACTCAGGAAGTACCATTAGTAGATGTCAAAGATTTTGCCGCCATCGCAGGTAGTGGTGTCCAAGGTATTGTTGCTAATAGGCTGGTGCAGATTGGCACACAACGCTGGATGGAAGAATTAGGTATTGATACCCAAGCCTTGCAACAAGACAAAGAACGCTTAGAATATCTCAGCAAAACTGCCGTGTGGTTAGCCGTTGACGGTGAAGTTAAAGGCGTGATGGGGATAGCTGATGCCATTAAACCCACTTCATCCCAAGCTGTCAAAGCCTTGCAAAAACTCGGTTTAGAAGTTGTTATGCTCACAGGCGACAACCGCCGCACTGCCGAAAGTATTGCCCAAGAAGTTGGTATAAAACGCGTCTTTGCAGAAGTCCGTCCTGAGCAAAAGGCGGCGGTGATTCAGTCTCTGCAAACCGAAAAGCAAGGTAACAAAAGAAAAACTCAGCACTCAATTGTGGCAATGGTTGGTGATGGGATCAATGATGCACCAGCGTTGGCTCAAGCCGATGTAGGGATAGCCATTGGGACTGGTACAGATGTAGCGATCGCAGCTAGTGACATCACCTTAATTTCTGGCGACTTGCAAAGCATAGTTACAGCCATTCAACTCAGTCGCGCCACAATTCGCAACATTCGCCAAAATCTATTCTTCGCCTTCATTTACAACGTTGCAGGTATTCCCATCGCCGCCGGGATTTTATTCCCCTTCTTTGGTTGGTTACTCAACCCAATTATCGCTGGCGCAGCAATGGCCTTTAGTTCCGTTTCCGTAGTCACCAATGCACTGCGTTTACGTAACTTTCAACCCAAAGGAACGGGAAGTTAGTCTTTTGAATCAGCACTTTCAAAACAGGAAGTTTTTCAATCATGAACAAAACAGCACTCATCGGCAGTATAGCCAGTTTGGGAATTTTATTGGGAATCGCATCAGGTAAAGCAGCAGTTCAAACACCTCAGGAGACGCACTCATCTGCAATAGTCCAAACAAATCAATTTCAACCTATTGAACAGCCATTAAGAAATAAAATAGCCGTCACCCTCGGCGGAGTTGGACTCATCGGCTTACAACTTTGGTGGTTCTTGTTCAATAAACCCAAATCTCAAACCGCAGTTGCAACAGATGAAAATTTTCAAGAAGTTACTGTCACAGTTGATGGTGGATATGATCCCAGTCGGATTGTGGTGCAAGCCGGCACACTAGTAAGACTGAAATTTGAACGCAAAGATCCCAGCCGTTGCTTAGAACAAGTGTTGATTCCTGATTTTCACATTGCCGCAGATTTACCACTGAATCAAGTGACAACAGTGGAATTTATGCCAGAAACAGCAGGTGAATATACTTTCACTTGTGGGATGAATATGTTTCGTGGTGCGATCGCAGTTCAAGCCACAAATAATAGTAACAAACCAACCGCAACTCAAGTTAGTGTCTCATGAGGGAGATGATATTTGTACTGCTTGACTCTCCTGTTGAATGGAGAGTTTAGGATAAAATCAGCAACAACATCTCACTAAAAGCTAGGTAAGTATGTTAGCCCAAGCAGAAGGAAAACAGATTGGTGCAGTTGCCAAAGAAAGTGGCGTACCAATTAAAACTATTCGCTACTATGAAGAACTTGGTCTACTAAAATCATCAGGCAGAACAGAAGGTGGATTTAGATTGTTTAACTCTGATGTTTTAGAACGACTACACTTTATTAAACGCGCTCAAAGTTTGGGTTTGAGTCTATCAGAAATTAAAGACTTTCTCAATGTTCATGATAGCGGTGAATTACCTTGTGAGCATATTAAAAGTAAGCTCGAAGATAAAGTAAAAGCGATTGATGAACAAATTCAGCAATTACTAATTTTGAGACAAGAGTTATCAGGCTTACTCTCCGGTTGGGAAATTAAGCCTGATAGTAATCATTCAACTATTTGTCCAATTATTGAGCATGAATAAATTAATGAGGCTACGTTCATTTCAGCCTTGATCTCTTGTGTGTGCCTCTGTGGTTCGTTAATACAATCAAGCCTCTCAGCCGCATTGAACAGGGTGTAGGGGGTAGTGAAAACAGCGAAGTAAGAGGATTCAGAAGAATTTCAACGCTGTCGATATGAAAGGGCGCGGCTTCTGACCAAGAAAGTTGTTGGGGCTATTTCTTCTCCCCTACACCCGCCCCAACAGGGCTTGGCGAACTGTCTCGCTTTACCACAACAAGGTCAACCTCAGCTACTACATTAAGATAGTTTTCTGACTATTTCTGAGTACAGATTTTTTTATACCCATCAGTTCATTTACCTTGATCTATATGTATACTACGGTTAATACATCGAATAGACGTACTATAGATCATGGTGTCTTTACAATCTAGCTTGTCTAACTCCACCACTAGAAATACCAAGCAGCACTTTACCAGGCGTTCATTCTTACCAGAACATCAAAATATTCTCTGGCAAATTGAAAAAGGTTTCGTGCGGACATTTACTTATCTAGAAGATGGTACGACAGTTGCGCTAGGCTTATGGGGGCCTGGAGATACAGTAGGTAAAGCTTTGTCCAAAATGGAACCTTATCAGATGGAATGCTTAACAAAGGTAGAAGTAAGTATTATCCCAATAGAAGAATGGTTCCAACCAAAAGAGACTCTTTTAGCTCACATTCAACAAGCTCAAGAGTTGATGGTAATTCGGAGTTATAAAAAAGTAGATACTATGCTGATTAAGTTATTAGCGTGGTTATCCAAAAAATTTGGTTCTGATGTTGAAAAAGGACGCTTAATAGATATGCGTTTAACCCATGAAGACTTAGCAGAAATGCTGGGTTCTACGCGCGTTACTATTACTCGCATTTTAGGTCAATTTGAGGAAGAAGGGTTGATTGATCGTCTATCGTTGCACCGCATTGTGGTGCGAGAAGAAGACATTTGGTATTATGAGATTTAAACGCAAAGGTACGCAAAGTTAAGCGCAAAGTAACGCGGAGTTTGAGTTTTATTTCTTGTTACCAAATTGCGATTTAACTACCACGACCACGCGCTGCAATTAAATTTTCTGTAACTAAAAAGAAGGCAAAAAATGGCAATTTACCTATGGGCTGGTTGTCAAATTTTTCTATTTGTGCCTGACTATTCCGCATGGTTTGTAGTTGGTTAAACCCCTAACCTGGGACGTATACCATAATGCCGATAATACCAATAATCGCGCAGAATGCGATCGTGGTCAAAACATAAATTACTCGGCACACACCAATACTCAAAAATGCCTATACCCTTAGCATCATCTCCGGCTTTTGGTTCTCCCGTTGCTGTCGCCAAAAACACAATACTGAGTGTATGCTGACGGGGATCGCGCTTAGGGTCAGAATATACCAATAATTGTTCAATTAACTCCACTGGCAAACCTGTTTCTTCCTCGGCTTCTCTTTTAGCTGCGACTTCTACACTTTCGCCATAGTCAACAAAACCACCAGGTATTGCCCAACCAAGTGGAGAATTAAGTCTTTCAATTAACACTATTGGCCGATGTGGTCGGTCAACTAATTCGATGATGATATCAACCGTCGGGGCAGGATTACGATAACTCATAGTTATAAGTCTATAGTTATTAGCTAATAATTATTAGATCACTAACCAGGGATAAATGACAAATGACAAAGAACAAAAGCCCATATCTTCCTTTCTGTGATACATTCGATGCGATCGCGTAGCGTGTCGCTGTTGACAATCGCTTCCGCTTATAGTTGACAATAAATATGCCTTTTCCCAGATCCAGCGGCATTTTGCTGCATCCTACCTCTTTTCCCAGCCGATTTGGTATTGGTGATTTAGGTTTAGAAGCCTATAAATTTATAGATTTTCTTCGAGAGAGTTACCAGCAATATTGGCAAGTTTTACCTTTAGGCCCAACTGGTTATGGTAATTCTCCCTATGCTGCTTATTCGGCAATGGCGGGTAATCATCTGCTAATTAGCCCCGAAAAACTCCAAGAGCAAGGTTTATTAACAGAAGAAGACTATCATAACCTGCCAACATTTGCAGTTTCTCAAGTAGATTACGACAAAGTTATCCCCATTAAAGTTGAACTGCTAAAAAAGGCCTGCCAAAATTTTCAAGTTCAAGCAACACCTTTACAACAAACAGAATTTTCAGGTTTTTGTGACAGTAAAGCTTATTGGTTAGATGATTATGCTTTGTTTATGGCATTGAAAGATGCCCACGCAGGTACTAGCTGGCACACTTGGGAGCCAGAATTAGTCAAGCGCGAACCAGAGGCTATTGAGCAAGCAAAGCGACAGTTAAACGCAGAGATTTTTTATTACAAATTTGCCCAATTTGAATTCTTCCGCCAGTGGTCACAACTCAAAACCTACGCCAACATGAGCGGTATTCAAGTTATTGGCGATATTCCTATTTATGTAGCTCAAGATAGCTCGGATGTCTGGGCGCATCCCGACATTTTTTGTCTAGATGAAGAAACCAGAGAACCAAAACTGATGGCGGGAGTACCACCAGATTACTTTAGCGCGACTGGTCAATTGTGGGGCAACCCAGTTTATAACTGGGAGGAGTTACAAAAACAAAACTTTAATTGGTGGATTGGTCGCTTTGAAGCCATGCTGGATTATGTAGATGTGATCCGCATTGACCATTTTCGTGGATTTGAAGCTTACTGGGCAGTACCTCAAGGAGAAGAAACAGCCATCAATGGTGAATGGCTCAAAGCACCTGGGGAAGAATTATTTGACGCAATTAAAGAAAAACTGGGCAAACTACCTGTCTTAGCTGAGGATTTAGGTGTAATTACGCCAGAGGTAGAAGCACTGCGGGATAAATATGAATTCCCCGGGATGAAAATTTTACAGTTTGCTTTTGGTTCTGATCCTGGTAATCCTTTTTTACCGTTCAATTACTCGCGGAATTTCGTCGTTTATACCGGAACTCACGATAATGACACAAGTATTGGCTGGTTTGATCAAGCCAGTGATTATGAAAAGCAGAATTTACTGCTTTATTTAGGTTCTCTCAGCCCTGATGGTGTGCATTGGGATTTGATTCGGATGGCTTTAAGTTCTATTGCCAATCAAGCCCTTATTCCCTTACAAGATGTTTTGGGTTTACCTACAGAAGCGCGGATGAATTTCCCAAGTGTGGCTGAGGGTAACTGGGGCTGGCGTTATCAATCAGATGCACTTACGAAAGAACTAAGCGATCGCTTAAAAGTTCTCACACAATTGTACGGTCGCGCTCCCCGCCGAGACTAGCCTCAAGATTAGGAAGATTAGGGGGGAAAAGAAAATTCTCCCTTGTCTTCCCCATCTTGACTATCTCTACCATTACTGTGGTTTAGCCGCAGCAATCTTGACTTCTTCGGCTTTGCCTGGTTCTCCCATTCGTTTGGCTACCTGCTGATTGACACTCATCATCACACTACCAGCATTGTCTGTTTTGACTGTTAATTGCTCTTGAGCTTTCCAAACTCGATGGGTTCCTTCTGGCAAAATCCCTTCAAACTGAGTTTTCCCATCAGCAACAACACGAATCCAAGATGCTTCTTTCAAAGTGACACCAATCTGTAATGATTGATTATCTTGAGTAGTGCTAACAGTATCACTCACCGGTTGAGCTTCTATAGGTTGTGCCTGTGCTGGTGTTGGTTGTAAAACAGTTTCCGGTTTTGGCTGAGTTTCTGTGTCATTGGCACTAACAGCTGCTTGATTAAGTATTTTAGATAAGCTGCTGACAGAGCAAACTATGACTAGTATATAGAGTAAGTAAAGATGAATAGGGCGTAATATACCTAGCGACTGATTAATTGTAGGAGCCGCAGGCGTAGTCACTACTGGTGCAGCAGCGACTGGAAAGGCTTTAGCAAATTCCCCACCATTAAAGCCCAACGCATCAGCAAATTGCCTAATTAAACCTTGGATATAAATCGGCTCTGGTAAATCTTCTAAATTTCCTTCTTCAATTCCCTGCAATAATCGCCGCGAGATTTTAGTTATCACGACCATTTCATCTAGAGATAAGCCGCGTTCTTGACGCGCTGCCCAAAGTTGTGCGCCCAATTCTCTCAGCTTTTCTACTCTTTGTTGCTCCAAAGTTGCTGTAGTAGGCTGTTCTTTATTTTTCCGTTTAAACCACTTCATGCTTTGCTCCACTCCTTACCTCAGCTGAATCTTTAATAGGTAGTTGCTTTATGCACTTTTGCAAAAAGCGAATTTCTTCATCTTTAAGAAAACGATATTGACCCTCAGCTAACAAGGGTTCTTTGGGTTTTTTTAATTTAATTGGGCCTATAGCAGTTCGATGTAATTTGATGACTGGATGTCCCAGAATTTCGGCTACACGCCGAATTTGACGATTTCTGCCCTCCTTTAAAACTATTTCTAAACAGCTTTTTTCTGCCAAACTTTCTATAAGATTTACTTGTGCTGGTAGTGTTTTTCTTCCATCTAACATCACACCTTGACACCACTTGTTGATTACGGCTTTAGATGGATGACCTTCTACTACAACACGATAGGTTTTAGAAATACTATGTCGAGGATGGGTGAGTCCAAATGTTAGGTCTCCGTCATTGGTGAGAATTAATGCGCCTGTGGACTCGAAATCTAAACGACCAACTGGATGAATACCTAAACCTACACTTAACTCTTTGGGTAGTAAATCTAAAACTGTTTTTCTTCCCTGAGGATCGGCGCAAGTCGAGACTACTCTCGCTGGTTTGTTGAGTAATAAATAAACTAACGACGGCCGCTTTTGCGGAGAAATTTGCTGTTGATCAATCGCGATCGCATCTTTTTGTAGGTCAACTTTTTGACCTAAATGAGCCAATATCCCATTTACCCGCACGCGCGATTGCCGAATCATTTCTTCCGCTT
This sequence comes from Nostoc sp. FACHB-110, assembly GCF_014697425.1. Taxonomy (GTDB): domain Bacteria; phylum Cyanobacteriota; class Cyanobacteriia; order Cyanobacteriales; family Nostocaceae; genus Nostoc_B. The sequence goes on from NZ_JACJRU010000001.1 coordinate 53,790, forward strand.
CTCGACGTGACGCAATACCTAACTGAGAAAGAGCCTTTTGTAACCTTACCTCCATGTTGAATTTACTGATGTTTTTTCTAATCTTTAAATAATAATAATATTTGCATTTTGTACTGAATCACCATAAATGTTAGATTTAAGTGTCGATTCAGTTCAGTCGGTTGATGAGCTAATACTGATCAACACAATATTTCCATGCCTGAAAATAATTCCCAAGCAAAAGGTGCTAATAAAATACGAATCATCACTAATGTTCTCACAACTGCACTCAAACTCTGGTTAAGAGCGCAAGTGAGTCATGTTTCCCAGTTAGAGGTGGATATCAAAGCGAGCGATCGCCAACTTCTTTCAGGTCGTATTCCTTGGGTTTCTATTTCTGCAAGCAATACTGTCTATCAAGGCCTCCATATTACACGAATTCAACTTGTAGCGGAGAATATTCAAGTCAATATAGGCGCAGTACTAAAAGGCCAGCCACTGCGGCTGTTAGCACCAGTACCGGTAGTTGGCGAACTACTCATTGACCAGAAGGATCTCAACAGTTCCCTCTCATCCGAACTATTATCGACTGCTTTAAATGAAGTACTGGTTAAACTTGTACCAGAACACCGCCTAAAATCCAAGCCCATTGCTTGGCAAAAAATTATTCTGGAGAATCATCGAATAATCCTGGGTGCTATAGTAGCACGTTCAAGTGAAAATACACCTCTGGAAATATCTTTAGGTTTGAATTTACTCAGTAACCATGAACTACGGTTATCACAGATTCAGGTATTAGAAAATGACTCACCACTAGTTGAAACTAATGATCTTTACGACATAGATTTAGGTTCTGATGTCGATATGCAAGAATTAGCAGTGATCCCCGAGCAGTTGATTTGTCGCGGCAAAATTAATGTAAATCCGTGAAAGTCAGGGAATGGGGATAAGAACTAATGACTATTGGCTATTGACTGATATCAATGGCAATAACAGCGTGACGAAATAATAAACCAAAGGGGCTGTAAAGATGTAACTGTCGGTGCGATCTAAAATGCCACCATGACCGGGGATCAAGTCTCCCGAATCTTTCACTCCCGCATCACGCTTGAGCATAGATTCAGTTAAATCACCTAAAAGACTCGCAACGCCGATGAGTAAACCCAAGGCTGAACCGATGAATAGGAATTTGGGTAATTGAAGATAATAAGCTCCGGCGATGGCAACAACTACACTACCTGCAATGCCAAATACTGCACCTTCGACAGTTTTTTTCGGGCTGATGTCAGACAAAGGAGTTTTGCCAAAGAATTTACCAATCACATAAGCCCCAATATCAGCTGCCCAAATACAGAAAAAAGCCAATATTGTTAATGTAAAACCTTGGGGTAAAGCCGCCAGGTTTTTTTGCTCTAAAATATCCGCCCAGGAATTTGGCCAGTAACCTTTTAAGGGAATATTGCTGAGTGCCGCACTACCAATTGCCCTTAATCTTACCCAGTAACTCGATAGGTAGGCCACATAAAATAGTCCCATAATCGAAGCGGAAATATCAGCGATTGTGGCCATTTTGGGTTGAAATAGCAGGTAAAAGCAAATTACAGTTCCACCTAAAGGCAGTACGGCATCAGCTAAACTGTCATCAACGGTGCAGATGATCAGCAAGATTTGGCTGACAAAGATAGTGGTTTTTGCCGCCGGAACAATGCCCCTAGCTTGCACTAAATTAAAATATTCCTGCTGACCCAAAAAGATACTCACCGCAATCACAATGGTAAAATACCAACCTCCTAAGAGCGTGGCTACCAAAGCAAGGGCGATCGCAATAATTCCACTAATGATTCGAGACCAAGGCATAGAAGTAAGTATGAAGTGTGAAGTATGAAGTATGAATTTCAGCCTTTAGACTTCATACTTCATCCTTGAGATTTAGTCTAGTTTCTCACCACTGAGGATAAAAATGGGATCAGCTGCGGTAAAAGTCTGAGAAAAACCTCGGGTTTCTAGTCGATTGACGGCAGATTGCACAACTTCAATATTTCTCGCCCGTAACTGCGAAAAGCTTTGAGAAATAGCATACAGGCTTTCTAAATTACCAGCTGTGGCGATAACTCGACCAGAGGGGGGCAAATAATCCCACACTGCTTGTAAAATTTCTTGGATAGGTCGTCCGCCTTCAATACAGACGCGATGAGGTAAAGGCTTAATTTCATGCAAACATTCAGGCGCGCTACCTTCAACAACTTCGACATTTTTGACCTCAAAGCGATCGCAATTTCGCTTAATTAGGTTAGCGACTTCCTCATCTCGTTCTACCGCAATAATTTGGCCCTTGGGACACAATAATCCGACTTCTACAGGGATCGTACCTGTTCCTGCACCAATGTCCCATAATACAGAATCAGGTTGTAGTCGTAGCTGGGAAATTAACAACAGCCGCACTTCTCTTTGGCTGAAGGGAATACCCGGCAAATGCTCAAATAATTCATCGGGAATTCCAGGGGTGACGTAAGGCCAATGTTGGGAGGGCATATAAATACAGATTTATACTAAAGATATTCGCTTGTTAAATTTGACAAGTTATAAACTATCAAGAGTTTGACAACGTAGCGTCATAAGCAATCATGATAACTGGGCAGATACTAAACGACCGCTACGAAATCCAACAACAGTTGGGCAAAAAGCCTGGGCGAAAGACTTTTATCGCTCATGATTTAACAACTCAGGAATTGGTCATCATTAAGTTACTCTCATTTAACAGTGACTTTGAATGGGACGATCTCAAGTTATTTGAGCGCGAAGCCGAAACCTTAAAATCATTGTCCCATCCGGCTATTCCGCGTTATTTGAACTATTTTGAGGTTAATGCACCTACTATTAGAGGGTTTGCTCTAGTACAGACTTATATCCCAGCCCAAACTTTAGAGCAATATTTACAATCTGGGCGGACTTTTACAGAATTTGAAGTTAAACAGATAGCTACAGCAGTTTTAAACATACTAATTTACCTACACAGTTTAAATCCACCTGTCATCCACCGCGATATTAAGCCTAGCAATATTTTATTGGGTGAGCGTTCTGGTAATAGTGTTGGTCAAGTCTATTTAGTCGATTTTGGTTCTGTGCAAACAGTCTTAGCGACTGAAGGGGGAACAAGAACGGTAGTAGGAACTTACGGTTATATGCCACCAGAACAATTTGGTGGACGCACTGTCCCTGCATCTGACCTTTATAGCTTAGGTGCAACCTTAATTTATTTAGCTACAGGCAATCACCCGGCTGATTTACCCCAAAAAGATTTGCGAATTCAATTTGATAACGTAGTTAATCTCAGTTCTAGTTTGACTAGGTGGTTAAAGTGGCTGACTGAACCCAGCTTAGATCAGCGAGTGAGTTCAGCAAATGCAGCCCTACAAGCTTTAGATGATTCCCATTGGCAACCACAAACTACTGCTTTAACTATTGGTAAACCTGCTGGGAGCAAAATTCAATTAACCAAGAGTTGGGACGCATTAGAAATCAGGATTCCACCAAGCGGTTTTAAAGTATCGATGCTATTTACAGGTGGATTTGCGATCGCTTGGAATTCATTTATTTTATTTTGGACTATTGCTGCTCTAAGTGCGCCTTTTCCAGCTAATATTCCCTTTGTTTTATTCTCACTGCCTTTTTGGAGTGCTGGAGGTTTGATGGTTTGGGGTATAGTATTTGGTTTATTTGGCAGTCTGCAATTACGTATAGATAATCAGCAAGTTAGCTTTAACCGTAGTTTGTTTGGCTTTACATTTCATCGGCCTCAAGCATCGCCAAAAGAAAACATTAGCAAGTTAGCTTTTATTCATCAGCATTTTACTAAAGATAGTGAGGGTAATCGCACTACAGTTCCAGCACAGTTAGATATCTGGATTGGCGTGAAGAAATATTCGTTTGGTGGTAAAACCGCCATAGTCTTATCAGAAGCAGAACTAGCATGGTTAGCCCATGAATTAAAGGACTGGTTAGATATACCTCTTAGCCATGACTAGGCAAGATTGTTTGCACAATAGCTTGGACACCATCAGTTTATATTTGACTACAGAAGCTTGAGAGGAAATTTGTATGTTCGGATTAGGATGGCTAGAAGTGGGTGTAATTGCCATAGTCGCACTGCTGATTTTTGGCCCAAAAAAAATTCCTGAACTGGGAAATGCACTGGGCAAGACTCTACGGGGTTTTAAAGAAGAATTGAATCATACCGATGATGAAGCAACTTCGGAAAAAGAACAGGAATAGTCAACAAGCCCTACTAAAAATATAAAGACGCGAGAATTAATTCTCGCGTCTTTACTAAAGAATTGTATTTAGGTTACAACAGCGTGTTGATCACGGAGGAAGGTGACACACCATTTTGATTTTGATTTTCTGTGGCGGTTGTAGGAGGGTTTTGTAGTGGTACTTCTTCTTTCACTAAACCACGTACTTTGATCAACTTAATCGCCCGGCTGACGCTCTCTGGCAAAATTACCACCAGGCCTTTTTCTGGAGCCATATCCAAAGCTTTGTTAATTGCTTGGGTTTCGTCCATAATCACTTCGCAGCGAGCATCAGGTTTAACTTGCGTAATCCCTTTCATAATCAACTGCGAAGCTGATCCCCTTGGTCTACCGCGAGTATCATCGTCTTCTTTGACGATGATGTAGTCAAAAATGTCGGCAGCTAGTTTACCTAAAGTTACAAAGTCTTCGTCGCGGCGATCGCCAGGGCCACCAACTACACCAATTCGTTGTCCGGTGTTCCAGTTGCGGACAAATGCACCGACAGCTTCGTAACTGGCTGGGTTGTGGGCATAGTCTACTAAGGCGTGGAAGGTTCCTAAGTTAAATAGGTTCATTCTGCCAGGGGTTTGACTGACAGAAGCGCGGAATGTTCTTAAGCCAGCGCGAATTTGTTCAATAGTGACGTTCTGCACAAAGGCGGCCAAACTCGCAGCTAAGGCGTTAGCAATCATAAACGGCGCACGTCCACCCATTGTCAAGGGTATTTGTTCTGCTCTTTCGATGCGGTGTGTCCAATCGCCCTTGACAATTGACAGATAACCGTTTTCGTAAACTGCGGCTACTCCTCCCTTTTGGATGTGCTGACGCACTAATTCTGAGTCTGGGTTCATGGTGAAGTAGGCAATGTTGGCCTTGGTTTTTTCTGCCATTGCCGCCACGCGGCGATCGTCTGCATTAAGTACAGCATAGCCATCAGGATATATGGCTTCGGCGACTACGCTTTTAAGGTTGGCTAATTGATCGATGGTATCAATATCACCTATGCCTAAATGGTCAGCAGCTACGTTCAGCACTACACCAACGTTGGCAGCTTCAAACCCCAAGCCGGAACGTAAAATGCCACCGCGTGCGCTTTCTAATACAGCTACTTCTACAGTTGGGTCTTGCAGGATGAGGTGGGCGCTTTGTGGCCCTGTGTTATCGCCTGCTTCTACCAAGTAATTACCGATATAAGTTCCATCTGTAGTTGTGTAACCTACTACCTTACCCGTTTGCTTATAAATATGTGCCAGCAGTCGGGTTGTAGTAGTTTTACCATTTGTACCTGTAATGCTGAGGATGGGAATGCGGCTAGACTGTTCGTTGGGGAACAGCATATCCATAACTGCACCAGCAACGTTGCGAGGAATCCCGACGCTGGGGGCAACGTGCATCCGAAAACCAGGGGCAGCATTGACTTCCACAATTACCCCATCAACTTCGCGTAAGGGGCGGCTAATATCTGTAGTCACAACATCTAAGCCAGCGATATCTAAACCGATAGTTTTAACTACCCTTTGCGCCAGCCAAATAGTTTCGGGATGGATTTCATCAGTCCGATCTACAGCAATGCCACCTGTACTGAGGTTGGCCGTAGCACGAAGGTAACAAATTGTACCTTTTGGTAAAACACTGTTGAGGGTGTGTCCTTGCCTTTCTAGGAGTTGGTAACTAGTCCGGTCTAATTCAATCTTGGTGAGAACTTTATCGTGTCCGTCGCCACGATTGGGGTCTTTGTTGGTTTCTTCAATTAATTGGGCAATTGTCAATCTACCATCACCAACTACATGAGCAGGTACACGTTCAGCTACGGCCACTACTTTGCCATCTACCACCAGTACCCGATGATCGCGCCCAACGTAATACCGCTCAACAATTATTGACCGAGAAACTTGTCTAGCTGCTTCATAGGCTGCTTCGGCTTCTTCCCAGTTTCTAATATCAATGGTGATGCCGCGTCCATGATTGCCGTCTAGTGGCTTAATCACGATGGGATAGCCACCAACGTATTCAATTGCTTCTTCTAAATCATCCAAAAAGTTAATGACTGTACCCCTAGGTACGGGGATACCGGCGGCAGCCAAGATGCGTTTTGTCGCTTCTTTATCACAAGCTAGTTCTACGCCGAGAATGCCTGTTTTATCCGTCATGGTGGCTTGCATCCGCTTTTGGTTCACACCGTAGCCCAGCTGAATCAAAAAGCGCGCGCTTAGCTGCATCCAGGGAATGCCTCTTTTTTCTGCTTCTTTGACAATTGCTTCTGTAGAAGGGCCTAAAGAAGCATCACGCCAAAAGTCTTTGAGGTCTTGGATATCTTGTTCGAGTTCTGCCTTGGGATAGCGACCGCGATCTACAATGCTTTGGCACAGTCTGACTGCGGCTCTGCCAGCATAGCGTCCTGCTTCCTCATTCAGATATTCGATGACTACTTGATAAACGCCGGGGGTGGATGTTTCGCGGGTACGACCGAAGCCGACGTGCATTCCAGCTAGTTCTTGGAGTTCTAAGGCTACGTGTTCCACAATGTGGCCCATCATAGTCCCTTCTTTTACCCGCATTAGAAAACCACCACGACAGCCAGGCGAACAATAGTGACCCTCTAGACTAGGCAGCGCCTCAACTAATCCTTCATAAAATCCAGGAATTTCATTTGAGGGTGTCTCGGCAAGGTTCTCTAAATCGAGGCGCATGACGATCAGTTTGTGGCGTCGAATGCTCCAGTAGTTTGGGCCGCGTAAGGTCTGGATCTTGAGGATTCTCATGGGAATAGGTAGATGGAGATTCGGAACCAAAATTCTAGTTTCATACTGGCATTGACCGCTAAACTGTTCATAGCAAACAGTTTTTTATGTTTAATAAATGGTATTCCACTAATTTTTTCTACCGCCATAAATAAACACGCGATCAACCTCAGTGTAACCTCGGATACTCTATCCCGTCAGCTGGAGATGCGGTGTACAGCAGGCAATACAGTCCGCTGGTACAGGTGGAAGCGATCGCCATAGCTGAGGATGTGCAAGCGTAAATTATGTAGTGTTAATGGTTCATTCGCACCCACATGGGGTTCGTTGGTATGGGTGAGTTCTGTGGGATCAACAATGGTGACACTGCCTTTACCCATGACTTGTAGCCAACCATCACGTTCAAATACAGCACAGGTATCTTCATCGATACCAATTCCCAGTCTGTCTGGATGAGCTGCGATCGCGCTAATGAGGCGACCCATGCGATTGCGGTTGTGAAAGTGTTGGTCAACAATCACCTCTGGGATAAATCCCAAACCTGTCGCCATATCTACCAAAGAGCGATTTGGTGTTTCACCACTGCCACCACCAGCAATCATGTGATGACCCATCACTGCTGCGCCTGCACTTGTGCCTGCTAAGGTTAACTGCCCTGCTCTCACCCGCTGACGGATAATATCCATTGCTGGGGTGTCTGCCAATACGCCACATAGGCGTAGTTGGTCTCCGCCAGTGAGGAATATCCCGCTACACGCCTCTAGAGATGCCTTGATCTGGGAGGATTCACAATGTTCCCGCTCACGAATATCTAAAATTTCAACTTTTTCTGCACCCATTTCCTCAAAAATGCGAATATACCGACCACCGATAATAGCGGGTTCGCGGGAGGCAGATGGAACAATTGTAATATGAGCCTTACTAGCACCAGCACGACCAAAAAAAGTTCTCAGGATTTCGCGCCCATGAACTTTATCTTCAGCGCCTCCGATGACCATCACAGCGGTTTTAGTTGCTTGGGGTGTCCTCATTTCCAGCGATTTAGCTTGTAATTGCTGCATTGTGTTTCTCCTGTCAACAACTTCAGGTGAATTTAACAAGGTTTCAGTATCCTAATGCTTTGGGCATTTTGCTTTCTTGAGAGGACACTTTTTGGAAGTTGACAGCGGCGGCTTGTGCCACTTTGGCTCCTCACTTGAACACATAATTTATAGATTTCATGTGTTTGTAGTTGCCGTTCTTCAAAGCCAGCGCCTTGTTTTTTCACCTATCCACGGGTTCCAGACTGGCAGAATATATTGGTTGGCAACTAAGTTGCCCCTCTGGGATTGGCTGTGAGCAGGTCTTAACACGCTGTTTTTTCAGTCTGGCTCGATGCAACCTGAAAGTTGTTAACCTTAGTCAGATTATTAATTTAAATGTAGTTGTGACAATATTTAAACATAAATTAAGTGATTAGAAAAACTTTAGTTTGCACAAAAAATCAATAGTTCTAAGACTTTTGGATACTATTGATTAAGCTTATCTGTAGTTGTAACCTACATTTGCTTCTTGTGTTTAGTAGACATTCAATTCTAAGATTAGTGTTCTCGAATACGAATTACTGTGCGCTTTGATATAGTTACACTTTTTCCTGATTGTTTTACCTCTGTTCTCAGTTCTGGGCTGTTAGGTAAAGCTTTAGCCAAACAAATTGCCCAAGTAAATTTGGTGAATCCCAGAGACTTCACAACGGACAAACACCGCAAGGTGGATGATGAACCCTACGGGGGTGGGGTGGGGATGCTGATGAAGCCAGAACCTATATTTGGTGCTGTGGAGTCATTGCCTTGTTTACCACGTCGAGAGATCATTTTGATGAGTCCCCAAGGTCAAACTATTGACCAACCTTTATTGCGGGAGTTGGCAACTAATTATGACCAGCTAGTAATTATCTGTGGACATTATGAGGGAGTAGATGACCGAGTACAACATTTGGTGACGCGAGAAGTGTCTTTAGGAGATTTTATTCTCACGGGCGGGGAAATTCCGGCAATGGCTTTAATTAATGGTGTGGTGCGCCTGTTACCGGGAACTGTGGGCAAAGTTGAATCTCTAAAGTCGGAAAGTTTTGAAGAAGGATTGCTAGATTATCCCCAGTATACTCGTCCGGCTAATTTTCGCGGTTGGAAAGTGCCAGATGTTTTGCTGTCTGGAAACCATGCCGCGATCGCTCGGTGGCGTTACGAACAACAAATTAAACGCACAGCCTTGCGTCGCCCTGATTTACTCTCAAAATGGCAAGAGGAGAAGAAGCAGGGGGATGAAAAAGTATGAAGTGTGAAGTGTGAAGTATGAAGTATGAAGTATGAAGTATGAAGTATGAAGTATGAAGTATGAAGTATGAAGTATGAAGTATGAAGTATGAAGTATGAAGTGTGAAATATTGCTGTATCCTGCCTTGTAAGCATTGACTATTGACAAATGACTAACATCAGAATTGGTAACGGCTACGATATTCACAGATTGGTGAGCGATCGCGCTTTAATTTTAGGTGGCATTCAAATTCCCCACGAATTGGGTTTGCTAGGGCATAGTGATGCTGATGTCTTAACCCACGCCATTATGGATGCTATGTTAGGGGCTTTATCTTTAGGAGATATTGGCCATTACTTTCCCCCCACTGATCCCCAATGGGCAGGTGCAGATAGTTTGATACTTTTAACTCAAGTACATCAGCTAATTAAAGACCAAGGTTGGCAAATAGGTAACATTGATTCTGTAGTGGTGGCAGAACGACCAAAATTAAAACCACACATTGAAAAAATGCGCGAGAAACTAGCCACAGTTTTAGAATTACAACCTAATCAAATTGGCATTAAAGCTACCACCAACGAAAAACTAGGCCCCGTAGGACGAGAAGAAGGTATTTGTGCTTATGCTGTCGTCTTACTAGTTGCATTTTAATAGCTAGGATAAAGGTAAGAATTTTATCTATACACTATTCTTACCTAATTTAGGAGCCTGGAAAAAATGACAGTTTCAAAACTTAAAACTCATAATTATCTTGCTGATATTGTTGTTGTAAATAAGAATGAAAAACTTGTTTTATTAGTTGAAATCAAAAATATACAATTAGAAGTATCATTTCCTCAAGAACAAGCAATATCACAAATAAATTTTTACTTACAGATAATATATAAAAATGATTACTCATTAATAAATAATGATGTTTTTGCAATGATAGTTGATATAAACAAAATAGAAATTTATAAATATAATTTTTCCAATGACAATCCTTATTTAAAATTGCTTGTTTCACTACCAACCTCTGTAATTCTGAGCCATTACGATCCAGATTTTAATAATAAAAGAATATTTAACTTGTATATGGAAACACTTGTAGAAGCATGGCTAAGAGACTTGGTATATCATTGGAAATCAGAAATACCACCAGGCTTAAAAGAATTAGCAGAAATTGGTTTATTATCCCAAATAGAAGGGGGAAAAACTTATTCTCAGGTAAACATAGGTGCAGATACTTTACATTGAAACTAATTTCTTGATGGCTATTGCTAACGGGCGAGAGATACAGGCAGAAGACTTACTTCAGCAGATACCAAATTCAATTCGTATAGTAATACCAGCTATTTGTTATATTGAAGCTATTTCTACCTGGGAAAAAAGCAAATATTACTTCCAACAATTTAGTCAAGAGTTAGATAAACAAATTAATAATTCAGAGCGTGATACCACCTCTAATAACGCTAAAAAATTTTTAGAAAATTTACAAGAATTAAAAGTTTTAAATGGCTCTTTACTTAATGATGTTCAAGGACGTTTAGCTGATGCAATAGATATCCTATTAACAAGAACTGAATTAATACAATTAGAACAACAAATTATTCAGGATGTTGCTCAAACAACTATTATTCAACCAGAAACTTTGCTTATTCAAAACGATATTATGGACAATTTAATTTTAAGAAGTATTATTGAACACGCAAGCTCACATACTCAAGCAACTAAGGTATTTCTGAGTGCGAATGCAAATGATTTTGGCAAGCAAGAAGTCAAAGCCGCTTTGCGTGATGCTGGAATAAGTAAATATTTTACCCGTACTCAAGATTTTTTAGGTTGGCTACAGTCTCAAAATATTTGACACAATTACAATTAGACGGGCTAGTGAAAATATGTACTCTTTAATTAAACGTTTTTGGATATTCATAATTCTTGCTGCATTTACAGCAATGACCCTTGCAGCTTGTAATCCTAATAACTTTAAAAGTTCGGCTGCTCAAGTACCCCAAATAGTAAGTAGTATTCTTAGTGATCCAAAAACATTTAATTTTCCTCTTAGTCAAGAATCCCCCAATGTTTTTGGATTAATTTATGAGGGCTTAGTTGACCAAAACCCTCTAACTGGAAAAGTTGAGCCAAGATTAGCTGAATCTTGGCAAGTTTCTGAAGATAAATTAAAGTTTATTTTTACTCTGCGTCCGGGTTTAAAATGGTCGGATGGTCAGCCACTGACAGCCGATGACGTTTTATTTACTTATAAGGATATTTATTTCAATGAAGCGATTCCGACAGATGTCAGAGATGCTTTTAAGATTGGCATTAGTCGGAAGTTACCTAGTATTCAAAAAATAGATGAGCGAACAGTAGAATTTATTTTACCAGAACCCTTTAGACCTTTTCTTTTAAATACAGGTACTCCTATATTACCTGCCCATACGTTGCAAAAATATGTCAACCAAAAAGATAGTGAAGGAAAACCAGTATTTTTAAGTAAATGGGGTATTGATACTCCTCCAGGAGAAATTATTGTTAATGGCCCATACAAACTCGAACGTTATGACACTAGTGAGCGCGTTATATTTCAGCGTAATCCTTATTATTGGCGTAAAGATATTCAAGGTAATTCCCAACCTTATGTTGAACGTTTAGTTTGGCAGATTGTCGAAAATACAGATACATCTTTACTCCAATTCCGTTCTGGTGGATTAGATACTATAGGTATTTCGCCTGATTATTTTTCTTTGCTGAAGGTGCAAGAAAAACAAGGCAATTTCAAAATTTATGGAAATGAACCGGGGACTGGTACAAGCTTTATATTTTTTAATTTGAATAAAGGGAGAAGGAACAGTAAACCATTAGTAGAACCAGTAAAATCACGCTGGTTTAATACCTTAGAATTCCGTCAGGCGGTTGCTTATGCTATTGACCGTCAAACAATGATTAATAATACTTTTCGTGGTTTGGGGAAACCTCAAGATTCACCAATTACAGTCCAAAGTCCCTATTATTTACCGCCAGAAGCAGGGCTAAAAACCTACAATTACAATCTAGATAAAGCCAAACAATTATTAATCAAAGCGGGCTTTAAATATAACGAAAAAAGTCAATTATTAGATAGTGAAGGTAATCGGGTTCGCTTCACATTACTGACTAATTCTGGTAATAAAATTCGTGAAGCAATGGGAGCGCAGATTAAACGAGACTTGAGTAAAATCGGTATGCAAGTTGATTTTACACCGATCGCCTGGAGTACCTATACAGATAAGCTGTCTAATACTTTAGATTGGGAAGCAGCTTTACTCGGTTTAACAGGCGGTTTAGAGCCAAATGATGGGGCGAATGTTTGGTTTCCTGAGGGAGGATTGCACGCTTTTAACCAAAAACCCCAACCGGGACAAAAACCTATTGAAGGTTGGGAAGTGTCTCCTTGGGAAGCCGAAATTGGTAAACTTTATATCCAAGCTGCTCAAGAATTCGATGAAGCAAAAGTTAAACAGCTTTATGCCAAAACTCAACAAATTACCCAGGAAAATTTGCCTTTTATTTATTTGGTTAATCCCTTAGCCATGACAGCAGTACGTAATCGCTTTGAAGGTATTAACTACTCTGCTTTGAGTGGCGCATTCTGGAACATTTATGAAATCAAAATTACAAAATAGTTAAGAGTCAATGCTCAAGAGACTATTGACCATTGACTTGGGAATATGCACAAATGACAAATGATCAAAACTTGCGATCGCTCCTAGAAGCTGTCGCCAATGGTAAAGTGAGTCTGGATCATGCTTTAAACTCACTCAAAGACTTAGCCTATGAACCTGTAGATGAGTTTGCCAAAATTGACCACCATCGCGCACTTAGAACGGGTTTTCCAGAAGTCATTTGGGGGCCAGGTAAAACCCCAGAACAAATTGCTCGTATTATCGAAGTGATGCGTCAACGTAACTCTGTAGTTATGGCTACTCGCATCGAACCATCGGTCTATGGGATATTACAATCAAAAGTTCGAGGTTTGCAATACTACGAGTTAGCCAGGATTTGTGCTATTACTCCCCCAACTATCGAACCACAATTTCCCGGCGAGATAGGAATTCTTTCAGCTGGTACTGCTGACTTACCTGTAGCGGAAGAAGCAGCTGTGACAGCAGAACTTTCTGGTTTTCGCGTTCAGCGGCTTTGGGATGTAGGTGTAGCAGGAATTCATCGTTTGTTGAGTAACCGTCACTTAATTGAGTCAGCATCGGTATTAATTGTTGTCGCTGGAATGGAAGGTGCTTTACCGAGTGTCGTTGCAGGTTTAGCAAATTGTCCTGTAATTGCTGTTCCTACAAGTATTGGCTACGGGGCGAGTTTTGGCGGTTTAGCACCTTTATTGACAATGCTGAATTCTTGTGCAGCTGGTGTTGGGGTAGTGAATATCGATAACGGTTTTGGTGCAGCAGTATTAGCAGGGCAAATTTTGCGAACGGCGGAGAAATTGAGTCATAGGTAGAGACTAGAGGCTAGGGAGTAGTATTTTTTCAGTTCTGTTCTAGTACTTAAACACATTGATTTTGATAGGTGAATCAAAACTTTGTTTCTCTTCTTCCTTCTTACTTTGTGGTCTTTGGGTTCTTTGTGGTTCGTTATTTTACCTGTCGAATTTAGTATGGTGAAGTACTAGGACGAAACTGAACTGAGTTTTTTAACTCGCTAATGTCTTAACCGCAGAATTTCTGACCAAAATACTTTAAGTATTTTTAGTTCGTCCAGCTAAGTTGGCAACCAGAAATACCAATTGGGTTAGCTCGACAGGTTTAGGAATGTACATTTGAAAGCCTGCATTCCTCGATTCTTGGATATCAATACTACTGGCATACCCTGTGATTGCTGCTGCGGGAATTTTTCCCCCAGCCTCAGCACTAAGAGAGCGCACTCGCCGGATCAAGGTATAGCCATCTTGGTTCGGCATCGCAATATCAGACAATAGGACATCATACATCCCTGGTTGGCTTGTGAGTACTGAGAATGCTTCATCAGCAGATGTGACAGCAGTTACTTCAGCCCCGTAATCTTGTAGCATAATCTTCGTTAACTCACGTATATCGGCATCGTCATCTACAACCAGTACGTGCAAACCGTCCAGGGAAGGAATGTTATCAACGCATATTTCCGTATCGTTGGCAATATCTATCACCATTGGATCACCAGAGCTAACATCCTCCTCAAGATTGCTGTTCAGTGGTAGCTTAACGATGATAGTTGTCCCTAAGTCTACACCTGGACTTTCTGCCTGAACCGTGCCGCCATGAAGTTCGACTAGATAACGAACAAGGGACAGCCCTATGCCCAGTCCTTGATTAGCACGAGTTTTCCTACTGTCAGCCTGGCGAAACTGATCAAAAACATAAGGGAGAAAGTCATTAGGTATGCCAATACCTGTGTCACTAACTCGAATCTGGGCTTGGGAATTAACTTCCTCCAGTGTGAGCACTACACTTCCCCCAGCAGGTGTAAACTTGATGGCATTAGAAAGCAAATTCCAGATTACCTGCTGCAATCGCGTCCCATCCCCCAGTACCTGTCCCATTGGTTGCAGGTGGCATTCAATTTGAATATTTTTTGCTTCTGCCGATAATCTGACTATCTCAAGGGCTGCCTCAATCACATAGGAGAGATCAATTGGATAAATATTCAGACTGAGTTTGCCAGTGGTAATCCGCGAGATATCGAGAAGATCCTCAATCATTTGGACTTGCGCTTTAGCACCACGCTGGATCATGTCAACTGCTCGATTCATTTGAGTAGTATCCAGGTTTTGCTTCTGGAGTAAATCAGACCATCCCAGAATACTGTGGAGGGGGTTGCGAAGTTCGTGGGATAAGATAGATAAAAACTCATCCTTAGTTCGGTTAGATGCCTCCGCTTCTAAGCGGGCTGACTGCTCTTGAGCTAATAACTGGGCGCGTTCTTCCTCAAACAACTTCTGCTGTGTAATGTCATGAAGTGCCAGCAAAATCATCTGCTGATTTCCTGGTTGTAAAATTTTATAACCATTGAGCAATATAGTCTTTTGCCCAATTTTTTCAAAATC
This sequence comes from Nostoc sp. FACHB-110, assembly GCF_014697425.1. Taxonomy (GTDB): domain Bacteria; phylum Cyanobacteriota; class Cyanobacteriia; order Cyanobacteriales; family Nostocaceae; genus Nostoc_B. The sequence goes on from NZ_JACJRU010000001.1 coordinate 69,155, forward strand.
ACAGCAAACTTCAAAACCTTCAATTTGAGTGTTATGAGTGAGAATTTCTTCCAGGATAGATTGCACTTGGGGAATATTCCAGTGACCATTTCCTAGCTCAAAAATTACTTGCTGTTCTGTCTGGGCGGGCGTTACCTGAAACATTCGATAAAAAGCCCGATTGCTTTTGATAACTTGTAAGTCAGCATTGAGAACTACTAAAGGTTCTGGCATAGTTTCTACCACAGCCTCAGCATAATCAAGGGCTTGTTGAAGCTGCTGTGTACTGCGTTTGAGGGCATCAATATCCATGAACACCATCACCACGCCATCAATTTGATTTTCTGTAGTTCTGTAAGGTCGAATTCGCAGATTGTACCAACGTCCCTCAGTGTCTTGCGCCTCTAATTCTTTGAGATTTAAGGTATCAATTACCTCTATAATCAACGACTCTAAATTAGGAACCTCAATAGTGGAGCGGATATCACTTAGTGGTCTTCCTACATCTGTGGGAATCAAATTCAGTAAACGCTGTGCGGTTGGTGTGAAACGCCGAATCCGTAAATCGTTGGTCAGTATGAGAATGGGAATATTCACACTACTGAGTAAATTCAACAGGTCATTATTGACATTGTGTAATTCGAGATTGCGACTTTGCAGTTCTTGATTAGTTGTATGTAATTCTTCGTTGGTTGCTTGTACTTCTTCTTTGGCGGTTTGCAACTCTTCATTAGTACTTTGTAGTTCCTCATTGCTGGAGAGGATTTCTTCATTTGCCACTTTCAGGTGTTGAGTAGTGGCTTCATGCTCATGACTAATCAGTTGCAAATATTCTTGAGTTGCAGCAAGCTCTTGTTTAGTGGTTGCCAGTTCTTGTTGGAGTCGGAGTATTTCCTCTGTACCCACTTGTTCTACATTTTCAGGTTTGATGCTTAGTTGTGGATTTGTTAGGGCAGGTACATCTTCAAATAAAACAAGAAAGCCGCGAGTTTCCCCTGAATCAGGCTGAAACGGAATTACCTCAACGTTGACTTTCCTAGATAGCTCACTGCCTTCTATCTGTATCTGTTCCTTTCTCACAGAAATATTCTGCCTTTTTGCCTGATGAATCGCAGTACGCAACTCTTCTAGCAGTCCTTTTCGGGCCATTTTGAACAAATTAAAACTGGGAACACCAGGGGCAGGTCTGAGATAGGGACTGGTTTCTCCGCGAAATTGCAGAATATCCATATTGTCGTTAATCATTACGCCCACTGGGACATAACGATTTAAAAGAATCTGGTCAGCCTGTTTATTTAAGTCAGTAATATCCCAAGTCTTATGACTCATGGTCTTATCAGCAGCTATTTTCGCTACAGGGTAGTTGCTGGTTGCAAAGTTAAAGTTAAGTGGAGTGGGTATTAATTTTTTGGTATAAATATTGTTTTTTCTGTCTGTTAAAGTAAATAAGTTAGAAAATTCTCCTGCACTTTCGGCAACACCTAACATCAAAAACCCAGTGGGCTTGAGACTGTAATGAAAAATGGGCATTACCTGCTTTTGCAAAACAGATTCAAAGTAAATCAGGACATTACGACAACTAATGAGATCCAGATTGGAAAATGGTGGTTCGCTGATCAGGTTTTGTTTAGCAAAAACACAAAGTTCCCGAATCGGCTTGCTGATTTGATAGCCGCTCTCTACTTGATTAAAGAAGCGTCTTAGCCGTTCTGGTGAGACATCAACTATTTGGCTTGGTTTGTAGATACCTAAGCGGGCTTTTTCAATTGCTGTCTCATTAATATCTGTGGCAAAAATTTGAATAGCAGGTTTGGGAAGTACATTTTCCAAAAATTCCATTAAAGAAATAGCAATGGAATAAACCTCTTCCCCAGTTGCACAGCCTGGTATCCAGATCCGAATCGGCTCATCAACTGACTTCCCCTTCGATATTACTGGAAAGACTTGCTCTTTCAAAGCTTGATAAGCTTCTGGATCACGGAAAAAACTGGTGACACTGATTAAGATTTCGTAGTACAGTGCTTGCACTTCATCTGGATGATTTTGCAGATATTCTACGTAATATTCTAGACTTTCCAAGTTATACAGCACCATCCGCCGAGCAATTCGGCGCTTTATGGTTGTTTGCTTATAATGCGTAAAGTCAACACCAGTGGTAGTAAACAGCATTGCAAAGATTGCCGGCAAAGCAGTCTCACTTTTAGGCAGTGGCTCAACTGTTTGTGAAGAAATCAGACGGGTAACGTTGGGATGGCGAGCAATCTTGGCTAATTCTTCAGCAATTTTGTGCGGTGGTAGAATAAAGTCAACATCACCAGTAGCGATCGCAGTATTCGGCATACTACTGAATTGTGCCGATGCTTCACACTGAGCAAAGGTAATACCGCCAGCCGCCTTAATTGCTTCTGAGCCTTGTGCGCCATCTCCATCACTTCCTGATAAGACAACACTGATGGCTTTGCTTCCTATTTCTGCCGCCAGCGAAGCAAAAAAAGCATCAGCCGGCATATATTTGCCATGAATTTTCTCACGGGGCGCGAGTTGCAACACCCCTTTAAGCAGCGTCATCTTCCGGTTCGGGGGAATGACATATACTTGGTTCGGCTCGACAAGCATCCCATTCTGCACTTCACAAACGGGCATCTGTGTTGTTTTCGCCAGAATCTCAGTTAACAGGCTCTTCTGATTTGGATCTAAGTGCTGAATCAGCACAAATGCCATTCCAGTATCGATGGGTAAGTGACTCAGTAGCTGCGTAAATGCTTCTAATCCTCCTGCAGAGGCCGCAATTCCGACTATAGGAAATAAATTATTGCTTTTATCTTGCTGCTTCTGTGTCAATTTTTCAATAGCCATAGAATCTGATGGTAATGACTCAGAAGATTGGTTACAATTCATGGTATTGGCGAATACAATACTAGAAAATTTAACTTTCTGTTGTATTCACGTAGTTGTATCCTGAGTGTAACAATGTTTGTCTACTAACAACTCAACATCCATACCCAAGCATCTCTCAACAAGGCTTTTGAACAGACTGAGGCTAAACGGATTGGAGATAAATGAGAGTTTCACTACCCTCCGAAACATGGCAGCTGGTGTAGGGTGTAGGGAAGAAAAAGCCCCAACAACCAGTGGGATACAAGCCCCTTGCAACACCGTTTTCACACTCAGTCACCCCCAACACCCTGTCTTGACAGAGTGCTAGATCAACCACTGGACATCCCCTATATCTAGAGGTTATGACATAGAGGTCTTATTGAGAACTTAGTATGAACTACTTCAACGATTTAACGTTTCGGTTGTTTTGGCATTTACCTGATAATGTCATACTCCTAGCCCAAGAAATTCGTGACCCCGATTTACTTGGTCAAATTCAAAAAACTTGGAATCACTTTATCCAGACAGGTCAAGTTTGGGCTTTGTTAATTGGTTTAGTGGTTGGTTATATGTTTCGCAGTCTTGCCAGCTACGGTTGACACTGACAGGGGGTTGGTAGTAGGGATTAGAGTATTTGCCTACTTCCAATTCCCCTTTGTTTTATGACGCAACAACAAACTTGGAGCCAGCGATTTGAATCAGCTCTGCATCCGGCGATCGCTCGTTTTAATGCCAGCATTAATTTTGATATTGAATTAATCGAATACGACCTGACTGGTTCTCAAGCTCATGCCAAAATGTTGGCGCATACGGGGATAATTTCTCACGCAGAAGGCGAACAACTCGTCACAGGTTTAGAACAAATTCGCCAAGAATATCGCCAAGGCCAGTTTCAGCCAGGGATTGATGCTGAAGATGTGCATTTTGCCGTAGAAAGACGACTGACAGAAATTGTCGGCGATGTGGGGAAAAAGTTACATACGGCGCGATCGCGCAATGACCAAGTAGGTACAGATACTAGACTTTATCTGCGCGACCAAATTCAGCAAATTCGTACTCAGTTGCGTGAATTTCAACAAGTTTTATTAGATATAGCCGAAAATAATGTTGAAACCCTCATCCCTGGCTATACACACCTCCAACGCGCCCAACCTTTGAGTTTAGCCCATCATCTATTGGCATACTTTGAAATGTCACAGCGCGATTGGGAACGCTTAGGAGATGTTTATCGCCGTGTGAATATTTCACCTTTGGGTTGCGGTGCTTTGGCGGGAACTACATTTCCGATTGACCGCCATTACACAGCCCAACTGCTAAATTTTGATAATGTTTATGCTAACAGCTTGGATGGCGTAAGCGATCGCGATTTTGCCATTGAATTTTTGTGTGCGGCTAGTTTGATTATGGTTCACCTCAGCCGTCTTTCCGAAGAAATTATTCTTTGGGCTGCGGAAGAATTTCGCTTCATCACGCTTAAAGATAGCTGTGCTACTGGTTCTAGCATTATGCCTCAAAAGAAAAACCCTGATGTACCAGAATTAGTGCGCGGTAAAACTGGGCGTGTTTTTGGTCATCTTCAGGCGATGTTAGTGATTATGAAGGGTTTGCCTTTGGCTTATAACAAAGACTTGCAAGAAGACAAAGAAGGTTTATTTGATGCTGTTAATACAGTCAAAGCTTGTTTAGAAGCAATGACAATTTTGCTCCGGGAAGGTTTGGAATTTCGTAGCCAGCGTTTAAACGCAGCCGTCGCAGAAGATTTTTCTAATGCTACCGATGTCGCCGATTATTTAGCAGCTAGGGGTGTTCCTTTCCGGGAAGCATATAATTTGGTGGGCAAGGTGGTAAAAACTAGCATTGCTGCAGGCAAACTGCTGAAAGATTTAACATTAGAAGAATGGCAACAAATACATCCTACATTTGCAGCTGACATTTATGATGCGATCGCACCGCGCACAGTTGTCGCCGCCCGTAATAGTTATGGTGGCACAGGTTTTGCTCAAGTAAATAAAGCAATTCACTCTGCCCGTACTCAACTAAAGGATGAAGGATAAAATTTTAGATTTAAGACTTCAGACTTTCAAACAAATAAGGGCGTACAAATAAATGTACGCCCTTTCAACTTGAATCATTCCAAGAATCAGAAACTAAGCAGGTAGCTTACTCAGCGTCAATTGCTGCTGCGCCCTCATCTTCCTCATTCTTTGGTGTTCTTTGTTGGAACCTTCTCTGCATTCTTCCCGTTGTAGTCCGTTTACGAAACTTTCTGGCGTATGCCTGGTTCCGTAGCGCCTTTTCTTTTTTGGGGTTACGGCGCTTTGCCATGTTCACCTCATTTAATAAACAACAAAAAAAGATAAACTAGGCATCTCTTAGGCATTATCAGCTACTAATGCTGCTGCTGTTGATATGATTTTCCCCTAGTTTAACAGTCTAGATACTTTCTTTGAACAGCATACTATCATATCGTATTGATTTTATGAATGTCAATACTACTTTCCGATTATTTCCTATAATTTAGAAATTTTGGACATTTCAATAATATTAGTTTAAAGATAGTCCATTTTAAGTTTATTTCTATCATCTATGAGTTATTTTTCAAAAATTCAAGTTTATTTAAGATAAACAATTATATTTTCAAAATTTTCAAAATCTAATTTTTTAGATAATTTCAATTTATTTAATTTTGGTTAAACTCTTCTTATTTTCTTGACACAAGATTAGGAAAAAAATTATATGTTGTTAACATAGTATCAATATATACATAAAATCTAATTTATTGTAATCAAATGCTAAAATTAAGCTATTATACGAAAATTGTTAGAGGGTGTTTGAAAACATCAAGTATTGTTCTTGATGCTACTACTTCACATTAGTCTTACCATCATTAATTACCCTAGAGATTTGTCTTTAACATTTTGATAATGCGAATGCAAAAGCTGAAGGGTATACTAGCTGGGTAAAACCAGTCTATGAAATTAGGCAGAGATTAACGTATTAGTTAACTATGACTAAATTTGTAGATGTAGTGAATTAATTTGCGGAATTGTCTGATTTTTACTTCTTAAGTCGGATGGTGGTTAGTGTGATTTTAGAGTTATACCTATAATTAATTTTGGGTATAACATAAAATACTTTTCCAACGCCCTCTTTAGAATAAAATCATCCAGCACAAGCATATATGAGTAAAACAATCCCCAATAATTTAGTTATTTAGTAAATGCGAGTGCAGAAAATCCAAACATCCCACACCAATATTTTCAGCTTGAACGTTCTTGCTTTTTTTGCGGCAATTGTCCAATCTACACGCGGGTTATGGCGTTATGGACAAACAGTATTAGGTGTTATTTTCCGTCATCCTATTACTGGTACAAGTATTATTCCTATTTTGCCTGATGGTCGAATTGTCTTAATTCGACGGCAAGATAATGGTCTTTGGTCGTTACCAGGGGGGATGGTAGATTGGGGAGAAGATATCCCTAGCACAGTCCGCCGAGAGTTGCTAGAGGAAACTGGACTAGAATTAGTGGAAATTAAGCGCCTAGTTGGTGTATATTCGGCTCCAGACCGCGATCCTCGAATTCATTCAATTTGCGTTGTGGTGGAAGTTGCAGTCCAAGGAGAAATGGAAATTCAGGATGCTTTAGAAGTCAAAGAGATACAAGCTTTCTTGCCTAGTGCTTTACCAACTGGGCCGATGTCTCATGACCATTCCCGACAGATGCAAGACTACTTAAACGGTTTGACGACACTAGCGTAACAATATTTTAGATTTTAGTTTGAGGATTTAATTGCAAAATCCAAGATAAAAACTAAAATCAGCTATGATGTAGTCTTTATATAGAAGATGGATACGCTATTACGTAACTCCCGCAGAAAGCTGTCGCAAGGATTGTTATTCTGGAGTGAGGCTGGACAAGGTATTCCTGTGCTTTTGTTACATGGTGCTTGGAACGACAGCAGCCAATGGTCATTAGTGATGGAAAAATTGGCTAAAAATTTCCATTGTTTTGCACCAGACTTGTTAGGTTTTGGTGAGTCTGATAAACCTAAAATTCATCACTCAGTTGATTTACACGTAGAATGTATAGCAGAATTACTACAAGCTTTAAGATTAGAAAAAGTATATATAATAGGACATTCTCTTGGCGGTTGGATTGCAGCTAGTTATGCTTTGAAATATCCAGAACAAGTGGAAGGTTTAGTGTTGTTAGCACCAGAAGGGGTGAAGATAGAACAACAAGAAAAGCGATGGCAGCAAATGAGAAATTTAGTGGAACTTTCACCACTATTTGTGAAAATTTTGAAAATTGTCAAGCCTTTGACGAAAATGTTGGGTTGGCAAGAGAAAATTGAACAAAACTTAGAACAACGTCAAATTTGGCTGCAATACCCAGCCGCTTGTCAAATATTATTTCAAAGACAAAAGCTAGAAATTGAAGCAGAGTTACTGCAAGATAAACTGCATTTAATAGAAGTTCCTGTTTTAATTTTACAAGGTGGCAAAGATAGCTATGATGCTGTATTTAAAAGCCAAACTTATAAACAATTAATTTCCCAAGTTGATTTTAAATCAGTAGCTCATGCCGAAAATGACTTACCAGCTACTTGTGCTGGAATTGTGGCTGAAGAGGTGAGAGATTTTATTAATTCAGTTAGAGTAATGTAGATACATAAAAATGTGGATGAAGTTAAATTTGAAACTTTTGTATCCCAAAATGTATTAACTATCCCTGAAGCCAAGCGCGGTTGTTTTACACCTGTTGAGCTTGGCATTCGTATTACTAATAATACGCAGACATCATTACACTTTTCAACGAATTTTTATGCGATGTTTCCGGAAATGATTGCGCCAGATGGTGAGTTAATGCGAACAGGTATTGCCTGTGAGCGATTTAACCGACCAACGGCATCTGAGTTTGTGTTATTAATACCAGGAAGAGCAGTCACAATTTATCGAGATTCCTTTCTGTTTTGGGAACGGCAAAGCAGAAAAAAGCGCGATCGCCGGTTGGTTTTATATCTCCCTTTTCCTGCACAGGATCTTTATGGTTTTGATCCACTATACCCAGGTAAATATCAATTTCGTTTCAGATATCGTGAACATACTAATGGAGATATAGCAGATTTTGATCAGTGGAGCGATCGCCAAAAATTACAAATAATATTAGAAAATCTCTGGACTGGTGAGGTGCTAACTCCTCTTGTGGATATTTATTTAGTTGAGTCATCATCTAGTTGAGGTGATTTTTATCAAAAATAACACCTGCTCTAGGAATGTTGAGAGTTGATGGTTAAATTAGGGATAAATTCTGGTGATGTTTTGTTCAGTTTCTTTAACAGATTTCGCGTAATTCCCCTTCCGGGAGCGAAGCAGGGAGGGGATGTAAGCGAGTCAAAAACGAAACGCCCATCATACCAATTTTTACCGCAGGTGAAACAGGTATGGTGGGCAGGGGGTGATATTTAGTGGCATTGCGTAGAGCAACTTTTAGGTTGTATCCAACAAAAAAAGTGAATAATTTATTACACTATCACCAAAGACTTCATAAAGAACTCTACAATGCCGCAGTGTCTAATAGAATTACGTCTTACAGGAAATTTGGTAAGTCAGTTTCATACTTTGAGCAACAAAATTGTCTACCAGATTTCAAGGAAGTTTGGGCAGAATATAAACAAATAAATTCCCAATCATTGCAGGCAACATTAAAACGTGTTGACCTAGCATTCCAGCGTTTCTTCAAAGGTCTAGGTGGTTATCCTAAATTCAAGTCAATTCGTCGCTATTCTGGTTGGAGTTATCCATCCTTCACAGGATGGAAATGTCACAGCACTGGTGATAACGGCTATTTAGAACTAGCTAAAATTGGTTCTATCCAAATGCGGGGAAAGTCTAGATTGTGGGGTCATCCCAAAGCACTAGACATAGTTCACCGCAATGGTAAATGGTACGCATCTGTAGTTTTAGATATAGATGATGAACTTTTAAGGAATAGCCGGAAAACGGATGATGGTATTGTTGCAATTGATTTAGGGTGTAATGATGCAATTGCTTGGACTAATGGAGAAGAAAACGGTTTGATTTCTGCGCCTAGATTTTTCAGGAATGCAGAACAAAAAATCAAGCAACTAAGCAAAGGTAAACGTCGTAAACGTTCACCTAATTTAAAAAAGAAACAGAAGGCTTCTAGGAGATGGAAGAAAGCTCAGAGTCAGATTAGCAAAATATATCGAAAAGTAGCTAACCAAAGACAGAACTGGGTTCATCAAGTCACCACACGAATAATTAGCGGTAATAGCACGGTGGTAACTGAACAACTAGAAGTTAAAAACATGAGTGCCAAAGCCAAAAAAGGTGGTGCGCCAAAGGCGCAGCGCAAGCGCGATAAGCGCAAGAAGCAAAAAACTGGTCTAAATAAATCAATTCTTGATGTTGGAATGGGAATGATTAAGCAATCCCTTAAAGCTAAGTTGGATGATGTTAGCGGTGTATTTTCCGAAGCACCGACTAAGAAGATAAAACCATCTCAAACTTGTCCTAAATGTGGGCATCAGGAAAAGAAATCTTTAGACCAGAGAGTGCATATTTGCAGCAATTGTGAATACACTCAACAACGTGATATAGCTTCTGGCGAAGTGCTACTTCTTTGGTACTCAGGAAGACTACCGGGATTGGGAACCAGTCTCGCAGACGCAGATCGTTCTAGCTCTACTTCGCGTACCCGCAAGACTGCGGGAAGCATGAAGCAACTAGGCGAGAAGAAGCGTCAAAAATCTTGCTCTACTGGTGGGAATGTAGAAACCCCACCCTCAACGAAGTAGGGTGGGGTAGTTCATGTTTGTAAAACTGTTTTTGATACAATGCGCGTCTTTTTGAGTTCGGCTGAGGATAGTTCCTCTCCAGCTTGTAGGCGTGTAGCAGATGTTTGCAAAATAGATGCGGCGTTGGTATCTCCAATTTGTAGGGCAGTTTTAGCAGCAGTTTGTAACATAGTTGCTGCACCAGCGCGATCGCCTTGTTGTAATTTCACTTCGGCTAACTGGGTTTGACGATACTTTGCCAGTGTCAAAATTGATTGCTGTACTTGAGGATTAAGAGCAGGTTGATATTTACTTATTATATTGGCATATATCGGCACAAGTGGAGATAGTATACTATCTTGATTCATAACTGGGTCATCGTAGCGTATTTGAATATGTCCAATTACTTGTTCGCCTTCTGGTAATTCTCCTAAATATATATTCGCCAAAACTGTACGTTCTATGCCTTGCATCAAATCACCTAAACGCACTGCAAAGCGTCCTTGAGTTTCATCCTGCACTGGTAACTCAATCGTGTCTGGGGAAACTTGGGCGATGGGTTTGAGTTCTGCAAGTCGCACATTGGGGACAAACGAAAATAGTAAATAAGCGTTTGTCAGCCCTACTGATTTTACTCGACTAAATAAACGGCTAAATTGCTCTAGCGCTTGTTCTGGCTGCTCAATATACGCTAACGTGCCGCCACCAGCATCGGCAATTTTTTCTAATAAATCCTGGTTCCAGTTATTGCCAAATCCGAGGGTATTAATAGTCAGATTGATTTTAGCTGCCTTTTGTGCCAATTCTAGACAGCGTTTATTGTCATCTGTGCCGATTTCCCACTTCCACAGCCGCAAACTACTTTCACCATACCCATCGGTGAGGAGAAAGGCTTGGGAAACCGCACCTTTCGCGCCTTGCATGAGTTCTGTGATTCCCAACTGCAAACCTTCAGCAATGGCTGTACCGCCACTAGCACTTAGTTTTTTCAACTGCGATTTGATGGTGTTGGGATTTTGAATTACTTGGTGAGGGATAATCACTTCCGCAGAACCAGCAAAGGCGACAATAGAGATGCGATCGCCTGGTTGTAACTTATCTAATAATTGCTCTACTGCCCCAATAACAGTTTGAATGGGTTTGCCATGCATAGAACCGCTTTTATCTAAAATTAAGCATAAATTCAATGGCAAACTTTGGTCAAACCGCTCGGCGACCGCAGAAATCGAAACAGCTAATTGACGTTGACTGCTGTTTTGAGCCACATCAACGTTACGATCATTTAGCGACGAGAGCAATTGAACTTTCATTGCGGCGGGATATCTTGCAACACAGTTTTTGAGACAATCCGAGTTTTTTTGCGATCGCTTTCGCTTAACTCTCCTCCCGATTGTAGTTGGGTGGCCGAAGTTTGCAACACTGTGGCTGCACCTGTATCACCCATTTGCAAAGCAGTTTTCGCAGCAGTTTGCAGCATTGTCGCTGCACCAGCGCGATCGCCTTGTTGCAATTTGGCTTCTGCAAGTTGGGTTTGGCGATACTTAGCTAAAGCCAAAATAGATTGCTGCACCTGGGGATTAATATCTGGTTGATAAGCCCTGGTAACATTTCCGTAGACTGGCATATTAGGCGTAAATAACCCAGTTTGATTTTGAGCCGGGTCATCGTAGCGAATTTGGACATTGGCGATGGCTTGTTTACCTTCGGGCAACTGTCCCAGATAAATATTAGCTAAAATTACTCGTTCTACATCTTTCATTAAATCGCCTAAACGAATCGCAAAGCGTCCGTCTGCTTCTTGCTGTACAGGAAGTTCGATGGTATCGGGGTAAACTTGAGCAATGGGTTTGAGTTCTGCTAACCGAATGTTAGGCATTAAGGAAAATAAAAGATAAGCATTTGTCAAGCCGACAGTTTGCATCCGGGTGAATAAACGACCAAACTCATTCACAGCTTGATCGGGTTTTTGAATATAAGACAAAGTGCCTAAACCAGCATCGGCAATTCTTTCTAAAACATCCTGGTTCCAATTGTCGCCAAAGCCCAAAGTATTTAAAGTCAAGTTATAGCCAGCCGCTAATTGAGCGAACTTAAAGCAGCGATTGTTGTCGCCATGCTCATTTTCGCCATCAGTTAACAAAAAAGCTTGGGAAATTCGGTCTTTTTTACCCTTGGCTAACTCCTCAATAGCCAAGCGTAAGCCTTCGTCGATGGCTGTGCCTCCATCAGCAGATAAGCGGTTAATTTGCTTTTTAATTTGTTCTGGGTCTTCTACCGATTGATTGGGTATCAAAACCTTCGCCCGGTGATCGAAGACTACCACACTCAGACGATCGCTAGGTTTAAGCCGATCAACCAACAAATTAGCGGCTTTTTTGACAGTTTCTAGCGGTCGGCCATTCATCGAACCGCTGTGGTCAAGAATTAAACATAAATTAATCGGGAGATTACGGTCTTGAACTTCCGCGATCGCCGAAACAGAAACCGACAACTGACGTTGGCTGCTGGTTTGATTAGCATCAACATTTTTATCATTCAGGGCAGGCTGCAAATTGACCTTCATAACCCAAACTTCCTAACACAGATACATATTTATAAATAACTTCAAATCGGCAGATTCGTGCTACGGAAAACTTATCCTGTCGAGATAGATTAAGATATTCACAATATCTTAGAAGTCTAGCTTTAACAGATGCCAGCAAACTCGTCTTTTTAGCGAGGAAACCGCACCTGACTCTAGCTGGCATCGCGCTAGGATGTATTACAGTTAACGGCATATTTTCAGGCGATCAGTTGCTATGGACAATTCCCCCATCAAGGCTGTTCAAGCCCAATACTACGGCGATAACTCCTACCGGACACCGCCGCCAGATTTACCATCCCTACTTTTAAAAGAACGAATTGTCTATCTGGGAATGCCACTGGTGCCTGCTGTCACGGAATTGATCGTGGCGCAACTTTTGTATTTGCAGTCAGACGATCCCGAAAAGCCTATTAAAATCTATATCAACTCGACCGGCACATCCGGTTACAGTGGCGACCCCATCGGCTTTGAAACCGAAGCCTTCGCCATTTATGACACAATGAAATACATTAAGCCGCCCATCCACACCATCTGTATTGGTTCGGCGATGGGTATGGCGGCGATGCTACTTAGTGCTGGTACTAAAGGTTGCCGCGCCAGCTTGCCTAACGCTAGCATTATCCTGCACCAGCCCAAGAGCTACGCCCAAGGTCAAGCTACAGATATTCAGATTCGGGCGAAGGAAGTTCTGGCAAACAAGACATCATTAGTAGAGATTTTGACTCGCACCACCGGACAGACGGTAGAAAAAATCACCAAAGACATGGATCGTCTCTTCTACATGAATGCCTACCAAGCTAAGGAATACGGTTTAATCGACCGCGTGTTTGAAAAAGAAGAACTCGCCAATCCACCACTGCCTGCGAGTGTCCTTTAAAGGATGAAGTGTGAAGTATGAAGTATGAAATTTTATTTTTTGCCTTCATTCTTCAACTTTTACCCTAAATACTTATTTATGCCCTCAATTTAGTTACGAACGGAGTTAATTATGCCTATAGGCGTTCCCAAAGTTCCTTACCGGATGCCCGGAGGGCAGTTTACAGACTGGATTAGCATCTACGATCGCCTCTACCGGGAACGGATTATTTTCTTGGGGCGTGATGTTGATGATGAAATTGCTAACCAAATCATCGCGGTTATGCTCTATCTGGATTCGGAAGAGCCAGGTAAAGATATTTACTTGTATATCAACTCTCCTGGCGGGATGGTGACATCTGGTTTGGCAATTTATGATACGATGCAACACATCAAATCTGATGTTGTCACCATTTGTGTCGGTCTAGCGGCTTCAATGGGTTCTTTTTTGTTGACTGCGGGTGCTAAAGGCAAGCGCCTAGCTTTACCCCACTCCCGGATTATGATTCACCAGCCTTCTGGGGGAACTCGTGGACAAGCCACGGATATCGAAATCGAAGCCAGAGAAATTCTGCGGATTCGCAATCAACTCAACAACATTTACGCTCAAAACACTGGTCAACCTTTAGCGAAAATTGAAAAAGACATGGATCGTGACTTTTTCATGTCTGCTCAAGAAGCTAAAGAATACGGTTTGATTGACCGTGTAATTGAAGAAAGAATCTAGAAAAGTATGAAGGCTAAAGTATGAAGTGTGAAATTTCATACTTTATACTTCATACTTCATACTTTCCCAAAATTGTCTAGTTTGAACTATAAATTAGAAAATTAGTGTTTATCATTAAAACCTTAGGCTAACAGCACATAGCTGCTAGCTTTATATTAGATAGCTGATAGCTCGAAATGGATCTAGGAGATTGCTACCGTTTATTGGGTTTAAGGTCGGGAGCCTCGTTTGCCGAAATCAAATCGTCTTACAGACGGTTGGCACAGCAATATCATCCCGATATCAACCCGGATGACAAAAAAGCTAAAGATAAGTTTATTGCCTTGACAGAAGCTTATAGGCTGCTCTTAACGGTAGTACCGCCAGAGGAACCAGTCGAACAGCCGCCAAGCCAGCCGTTCACGCCGCAACGCGAGGAACCAAAAACAACAGCCAAAACCACGGTTTTTACTGAACCCTTTGTCTCTAAGCGAGAAGAAGCAAAGGCTACTCCTTCAGAAACAACGCCTAAAACGACAGTCACCACCGAAAAGCCCCATACTCCGCCAGCCAATATTGCGGAAATTGAACAACGGCTGAAGTGGAAGACTTACGAGCAATTACAAAGATTTTTAAAAGAAAAACGATTTCCCCAAGCGATCGCACTAGCAGAGGCTTTAGTAGACCGCTTACCTAAAGATGCGGAAGTTCGCCAATGGCTAGCCATTGCTTATCAAATTTGGGGAAGAACCTTAATTAACGAAAATCAAGTTCTTAAGGCGCGAATTTACTTGAAAAAAGCCTTAAAAACCGATCCACATAACAAAGCTTTGTGGAATGAAGTGCAACGCGATTTTCAGAAAATAGAGCAGATTTTTTAAAATTTTCTCTGGCGATTAGGGGAACCCATTGTCTGTTCCCTTTTCCCGCTCACCTTCTGCCAGGTCTTCGTCCTGAATGTAAAGATGGTAATTAGTCGTAGCCACTGAATTTTATTTTTTGATAAAGTAACTAGTCATTAATTACCAATCTTTTTATTCAGTTAGTAAAATAAGCTTTACAGGAAACAATTACAAGATGGCCAGTTTGTTTTATTCTACTGGCTATCCTTTTTTTACACAAGGGCGCGAATGCGATCGCCTGATATCTACACTTTTCGTTACGAAACTGGTTCAAATACCATTTGCGGAATTAAAGTTTGATTTTCTAGTTGTCCAATACCTAAAAATCGCGTTTCCTCTGCATAGACGCGCACAATTCCCGAACTTTCATTAAAAGCTACCTTTTGTCCTTGACACCATTTATGAGCGATATTTGCAGGTAAATTCACAATAGGCAAATGCTCTAAAGCGACATCAGGCAGAGTTAGTTGAAATGTCCCTGCTTGTAATTGGGTTTCTAAGTCAGTCATAGTCAAACTATGATTTAAGTTAAAACCGCTACTAGTGGTACGTGTTAAAGCGGCAAGAGTTCCGCCAGTATTTAAAACTGCGCCTAAGTCACGAGCGATCGCTCTAATATATGTACCACTACCACAAGCGATCGCCACATCTAATTCCGGGAAATCTCCGGCGCGCCAATCTAAAATTTCTGTACTAAAAATTTCTACAGTTCGTACTGGAACTTCTACCGTTTCACCTTGACGCGCCAAATCATATAAGCGTTTACCTTCTACTTGAATAGCACTGTAAATTGGCGGGATTTGTTCAATTCTGCCCTGAAATTGCGTGAGTGCAACTTGGACTTGGGCTAAATTCAACCCAGGACAAGGTTGGGAAGCGATAATTTCGCCTTGCAAATCATCAGTGGTGGTGCTGACACCAAACCGAATTGTGGCTTTATAGGCTTTGTCTCCTGGGAGATATTGCAATAATCGGGTGGCTTTACCCACTGCAATGGGTAAAACTCCAGTCGCCGCCGGATCTAACGTACCTGCGTGTCCGATTTTTTTGAGGCGCAGTAACTTGCGCACTCGCGCCACACAATCATGACTAGTCCAACCAAAGGGTTTATTTAAGTTGAGAAAACCTTGCACAGTGTTCTTTTTGATGACAAATCCCTATTTTAACTATCATCGGGATCTATGCCTAATTCTCGTAACTTGGCGGCTAACGCTGCATTGCGCTGACGTTCGGCTTCTAAATTTGCTATCGCATCATCCGCACGTTGGCGTTCTTGTTCTGCCCTTTGACGTTCTTGTTCTGCACGTTGGCGTTCTTGTTGGGCTTGTTCAGAACTCCATAACAATAAATTACCTGCTTCATCCCACCAACGCAGCCAATAAATATTGAACCCTAAGCGAGTTCCTTGCCAGATTCCCAGAAATAATTGCAATTCAGGAATCCAGAACCGTCCTGATTCTGATGGTTCTTGTAAAGAATATTGGCCATTTTCCAACCGACGCACTTCTAAAGTGACTTCGTAAGGATTAAAAATTATATATGTGGAAACCTGCAATATTTTTTCGTAAAAATAGAGTTTTCCGTAAGGAAAGGTAGGACGAATCGAATATTCACCGTTATCAGTGTCAGAAAGAAATTCCATCACCACAGCTACAGGTTCGCCTTCTATATTAGGGGTGTAGCTGCGACGAATTATCCCTGTACTTACTGGTGAGACGCGCGGTACATATACCCAATCTGGTGCTTTGACGACAACTTTTTGATTAATACTAGCGACAATCCCAAAATTAGAAGCAATCAACATTTCTGGTTGAATGCGATTTGCTGCACCTAACACATCTGTTAGCGCGGCTGCAAGGAAAGGCTGTAGATTATTTTCCACTGGGTCATCAGGCAAAATAAAATCGTCTGGCAGTTTTTCCCAAGATACGACAGGGGTTTGACGCTGTGGTGCGGCTAAAACCATGATGGTTAAAAATGTCGCTGGTGTATGGGGATTATTGTAAATATTTTAAGGTAGTTTGGGCGATCGCTTATCTGTTCTTAATAGGGAACAGGAAACAGGCAAAAGGCAACAGTCCAATCCCCATAATTAAAATTAGAGGATTTTGATAAGGACACGACACACTAATATTCAACAGCCAAAATCCAAATTTAACTATGGAGTCAGAAAGTGCTGCTTTAGTAGTTGGGTAGGAATGTCTACTAACGATTGGCGTTAGTTCAACAGTATTCAGAGACTGAACAAGATTTAAGCCCAAAGATGAGCTAGCAACTTTTTGGGCGTAAGCTGGATGCAGGTAAGAGAGGTATTGTGGCTTTTTGGCAACGTAGGTTTGAAAAAAAGGCAAACTGAAAATATTGATGTAGCGTCGTGCTTGGGAAGCATCACCAACCACATCTGCGGGTAATTGTATTTGTCCTGATGCGGGGTTGCTATCGCCAATAGTTGAGAAATGGGTTCCGCCTACTAGGGTGAGCAAGTATTTGTGAGAACTAGTCAACCATGAAAAAGGTAAGACTTGCTCGTATAACGCTGGTGCAATCGTGTCATTGCTACTAGCGAAAATCATAACGGGCGTTTGTATTTGGCTTAAACCAGCTTTACCGAAAATAGAACTGGTAATGGGGCTAACAGCGATCGCTGCTTTGACTCTGGTATCTTGTAAGTTGTAATTTGAATGGTTTTTTAGTTCCAAAGCCCGACATTGAAATAGCAAAGATAGATTCCAAGTTTGATCGAGATTTGTACTTTGACAATCTTTTTCTAACTGCTGAAAATTAATTTTTGCACCTGCCAAAGCTAAAGCTGTGTAACCACCCAAAGATTGACCAAATACACCCACTTGTTGCAGATTTAGTTTACCTTTGAATCGGTAATCTGTTTTGTTACCCTTCTCTAGCTGATTCAGGATATATTTAATGTCTAACGGTCTATCGGTAAATTCGTTAGGTTGATTAATTAGCGATCGCAATTTTTTAGTATTACTCTCTGGATGGTTGGGAACCACCACAGCAAACCCATAAGAAGCTAAATGTGTAGCTAAATATTGAAAGTTGCTGCTATTTGTACCTAAGCCATGAGAAATTACAATTACTGCGGTTGGAGAGCGAACATTCGGAATATAAATATCAGTTAATAGTAATCGATTGCGGGTAAAGTCAAAAAAACTTAAAGTATATTTTTGTGATATAAAGTTGCCTGGTTGTTGTAAATCTGGTAATTGCCAGAAATTGCTTGGTTTCGGAAGAGTGACAGATTCTAGATTAGCCCTTTCGGTAACTTTAGCGATCGCTTGATTAGTTGCTGTAACAAGACTGTCTAATTCGCCAGCAATGGCAAAACTCCGCCCTAAATCAATGCGGATATTGTTAGCGGGATAATGGCGTAATAGATTTAATAAATTTAACCCATCTGGTTCGGCAAGGGACTGAATTAATGCAGAGCGCATCTGATTTAATTCTAGTTGTAACTGGGGGGATTTACTTTGAATAACTTCTGTAAAACGCTTGAGCAATAATTCTCCCTGGGGTGTTGAGAGAAACTGTGCAACTACCGCCGGGCTAGATTTGACGGGGGTAATTAAAATTCGCTGTAATTCTTGAAATTGTGTTGGTGGTACATATTTTTGATAAATTGCTAATTCATCATCAATAATTCCTTGTTTGGCATACTTTTCTAAAGTCGCTACAGAAATGGATAGCTCTAAATTAGAGTAGGATACATAAACTCGTTCTGCTGCTTTTACTGATAAATTAAAGCCGCATATTTGCAGCAAAATTGTGACCACCAGCAAAAGATAATTTTTTTGTAGGGTGCTGGCTAAATGACCAAACAAACTATTCATCGCTCAACGTTTTCACTGGGTGTTGGCTTTGGTAGTTATGCAGTCGCCCGATTCAACTAATTTGTAATATATGGAAATTTCCCAAGCGTAATACTTCTACCTAAAATTTGCCAAGATAGATATGAAGTAATTACTAACTACGCTGATAACTCTCAAAAATCATAACAAATAATAAATTATCTTGCCTCTGTATAGGTAAATATGTAATGTAACGACAAAAAATCAATTTTTTGGTGTTTTATAATACCAAATAATGTAGGTTATTTCCTCTGTTTTAGGGCGATCGCCATAGAACCAGCTACTACTAAACCCGCTCCTAAAATACTAATTAAAGTGATATTTTCTGGGGGTATTAATGTAGGTGTAAATATGGCAACTAACTCAACTGAAATGAGCGTCACGATTGGTGCTAAAGCTAACACTGCACTCACTCGGGATGCTTCCCAATGTTCTAACGATTCCGCAAAAGCACCGTAAGCAATTAAAGTATTAATACCACAAAAAATTAATATTCCTAAATCAAAACCATTAAGCTGGAAAATAGCACCTGGTTTTGCCAAAGGTGTTAATAATATCGCAGATTCTCCGTAAATCATCATCATGATATGAGGAGAAGATAACGATTGTAACAATTGCTTTTGTGCTAGGGCATAAATAGCCCAGACCGCCGCCGCTAAAACTATTAATCCACTGCCAAAAATATACGTTCCCTGTGCGGTAATTAAATTGGCTAATTGTTCACGAAAAAATACAATATAACCGCAGATAAGTACACCGACACCAAACCATTGTTGGGGTGTATAACGTTCATGAAAAATTACTAAACCACCTAAACCTAATAACAATGTAGCTAATTGAATCAAAACTTCCGCATTTGCAGGCGATGTCAAGGCTACACCTTGCATAAATAGGAAATAATTAGCGGTTAACATAATTGCAGCGATCGCTAACAATTTCCCAGCAGTAGAATCTAATTGTCTTAACTTTGGTAACTCACCCCGCACGCCTAAATAACTAGCCAGCAAGACGAAGGACACCAAAAAACGAAACCAAATAACTGTGTAAATATCCAGCGATCGCATTATTAACGCTAACGCAATAGGTAAAATTCCCCATAACAGGACGGTTATTAGAGATAAGGTTAGCCCTAAACGCCAGTGACCAGAATTTTGATGTAGTGACATTCAGTTATGGTAACAAAACCTCATTGGTTATGGGGATTTGCCACAGAAGTAAAGACGCGATATATCGCGTCTCTACAAAATTTATGTATGTTGTTATGAATTTGCAATGCTATTAAACCCATATTTATCTATTTATATCAAAGTTAAAGTGTAATGGTATCAGGATTTAGGAGGGATGTGTATAAAAATTCACTAAGACTTTCTTTTACCATCCTGATAAAGTTTAAGATATTGCCTTAATCCGCTTATTTAAATAATATTAACTGCTTTCTATATTGACAAGTAATTTACACATTAATTGAATGGCGATCGCTCTATTTTAGAAGCATCAAAGTGAAATTATGCGTATATACTTACGTAAAATTTACAGTAATATAAAGTTTCACTTTTAAAGAGTATGCAGTAGCAAAAAAGGTAACTAAATATGGTAATTTTTGACAATCAAAAATGTTCCCTTAGCTTTAATAACTCAACGTAATGTTTTTTTCATCATAAAAAACATGGAAATCCTACTTTTTGTTGGCTTACTAGTGGGTGTATCACTATGGCTAATTTCTTTTTTACGTACTTCTCAGGGTAAACAAAGAAAAAAGCAGAAATTGAATTTTTTCAAATCAAAACGATTTGTATCGAGATTTTCTCAGCCAATAGTAATTGCTGCAATAATTACTATTGCGATCGTTGCGGGCAATACTGTCTCAGCACAGGTGACAGCACGTCCCTTAGTTTCACTAAAAACAGTTGCAGTTCCAGAACCCGACAATCTCAGCGAATTTATCAAAGATAAACTAGCAGCTATCAAACTCGGAAAAGCCCTATTTTGGGACATGCAAGTTGGTAGCGATGGTATAACATCCTGTGCAACTTGTCACTTTCATGCGGGTGCTGATAATCGAGCGAAAAATCAGATTGCGCCTGGGTTGTTGCGAGTTAACGCAGACAAAACAGCAAATCCAGACACAGTTTTTGATGTCGGTGGCGCACCCAACTATAAACTTAAGCCTGAAGATTTTCCCATCAAAACAAACGATGTCGTTTCTTCACAAGGCGTATTCAATAGCCAATTTATCGACGTTACACCAGGTAGTGCTGTAGATCAAGTCAAGTCAGTACCTGACTCAGTATTTAACGTCAATGGTACAAATGTACGTCGTGTTGAACCGCGTAACACCCCTTCAGTAATTAATTCTGTATTTAACTTCCGGAACTTCTGGGATGGTAGAGCGCAAGAAATCTTCAATGGCGTAAATGTATTTGGCTTAAGAGACGCCAACGCTTCTGTTGTCAAAGCAGTGACTCTTAACCAATTAGAATCTGTAAAAGTTAGCCTCAATCATGCCTCTCTAGCTTCTCAAGCTGTTGGGCCACCAATCAGTTCCTTTGAGATGTCTGCGGATGGTCGCACCTTTGCTGAAATAGGTGATAAGTTCGGTACGATTGATCAAAAATCCCATAGTGCTGGTAAAGGTAAGAAACTACTGCGAAAACTAGGGAAAAAGTTAATTGGTAAAGGAAAAGCCCTAAGACCCCTAGGTAAACAGATTGTTCATCCTCAAGATAGCGTTTTGGGTAAAGAAAGCCGTTGGCCCCTACTTGGACTGCAAACTGCAAGCTACGAAAAACTGATTACTGATGCTTTCAAACCCGAATGGTGGCGTTCAAATCAGATTATTCAAATCAATACTGACGGTAGCAAAACTTTTGTCAGCAAGCCAGACAAATCCTTACAAACCAATGAATACACATTGATGGAGTACAACTTCCCGCTATTTTTTGGGCTGGCTGTGCAGATGTACGAGTCTACACTCATTGCTGACGATACACCATTAGATCGCTACTTAGAAGGAAACACCAACGCCCTAACCGACCAGCAAAAACGCGGCAAAGTTTTATTTGAAGGTAAAGCTCAATGTACTGGTTGTCATAACGGTGGAGAACTCACTAAAGCCACAGTCAGTGCTGTAGAAAACGAACGTATTGGGACAATACAAGTTCCTAATTTGCCAAGATTTGTCTTTGATGAAGGCTGGGTCAATATTGGTGTTAGACCTCCATTAGAAGATGTTGGTGTTGGTGGTAATGACCCCTTTGGGAATCCATTATCAGAACCGCGATTAGCTCTTTTAGGAACTTTTGAGAAGTTGCTTGGTTCCAAACCTAATACTACTGTGACTACCAATGATTTAATACTTGCGGATGGTAGTTTCAAAATACCAGGATTGCGGAACATTGAACTGACTGCACCGTATTTCCACAATGGTGGTTACTTGACTTTGGAACAAGTTGTAGACTTTTACAACCGTGGCGGAGATTTTCCGGGTGCGCTGGCTAAGTTGAATTTAACAGATGCTGAACAAGCAGATTTGGTAGCTTTTATGAAAGGACTCACTGATGAGCGAGTCCGCTATGAAAAAGCTCCCTTTGACCATCCACAATTATTTATTCCCAATGGTCATTGGGGTGATACTAAATTTGTGATTGATGATGGTACAGGCAAAGCCAAAGATGGCTTCTTAGAAATTCCGGCTGTTGGCAAAAAAGGCGGTTATGGCACACCTAATTTCTTAGAAGATTAGTCAAGATTTAGCATTGCTAAGTCTCTACAAACCCTGTAACTATACAGGGTTTTTTTGTTAAAAGAAATCGGCAATAAACTGTTCCATATTTAACTTGCATCAGATGGGCGGACAAGATGTCCAACCCACAAGAGTTTGATGTTATTTCAATATCCAAGGTTGGGTGAAGCGAAGCGTGACCCAACAAAATTATGGAAGTGTTGGGTTTCACTGCGTTACACCCAACCTACCTTTAATGCATTATTTGAGCCTTGCCACGCCACTACTAGATTTGAGTAGGGGTTCTTTAATTATCTGTTACCTGAGGGCGATCGCAACTTATTTCCCCAAAAAAATCCCCGAATTCATTCAAGAAGTCGGGGACTGAGTTTAGCAATCAGTTAACTCTGCTATGACATCTCTCTACTAATCTGAAGATTGTTGAATACCTAAACCTAATTAACCAATAGATTCTAGATTTAGCTTCACAACTTTTTTCTTTTCGTCTTCGGCTTTAGGCAGAGTCAGATGCAAAATACCATCTTTATATTCAGCAGTGACATGGTTATTTTGAATGCGGGTTGGCAAAGGAATTAAGCGTTGGAATTTACCGTAGTGAAATTCAGTTTTAATTACGCCTTTGTCTTCAGTTTTTGTTTCAGATTTGCGTTCACCACTGATGTAAACAGCTTTTTCAGTTACTTGGATATCTAGTTCTTTGGCTTCGATACCTGGTAGTTCTAGTCTGAGTTGAACAGCCTCTTCCGTTTCTTGCAATTCAGCCGCCGGCACTTTGGTTAAGGTTCTTTCTAAAAGTGTAGATGGTAGCATATCTTCTTCAAATAAACGATTGAGTTGTCTTTGAACAGTGTTAATTTCTTGCCAGGGGTTCCAACGTACTAATGCCATAATATCCACCTCAGATAATGCCTAATATTTGTAGTTTATTTAGATGTAAATCATTTGATTTGTTTTATCTTATTCACAAATTATCAGGGCGTAAATTCGGTTTTTATCACTTTGAAAAGGATGATTACCGAACTAAATTATTTGCCTAATTGAGGGTGCGGTTAATGCCCATATTTTTGGTGTAATAACCCGAATTTTGTTTGCTCTCAACCTGTATATTAAAGTTGTCATCAAATTAGCAGAAGACTTTAATTTTTTACTGTAAAATTTTTGCTGCTCTGATTTTGTCGTATATGTAAGTATGTAAAATTGGTTACTTATGTGTACGAATTGCCATTAATTATCCATAGCAAACATGATCAATAGTTGGATTTATCTCATTGCTGCAATTGTTTTTGAAGTCGCTGGTACAACTTCCATGAAGTTATCTGAGGGTTTTACTAAAATGATTCCCTCAGTTTTAATATTTGTCTGTTATGGAATTTGTTTTAGCTGTTTTACTTTAGCACTCAAAAAAATTGAAGTTAGTCTTGCTTATGCTGTTTGGTCGGGTTTAGGCACAACTTTAATTGCTAGTATTGGGGTGCTTTGGTTCCGCGAATCTATGTCTACGATGAAATTTCTATCTATCGCTTTAATTATTGTCGGGGTAATTGGGGTAAATTCTAGTAAATAACCAAATCTTATTGTCTTTACTCAATCTTGGCAGAGATTGAGACTACCTGCATAAAACTTAGCCAGCAAACGTAGTCATAACAAGTTACAGTCAAAGAAAGTAACCTAGGGGTGGGAGTAGGAAGTGGGAAGTCGGAAAGAGTGATTTTGGGGGTACGGATTTTGTTGAAAAATTAAATAAGAGTCCTATATTTAATAACTCAGTCGGCGATTTAGAATAATATTGAAAATTAAAAACTATTATGTGTCCTGTTGGTGTTACTACCAGTCGTTCATTAAAAGCTAAACAAACAATTGCTCCTAAGCTTTGGTTATTGCTGGTAGGAGTCAACCAATACCAGGATCAACAGCTTGCTTGTCTGCGTTATTCTGCAGTTGATTGTCAGGTGTTAGCAGAGGCTTTAAAAACTGCTACCCAAACGCAATTTTCACAAACAGAAGTTAAAGTTTATCATGATTTTGTACCTCAATTACCACTGTTAGCAAATGTTCGAGAAAGTTTAAAAGAAATTACCAATACCGCTCAATCACTAGATACAATTTTGGTGTATTTTTCTGGACATGGAATGCTTCAGCCAGAGACTCAGCAAGCATTTTTGTGTTTAGCAGATACGCAAAAAGATAATCTCGAAAATACAGGTTTAGCTGTCCAAGAATTATTGCAACTATTAGGTAATAGTCAAGCACAACATCAGTTAGTGTGGCTGGATGCTTGCCATAGTGGGGGTATGACGCTACGAGGTGTGAATCCCACACCGCGATTAGTGGAAGTTTTGCAGCAACGTGCAGCCAAAAGTAAGGGGTTTTATGCGTTACTTTCTTGTGATACAGACCAACAATCTTGGGAATTTCCTGAATTAGGTCATGGGGTATTTACATATTATTTAATGCGGGGTCTGCTTGGGGATGCGGCTGATCATCAAGGTGTAATTACTGCCGATGGATTATATAGATATGTTTATCACCAAACGCTGCAATATATTGATAAGACTAACCAACAATTACGGTTAATTAATCAGCAAAAAAGAGGGAAAGGAGATACACAACTTTATAGCGAATATCCTTTGCAAACTCCGAAGCGAATTGTTGAGGGTGTTGGCGAAGTTGTTTTGGGCGCGATGGGTGCGATCGCTCAATCTTTTTCCCCAAGAACAGCATTAATTATTGAAGGGATTAGCGGCTCACAAGCAGCACTTAATTTTAGTAAAGTTTTAGGTAATGCTGGTGCGTTTGAGTTGGAATATTTACCGCATTCTGGTAATACTAACTCTAAAGATATTCGAGCAGCTATTAAAGCTTGTTTGTTAACTACCTCGCAAGCAAAGCAAACCGTTTTGCTATATCTGCGCGGTCGTTTAGAAGAAACTCCCTCTGGTGATGCCGCCTTAGTTTTATTAGATAATATTTGGTTAAGCCGTTCTTGGTTAAGACAACAACTGAGACGTTCTTTAGTAACGCAGCAAATCATCATTTTAGATTGTTTAAACAGTCAAACTTCTCTGCAAGAATGGGTAGAAGATTTACAAGTTGGTTCGGAAACAGGGCAATGTATTATTGCTGCGAATTTCCCGAAAAACAATCCTGAATTATTTGCTCAAGCTTTAATTGATACCTTAAAATCTGCTTCAGTAACAACTGGGTTATCAGTAGCAGCTTGGATTACGCAATTACAAGTTTATTTAGCACAAATACCTTTACAAGTTTGGTTATCGGGGACGCAAGGCGTAATTGAAATTATCCCAGCAAATACAGGCGCTCGTAACTCGAAAAAACCAGCATTAGATTTAAAAATTTGCCCCTATCCTGGTTTAAAAGCTTTTGCTGAAGAAGATGCTCAATATTTTTATGGTAGAGAATCTTTAACTGGGCAATTAATTGCTCAATTAGCACACAAATCATTTTTGGCGGTGGTGGGTGCATCTGGTAGCGGTAAATCTTCGGTTGTGCAAGCAGGCTTAATCGCACAGTTGCGTTCTGGTAAACAACTTCCTGGGAGTGACTCTTGGTTAATCAAAAGTTTGCGTCCTGGTGCAAATCCTTTGGAGGCTTTGGCGCGACGTTTAGGAGAGTCAAAAGAAATTCCCCTACACCCTGACACCCCGACACCCCATCTCCTTATTGAAGGAATGCTTTACCAAGGTGTAGAAGGCTTTGTTTATTGGGTGCGGAGCCGACCGGAACCGATGGTAGTGTTAGTGATAGACCAGTTTGAGGAACTATTCACTCTCGCGGCGAGTGAGGAGAGACAACGGTTTTTAGAATTGCTACTGGGGGCGGTGGAGTATGCGGCTGATAAATTTAAGTTGGTGCTAACTGTCCGCGCCGATTTTATCGCCTCCTGTTTGGAAGTTCCCGCCTTGGCTAACTTATTGCAACAGTCGAGTGTGTTGGTTCCGCCAAAACTCAGCAATGAGGACTACCGCCGCGTTATCGTCAACCCAGCCGAACAAGTAGGGTTAAAGGTAGAAGCGGGACTGGTGGAAGTTCTGTTACAAGAATTGAACCACACCGCCGGAGACTTACCACTACTAGAATTTGTGCTGGAACAGTTGTGGGAGTTTCGCCAAGCAGGTGAGTTAACCCTGGCGGCTCATCAACAGCAAATTGGCGGAATTAAAGGGGCGTTAGAACGCAAAGCCCAAGAAGTTTACGAAAGTTTAGATAAGCCAGCCCAAGAATGTGCGCGTTGGATTTTTCTGTCGCTGACGCAGTTAGGCGAGGGGACAGAAGATACTAGACGCAGGGTATTGAAGTCGGAATTGGTGGTGCAGAAATACCCTAATGATTTGGTGGAGAGAACTTTGTTGGCGTTGACGGCGGCGAAGTTGGTAGTGGTGAATTTAGATAATGAGGAGTTGGGAGGGCAAAAAGGCGGCGGCGAAGTTTTACCTTTGGTGAATTCTGCACCTGTAACTATAGAAGTTGCTCATGAAATTCTCATCCGTCATTGGTCAACTTTGCGCTGGTGGTTAGAAGAAAATCGCTCTCGGTTACGGTTAACGCGGCAAATTGAGCAAGCTGCTGCTTTATGGAAACATCATCATGAGCAACCTGATTTTTTGTTGCAAGGTGTCCGGTTAGGCGAAGCTGAAGAAATTTATGTTAAGTACACCGATGAATTATCGGTGGATGTACAAAATTTTATTGCGGCTTGTTTAGTTGCGAGACAACAACAACAATTAGAGCAGAAAAAACGACTACGACAAGCACAAAGGGCAGTTGCAGTGATTAGTATTTTAGGAATTGCGGCTGCTGGTTTTGGTGGCTTTGCTTATTTACAAAAACAAGCCGCGCAGTTACGAGAAATTGCCGCTTTAAATGCCTCATCGGAAGCATTTTTATTATCTAATCAACAATTAGAGTCAGTAATTTCGAGTGTGAAAGCAACAAAAGAAATTCAGCAAGTTTGGTCATCAACTCAGGATATTCAAATAGCCACGGCGGCAACTTTGCAGCAAGCTATGACACAAACCCAAGAAATTAATCGCTTGCAAGGTCACACCCAACAAGTTAATGCTGTTAGTTTTAGTCCTGATGGAAAAATGCTGGCTTCTGCTAGTGATGATGCAACGATTAAGCTGTGGGATACTGCGGGAAAATTACTGAAAAATATTAAAAATAATAGTAAAAGAGTAACTGCGATCGCCTTTAGTCCCGATAGTAAACTTTTAGCTGCGGCTAATGCTAATAATACTATTCAACTCTACAACATAAATGGTGATTTAATTCAAACTTTTAGCGGACATACCGACATTGTTACTGATGTTAGTTTTAGTCCTGATGGTAAATCTCTTGCCTCTTCTAGCCTCGATAAAACTATCAAATTATGGCGGCTTGATGGCACTCTGCTCAAGTCTTGGAATGCTCATAATGGTTGGGTAAATACTGTTACCTTTAGCCCTGATGGGAAAATTATCGCCTCTGGTGGTGAAGATAATTTAGTTAAGCTTTGGCAAACATCCGATGGTAAGTTGATGAAAACTTTAGTCGGACATCAAGAACGAATTAACCGCGTCAGCTTTAGCCCAAATGGTAAAAACATTGCCTCAGCTAGCGGTGATACAACTATTAAAATATGGGACACTCAAGGTAAATTATTACAATCTATAGAAGCCCAGAATAAACAAGTTAATAGTATAAGGTTCAGTCCAAACAGTAATACTTTAGCTTCTGCTGGGGCTGATGGTAATATGAAAATTTGGAATTTGAATGGCGATTTAATCTCAACTATTCCCGGACATAGCGAACAAATTCGAGATATTAGTTTTAGTCCTGATGGTAAAATGCTTGCCTCTGCAGGTGCTGATAAATCTATTAGGCTGTGGCAGGTAAATAATCAGCCAATATTAACAGATAATATTCAAAGTGTAAGTTTTAGTCCCGATGGTAAAATGTTCGCTGTTAGTAGTTGGGATGGCAAAATCACGCTTCACCAAGCAGATAAAAATATTATTACATTATCAGATAATGCTGATGCAGTTACTTTTAGCCATAATAATCAAATTTTAGCCATAGCCAAGCCAGATAAAACCATTAAAATTTGGGATATCAAAAATCAAAAATTAATTAAAGTCTTATCAGGACATAACGAGAGAATTACAAGCCTGAGTTTCTCACCAGATAACAAAATCCTTGCTGCTGGTAGTGCTGATAAAACGATTAAATTATGGCAAATATCGGATGGGAAATTATTACAAACTCTGACAGGCCATCATGATGAAGTAACAAGCGTAATTTTTAGTCCTAATGGTAAATTTCTCGCTTCTGGTAGTGCTGATAATACAGTGAAATTATGGCAAATTGACGGCAAATTAATTAAAAATCTCACTGGTCATGGTTTAGCGATCGCAGCCTTGCAATTTACCCCCGATAGTAAAATCCTAGCCTCAGCCAGTTGGGATAATACTATCAAACTTTGGCATATCCCCGATAGCAATTTAATCAACACTCTCAGCGCACATTCAGATGGTGTAACTAGCCTCAGCTTTACTCCCAATAGTCAAATACTCGCTTCCGGTAGTGCTGACCATACTATCAAGTTATGGAATATTTCTGATGGCAAATTAGTGAAAACTCTGCTAGGCCATCCTGGTAAGGTAAACAACATCAGTTTTACTGCTGATGGAAAAACCTTATTGAGTAGTGGCGAAAAAGTTGAGATGATATCGTGGAATCTAGATTTAAATAATTTAATGCAACAAAGTTGTCGGCGTATTACTGATTATCTCCAGAATAATGCAACTGTAAACCAGAGCGATCGCCATATCTGCAATTCTAGTCAGTGATAGGTAACAAAGTAAAAAGTATTTTGTTTCCCGCAGAGGATTTTTAGGAGTCAAAAAATATGAGACGTATACTTTTAAAATGGCAACAACTCATTCTCAGCTTAGGTTGTCTCATCTTAATTGTTAGTTGCCAAAATTCCTATTCAGCTACGAATTCATCAGTTTTAACAGTTGCGACAGACCCAACTTTTATCCCCTTTGAAATCAAAAATGCTGAGGGTAACTTAGAAGGTTTTGATATTGACTTGATGAATGCGATCGCTAAAGCAGTAAAATTAACAGTTAAATTTGAAAGTTTACCATTTGATGGCATGATTTCAACTCTGCAAGCTAAAAAAGTTGATGCCGCAATTAGTGGAATTACAATTACACCAGAACGCCGCCAAACAGTTGATTTTTCAAGACCTTATTTTAAAGCTGGGTTAGCAATTACAGTCCGCGCCGACAACCAAGATATTCAAGATATTAAAACACTCCAAGGTCGCAAAATAGCTGTCCAAATTGGTTCCACAGGTGCGGACTTTGCTAAAACAATTCCCAATGCCGAAATCCGCACCTTCAATTCTGGCCCAGATTTTTTTCAAGACTTACTCAATGGAAATGTTGATGCAGCAATTAGTGATGCCTTTGCAACTATCTATGCTATCAACAACGGTAAACTCAAAGGTCTCAAAGTTGTCACAAATTTATTAACAGAAGAATATTACGGCATAGCCACCCCAAAAAATTCTCCTCATTTAGACGTAATTAATCAAGGTATTGCCAAAAT
This sequence comes from Nostoc sp. FACHB-110, assembly GCF_014697425.1. Classification (GTDB taxonomy): domain Bacteria; phylum Cyanobacteriota; class Cyanobacteriia; order Cyanobacteriales; family Nostocaceae; genus Nostoc_B. Next base: position 99,084 of record NZ_JACJRU010000001.1, read on the forward strand.
TTTAGCTAATGGTACATATAAACAAATTTATCGTCAATGGTTTAACACTGAACCACCAAATTTACCTGAATCTGCACCACACTCATAATCTTCTTTGTGCCTTTGCGCCTACCCTGCGGGAAGCCGCTACCGCGTCTATGCGCGAAATAAATTCTCTTCTAGAAATAGCTAATATAAATACCTCAGCTTCTCCCTATCCCGAACATTAAATAAAACACTCTAACTCTATCCTCAGGCTGACTATCAGGAACAGTTATTGAATAAGCAATTCCTATCTCCAGGTAGAAAACTTTCATGCAAATTAAACTTATTCTGAGAGCATAAACAACTGAAAAAGGTACAAATTTATGCCATCAGATCCTAAAGATAATCGTCAAGAAGACGCTAAATACGACGCTCAAGATAACCCTGGAACTGAAACAAACATCCCCACCACAGAAGATGGTGATACACCCTTAGATGAAAGATATCGGATGACTGGTCAAGAGTCTGGTACTGATGTTCGTAGCGGTGCAGAACCAGAAGCAGCTGGCGGTACAGTCACAACACCCGGTCTTCCCAACCAAGGAACAGAATCTCGTTAAAAAGATGCGGAGAATGTTTGGTAGCGCAATTATGTGGAATTACCTTGTTGTTTGTGCTACCAATAATATCTTAAAAGTTACTTGTTTGATTGTTGCTTTTTAGCTTATTGATACACATCTCTACCCTATATATAACACCCTAGTTGATTTGGAAAAATCGACAAAAATACCCGACTGCTTATTTTAGAAGTCGGGCATTTTTTTATTTAAAAATTATCTAAAATTTTACTATGAATTCACAAAGGTATGTTGCTTAAAGTTTGACTTACAGCCGCGATCGTTTCATAATTTTTGAGTGGCATTTTCTTCAAAGCTCGGAGAATTTTCTCATCCGCACCATGTTCTTCAGCATTTTTGATCAAGTCTTGCTTTGTGGCTGGGTAGTCAAGTATTCCTAAGTTTTCTTCTAACTGTACAGGAGTAATGTTTAACATTGTTAGCCGCTTGAAGGCTTGACGAGATTTAAACTTCATGAGCAACCAGTTCCTCAACTCTTTGCTCAGATTAAACTGAAATTCTTCACCTCTGCCTCTAACTTTAGAGGGGAATCAAACTGAGATATCAACAGTTTTTGATACCTCAGTGTTATGATGGTTAAAGTTCCTCTTTTAAATATTGTTCATAACCAAGCTGTTCTAGTTTCGCTTGCTTTGTCATGACTAATTCTGATAAAGATTGGCGGTATTGCTGTACTTTTTGGAGTAATTCTGGTTGGTGAGTTGCCAGAATTTGCACAGCTAATAACCCGGCATTTTTCGCGTTGCCGATCGCTACAGTAGCAACTGGGATACCTGCGGGCATTTGAACGATAGAATATAGAGAATCAACACCTTGCAAATTCCGAGTGGCAACAGGTACGCCAATCACAGGTAAGGGTGTCAGCGAGGCTACCATGCCCGGTAAATGAGCCGCCCCACCTGCACCAGCGATAATCACCTTAATGCCTCGTTGATGGGCTGTTTGGGCATACTGTACCATACGTTCTGGGGTACGGTGGGCAGAAACAATTGCTACTTCTGTTTCTACACCAAACTCGTCACAAACTGCGATCGCATCTTTCATTGTGGGCAAATCAGAATCGCTGCCCATGATAATACCAACAAGGGGAGACATAGAATTTTTAATTTTGGATTTTGGATTTTCGATTAAAGGCTGATTGCTAGATTTACAATCGTGTCAGACTCAGACTTAGCTACTTTCAGTCAAAAGTGATGACCCAAGCAACACAAAACCCCATCGCTACAAACGTAGATATTATCAATGCGCGTGTACCTGGTTATCAAGATTTGCAGATGCTCTTAGTTAATCACGAAGGCGTGATTGAGCAAATCTTACCAATGGGTACGGTATTGAAACGCATTCCTAATCCTGATTTACAAGTCTGGGATGTAGCTGGTGACTGGATTTCATTAGGTGGCGTTGATTTACAGATTAACGGTGCGCTAGGTTTAGCATTTCCCGAATTAACTCAAGAAAATGCCTTTAGGCTGCCAAAAATTTCGCAGTATTTGTGGGATGTGGGGGTTGATGCTTATTTACCCACATTAGTCACAACTTCCATAGAAAACTTTCAGCGATCGCTTAGTATTATTGCTGATTTTGCTGCTCACCAAACAACTGGAGCCAAAATCTTAGGCGTACATCTAGAAGGGCCATTTTTAAACTATGGCAAACGCGGCGCCCACCCAGCAGAATATTTGCTACCACTGACCATTGAAGAAGTCAAACGGGTATTAGGTGATTATGCTTCTGTAGTGAAAGTCATCACCCTCGCACCAGAATTAGACTCCACAGGCGAAGTCATCCCCTATTTACATTCTTTAGGTATCACCGTCAGTTTAGGACATTCGCAAGCTACCGCAGACCAAGCGCAACAAGCCTTTGATTTGGGCGCAACAATGGTGACTCATGCCTTCAATGTCATGCCGCCTTTACATCACCGCGAACCTGGATTATTAGGTGCAGCAATTATCAATCCAAATGTCATGTGTGGTTTTATTGCCGATGGTCAACACGTTGTGCCAACAATGCTGAAAATTTTGCTCAGGGCAACTCAACAACTTTTTTTAGTGAGTGATGCCCTCGCACCATTGGGCTTACCTGATGGGATGTATCCTTGGGATAGCCGACACATTCAAGTTAAAAACGGTACAGCCAGACTTTTAGACGGTACATTATCAGGCACAACTTTATCGTTATTTGAGGGAGTGCAGAACTTAGTAAAATGGGGAATTTGTGATGTAGAAAAAGCAATTACACTTGCGACGAATGCACCCAGACAAGCCCTGAATTTACCAGTGATTTCTCCAGGTCAAAGAGCTAATTTATTACGTTGGCATTGGGATGATTCTCAACAAGCATTGACTTGGCAACGATTGTTAAGTAAACCATAAAAAAAAGCTTGTGGTATCACAAGCTTTTGAGGAGATAGTATTAACAAATATTTTTGGGCGACGGTGATCAATTTCGAGTATCAAGCTCGTTCTTCAAGATAACCGTCCCCTTGTATGCGCCGGAGTTGGCTACCAATCCAACTACCACCTCTAGCCATACATACAGGACAAACATCACCATAGCTATCACCTTGATTGCTACATACAATTAATCTGGCTGCTCCCATTTCAAATGAGTGATTGCATACTAAACAAATTTGCTGTTTTTTCAAAGTGTTACATTCAATTGCGAATTGCATATTTTTCTATCCCAAAAATTCGCTTTCATGTTTAAAAAAAGTCTTGCTTAGTTCTCAAAATAAATCTAGTTTTAGCTGGCTAACATCTATCAAAGGAAATGTAGGCAACAATTTAATTGTGCTAACATTGCCAGAAAAAACCCCATCATTGATATGATGGGGTGCTGAGGTTTGTATTTGCTATAAAGTGGATACTGGTAACTTTAATTTATTCTTGAATTGATTGTATCTTCCTCTGAGAACTATTCTTCTCTACATAGAGAATGGTTCACCGTAAAATTGATCAGTTATCCAGAACACAATTAGATGAAATCATCAATTTGATTTGAATACAGTTTTTGTTCCCCCAACCCTATCTTCACGAGTAGGTTCAAAAATCAAATCAGATTGCTGTAATAGAAATAGTTAAGTGCAGAATTGCTACTAAGTAAACGGACAAAATCAAAAATCTGTGAAAGCGATCGCTCTTGTCGGTTCGCATCAATGATAATTTTAAGGATTGGGAACCCTTAAAAATCGAAGTTTATGAACGCAGCCGACGATAAAACGATTGTACGCGAATATTTTAATTCCACAGGGTTTGACCGATGGAAGCGAATCTATGGCGATGGCGAAGTTAACAAAGTTCAACTAGACATTCGCTATGGCCACCAGCAAACTGTGGATAAAGTTATCGGCTGGCTGAAGAATGATGGCAATTTATCAGAGCTATCAATCTGCGATGCTGGGTGTGGTGTGGGTAGTCTCAGCATTCCCCTAGCTACCGAAGGCGCAACAGTTTATGCCAGCGATATTTCGGAAAAAATGGTAGAAGAAGGCAAAAAAAGAGCCTTAGAAACCTTGGGCAATGGGACAAATCCTCACTTTGCCGTACAAGATTTAGAATCGTTGAGCGGTAATTATCACACCGTGATTTGCCTAGATGTTCTCATCCACTATCCCCAAGAAAAAGCCGATGAGATGATTTCTCACCTTTGTTCTTTGGCACAGTCACGCATAATTATTAGTTTTGCACCCAAAACCTGCGCCCTCAGTTTACTGAAGAAAATTGGTAGTTTCTTTCCTGGTGCTAGCAAAACTACTCGCGCCTATCTACATCGGGAAGTTGATGTGTTGAAAATTCTGGAAAAGAATGGCTTTGCTGTACAACGCAAGGAGATGACTAAAACTCGCTTTTATTTCTCCCGCCTGATTGAAGCTACACGTCATGAGTAGGGTGTAGTGAAGACTACACATGAGAGTTGATTTCTCAGAGCCAGATTTGGGGGATTCTCCCCCAATCCCCCTGCAAAATTATACGGGGCTGTAGCACATACGGGTGGTTCAATGCTCTCTCTTCCCCTACACCCTACACCCTACACCCTGCGGTCTTTATGATAAGTCTTTTGCCGGAGATGAATTGATTAAGGACGCGATCGCCTTTAGCAGTATCTCTGTTTCTACAGGTTTAGGAATGTGCTGCTGAAATCCTACGGATAGGGCGAGTTCCCGATCAAACTCGCCAGCGTAGGCTGTAAGAGCGATCGCTTTAATTTTACCTCCCTGTTCTGGTGGTAAGGCTCGAATCTGCCGCAGCAGCATATAGCCATCAATATCTGGCATTCCAATATCACTAATTAGCACATCGGCGGGTCTTCGCCTCAAGATGGTGAATGCTTCAACTGCGGAAGCAACGGCAATCACGTTAGCCCCAGCCTGTTGTAATAAAAATGCAATTAAGCTTCGTGTATCAGTCTCATCATCTACAACTAAAACTTGAATACCGCTTAGATTAAACCCTATTTCCGGCAATGGACAATTTGAATTGACACTGGGCTGAGTAGGCATAAGTGGTAGCTGCACAGTAAATGTAGCTCCCAAGTTTTCACCGGGACTATCGGCCCGTACTGTGCCACCATGCAGTTCCACTAGATAACGGACAATCGCCAGCCCTAACCCCAACCCGCCAAATTTTCGGGTAGTTGACCCATCTTCCTGGCGAAAATAATCAAATACGTAGGGGAGAAATTCTGGGCTGATACCTTTACCTGTATCTTGGACTTGGATTTGAGCAAACCCATCCACACACACTAGCCGCACTTCTACTTGCCCACCTTGAGGAGTAAACTTGACTGCATTTGTCAGCAGATTCCAAATAATTTGCTGGAGGCGGGTAGAATCACCAGAGACAGTTCCTGAATCTAGCTGAGTTTGAATTTGAATGTTTTTGCCGGTTGCGGCTAAACGTACAGTTTCTAGGGCAGCTTCAATGGTTGTGACTAAATCTACCGGATGATGACTCAGCACCACCTTACCGCGCAGAATCCGCGACACATCCAAAAGATCCTCAATCAGTTGGACTTGCAGTTTGGCATTGCGTTCAATTGTTGCTAGACCTTTGGCTGCTGTCTCTGGGTTGAACTTTTGGGTTTGCAACAACTGTGACCAACCAAGAATTGGGTTCAGGGGCGATCGCAATTCGTGGGATAACACCGCCAGAAATTCATCTTTGATGCGGTTGGCTCGTTCGGCTTTTTCTCGTGCTGCTTGCTCTTGCTGCAACAGCAGCGCTCGCTGTTTTGCCAGTTCTTGCTTGTCGTGAATGTCTGTTAATACGCCAAACCACTGCATGATTTGTCCCTGCTCATCCTGGAAGGGCATAGCGCGTACCAAATGCCAACGATATGCTCCATCTGCCCGCCGTAGTCGGTATTCTGCTTCGTAGGGAATGCAGTTTTGGACTGATTCCATCCAGCGTTGATATACTCGCTCTAAATCATCGGGATGGATGACGGTTCGCCAATTTAAACCGAGCAACTCATCATAGGACAAACCAATATAATCACACATCTGCTGATTTACATAATTATTCTGCCCTTGGGCATCGGTAGTCCAGACCATTTGGGGAATTGCTTCGACTAAATAGCGGTAGCGTGCTTCACTTTCTTTCAAGGCAGTTTCGGCTTGGATGCGCTCAGTAATATCAATACTCAAACCATACCAAGCCTCAATCTGTCCATTGGCATCACAGCGTGGCAAGGCGCGGAAAGCGTGCCAGCGATATTCCCCATCGTGGCGACGATAACGCACTTCGCCCTCGTAAATTGCCCCTGTCTTTTGGCAATTTTCCCACTCAGGTAAAATCCGCGCGGCATCGTCTGGGTGCATTGTGTAAGACCAGCCTTGACCAATGGCTTGTGCTTTTGTTTGTCTGGTGAAGTCATACCAGCGATCGTTAAAAAAGATCACTTCGCCATTGGGTGAGCAAACCCAGACCAAAGCAGGTGCGGCGTTAGCGATAGTCCGAAATTCTGCTTCACTGCGGCGCAGATTTTCTGCGGTGCGGGCGTTTTCAATCTGTATGCAGATTCGGGTGGCGAGTTCTTGGATTAACTCAATTTCGTCGCTGCGCCAGTTTGAGGTTGTCTGACGATGACCAATAACAACCAATTTTAACCGTCCCTCGCGGATGCAGGGTGCGATGAGAATATCGTTAATGGCAACCACTCCGCCGGCTTGCAGATGTTCGAGTTGGCTGTTGCTTAAATCATCCGCCAACCGATATTCGCTGTTTTCCTCTTCTCGGTTGTGGTTGGCATAAATTACTTGGCCTGTATCTGTTGTGTCGTTGATTTCAGTGAACTTCAGCAGCGAAAAGCCAAAGTAAACACACATCTTGTGACCAACGATCGCCAACATTTCGCTGATACTCATACCACCAGCCAAATCTTTGCTGATTTCCGCTAAAAATTTTGCGTTGTGTTCTTGACGTTTGCGATCGCTAATGTCAAAGACGACACCAATAGAGCGAACTGCTTCGCCATGTTGGTTGTAAGTAAAACTTCCTAATGCAGCAATCCAGACAACCTGCTGATTATCTGCCCGGATTGCTCGGTATTCTGAATTATAGAGTCTGCGTTCTTGCCGAGACTGTTGCCATTCTTGGATGACTTGATGGCGATCGTCAGGATGAATCCGACTCATCCACATAGTTTCGGTGGCTTCGCCTGTTGGCGAGCTTTCATAGCCCAATAAAGTGAAATGCAATTCTGACCAGATTGCTTTTCCCGTGATTAGATCAATATCCCAAGTACCCAAATGGGCAGCGGCCATTGCTAGTCTTAACCGTTCTTCACTCTGACGCAAATTGATTTCAGCGTGCTTGCGTTCGGAAACATCAATGGCCGCACAGGTAATGCCAATAATCTCTCTACTGGAACTGCGTAAGGGTTCTATTGTCAAGTCGTAGTAGTAATCTCTGTCATGTCTGGTAATTTTGATTTCTTCCCGCGCACCAATTCCGGTTTCGAGAACTTGTTGTTTAATTGCCGTTAGTGGTTCAGCATTTTCGGGTGACAAGAAATCGCGATCGCACTTACCCAGCATTTGCGGTAAATCGTGCAACACGGGATTATGAATCCAGGTGTATTTTAATTCACAATCTTGGTTAAATACAGTAATTGGCGCGTTTTGCAATGCTACTCGCAACCGTTCTTCGGCATCACGTAGTGCTTGCTCAGTTTGTTTACGCTCAGTAATATCATTAATTACAGCGATAGTACGCAACGGTCGCCCTTGGGGATCACGAATTAAATTGGCATTTGCCAACACCCAGACGATGCTGCCATCTTTACGCACATAGCGTTTTTCTGATTGGTAGCTATTAGTAGTGCCATCTACCATCCTCATAAAAAGTGCGCGATCTTGATCGCGGTCATCAGGATGGTTGATCTCATCAATGGTCATCGCCAGCAATTCTGTTTCTGTGTAGCCGGTGACAGCACAAAACGCGGCGTTCACGCGCCGCAAGCGACGGTTTATCGGCTCTGCCTGTGCCATACCCACATTGATGAGGTTAAACAGGGCGTGGAAGTCTGCCTCACTTTCATGACAAGCTTGTTCCGCCTGCTGGCGATTGCGGCGTTCTTGGCCTAATCGCAATGCTCGCTCAATCGCTGGCACTAACCTTTCTAAGCGTTGCTTGAGGACATAATCGGTGGCTCCTTGTTGTAAAGCTGCGATCGCTAATTCTTCACCCAAACTCCCAGACACAACAATCAACGGCACATCAGGACACCGTTCGCAGGCAATTTCTAAAGCAGAATTGCCATCAAAACCGGATATCGTGTAGTCTGCCAGAATCAGGTCAAATTCATTGCCGGAGAGTACTTTGACAAACTCAGCACCAGTACTCACCCGCAGCAGTTCATAGTCCAGACTGCTATTGATCAGCGCGGCTTGAATCACATCTACATCCCCTAAATTGTCTGAGAGCAAGAGAAATTTTTGTGCCATAGTCATTCCTCCTGCGGAAATTTAGGTAAACTCAAGTACAGAACCTACGCACGAAGTTTAAAACTGTGCCACTCATCGCGTCCTAATATTGCTTGCTCTAATTCTTCGCACAGCTAAAATATGAGTTCTGTTGAATCCTAATTAGGAGGAAATCTCACTTTGGATATAGCGTCTGTAGCAATATACCACCAAGGCTACCTCTAAGGGCTTCTATCCCAAGAGGCAGAAATCTTTAAATTACAAATATGATTTAGATCACCAAAAATTGTAACTTTTTCACCAAAACAGTGCGATCGTGCTGAATTGGCTATATCTTCAAATAGCCCAACCTCTGGAACGTTTGCCAAAGTAGGGTTAAAATCGCAGCAAAGCAAAAATTTAAAATCGAGTTATGAAGACGGCTGAAAAACTGGCGGCGGGTTGGCTACTGATACTCGGATTCATGTTTTTGACATTATCTGTCTCTGCGGTAGTGGAAAAAAATAATATGCTCAAACCACTTCCAGTTGGGGATGATATAGATTCTGGCAAAGATTTTGTCAATCAAGAAGCACTATATATGCTAGATACCACGGCAAGGCAAAGTTTTATTTTTGGCGTGCCGACAATGATTATTGGTGGCTGGTTAAGCTTGTCTTTATATCGTCAAACAAAAAGAGAACACAAAGCCCTTCAGCAAGAAATGAGCGATCGCTTACAATCGGTTTTTTATCAGATGCTACAACAAAATAATGGCAGAGTGACAGTTTTAGGTTTTGCAATACAGTCACAACTACCTGCACCCGTCGCTAGGGAATTTTTAGATCAAAAAGCTAAAGAATTCAATGCAAATTTTAAAGTGAATGAAGAAGGGGCTGTATCATACCATTTTGATGTCTAATGTCTGGTTAGATTAATAAGTCTCATGGCGCAGATTTTTTTGAGTTTAGCTGCCGTTTTTGGTGGTTTGTCAGTTGCGGCTGGGGCTTTTGCTTCCCATGCTTTACGAGATAAAATCAGTGAGCGATCGCTCGAAATATTTGATACTGGCGCTCGCTATCAAATGTACCACGCTCTAGCACTTTTGCTAGTTGCTCTCCTCATGACTCGTGTAGAATCTCCAAGCGCTACTTTAATAGCCAGTGCTTGGCTATTTGTCATTGGTATTGCTATTTTCTCCGGTAGCTTATACACCATAAGTTTAACTGGTGTGAAATCTTTCGGCGCGATCGCACCTTTAGGCGGTTTAGCTTTGATTGCTGCTTGGGGTGCTTTAGCCGTTGCTGCTTGGAATTTGAAATTTTAATCAAACGGTAAGTTAGGACTTTAGACTGAAAACCCTGCTTACTGTGTTGAAATATGAATGCTCTCAAGATAGAAGTCGTTTTAACTGAAGATGGAACTCTGACGCTACAGGGTTTACCTTTTCATGCTGGGGATGCTGTGGAAGTGATTATTCTAGAAACTAAAACTCCACAGCAGCAAGCCCAACATTTACCCCAATCAGGTACAAATCCTTATCCTTTGCACAACACACAGCCATACCGTTATGATGACCCCACAGAACCCGTCGCTTTAGATGACTGGGAAGTTTTGCAATGATTATACTTGACACTCATATTTGGGTTTGGTGGGTACAAAACGACAATATTTGTGTTAATAGATGACTGGTATAAGCGTATTTTTCTGCGGAGTGCGTTTTGGCATTGACGTACTTACTTTTGAACAGTATCCTCCGGCTTAATTCACATAAGGAGTTTAGTATTTTCTAATACATCCTGCTGCCAAATTTCAAATTTGGCATATGAAGCCAAAAATTATCTGTTTTTACAAAAACACAACTAGTCAAATTCAAATTGTTCGGCTTTTTCAGCAGTTTGAACTAATAATGTTTCCCGGAGAACAACTTTTATTTGAAACTATTCCTGATGTTGAACTAAAAATTGAGTCTGAAGTAATAGCAGGGAAAGTTGCAACTAATCAAGTTTCTTGCCTGAATCTGCAAATTTTAGAGTGAAGATAAGATTTGTAGAAACAGTTATCCAGGGTGCATAACATTGTAGTTGATATTTAGTTTATGCTATGAATTCAATATTTTTTGCAAATTTGACAGACTGCGATCGCGGTAGTGGTAGGTAAGATAATACAGGAGTTTATAACTTCATTTCTACACCACCTCTAAAGTCGTAACGTGCCTAAATATTAGGTGCGTTACGTTATTTTTTCCCAGGTAATTTAGTACCCATTTCCGTTAATGCCGAGAAAATCAAATAAAGTATGAGTAAGCCAACACCAGCCAAAAAAGCAATTAAATCACTATCCATAATTTTGATTTCTTGTATCTAAAAATTTTAACTGGTTATACAAACAATTAATTTGTGGTAAATTTGCCCCAGATGCTTGAGCTTTACGTAATGGGTTGCCAAAAATTGCTTCTACTTCTAAAGGGCGATGTTCATCATAATCTATTTTCATACTGGTGCGATACGGCTTCATCTTGAGTGTGTAATCAAGTAATGTTTGAATAAAACTCTCAGGAATTATTCGCCCAGTACTTTTTGCCCCGGCAACTACTTCATACATTAATTGTTCAACAAGTTGGCGAGTGTGTGTATCTGTCATTAATTCATCTGTTCTGGCGTTGAGAATCACAGACAGCCCATTATAGGGAATATTCCAGACTAATTTTTTCCACCGCGCCCAGAGTAAATCTTCAGCTAATTCAATCTTAATTGCCGCATTTTCAAAGTCACCAGCAATTTGCTGTATTCTCTTGGTGATTCCTGCTTCATGATAGTTATGGGCATATTCTCCAAAAATAATGTGTCCATAATCTACGTGGTGAATATGGCCTTGCCCTACTTTATTAGAGCATAAAAAACACAATCCCCCAATTACATAGGCATTGCTCACAAGATGGGCAATTTCTTCTTCTATCCCCAGCCCATTTTGTAATACTAAAACTACCCCCCCATCTTTAACCACAGGCGGTAATAATTGTGGGAGTAAATAATTTTGCGTAGTTTTAAGTGCCACTATCACGACATCGCATTGTGGCATTTTTTCCACCTGATTATAGGCGTTTACGTGTGGAAGGGTAAAGTCGCCATCTTTAGATTCAACAATTAAACCAAATTGATTAACGTGTTCGTAATCACTCTTGAGTAAAAAGTGAACATCTAAACCCGCTTTTTGCAGCTTGGCCCCATAATAACCACCTAATGCCCCAGTGCCAATGACAGCGTACTTGCGATCGCGCATTTTTTTTCAAAGCAACTATCCTGAAAATTATCATAAGCCTATGTCTGCCACTATTGCACCTCATACTAGTCTCAGCACCACTCTCTACACAATATTCCCTACTTGATATGTAGTGTATGAATCAAATACGATAACTATAGACTTATAGCTATTAACTAGATTGAATTTTACTGATGACCTGGAATTTTCAAAAAATAAATTTTTGTATAAAAAATTAACTGTTTTAATATAAATTAAATTTTATGAAAGCAAATAGGTTAAAAATATGCCTGATATTGTTGATATTGCAGTAAGTTCTGATGCCTTTAAAACGCTTGTCACAGCAGTACAAGCGGCTGGTTTGGTCGAGACATTAAAAAGTCCAGGCCCATTTACTGTGTTTGCACCAAACGATAATGCTTTTGCCAAACTTCCCCCAGGCACTATTCAAACCTTAGTACAGAATATTCCTCAATTAACCCGAATCTTAAAGTATCATGTCGTCGCTGGAAAACTAGCAAAAAATGATTTAGCCAAACTCGGTATAGTGACTTCTGTCGAAGGCTCAGTGATTAAAATAAATTGTGCTGATGGTTTTGAAGTTAAAAATGCCACAGTCTTAGCAGCAGATATTGAAGCCGATAACGGAATAATTCACGTCATTGATACAGTAATTTTGCCTGGTTAACTATCCTTAGGTGGGGATTTCCCACCTAAATTATTTTATTTTTTAATATTGCTTATTTATAATATTTATCTGATTTGTTTTATTTAATTTATGTAACATTGGCGGAGTATTCACTTTAAATTACGTTAGTGTTAGTTAGTATACATAAAAATGTATTAAATTTATTAACTTTAAAATGTTGATGTCGAAATAAATTAATGATAGATTTTAATGCTTTGGCTGATTTTTCTCGTACCAATTGTATTGGTGTTTGTGCCTTTCTCGTACCCGCAAATTTAATTGCCACACTGCTAACGATTATTTTTACTTTCTTACGTCGTCCCATATATCAAGTGCAAGTACTTGTAGGAGCAACTAGTATTTTTGCTGTGGTAATGATACTGCACGTATATAGTTGGTTTATGGCTGGGGTAGTGATGGCTCCGACTTATATTCTTTTATCTCTAGCACTTACCTGTTTGGTAATTAATTTTGGAGCAATTTTTATTCACAGACGTTTGCTAAATAGCCCTAGACTTTCTAGTAATTTGTAAATCATTACCCCCGACTTCTTGAAGAAGTCGGGTTGATCAAAATTTTGGCAACGCTATATTTAATTAATTGGCTGTACCTGTTAAAATAAATGCTGCCCAATAATAAGGATGATTATAGGGTTGTTTATCAGGGACTATTTTACTCAGTCTATATAAATGTGTTGCTAAATAAGTTCTAATTCTTAATTCGTCAGGATGCAGAGATTTAATTAAATCTTCATACCATTTGGTTAATTCGCCTGCGGTGACTGCTTGTAACCAAGCAGTAGCTTCTGTTAAGGCGGTGGCTGGTGTTTTATTCATTTGCAGTCGCCGATAGAACTCAATGATTAATAAAGCACTAGCAGTTGATTCTACATACCAAAGAGTACTAATAACTCGCGGTGCTGTGGCACAAAGAAAACTATTAACGACAGAAACATATTCCGTATGAATATTTTGGTTGTTTTGATGCACCAATTGACAAGCTGATAAAATAGCTAATTGATAACTACTGAGATTTTTTTGGCAGATTTCTTCTAGGGTGATTTTATCTTCACCTGCTAATGCTAATTCCGATTTGGTTGGGTCACGAAAATTGTTAATAACTTGACCTGTAAAATGGAAAATATTGTAATTTTCAGCTAAGGCAGTTTCTACCATATTTTTAGTAGCATCTACCTCTTGAATACGTTGAGATTGAGCAAACATTTGGCTGATTACTTCCGATTCTAACTTGGCAAATTTGGGGGCGACATAACCTGTAGTTGTCGGAGATTCAACGCTGAGTAATTTTTGATCTGATAATTGGGCGATGCTTTCAAACTGTAAAGTTAAACCCGTGAGAATGCTGGGCAAATAAGTAGTAGTAAATTTTGTGGCGGGAATTGTGATTTCAGTCTCAAAATCAGAGAGATTAAACAGTAAATGTAGGGGTAATCTGTGTAAATCTCGGTGAGGAACCAAAATTAAATTAGTGATGCCTTCAAGCTCTTGAGTAATTGTGGAAATTTCGAGAATTTGTTGCAGATTTAAGAGCCTTTGTAGCATCTGCGATCGCCAGGGATGGTTACTTTTAGTTTGGGGGTCTTGTGCTTGCTCGCCATAATCGTGATATGCCTGGCTCCAATCTTCTAGCCAGTTTTCAAAAGCAATTAACCTTCTTGCTGCTTCGGGTAAGGGTAATTCTTGTAAAGGCGTTGCAGCAGTGTTACCTAGTGATTGGACTGGCGTAAAGACCAATATCGGTGATGGTGCTTCATCTTTAATAATAAAAGTATGCAGAGCCGCTGGGCTAATATGCCAATAAATAATTGCTGTATTGGGGTTAAGCAGATGTTGAACTGCACGATAGTTAGGCGAGTAAATTTCATCTTGCCAACCAAACAGCAACCACTGTAAACAAGCATTTTTTTCCTGTTCTGCCAGTTCCCAAGCTTCTACTAAATCACCAGATTCTACCCAAAAGTCAACTGCTAATTGTCCCAGTCCGGCAAATTTCAGTGCTAACTGTTTTTTCCCCTCATCTGTCAGCGTTTGATCACTCAGGAGTTGTTCTAATAATTGAAAGGCACGTTGTTGTAATTCTTGGGCTTGGGTAGTTTGTCCTAAACTCAACAGCAATTTGATTAAAGATTGCAAAATTTCTAAATGCAGTTGGGGAAAACCTTCCCAGCTAAGAGTTAACAGTGCTTGATTATAAGCCACTACTGCTTTGCGCCAACTTTGGCGAGATGCTGGGTGTTTTTTACCTTGTTCGTAGTGTGTATTGCCAATGGCAAAATGCAATCTCCCCCAACCTTCAGGGTGGGTATCGGGACGGATGTGTTTTAAACCTTGCTCGTAACTGGCGAGTTTGCCTGCATAAGTGCCTTGTTTTAAGTTGGGATTAAGGGCGGCGAGATTTGTTAATAGTAATGGCGTATCCACATTAGTTACATGACCAATGGCTGTGCCTCGCCCTATCCAAGCTTCCCAGTAATCGAGTTTAATTTGTAAAGCGTTGTCATAAGAAGCGATCGCTTCGGCGTATCGTTCTAAATAAAATAATGCGACGGCTTGGTTATACCAAGCAAGGTGAAAGTCTGGTTTAATCGCAATGGCTTTTTCGTAGGAAGCAATTGCTTCTTCGCGCTTGCCTAAGTTATCGAGTGCGACACCACGGTTATACCAAGCTAAATAAAAATCTGGTTGATGAACTAAGGCTTTATCCCAAGAGGCAATTGCTTCTGACCACTGTCTTAAATTAAATAAAACTACACCCCGGTCAATCCAAACTTCGTAATAGTCTGGTTGCAGTTCTAAAGCTTGATTATAAGAGGCGATCGCTTCTGTATATTGTTCACTGACAGCGAGGGCAATGCCTCGGTAATACCAAGTTTCTGGGTCTTGGGGTTGCAATTCCAAGGCTTGGTCGTAAGCAGCGAGAGCTTCGCCGATTTGCCCTAACTTCAGCAGTGCTAAAGCTTTGCTCGCCCAAGCTTCTGGGTAATTAGCATGAATTTCGATTGCCTGATTAAAAGATGCGATCGCTTCTGCAAATAGTCCCAGTTCCCCTAAAGTGCCACCCCGGTTGTACCATGCTTTATAGTGGTCTGGTTTCAGGTCGATAGCTGTATCATACGCGGCCACCGCTTCGGCGAAACGCTCTAAATGGAATAGTGTCAAACCTCTGTTAAACCAATAATCATAAGCATCTGGTTGTAGTTCAATGGCACGATCATAAGATGCGATCGCCCCTACTAAATCTCCAGCTTTTGCTTGTTGTAGACCCTGATAAAACCAGGCTTGAGCTTGGATAGGCGTATTTACTGGATTAGTTGTCGTCGCTATAGGCTGGCTGAGTTGTGTTGTCAGATTCACCGCTAACTGTTGTACTAAATGGGCACTTTGCTCCAACCTGACCAACAGTTCATCTAAGGTGTAAGCAACATTGGGATCTAAATTTGCTAACGACTGATCCCAAGCATTTCCTGGCGATAATTTTGTAGAGTTTGCTGCTGTTCTCACGATTCTCGTGGGTTCTGGATATTCCAAAAACAACTCGCTTAAATCGCCAATTACATCTTCCTCTGCCGGAGGTAGAAATACTACTGCTGAGGCAGTTAACTCTTCTTGTTTATCTTCTTTGGGGGGTGCGGCTAAATTTTGCGTGACATTTTCCTGGGGTGATGAAATAGCGGCAAATTCTTCTAGGGGATACTCCCACAGCGATTCCGGTGTCATTTCCGGTACAGGTGGTTGAGATGGGGTAATAATGAACTCTTTTGGAGTTTCTTCTGATGGGGGTGAGTGGGATGCTTCTGTTTCGTACTCCCAAGCTGGGATGGTGTTCGCCCAGTGATTTGCCTGTGGTGGAGTAGATGCTGCCTCTGGGTACTGCCACAATGATGCTGATGGATCAGTTGCTTCGCCTGTATACTCCCAAACAATTTCTTCTACATTTTCGGTAGATACTTCATAGGCTGATGTTGTGGTTTCTGGGCGATTTTGTGCAGATTCTTCATACTCCCAAAGCATTTCGCCAAAGTTACGCAGTAATTCTTGTCCGGGAGAACTCGCCGCAGTTTCATCATTGGTATCAGTAGTTGCAACGGTGGAATCTTGAAAATGTTGATGACCTTCGTCAAGATTCCGCGTTATTAATCGGATACCAATGTCATAAGAAAGGTCTCCAACTTTGCCGATATTGAGTTCACCAAGTTCCACCATTTGCCCAGCTAGCTGCTGGTTAATTACAGATGAATTCAGCAATTTTTCGCCAAACTCCAGTAGCCAATCTAGCCAACGCTCAGTACTAATGCGGTCTTCCATGCGTTGTAGATATCTGATTGCCCACTGTTGCCCTCTTCCTTGATGCACACCTTCTAGCAATTGGGTATACAGAATTTCTAAATCGCCATTAGTTAGCTCAGGAGGTGGTTCCCCCATCTTCTGTTCCCTTAGAGGTTGTATAGCCTGCTTACTACCAACGGGTTGATTTGAATGTGTTTTAAGCCACTGCCATAGCTGCGTGAGCATCTGCACATACTCTGAAGGTTTTGTTTATCCTAGATTGTAGCGATCGTTGTGTCAAAAAAATCAATATAAATTTAAGTGAAACCCACTGCTACTGGCGGGTTTGACGGGTAGATGTTTATCAAAAATATACAAAACTTAGTCAGTTTTCATGCTGGACTCGAAAAACAATCACAAAATCTTTTGCAGTTGTACTTTTTACTTTTAATTTAGTCAAGCTTGAGCTTCATCAGAATTTGACTGATTTGGTGTGTAGTACTGATTAATCAATTCCTTGATAATTTCTTCCGCGTCATCTGAGTCTATTGCTAGCTGCTGGGCTATTTGCTTGCGTAAGTCTGGATCTTCCTGCATCATCCCAAACAACTGCTCTAGGGTAACGGTTTGGTAATCTGTTTCCGTACCAGTATCTTCTGTGGCTATGTCTTGTGATTCTACGTAACTATCTGGTGCAGCAAAGTTGGTACTGATGACATCCGGCCCGTCATACTCCCAAATCGGTTCGCCAGAATTGCGGGTTAATAACTGCATCCCGATTTCATAAGCTACATCTCCAATGTCACCCACACCCAAATCACCCAACTGGACTAAGCGTGCGGCTAATTCATTGTTGGGATTCGGTGCTGCTAATAAGCGATTGCCAAAACGCCCTAACCATTCTATCCAGCGTTCTTTTGATACCCGATGTTCAATATTTTGAAACCACTTCAACGCCCAAGCTTGACCCCGCGCTTGATGTACACCTTCTAACAGTTCAGTAAAGAGAAATTCTAAATCTGTATCGCTCAGAAGTGGTGCTGGCTCTTTTTCGATGCTAGCTGCTGTTTTTGGTGAAGTTGATTTTCTCCCGAATAAGCCTTGAAAGAGCTTTTTGAGCCATTGAATGAACCGCTTGAGCATTTGTTCCACCATAAAGTACTGTGTACCCTAAGATTGTAGCGATCGCGCTAACTCAAGACGGAAGTGTGAAGTGTGAAGTAGGAAATCTTAACCTTTACGACTTGGATTTTTAGTTCAAATGTACTATAATTCATAAAAAACCGACAGCCTGCGTTTAAAATATTTGAACGCCAATCTGGGCGCTTGTGTAAAAATTAATTTTGAAAATGCACTGACATTTTCCTCTCCATGCCTTACGAACCCCTGCACCACAAGTATCGCCCAAAATGTTTTGCTGAACTGGTGGGGCAAGAGGCGATCGCAACCACCCTTACAAATGCTATCCGTACAGCGAAAATTGCCCCTGCTTATTTGTTCACCGGGCCGAGAGGTACGGGTAAAACTTCGAGTGCCAGAATTTTGGCTAAATCACTTAATTGTCTCAAAAGTGACAAGCCAACGCCTGAGCCGTGCGGCGTGTGTGATGTTTGCCAGGGAATCACTAAAGGCTATTCTTTAGACGTAATTGAAATTGATGCTGCCAGTAATACTGGTGTCGATAATATCCGCGAACTCATAGAAAAAGCCCAGTTCGCCCCAGTACAGTGTCGGTATAAAGTGTATGTAGTTGATGAATGCCATATGCTCAGTAATCAGGCATTTAACGCGTTATTAAAGACACTAGAAGAACCACCTAAACACGTAGTATTTGTTTTAGCAACCACAGACCCCCAGCGAGTGTTACCGACAATTATTTCTCGTTGTCAAAGGTTTGATTTTAGACGCATTCAACTAGAGGCGATGGTCAAGCATTTAACTGCGATCGCCATGAAAGAAAGCATTGATATTTCGGATGAAGCCATCACCCTAGTAGCTCAAATTGCCCAAGGGGGATTGCGTGATGCAGAGAGTTTGCTTGACCAATTAGCCTTGTTAGCGGGGGAAGTTACACCCGATAGAGTTTGGGATTTAGTCGGTTCTGTGAGCGAACGGGATTTGTTAGCATTATTAAATGCGATCGCTCAAGATAGCCCAGAAGCAGTTTTAGACTGTAGCCGCTACATTCTAGAGCGAGGGCGCGAACCACTGACCATTCTCCAAAACCTCGCCAACCTCTACCGCGACTTACTCATCGCCAAAACCGCACCCAGTCGCCAAGATTTAGTAGCTTGTACCAGCCCAACTTGGACAGCGTTAGTAGAATTAGCACAACAGTTGCCAATAAGTACAATTTTGGCAGGACAGCAACACCTGAGAACCGCAGAATTACAACTAAAAAATACTACTCAACCGCGTTTGTGGTTAGAAGTAACACTACTGGGATTGTTACCCAGCGCGAGTATTACACAGCCAACAGCAATTGTTTTGCCTCGTCAACCTATACCGCAAAACAACCATCACCCATCACCCCCACCTTTGGCATCTGTACTACCGCCAACCAACCATCATCAATCACCACCACCACCTCCCCAAGCAACAGCAGCCCCTGTAACTGCTCTCCAGCAACCTGTTTCACCCCCTCTTCCGGCATCTACTCCCCCCCCAGTCCAACCAACTGAACCTACACAAACAGTTCCCCCGGCAATAGCCACACCCCCAACCACTGGAGAATTAGAAATTAATGATCTTTGGCAGCAGGTATTAAATAATATTCAACAAATACCTCGTCGCGCCTTGTTAGGCCAAATGTGCCATTTGATTGAGTTTAATGGTGCAACTGCGCGTGTAGGTGTAAAACAAGCATGGTATGACAAAGTTAAATCTGACGTAACGATGATTGCAGCTGCTTTTCAGCAGACTGTCAACCGTCAAGTCGAAGTTAGCCTCGAAAAAGCGAATATTGCAAATTCTACTGTCGTCAAAAAAGAACCATCAACAAACGGTGCTAATCGCATTCAGCAATCACCAGCTGTTAAGTATGAGCAAAAGTCATCAGCACCGCAGCCAGTTACACCAACACCCATCTCGCAACCGACAATTACACCCGCACCAGTAAAATCTGAAGCTCCAGTAAATCATTATCATAATGGCCATAACAATGGCATAGCTAGGATAGAAACTTCACCGCCGCAACCAACTCAAAGTTCTTCTGAAGAATGGGACGAAGTAACCAGAGCCGCCCAACATTTGGCACAATTTTTTGATGGGCAAATTATCCGTTTTGCTGAAGATAACGCAGATTTATCTAGTTCTACGGCTGCAACTGACTGGGTAGAGGAAGTTGAAGTCGATGATTAGTAGAAGAAGGCTGAAGGCTGAAGTCTGAAGTCTGAAATTATTTAGTCTTCATATTAAACAAAAAGGCAAAAGAAAAACATTCTTTTGCCTTTTACCTTTTAACTTTTGCCTTTCTATTCCCCGCTACCGGAGTGTACAGTTTTCACCCATTTCAGGCGTTTTGGTCGGATAGACATCCGAGCCGTTGTGCTACTCATAACTACTAACCAGTGCAACATATATAATGTGCCGCGTAGGGTTTGGAGGAGTAACACAGGATAGGTCGCAACAGTGAATTTTTGCTCTTGACGTATCCGCCGCAGTCCGGCGAACATACCCACAACAGACATAGATACTGATAGGGTAGTAACCGGGCCTAAAAGTGGCAAGCGATGTCTAGCAATTGCCATTAATAAGTCTGGAATTGCAGCTGTTGGCAAGATGTACATGGAGATCATAAACATGAGCATATCCCAGGTTTTGCGGGTTCCCATGCGATTTTTGAGAATTAGATCCCAGTAATCTAAGTAGCGTTGATAGCCGCCTTCAGCCCAACGATTGCGCTGATGCCAAAGCGCAACTGCAGTAGTGACACCTTCTTCTTGCACGGCTGGGTAGAATACGCACTCAATATCCCAGTTATCCAGATGCAGGCGGAAGGTCATATCTAGATCATCGGTGATGGTTTCTTCATTCCACCCACCACAACTATCTAAGGCTGTGCGTCGGACAAATTGACCGTTACCCCGCAATTCGCCAATGCCACCTAAAGCAATTCGCTGCTGTTGGAACCAAGTATCCAGAGCCATTTCTGCCATCTGTCCCTTAGTCCAAAAATTTTCTTTAGCGTTGGCTATTGCTTTACGCACTTGTACTGCACCAACTTTTTCTCTTTGAAACAAAGGTACTATCTGGAGTAACAAGTCTGATGGCACTTGAGCATCAGCATCAAACACAGCAATAATTTCGCCTTTTGTCTGTGGCAAAACTTGATTTAATGCTCCTGATTTACCACCACCAGCTTGGGGGGAACGCCTCAGTACTTTGAGTTTTTTGTATTCTTGCGCCAGTTCTGCTAAAACTTGCGGTGTTTTATCAGTACTGTTATCGTCAATTATCCAAACTTCGTATTTTCCATCTGGATAGTCGAGATTGCAAAGACTTTTGACTAATTTGCCAATTACTGCTTCCTCATTTTTGGCTGCTACTAATAAAGATACAGTGGGCAATTCGCCCTGCATTTCTTTTTGATAGCGGCGAGGTCTAGCAAATACAACTACTAAGGCATGAAGTCCTAAAATTGTGGTCAATCCCAGGACAAAAATATAAGCCCAAGAAGCAAAGTGTAGAGCGATTGTTCCGCTCCAGACTATTGACAAAACTAGAGCAGCTTTACCTCTACGTCCTTGAAACCGGGATGGTTGAGACAATCGATTTGTCCCTACCAGTGGCTCTTCTGTCGCCGATAGGTCAACTAACAGAGAGTCAAGTGCTTCAAGCTCTTTGTATGAATCGTTTTCCGGCCAGGAGTTCGCTGGCATAGTTTACTTGATGCAATACCAGTATTTTTCTACACCCATAAATAAGCTGGGAATTATCTAACGTCAAACTTTAACTGTGTGACTTGTGGTTACTTGCTGCATCAGGGGTTTGTAGCCTGATGGAGGCTAAATCAGATGAAGCAAAGTAATGACTAGCTAAACACAGCTTATGGTTATGAGGCATTGCAATAAGCGCGTTTATTGCCTAATGCTAGGTTTTTTTGCGGCTATTGCCCCAGCTTGAATAAAAGCTAATGCAGCCTTATTGTAACCGAAATTTTAATATTTCTTAGTAGTAACTTTGCTGGCACTATCACAAAGTCAAAACTAAAAAGACAAAATACAAAGAATTACTTATTTATTTTTTACATTTCTTTAATATTTTGGCAAAAGATTTTTACCGATTTTTCTTAGACTTACCATTCTGTAGTGTGGATTACAGAGATTTTTTTGGGAATACTATTGACAAAGATTAATATCCCCAGTTCAGCCAACTTGAGGAATATTCAACAATGTCTATTGAGCAACTACAACCTGCAACTCAGCAGCAAGCTAGCGTTTACTTGCCTTATATCCAAGGTACAAAGCGTAATTTCTTGCCTTATGCCATTAGTCTTTACCAAAAAGGTATTTTAGAAGGACACCGCAAGATAGAAGCTAGTGAAAATATTCCCTTTGTTGCTTCTTGGAATGTGGCAACTTTGCCTTCAGATTTGACTCGCTGTCGAATGCAGTTTGATGGTAATGCTGACCTCAATTATGAAGTGATGATGGCCAGCTTTGAGTTTATTAGTTTTTTGATTGAATTAATGGAAAACTATAAACGTTATCGTGTGCCGGACTTTTCTCAATCTTTTTATCGAAAATTGCTCCGTATTGATGAATAAACTGATTCCGTAAAGGTCTAGGGTGTAGGAAAGTAGGAAAAATTGCTTTTTCTGAAATCTACCCTATATCTTGATTGGCCGAGACATTGAGCTATAAGTTATTAACTAAATTTAGTATCAAGTTAAAAACAGTTCAGACATTAAATTTAAAACTCAGTATTTATCAGCTTCATCTCAGAAATACTGTCAATTAAAGCAAATATTTTAACCACAAAAATGTTAATTCTAAAAAACTATGCTCGCTAAGAGCGTAAGTCTTTTGCTGGAACCAACTAAAATTAGTAAACACCTAGCTGGGTTCTACTTCCTTTTGAAATTAGGAGTGCATGTGTGCCAAAATCTGCTAAATATCTGCTGATTGGCTCAACCGAAACTTACAGTGGAAAATCTGCAACAGTTTTGGGGTTATCTTATCAGCTACAGCAAAAAGGACTGGATATTGCCTACGGTAAACCGTTGGGAACTTGTTTGAAAACATCTGGTGGAACCATAGTCGAAGAAGATGTCCAGTTTATTGCGTCTAGTCTTAACCTAGCAGCGAACCGCATTGCGCCTACTATGTTGGCTTTAGATCAAGTCAGTGTGCAGAAACGTTTAAGTGGCGAAGATAATACTAATTATCGGCAGTCGTTAGTACAGGAATATTTACAAGTTTCTCGAGGAGATTTAGTCTTACTAGAGGGGCCGGGAAATTTAACAGAGGGTCATCTGTTTGATTTATCAGCGTTGCAAGTGGCGGAAGTTTTAGATGCGGCTGTGTTGTTAGTAACGCGTTATAATTCGCTACTATCGCTAGATGCTTTACTCACCGCAAAACAGCGCATAGGAGATCGCCTAGTTGGTGTTGTCCTGAATGATATTCCTGCCAAAGAACTAGAAATGGTGGAAAATATTGTCCGCCCGTTTTTAGAACAGCAGGATATTCCGGTACTAGGAACGCTACCAAAAAATGACTTACTACGGAGTGTCAGTGTAGGTGAACTAGTCAATCAGTTAAATGCCGAAGTTCTGTGTCGGAGCGATCGCTTAGATTTGATGGTAGAAAGCTTGGCAATTGGCGCGATGAACGTCAATGCTGCTGTCAAGTATTTCCGCAAACGGCGTAATATGGCTGTGGTGACAGGCGGCGATCGAGTAGAAATTCAACAAGCTGCCTTAGAAACATCTACCCAATGTCTCATCCTCACCGGGCAATTACCACCACCGCAATTTATTCTCAGCCGCGCCGAAGAACTAGAAATCCCCATTTTATCTGTTGACTTAGACACCTTAACCACTGTAGAAATTGTTGACCGCACTTTTGGTCAAGTACGCGTCCACGAACCGATTAAACTACAGTGTATTCGGCAATTGACCTCTGAGTATTTTGATATTGAGCGTTTATTATCTAAACTCGGCTTAACTCCGGCTGCGGTATTACCTTAATCTCATAACTGGAAAATTATGAGAGCATCAAGGCTCAGTCATCTTTGCCATATTTTGATGTTAATCAGGGTGAAGATAATTCGCTGCCATTTCTGATGGTGGCGAATTATTGTTTGATTGCTATATTCATAAATTGCAATAATGTCTGATTCAATTTGGCTGCTCATCTACACTCTGTTTGGTAGAATAGCTGGGTTGTTTAATTATGATTAATTCCATCTTTGAGCCAGTCAATAGACCTTATCAACCTCGATACATTAGCGCAAGAACTGGCGACAATCCAGCAAACAGGTTCTAAACGAATTGCTTTGCTGGGTTCACGTCATGTACCGATTACGCATCAAAATCTGATTGAAATGATGACCTATGCCTTGGTTTTATCAGGAAATCGGATTATTACCTCTGGTGCAACCGGGACTAATTCTGCTGCCATTAAGGGAGCAATGCGCGCCGATCCCAATTTGCTGACAGTCATTCTTCCCCAAAGCTTAGAACGTCAGCCTTTAGAGTCTCGCCAGCAGCTAGAACAGGTGATGCATTTGGTAGAAAATCCTAGCAATGATAATCTGTCGCTGGCTGAAGCTAGTTACATCTGTAACAAAGAGATAGTTTCCCGTTGCCAGCAATTAATTTGCTTTGCATTTCATGACAGCCGCACTTTGCTACAAACTTGTGGAGATGCGGAAGAACAAAGAAAAGTAGTAACTCTGTTCTACTTTGATTAGTCAAGAGTCAATAGTCAAGAGTCAATAGTCAAAAGTCAAATAACTGGGTGGCTATGGGCTATAGACGATGGACTATGGACTATAGACAATGGACTATGGGCTATTAACTAATGACTATTTTTTTGTACTGTATTGCCGCAGCTGCTGGATTAATTTATCTGCCGTTTTTAGTGGTGGGTTACGCTCGCTGGAGTGTGGGATATGATATGTCCGCACCTCGCGCTATGTTTGATAAATTACCAGCTTACGCTCAAAGAGCTACTTGGGCGCATCAAAATTCTTTTGAAACATTTATGATTTTTGCTGTCGCTGCGTTGATGGCATACATAACTAATGTTAATTCTGCTGTGGCGGTGGTGGCGGCGATCGCTTTTGTGGTGGCTCGTTTGCTATATTCTATTTTTTATATTTTGAATATACCGCTTTTGCGATCGCTTATGTTTGCTATTAGTTCTGTTGGCTCTGCCACTCTCTTTTTCTTGAGCATTGTGCAAGCAAACAATTAAGCGTAGGGAAGAGGAAACTATCGGTTACAAACTACCTCATCCACAATCTAAAATTCAACATTTTCTATGGCTTCTACTTACTCCTTTGACATTGTGAGCGACTTTGATCGACAAGAATTAGTTAACGCAGTCGATCAAGTTGTCCGCGAAATTACCAGTCGATATGACCTCAAAGATACTCAAACTACTGTCGAATTAGGAGAAAAAACCATAACTATTAATACTGACAGTGAGTTTACCTTAGACTCTGTACACAATATTCTGCGAGAAAAAGCTGCCAAGCGTAGTCTTTCTCAAAAGATTTTTGACTTTGGTAAAGTTGAGTCTGCTAGTGGTAACAGAGTCCGCCAAGAAGTTACTCTCAAAAAAGGTATCAGTCAAGATATTGGCAAACAAATTTCTAAACTGATTCGAGATGAATTCAAGAAGATACAAGCATCCATTCAAGGTGATGCTGTACGAGTTTCGGCTAAATCTAAAGATGAACTACAAACAGTCATCCAGAGATTAAAACAAGAAGACTATCCAGTCGCTCTACAATTTACGAATTATCGCTAGAGAACTGCAAAATTTACTTAAAAAAATAGGGCAGGTAATTTACCTGCCCTATTTTTTATCAACTCAATTTGAATTATTACATACCTATGAAATTAATTTTCAGAGCTAGGTATATACGGTCTCTGGGATGTTCTCAATGTATTACTAGAAGTATCAGCAGCAAAAGAATTAGTAGCTGTTGCACTAGAGTTAGAAGCAGCTGAATTAGCAGAAGCAGGAGAGGAAAGATTTAAGAAATCAATTAATTTAAGGGTGCGACGACTGATTTTCCAACTGCCTTTTTTATTTACAACTTCGTCTACATATGTACCGTTTGCAACATCAATACTAGTATCGGAAAGTACATGAGTAGCATGGAGATATGAAGACATTGATGCTTGATTATTTTTGACAGAAATGTTTACTGTTCCTATCAAATGTTGAGTAGCTTTGTATCCGTTTCCTTGAAATACTGAATACACAAACTTTGCCCAATCATTTGGATTATAGCTTGTTGCACTTGCTCCACTAGGAAAAATAGCAGTGATAACTGCATCTGGAGTAAAACAATTACTATAAATGTCTTTTCCTTCTTGCAGATTTCCCCTACCAATAGCGTCAGTGCCTAATGCGTAACACATTGCCAACTCTTGAATTTCTGACTCAGCATTAGTTTGAGATGCACTTGCTAGTTCAAATTTACCTCCGATAAATAACACCATGACTATTGCTATTAAAATCAAACTTAACCGATTTAATAGCATTGAAATAGTCCGAGATAATAATGGTTGACTACCTTTTATCGTCTCCATAGAATTCCTTACTAACTTTTATGGTTAATTGCCAAGAAATAATGTGATTTTACATGAATTTGTCAGCCTAAATTGACTGTAGATGAAAGTATTCATGAATCACTATTGGAATATTTTGGGGTTATCTATAATTTTTATAACAAGGCATTTAATTAAAAGTAATTGATAAATATAACGAAATTATTTCTATACAGAAAAAATGATAATAGTAATTAAAATTTTGAGAAGCTAAGTAAAACCCCTTTTAATTTATAAATATTTTATGTATCTGTATAAATTGCATAAAGTTAATAATACTTCCAGGACTTACGCAAAATTATGAAAAAACGAACCGCAAAGGGCGCAAAGGACACGAAGTTATAAGAGTTCGAGAGGGTTCTTGCGTAAGTCCTAACTTCCTATATATAGGACTCATATTTGATTTTTGAAAAAAATCCATACCCCAAAATCACTCTTTGTTACTCCCCACTACCCATTCCCTACTCCTAGGCAGATAATTTCAATAATCAAACCGGATTCTATATTTAATTACATACAAAAACTAAAATATCCCCGATTTTAGGAAAAAGTCGGGGATATCAAAACTGCTCACTTAAACGACTAACCGGAAATCGGAATAGAAACTATAAATTCGGTTCCTTCACCTATCACAGACTCACAACTTAAATTACCACTATGGTTATCTACAATAATTTGCCGACTAATAGACAAACCTAACCCTGTACCTTTACCTACAGCTTTAGTAGTAAATAAGTGCTGAAAAATAGATGATTTTACTTCTTCTGTCATGCCTTGAGCGTTATCTTTAATCTTGATAACTACATTTTTTGTATCTTCAGATATGGCAGTTTTAATAGTAATTTTTTGAGGATGATGAACTGATTTATCTCCTACTTTACTATTAGTTATAGCTTCATCTAAAGCGTCGATCGCATTCGCTAAAATATTCATGAATACCTGATTTAATTGTCCTAAATAACATTCCACTAAGGGAATATCACCGTACTCTTTAATAATTTCTATAGCGGGACGGTCATAATTGGCTTTAATCCGATGCTGCAAAATCATTAAGGTGCTATCAATACCTTCATGAATATTAGCTAATACTTTAGATGTTGTATCAGCCCGTGAAAAAGTTCGCAAAGAATTGCTGATTTCTCGAATGCGTTTTGTACCTGTTTTCATCCCTTCAATCATTTTAGGTAACTCTTCTAGCAAAAAAGATACATCTATCTCTTCTGCTTTTTCAGCAATATCATCACCAGGATTAGGGAATGTAGATTGATAAAGTTTTAAATAATCAATTAAATCATGAATCGCATCTTTGGCTAAATCAATGTTACCTGTAATAAATCCTACAGGATTATTAATTTCATGAGCTACGCCTGCAACCAAATTACCTAAAGATGACATTTTTTCACTTTGAATAATTTGGAGTTGGGCGGCTTGCAAATCTTGAAGTGATTGTGTTAATTGCTTTGACTTATCTTGCTCGGTAGTATACAAGCGAGCATTTTCAATAGCGATAGCCATTTGCGAAACTAGTACTTGCAATACTTTGACTCTTTCAGGAATAAATGCACCTGTTGAGATTTGATTTTCGATGTAAATAATGCCAGTCAGTTTTGATTGATAAATAATGGGCAAACACAGAATAGATTTTGATTCCTTGGCTTGAATATAACTATCAAATCGAAATGGCTCAGTATTACTCGCATTATTTAAAACTAAATTATCTTGCGTTTTTAAAACATAGTTAATGACTGATAAAGGGATATCTTGATAGTTATTCAGGGGAACTGATTGTAAAACAATAGCGTAGTCATCAATCACATTACCAGAGGCTTCAATATATAGTTCGTTATCTTTCACCAGTAATAATACTGCTTTTTGGGCGGCAGCATTTTCTAGTAAGATTTTGATTAACTTACTCAACAAGCTTTCTAGAACAATTTCGTTGGTAATTGCTTGTGAAACTTTGACAAAAGTATTAAAGTCTAAGAAATCACTTAAACCACTACTAGTAGTCGTACTGGTGGTCATGTGAGTTAAATCTGATTTGAGCTTAGAAGTACTGGAGACGTTGGTTTGTTGAACTAGGAAAGGATATTTGACTTCTAAATGCTTAACTTTAGCGATCGCACCCCAACGAATATAGGCATAATAAGCTTTAGTCAGATAAGTTTGATAAATTAATTCTTTATCTAAAGATTTGTAAAATTTGCCTGCTAACTCATAGGCTAAAGCTGCTTCTTGGATATAGCCATTTTCTTGAGCTTTGTTAATGGCAAGTTCATAGTAATCCATTGCTTCTAGCTTATGCCGCAAAACTTGGTATATTTCAGCTTCCACTAAATAGAATTTATGTAAATGATTCATTGGGGCATGAGTAGCCCAAAGTTCCATTTTGCGTTGATTATTGCGGACTTTTTCTAAAATAGATAGTTGTGTGGCTTGTGTAGCAGTGTGGTAAATTGCTAGTTGTGCTAAAGAATCGTAAAAATAAAATAATGGCACTACAAATAGCCCTGTAACGCCAGCTAAAGATTTTTCAGCCATGACAGCGTTATCTACCGCTTGTTCATATTCTTCAAAGAGATAACAGAGCATGAGCTTATTCACAAATAAATGATTCATGGTGTACAAGTCGTTGACTTGTTGATGAATTGGCAACATTATCTGCTCATTATAGATATCACCAGTTAAACAGCAAACATTTTCAACGTTACCGCGCAAGTTTAATACTGTTTGGAGATAAATTTTGTTCCAAGTTAAGGCTACTTGCTGTTGAATTTTTTGTAGAGAATCACAGTAAGCTACCAGTTCCGGTTCTAAAACTAATAGTTCTTTGCCTAGCCAAAATGAATGATAAGGATAGATATAACCACAGTAGCCAGCATATTCTAAATCTCCTGTTTCTAAACCACTAAAATAGCCAATTTTGGCAGTTGTTAGTGTTTCTTTTGCATGGGCTTGCCAATGCATAACATGAGCGCTGACAACCGTTAAAATTTTGGCTTTAATTTCCGAATTAAACTGAGATACTAGGTTTAATGCTAGTTTGCCAAATTCATAGCCAAAATTAATTTTTCCTTGCACACCACACATAATTAAACCGTAAAGGCTGTAGCCATAGGCAGAAACAGATGTGTTGCCATACTTTAAAGATAAATTGACCATTTCGCAAGCAATAATAGGCATCATCTCAGGAGCAGTTTGAAAGGCTGCTGGGAGAACTCCCATGAGAATTCGCATGGCGGCAATTTTTTGCGGATCGGTCATTAAGGGTAAGTTAATTAAATCAGCAATTGCTTGTCCTTGCAACTTCACAGCTATATCATCTATTCCTTGCTGAATATCGCTAGGAGTTGGTTTTTCAGGTAGTTCAATTCCTAATAAATTTAGTACTGATAATGCAGTTTGAATAGCTGTTAGTTGTTGGCTTTGAATAATCGCCGAGATAATTTTTACTTCATAAACTTTAACTTTATCTAATAAATTATTGGCATTTTGTAATACCACCTCAGCCCACTGCTGCATTTGCTCAAAGTTGCCACTCAAATAAGCAACTTCGGCGGCTCCTTCGTATAAACCTAAAGTTAATTTATATTCACTCTCCCAAGCATCTATACTTAAAAGTTCTATACCTGTTTTTAAATACTTCAGGGCTACTTCGTAAGCTGTAGATGCTTTGGCTTTTTGGGCTGCAATTAAATTTAACTTAGCTAACTCAGTTTTTTCGGCTTGTTCGGTTAAATAAGCAGTACCGACATTTAACTGATTCACAATATCAAAAATGTTAGCTTCAATTTCATTTTTCGGGGTATTTTTTAACAGCAGTTGACCGATTTTGAGATGAGTGGCTGTTTTATCAGCTTCGGGAATTAGTGAATAAGCTGCTTGTTGGACTCTATCGTGTAAAAACTTATAAGTGATGCGGGAAGTATCAACCTTCAAATTTACTGCTTCTTCTTGATTAAATACTAAAGGAATCCGGTAAGCTTCGTTAAGTGGTAGAATTAAGCCTGATTGTAATGCTGGGTATAAATCAGTAGCTGTAGCTGATGGCGATCGCTCATAAATTACTGATAATACATCTAAACTGAATCTATCACCTACACAAGCTGCTAATTTCAAAACATCCTGGGTAGTTTGTGGTAGCTTTTCTAGGCGGCTTGCCACTAATTCAACCACATTTTTATCAGTAATTCCAATAGCTTGAATCTCGGCTAAATTCCACTGCCATGTCACACTCTGAAAATCAAACTTTAAAAGTTTTTCTTGATAAAGTACTTGTAATAACTGCGTGATAAAAAAGGGATTACCACCAGTTTTATTAAAAATTAGTTCGGACAGTTGCCAAATATTTTGATGAAAAATATTAAAATTTATAGCACTATGGTGGCTGGTTTGTAATGTGTCAGCAATTAACTGCTGAACATTATTTAAATCTAAAGGTTGCAAAACTATATCATTAATCAATGTGCCATGATTCTTGATTTCGGCAATTGTTTGAATTAACGGATGAGTAGAGCTAACTTCATTATCTCTGTAAGCTCCAATAAACAATAAATATTTACTGTTGGGGTTGGTAGTTAAAATTTTGATTAAATTTAAAGTGGCCGAATCTGCCCATTGTAAATCATCCAGAAAGATAACTAATGGGTGTTCTTTCTGGGTAAACACTTGAATAAACTCTTCAAAAACCCGATGGAAGCGATTTTGGGATTCTGTAGCTCCTAATTGAGGTACTTCTGGTTGAGTGCCAATAATTAATTCAACTTCAGGAATAACATCAATAATAATTTTGCCATTATTGCCTAAGGCCGCTAATATTTTATACCGCCAGGTAGCAATTTTTTCTTGGCTTTCTGTTAATAAGCAGCGCACTAAATAGGAAAAAGCCTGAATTAATGACGCGTACGGAATATTCCGTTTTAATTGGTCAAATTTACCCGTAATAAAGTAACCTTGGCGATGAGTAATGGGTTTATTCACTTCATTAACTAAAGCAGATTTGCCAATACCAGAATAGCCAGATACTAAGATAACTTCACTAGTCCCATTAGTGACCCTAGTAAACGCCTTTAAAAGTTCTTGAACCTGGGTTTCTCTACCATACAAATTTTGAGGAATTAATAACTGACTTAAAACATCTAAACGTCCCGGGATAAACTCAGTAATTTCTTGTAGATATTCTAATTGATTGAGACAGAATTCTAAATCAACTAATAAACCCGTTGCACTTTGATATCTCTCTTCAGCGTTTTTCGCCATCAGTTTCATGACGATATCTGCAATGGCGGTAGGAATTTCAGGATTTAAAGCCTGGGGATTTAATGGTAAAACTGCAATATGCCGATAAACTACTTCTAAGGGATCATCGCTGAGAAATGGAATTTTTTTGGTTAGCATTTCATATAAAGTGACTCCCAAAGAATAAAAATCACTCCGGTAATCAAGAGTGCGGTTCATTCTCCCTGTTTGTTCAGGAGACATATAGGCGAGTGTGCCTTCAACACAGTTAGGATTAGTAAATTGGGGAGTTTCTTTATTCAGGCGTGAAGCTATACCAAAGTCTGCCAGTTTAACTTCATTTGAGTGAAAGTTAATGATGATA
Organism: Nostoc sp. FACHB-110; assembly: GCF_014697425.1. Lineage (GTDB taxonomy): Bacteria > Cyanobacteriota > Cyanobacteriia > Cyanobacteriales > Nostocaceae > Nostoc_B. The sequence goes on from NZ_JACJRU010000001.1 coordinate 131,219, forward strand.
TTACTGGGTTTGATATCTTTATGAATAATTTGGTGTTTATGAAGATAATCTAAAGCTTTAGTTAATTGAATTGTAATTTTTAAAGATTGTCTTAAGTCTAGTTTTTCGGTTTGTAAAAGTTGTGCTAAAGATTGACCGCCAAAGTCTTCTAATAACAAACCTACCCGATGATCAAAATTTTCTAAGCTAATAACTTTAACTATGTTGGGATGGTCTAAACCTTGTTGAATTTGATACTCATTTTTCAGACGAGTCAGAGCTTCTAGGGTGGGAAACTCATTTTTTAGCAATTTGAGGATGACCCGTTGCTGCTTTTCTGGCGTTTGCGCCCGATAGATAATTGTTTGAATTCCTTCATGAAGTGTAGAACTAATTTGGTATCCAGCTAGATTTACCATTGATTTTTAACTACAAGTTACAAAATTATCATTTCTCCCTTTTCTCTTCAAAAAGGGGTTCTGGTTTATTGTTCCCAGTAGTTAAAAGATTGTTACTATCGCTAGAAATAACGTTCTACATAACATTGCGATATAAAATTTTCGCAAACCGTTGATGCTTTAAGCATCGAAAATCTTTACTTTAATTTAATAATTTTGCGGTTTTTTTATCCGGATTCGCTTAACAACGTTATAAAATTTGTTAGTAGAAAAATGGTGGGACTAGCCCACCACCAAATTAAGGTCTTCTGCCAACACCTTTTTGAAACGCTGGTCGTTCAGACATTCGCTTGATGTAGTCTAAAACTGCTGGGTAGGCACTAAGGTCTAGTTTTAGCATCATGGGAATATAAGCCAAGATAGAGCCAACTGCCACATCAGCAACGGTGAATTCATCCCCTAATAAGAAAGGCTGTTGCTCAAAAATTTGATTTAAGGGAGTGAATAAACGGGGTAATTCTCGTTCTCTGGTAGTTTCGGTAAAAATTCCCGGAGCCAGAGTACTGTTTGCAAACAATACCCATTGATATAACTCGGCACGCTGTTCTAGCGACAGTGAGGTTTGGCCATATTTATCATTCAGGTACAGCAAGATAGCACCAGATTCCCAAAGCTGTAAGTTTCCATCAACTATTCCGGGAACTTTACCCATTGGGTTAATTTGCAGATACTCAGGCTTTAAGTGTTCGCCTGCTTGCATATCTAGCTGGACAAACTCATAGGGAATTTGTAGTTCTTCTAGATACCACTTAACGATGGAAGCGCGGCTCATCGCACCGCCGTAAAGTTTGAGCATAATAGTTTGATTTAAAGAACTTTATGGGTATGGGAGTGCTGCTTCACATTGTCTTCTTTGGTAACTACCCTGGCAGCGTTTAATACACGTTTGCGTTCTGTGGAATATTTAAAATCCGTGTAGGTTGTGCCTAAAGGAATTAAGGTTTTGGCGTTTTCGCTGCGCTTATAGGTGCGTGCTGCGGCAAATACTCGTTGGGCAAATTCATCGGCAAATTGAGCCGAATTGGGGAAACCTTCCAGGAGCCGTGGTTGCTCCCCAGTTAATACCGATGCCAAGGTTGTGGCACAAGCGAGTTTATAGGAAGTCGGAATACCCTTCATTAATGCTTCTAAGGATGCAGAGGGAATTGGCTCTATCACATCAACTTGATGTACTTCTCCATCTTCTTTAATGAAGCAGGTTGCGAGACCGATAACGACGTAATCATCGGCGGCTAAATCGGAAGTATCTTGAGGGGAAATTGCTGTTGTCATCGGAAATTTTCACAAGACTTAAAAATTGAGAGCGCGTAACTGAAAATTTTGCAAGTGTTAGATGCCCTTTCAGGGAGAAACACAGCACATCAAAGAAACTGTGATGGATTCTTGATGTTGCCATGTCTCTTGACCCTTTTCTCCATCTCTTTTGAACGGCTAGTAGGATTCTATCAAGTAGTTGCTCATTCAGAACCAAGGGATGCTCAAGGCACTCAAGCAGAATAAATCGAAAATTAGTGGTTGTAGTATCCAGTATTCCAGAGCTAATCCCCGTAAAGATTGATATTAGTTTTTTTCTGGAATTCTACTTGCGGGTGAAGTATCTATTACTAAGTTTAGGCATGAATTGTGGGTATAAGTCCAAGTTTTTGATTGGGTGAGTACCTACAATTTGACCGCGAATACGGAAAACCAAGTATTTAGAGACACATTTTAAAAATATAGGGTAGAGCTACCGCCAGAGAAAAAACTTTATTTTTATTTACAAGCGCAAGCGTCTTAGGCAGGGAGATATGAACAGTCAGTCATTTTTAACAGATGGAGATCGAGAAAATAATTTTTATAAATTTGTTATAAATAATCCTTTTAATTCCCCAGCATCTGACACTAGGCCGATATCGGCTTTAGAAGAAAGCGATTTACGCTCTTGGGCGTTGAAGTCAGCTAAACAAGGAAATTATACTCAAGCGATCGCCCTGTTGAACAAGTTAATTCAGCATCACCCGCAAAATGCGGTTGATTACAATAATCGGGGTTTAATTTATTTTCAAAGTGGTGACAAGCAAAAGGCTTTGGTGGACTACAACACAGCCTTACAATTAAATCCCAATTTAGCTGGTGCTTATAATAATCGAGCCAATTACTACGCAGCTTGTGGAGAGTTAATTGCTGCATTGGCTGACTATGACCAAGCTATTGATTTAAATCCTAGTTATGTCAGGGCTTGGATTAACCGTGGGATCACTTTACGCGATTTAGGGCAGTATGAAGAGGCAATTGATAATTTTGACATGGCACTGCTATTTGGTCAGCTAGAGACGCATATTTGGGCTGAACGCGGCAGAACTTACCATCTTTGGGGTGATTGGAATTGTGCTATTGCTGATTATCGTCGAGCTTTAGCAAAAATAACCTTGCTCGGCCGCAAAGGTGATATTGCTGTTTATCGTTTGCAGTTAAAAATGGAAAATTGGCTAGATGAACTTTTGGGCAAATGCTAATTTTTCCGGTTTCCCAACCACGATAGGCTGAATTAGTAGTGACATCAAGTTTGATGAAGGATGGAAACCCTGCAAGTGCTAATAGCTAATCTCTGATTACTGTAGCAGTCCTTGTAGCAGTTGCTTGACTTCTAATTCCCTGCCTATTTGAGGAGTTGAAAAATCAAATCGGATTGCTGGATGTAGCTTTTGAATAATTAGCTATTAGATATTTTTGATGTGTATACATCTATATAGGCATAAATTAAACTACAACTACCCCTCCTAAATCTCTCAATCAAGATTTTGTTTATGGGAGGGAATTTAAGTCTTTAATTTCTTTCCCATCCTGATTCATAATCACAATCAGTCTTTGGTTGGGTGAAAATTTATATCCTTGCTGTTCAATGATGCTTTTAGTTTGCCGAGGATCAAAGTTACGAGTGAATTCTGCTTGTAAGGTATTCACACGCCCTTCCATCAGTTTGACTTCAGTCCGAACTTCTCGCAACTTTTCTTGCTGTAACCAGTGATAAGGCACAAGTTGAGTCAAGGCGGAGACGGCGGCGGCGAAGACAGCTAAATTTACACCTATTTTGACTGTGGTTTCCAATGCCATTACTTGGTAAGAACGCTGGCGAAGATGGCGTTTTGGACGGGGTGTAACTTGGCGTTTTTGTATAGGTTGTAACGGCAGTTGAGATGGTTGGAAAGCATTCATAATTTTTAAAATAACCTCACTAGTTCAATCAAAGCACGACAAACCTACTATTGTCGCTATTTAAGGCTAAAGTTAGCTGTCATATTACTTCATTTTTGGGCGATTGCTACACGTATGTTAAAAGTTCAAAATTACGAGAACATACGTAAGTATGCGGTAGTTAACGGTTAGTTATTCTTAACTACCAGATCAGCACAATTGCACCCAGCATCCCAGGATTATTCATCTTTTGCGATTTTATGTCAATGCCAATCAAATACGATAATGGTTATAACCCTACAGGGTTGACTTAAAATAAAGTTATCTGTGGAGTTAAAAACAGGATAATTATTCTGTTAAAAGCTGAAAATTAAAAACAAATTCAGTAATTTACACATAAAACTTAATATTTTTACGCATCGGTCGTCTCATCTTTATGATGACCGTTTCGCTCGCGCTTAAGACTTTCTTCTAAAGCTTGAATTTGTTCGCGCCGGGCTTCTAATTCTAAGGAACGACGGGCTAAGTCTTGATTTTGTAATGTTAAAGATTGTCGCCACTGTTCAGCCCGTTCTGCTTCTTCTTGTAATAATTCTGGGGTCATACCCACACTCAGGTATGTTTGTACTAAATGAAGTACCCAATTACTAGCATCTTCTATTTTTTCAATGTCACCTGTAGGAGAAAGTTCTACTAACACCAGCAATTTTTCACTCATGGTGTTGCCTTTACCCAACAAAATAAAAGCCTCTTCTGGGATAATGGCCCACAGATTTTCAGCTTCTTGACGTGCTAACAAGCGCAATTGGTACTGGTCTAAAAATTCGTTTTTATGTACCTGAGCTAGATATAGCATGATCGTCGTTTGGCTCCACTTTACAATTAAAAATTAAAGACAAAATTTAAATTAAACCAGAAAATGAAATTAAGTTATTTTACTTGGGAAATTGTTAGTTATGGGTAATTGGTGAGAGTTGGGAAATTGACTCTCCTATTACCCATAAAAGTGTTGCTAAACCACCTCAGCGATATCTACGATAACTCCTGAAGGCGTACGCGTAAAATTTCGACTTGCTTTTCCGCCTCGGCTAAGGCATCTTTCGCTCCTTGTACCACGTCGGCTGGTGCTTTATCGACAAACTTAGGATTGCTTAACCTACCTCTGAGGGCTTGGGCTTCAGTTTCGGCTTTGTTGAAGCTTTTCTGGAGTTTAGCCCGCAGTGTTTCCACATCGATGACACCAGTCAAAGGAATTACCACTTGGACTGTACCAATAACCCCAGTAATAGTTTGTTCTGGTGTTTGAGGTTTTTCTAGGACGGCTTGCTGCTGTAGTGGCTGTGTAGTTGCTGGGAAAAACTTCGCCAAGAATTTTTGTCTAGCTTCCGCAGTCAAAAGATTACGGGAAACAAACCACACACTATAGCCTAAACCAACAATTTCAAAAAAGTTGTTGACAATAGGAATGTGGTTAACAGTATTACCAACGGCTATACCGATTCTGGCAAAGACCAGCCCTAAAATCACTAAACCAATATTCTTCCAGTTTCGTTGCGGTTTTTGTGGTGCTGGTGCAACTTGGCTGGTTGGTTCACTGGCAAAGTTTAAGGTTTCCACCTTAGCCAAATCTTTGATATAAGCCTGACCTGCGGTGAGAATTTGCTGTTCTTTGGGATTATCAGTTTGCAAATAAACTTTAACTTTCGCCCCTGGCTTCACATCTGCCTCAGCACGTAAATTCCGAATTGTGCGGATAGTCCCAATTAGCAATTCAAACTGTTCTTCCAAAGCGGGATCAATTAAGTTGGCATCTACTTGGGGATAAGCTTGTAAAGCTAACGTTTGTTGAGAATCGGGGCTTTGTTGGGTGAGTGTTTGCCAAATTTCCTCAGTGATGTGCGGCATAAAGGGATGTAGTAGTTTTAAAATCCCTTCTAATACGTAGGCGAGAATTTGTTGGGCGGCGCGACGAGATGCGGGATCAGCACTTGGTTGTAACCTGGATTTGACTAGTTCAATATACCAGTCACAGAAATCACCCCAGATAAATTCGTACAGACCTTTGGCGGCTTCTCCTAGACCGTAGTTATCAATGTAATTGGTAGTTTGCTTGACTACTTGATGATAGCGAGAAAGAATCCAGCGATCGCTTAATTCATTGCTGAGTGGCTGACCAAGTTGTGCAGGAGTTTGCCCATCGAGATTCATCATGACGAATCTAGCCGCATTCCACAACTTATTGGCAAAGTTGCGCGAAGCTTCTACCGATGGTGACTCATCTTTTTTGCGATCGTATTCTAAGCGGATATCTTGACCCGCACCAGCCACTTCCTTAACTAAGGTGTAGCGTAGGGCATCTGTACCATATTTATCAATTAATAACAGTGGGTCAATGCCATTACCTTTAGTTTTTGACATTTTCTGGCCTTTTTCATCCAGCACCAACCCGTGGATATAAACATCTTGAAATGGCATTTTTCCGGTAAAATGACCCGCCATCATCGTCATTCTGGCAACCCAGAAAAAGATAATGTCAAAACCTGTCACTAGGGTAGTAGTGGGGTAATACTTAGCTAAATCTGGGGTTTGTTCCGGCCAGCCCAAAGTTGAGAACGGCCACAACCCCGAAGAAAACCAAGTATCAAGGACATCCGGGTCTTGTTGTAACTGCACATTGTCGCCAAATTGGGCTTTGGCTTTTTCCCAAGCTGTATCAGCAGATTTAGCTACGACAAACGGAGTCGTATCAGTGATTTGCCCGTCAGTTTCACTAACAGCGTACCAAGCCGGAATTTGATGACCCCACCACAATTGACGGGAAATACACCAATCTTTGAGTTTCACCAACCAATCACGGTAAACTTTTGTCCAGCGTTGGGGGACAAACTCAGGCGAATTTTTTTGGTCGAGGAATTCTAAAGCATTGTCCGCCATTGGGCGAATTTTGACAAACCACTGAGTTGAAAGTAGAGGTTCGACTGGGACTTTACCGCGATCGCTATAAGGAACGGTATGCTTATAATCTTCTATCTTCACCAACACCCCATCAGCTTCTAAGCGAGAAACCACATTCTTTCTAGCCACAAAGCGGTCTTGTCCTTGAAACTCGCCAGCATTAGCATTGAGAGTCCCATCCTTATTCAAGATATTAATAAACGGTAGATTGTGACGCTTACCCATTTCAAAATCATTGGGATCATGGGCTGGTGTTACCTTCACACAACCAGTACCGAAACTGGGGTCAACCAACTCATCACCAATAATGGGAATTTCCCGTTGCATAATTGGCAGAGTTAAAGTTTTACCAATCAGATGCTTGTACCTCTCATCATTAGGATTTACCGCTACCCCGGTATCACCTAACATCGTTTCTGGTCGAGTCGTCGCCACCTCAACATAACCAGAACCATCGGTCAGTGGATAACGAAAATGCCAGAGATTACCATCAACCTCCTGAGATTCCACCTCCACATCCGACACAGCCGACTGCGTAGCCGGACACCAATTTACCAAATATTCGCCACGATAAATTAAACCTTCATCATAGAGACTGACAAAAGCTTCCACCACAGCTTTCGATAAGCCCTCATCCATAGTGAACCGTTCGCGTGACCAGTCCACCGAGACACCCAAACGGCGTAATTGATTCACAATTGATCCCCCAGACTCCGCCTTCCACTGCCAAGCGCGTTCTAGGAATTGTTCCCGCCCCAACTCAGAGCGAGTTTTACCTTCTTTTTTGAGTTGTTTTTCTAGCATCGTATGTACAGCGATACTAGCGTGGTCAGTGCCAGGAAGCCACAGAGTATTGCGTCCTTGCATCCGGTGATAACGCACCAGAACATCAATTAAGGCACTTTCAAAAGCGTGACCCATGTGCAAACTGCCAGTCACATTCGGTGGCGGAATCACAACACAATAAGGTTCGCCACCGTGATTAGGGTCAGCTTTGTAAACTTGGTTTTCTTCCCAGAACTTTTGCCATTTAGCTTCAGTGGAGAAGGGTTCGTACAGACTGGGAAGATTTAGGATAGTTGCGGTCATGGGGGGAAAACTAAGTGTGGAAGGACTTTAATAAATTTTGCCACAGGGTTGCAGGGGGTTTTAATGGAAACGAACCACAGAGGCGCAGAGAAGCCAGTGCGTTGCGGGGGTTCCCCCCGTTGTAGCAACTGGCGCAACACAGAGATGAATCGTCTGACTGGGGAGGTGATTGGGGCTGCGATTGAGGTGCATCGGGTTTTGGGGACTGGCTTTTTGGAGGAGGTATATCAAGAGGCACTAATTATAGAATTTTTATGGCGTGGCATACCTCATGAGTTTGAAAAGTTTGTAACAGTTAATTACAAAGGTCATGAGGTAGGCAAAGGTAGATTAGATTTTTTAGTTGCTAACTGTTTAGTAGTGGAATTAAAAGCCGTCCAAAACCTAGCACCCATCCATGAAGCCCAAGTTCTCTCCTACCTAAAAATGACAAATTACCCTTTAGGCCTCCTCATAAACTTTAATGTCCCTCTCCTAAAAGATGGCATAAAACGCATTATTCTCTCCTAATAACTCTTCTCCTCTGCGCTCTCTGCGCCTCTGTGGTTCGTTTAAAAAATTATTTTATGACACATTCACGCTCCCCCTGGTATTACATCCCCACCCTATATTTTGCCTCCGGTGTACCTTACATCATCATCAACACAGTTTCCGTTATCTTCTATAAAAAACTAGGCATAGACAACACACAAATTGCCGTCTGGACTAGCCTGCTTTATCTCCCTTGGGTGATCAAAATGTTTTGGGGGCCAATTGTAGATACTTACTCAACTAAAAGAAAATGGCTAATTTACACTCAATTTGCTATGTTCTGTTGCTTGGGTTTAATCGCATTTTGCTTACAATTACCTAACTTCTTTTTTATCTCCCTTGCAGCCTTAACAGTGGGAGCATTTATTTCTGCAACTTATGATATTGCCACAGATGGCTTTTATCTTTTAGCTTTAAGTCCCGAACAACAAGCATTTTTCGTGGGCATTCGCTCACTATTTTATAGACTAGCGGTTATCTTTGGTTCAGGGTTATTAGTAGTTTTAGCAGGTCAGCTTGAAGGATATCTAAATAACATCCCCTTAAGCTGGACGATATCTATTGGCTTTTCCGCAGTTATTTTAGCAATCCTGTTTATTTTTCACCGTTTAACTCTGCCTTTGCCAGATACAGATAAACCAAGACAGCTACAGGCAACTAACAATATACCGTTTTGGACAATCATTAGTTCTTATTTTACTCAAGAAAAAATTATTTTTATTTTAGGATTTATTTTGCTCTATCGCTTTGGCGAAGCTATGCTAGTTAAGTTTGCTTCGTTATTTTTGCTAGATCAGCCACAAGCAGGTGGTTTAGGGCTAACAACATCAGATGTTGGCTTAGTCTACGGCACATTTGGCGTAATCTCTCTGATTGCAGGAGGAATTTTAGGCGGATTAGTAATTGCCAAGTATGGTTTAAAAAAATGTCTATTTTCTATGGCTTTGGCTTTGAATTTACCTGATTTATTTTATGTGTATATGGCTTATACTAAACCGTCTTTGACTTTAGTTTATCCTCTAGTATCCTTAGAGCAATTTGGTTATGGTTTTGGGTTTACTGCGTTTAGTGTTTATTTAATGTACATCTGCCAAGGAGAGTATAAAACCTCTCATTTTGCTATTTCTACTGGCATTATGGCTTTAGGAATGATGTTACCAGGAATAGTTAGTGGATATCTACAACCTTTATTAGGATATCCATTATTTTTTAGCTTGGTTTGTTTACTGACTATTCCGGGGATGATTATTTTATTTTTTATTCCTTTAACAGAAGAAATACAGCATACATCTAGCGAAAATTCAAACAATTCATGAGTTACGTTTTAGGAATAGATGGTGGTGGTACTAAAACGGTATGTGTCCTGATGGATGATACTGGTAAAGTACTAGGATGTGGTATGGGAGGCGCGTCCAATTATCACAGTGTTGGTGTTGAAGCTACAATCCAATCAATTCATTCTGCTATATATAAAGCAGCTAATGAAGCTCTCAAATCTATTGATGCGATCGCAGTTAAAGCAATATGTTTAGGGTTAGCTGGTGTTGGCCGTCCATTTGATGTGCAAATCATTCAAGGAATAGTTAAAGAGTTACAAAATAGTAATTGGCTACCAATTAATTGGGATTTATCACCTTCTCATATCATCATCTGTCATGATGCGTTGATTGCTTTGGTTGGTGGCATTGGTGATGATGTAGGAATTGTTGTCGCAGCAGGTACAGGCTCGATAGTTTTTGGACGCAATCAACAGGGACAAACTCACCGCGTTGGCGGTTGGGGTTATATTTTAGGCGATGAAGGTAGTGCCTATAAAATTGCTGTTGCTGGTATGCACACAGCACTCAAATCTTATGATGGAAGAGAAAAAATCACAAGTTTAGTAGATGGTTTTAAACAACATCTTAGTTTGAAAAACATAGAAGAATTAATTGAAGTTGTATATCAACGAGGTTGGGGAGTTACAGAAATAGCTGCTTTGGCAAAAGTTGTAGATATAGCGGCAGTTTCAGGTGATGAATTAGCAAATCAGATAATTGATCAAGCAGTAGCAGATTTAGTTAATTCTACATCTACAGTCATCAATCGAATTTTCACAGATAACTCTAGTATTGAAATCGTAACTGTCGGTAGTGTTTGGCAAGGTAAATCTCAAATGCAAGAGAGATTTGCTGCATCTATTGGCAATATTTTTCCGTTTGTTAAAGTAATTCATCCTAAATATGAGCCTGCTTATGGTGCTGGGTTGTTGGCAATCAAGCAGTTATGATAAGATAATGTCAGTCTGATTGATTACTTGCCTTGGCGACTAGAAGTCGTAGCTACACAGGCAAAACCTGTCTACGCAGGTTCAAATAAAGTAAGTATTTTAAACAGCATTCAGCAGTTTTTACAAGTAACCATAGAGCAATGAAGTAGTACCGCAGCCAAAACGTCAAAACAAAATCAACACAGCAAGTTTGACAAGGTTACTTCACAATCATCATGAGCTAAACATAGAGTCACTCCTAATTTTTTAAATTAAGCCGCTAGGAAGTTGTAGCGACTAAGTTTTTTATGCCTAATTCACCCGTGTTTTGTGTGTAGATACGAGTGAAATTTGATAATTTGAGGTTGGGCAAGAATGCAGAATAAAACAATATTGATAGCTGAGAATTTAGCTTATGAACTCAGCTATGCTAAGACTTTATTTGCAAAAGTCTTAGTGCGTATAGAGGCAGATAATCGCATTGCTTTAGTTGGTAGTAATGGTGTAGGCAAATCAACTCTATTAAAGTTATTAGCAGGACAAATAAATCCTAGTATTGGTTCAGTTTGGCGAAATTGTGGTGTTTATTATTTGCCACAAATTAGCACTATTAGGCAAGAAGTCAAGGCAGATACGGTATTGAACTATTTAATTTCCATCTCTGATGAGTGGTGGCAAATTGAAGAAATATTGCAGACGCAATTTCAAACAAATATTGATTTATCACTACCACTTGCAAATTTAAGTGGTGGTGAACTGACGAAGTTATTTTTGGCGATTGGTTTATCGCAACAACCGAATTTGCTGTTATTAGATGAACCAACTAATCATATAGATTTGCCAGCGTTAGAAAGTTTAAGGCAGTTTCTTTTAGGTTTTTCTGGCGCATATATTATTGTCTCCCATAAACCTTTTTTCTTAGATCAGGTGACAGATATTACTTGGGAGCTTACACCTAATGGAGTCAAAGTATATGGGGGGAATTTTTCTCATTTTAAGCAACAAAAAGAAATCGAATTAGCAGCAGCAATGCGATCGCACGAAGTAGCAAAAAAGGAACTCAAACGCACTCAAGCAACCGCTATGCAAGAACAGCAGCGCGCCGCCCAAGTCCAACGTAATGCTCGGACTCAGTTGCTCAATGGTAGTATCGACAGAAAAGTAGCTGCATCACTTAAAAGCCAAGCCGAAACATCAGCAGGAACAGCAAAAAAGAAACATGAAGCGGCTGTAATCAAAGCTACGCAAAAAGTAGCAGACACAAAAGTTAAAACGACCAAAGTTACAAGTATCCACATAGAACCAAGAAATCACAAGCGCAAAAATCTGATTGATATTCAAGGTGCAAATCTTTGGCTATCAGAACGCTTGCTGATTGAAAATTTTCAGTTGCGTTTGTCGTCAGGCGAGCGCATCGCCATCGCTGGTGCAAATGGTTCTGGTAAATCCACCTTAGCCAAGGCAATTTTAGGACAAACCGGAGTTCTCAAATCAGGTGAGGTTGCCATTGCACCCACAATGAAAGCCGTATATCTTGACCAAACATATGAATTAGTTAATCGCCAGCAGTCAATTCTAGAAAATATGCAAGCGGCGAATCCCCATCTCAGCTATCAGCTATTGCGTCAACAACTCGGACACTTCTTATTTAAATATGATGACGTTCACAAAAGCGCATCAGTATTGAGTGGTGGTGAGTTGGCAAGACTAGCGATCGCAATCATTAGCATTTCTGAGATTGACTTACTCATTCTTGATGAACCAACTAACAATCTCGATATTGAAACTGTAGAACAAATGGTCACAGCTATCAATGATTATCAAGGTGCATTGTGGGTAATTTCTCACGACATTGATTTCCTCAGCCGCATAAATATTACCCAAAGTTTTCAATTGAAAAATCCAACTTTGCAAATGACGACCTATTTACCCAGTGCGCCAGAAGAATATTATCAAGAAATTTTGGCTTGTGATGCCAGTTAATCACAGGAATTATGCCAACTGATAGAATAACGAACCCCTGACACGTCTATGCGGTTTGTTTTATCCCAAATTTTGAACTGGCAAAAACTTGTCGGCAATTTCCCGGGGAATTGGTCGCGGACGCATTGTATTGACTTCTACCCAAACCCATAGTGCCTCAGCTGTAACTAGCAAATCTTCTTGGTCTTGCTTGCGAATTTCGTAGCGTCGAAAGGCACGAGTACCACGTATTTCTTTTAACCAAGTAGTAACTTCTAACGTATCGCCAGCCACGGCGGGACGTAGATAGTCAATTTCGACTCGCCGCATCACAAACACACCACCTAACTCCCGATAAACATCTAAAGTTGCCCCAAGGTGTTCTGAGTGTTCGATAGCTGCTTGTTCCAAATAATTTTGGTAGACCGCATTATTAACGTGTCCCAAAGCATCCATTTCATAATGCCGGACGCGCAGTAAAGTCTTAAATGGTTGCATGAATTAAAACAAATTTTGGTTGTGAGTTTAGCTAAGGTTTTGGGAACTATAAAAATAGTACCTCCACAAATATTGCCAGTCAGATTTAGTTATGACTGAATCGGAGGGTCTTCTGGGTGCATCTTCCACAAAGAACGTAGCAAAAGAAACAGACGATATTTGTTTGTTAAATACAGGGGGAAAGCAGGATGACGCTAGCTCAACAAGCGATTAAACTGTGGGTAATGTCAATCATTTGTTGCTAAAAGCGACACATAAGTAAAATTAATTAAATTTGCTAATCGTTCATAAAGTCTAATCCTGCTATAGAAAAATTACTTATGACAGTGCATCAACGTAGTGTTGGGGAGACCGCTGATTTAATTATTGGTGTTCACAACCAAGAGAATCAACAATTACAACCCAATTCTGCTCCTGTGGGTGCCTTAGCTAGAAGAAAAGGAACGATTTCAACTTTTCTTGCTCCCCTGACTCAGGATACTTTTAAACAAGTTGTTACCGAGGTCGAGCATAAATTACAGATTGTGCATCAAACCTTGTCCATGTTGGATTCTCATGGGTTTGAAACAATTCTGCAAGAAATGTTGCAGTCAATTACCTTAAAAACTGGCGAATTATTGGGGGCTGATCGCACAACTATATTTTTGTTAGATGAAGAAAAACAAGAATTGTGGTCAATTGTGGCGGCGGGAGAAGGCGATAGGTCTTTAGAAATTCGCATCCCCGCCGATAAAGGAATTGCCGGTGAAGTCGCTACCTTAAAACAAGTAGTTAATATTCCCTTTGATTTTTATAACGATCCCCGTTCAATATTTGCGCAAGCACAAGAAAAAATCACTGGCTACCGCACCTACACAATGCTGGCTTTGCCTTTGTTAAACGAGCAAGGTCAATTGGTCGCAGTAGTCCAATTACTGAATAAATTAAAGTCGCAAGTAAACCCTGATGCGCCTTTAGCAGAGCGCGTTGATACTGTGGGTTTTACTATACACGACGAACAATTATTTCAGGAATTCGCGCCGTCGATTCGCTTGATTTTAGAATCATCGCGCTCTTTTTATATGGCGACGCAAAAACAAAGAGCGGCCGCCGCACTCATGAAGGCGATTAAGTCTCTTAGTCAAAGCAGCCTGGACTTAGAAGATACCCTCAAGCGGGTAATGGACGAGGCGAAAGAATTAATGAACGCCGATCGCAGTACCCTGTGGTTAATAGATCGCGATCGCCACGAATTATGGACGAAAATTACTCAAGATGATGGGACAAAAAGAGAGTTGCGCGTACCCATCGGTAAGGGTTTTGCTGGGATAGTCGCTGCATCTGGCAAAACATTGAATATTCCTTTTGATTTGTACGACAATCCCGACTCGGAAACAGCCAAACAACTTGACCAGCAAAATGGTTATCGTACCTGTAGCTTATTGTGTATGCCAGTGTTTAACGCCGACCAACAATTGATTGGTGTTACACAATTGGTAAATAAAAAGAAATCTGGTGATTTTCCCCACTATAATCCCGCAACTTGGCCAAAAGCTCCTGAATGCTTCCAAGCAAGTTTTGACCGCAACGATGAAGATTTCATGGAAGCTTTTAACATTCAAGCGGGGGTAGCGTTGCAAAATGCTCAGTTGTTTGCCACAGTCAAGCAACAAGAACAAATGCAGCGTGATATTTTGCGGAGTCTTTCTAATGGTGTAATTTCTACAGATAAATCAGGTTGTATTATTGCTGCTAATGAAAGTGCCAAACGCTTGCTCGGTGTAGAAGCCGAAGAACGTTTAGAAGGTAAATTAATTAGTGATGCTATCGCCATTAAAGAAGGTGACTTTAGCAAATGGTGTCAAGATGCATTACATGGACAAGATATTAAACGCCGCCAACAATATTATCCTGACCGCACCCTTTTAAGCACTGGTTCAGAACAAGAACAACACAGTATTAATTTATCGATTAATTCCATTGCTGATGTCAGCGACCAACAACAAGTGCGCGGCGCGTTGGTGGTAATGGAAGACATTAGTGATGAGAAACGCCTCAAAAGTACTATGTACCGCTACATGACCCAAGAATTAGCGGAAGAATTATTAAAATTAGATGATGCTAAACTAGGTGGCGATCGCAAAGAAGTTTCGATTTTATTCTCTGATATTCGCGGCTACACCACTTTGACAGAAAACCTCGAAGCAGAAGAAGTGGTAAGTATGCTCAATGAATATTTTGAGTCAATGGTAGAAGCCGTTTTTAAACATAAAGGTACTCTCGATAAATACATCGGTGATGCCATTATGGCTGTATTTGGTTCACCCTTACCTTTAGAAGAACACGCTTGGATGGCTGTACAAACATCAATCGAAATGCGCCATCGCTTGTATGAATTTAACCAACGGCGTTACGCCGCTAATAAACCAAGAATTAACATTGGTATTGGCATTAATTCAGATACTGTAATTAGTGGCAATATTGGTTCTAGTAAGCGGATGGAATTTACCGCCATTGGTGATGGTGTTAACCTGGGTTCCCGCCTAGAAAGTGTCAGTAAACAATATGGTTGTGATATTGTTTTGAGTGACAATACATTTAAGCCCTGTAAAGATTATATTTGGGCAAGAGAATTAGACTATATTCGCGTCAAAGGTAGAAACGAACCAGTATCTATTTATGAATTAGTCGGTTTACGTTCCGACCCAATTGAAAGCGAAAAATTACAAGTAATTGAGCATTATCACAAAGGACGCGAATATTATCTCAAGCGTCAGTTTAGTTATGCTAGGGCTGAATTTGCCAAAGTTTTAGCTGTTGATAACCAAGACAAAGCCGCAATGTTACACCTGTTGCGTTGTCAACATTGGCTACAATCACCACCAACTGACTACGATTGGGATGATGGTGTTTGGACGTTTAACGAGAAATAGAGTAGGGAGTAGAAATCCTATTTCAGGGTAACTTAGTACAACATGTTATTAATTCGTAGCGAATCCTCTGCGTACCTTTGTCTTGAAAAGTTTGCTCAACGGGGGGAACCCCCGCACGCAACTTTTCGCTGCGCTTATCTCCGCGCTACTTTGCGTTTAAATTTCAACCCTCAATTCGCTCCGATTGTAGGCGAAGCTGTGCTTAGTATAAGACCAAAATCTAGAGGTTTAATTGCAAATTACTATGGCCAAATACCATAAAATCCCCTAGGCCAAAACAGTGAATCATTATGGTTATAAAACTGCAACCTACCAAAACCTAAAAATTGACCGTGGGACTTTTCTCCTGGGGGAAACGCCGTAACACCAAACAGGTAAACACCCGTATTTCGGGGATTTTGCCAGGGTTTGAGACCAATTGTAATAGTTTGACCTGGAGATACTGGCGGGTCAAATGTTAAGCTAACAGTTCTTGTTTTGGGATCGCTGACTATATTTTTTAATCCTAGCTTTTCTCCTCTACCAGAACCCTTACCTTCAAAAGCTACACTGTCATTTAAATCAAAGTGAATATGATCTACTCCCTCACGCTGGTTAATCGTCAGCCGTTGTAAACCTTCGCCGGCATTTTCTGGCAAGCTGATTGTAAAATAGTATGTCGCACCCCAGACATAAACTTCGTTGTAAGTGGTGGTGGTTTCAACTAGGCGCGGCGGTTGAGCAAAATAGACTGTCCCATCTGGCAACTGAATTGCTTGAGTTGGCGACAGAAGGCATCCTTCTATTAAACTTATACTGGCGATCGCTGCACCCAAAAACACTCTAGGACGCATGACTTTTTTTTGATGACTGCTTAATTCCTATTGTAGTTTGGGTGCGTCAAGGCTACATTTCATCTACTTTATAGCCAGTGCGATCGCACTAATCTAGCCTTGCTTACTAGCTTGCGTTTCTAAACTTTCGTTACATTTTATTTACTCCGTCAGTCTATCTAGGAGTTAAAAAATCTACTCCTTACCACCCATTCCCTACTCCACAAGCAATTTAGAAATCAAGTAGGATTGCTATATTTTTATACTCACAGTTAATACTAATTTGCAAAAGTTAATTGATATTCGTTGTCAAAGTCACTCTTAAAGTTAGACACTAATAGTAAGAGAGCAGCAATTATTTTGTATTATGAATACCCTTACGACAGGTGCATTCAAGCGGTCAATTTGGCAACCCGCCATTCTGTTGACCTTGGGATTTTGGTTAAGTGCTAGTGTGATTTTAGATTGGGTAATAATGCCTACCCTTTATCTTTCTGGCATGATGAACGGTGCTAGTTTTACTACAGCTGGCTACGCAATTTTTTGGAATTTTAATCGCATTGAATTGTTATCGGCGGCGATAGTTTTAACTGGGGTATTAGCTTTAAGCAAAACCAAACATAACTGGCATCCTAACACTATTGTTTTTGCTATCATCTTGCTAACAGTATCTTTGCTAGAAACGTATTTTTTAACTCCTAATATGTGCGCTGCTGGAATTCATCTCAATATGTTTGAAACATCTACAATTCCAGCAACAATGAATTTACTACACGGCGGTTACTGGGTGTTGGATGCAGTTAAGCTGGTAACTGGGGGAATATTGTTAAGCCAATGCTGGCGGATGCAAGCTGAAGAATAGAGAGTTGGGAGTGGGGAGTAGGAAATAAAAAACTTTACGAGTATTTCCTGTGAATGCAAATAATCATCCCACTTGCCAAAATTAGATATTAAAAAACTCCAGTTTTTTTAGAAAGACTGGGGTTTTTATTTTCCAGTAATAATTTATGGTGTTGGTTCAGAATCTTGTGATTCTTCGTTGTTAAAAAATAACAGCCGTGCAGCGAGGATAGCAAAACCTACAGCCGCGATCGCTTTTAAAATACGTGTAGGTAATACTTCTGCAACTGCACCACCAGCCAATGCGCCTAAAAGACTTGTCAACAAAAGTGCGCCTGCTGTACCAAAAAATATCGCCTTTTGAGACTGACCACGGCTAGAAAGTGCGATCGCAGCTAACTGGCTTTTGTCACCTAATTCTGATAAAAAAACTGTAATAAAGCTTATTCCTAAAAGATGCCAATCCATAAATTTAAGGGGAGTAGGGAATAGTGGTTCGGCTTACCTCGACTTTGCTCGGCACAAGTCGCTCACCAACCGGGAGTGGGGAGTAGGGATATAAATTAACCTTGCAATACATCCCAAAACAGCATGACTGAAATCAACAGCAACATGACTCCGGCTGATTTTTCTACAGTTTTGGGACTGAGGCGGCTAGATATCCAACTACCCAAAAGTACACCTAGTAAACTAGTAGTGATAAGTGCAGCCGCAGAACCGAGAAACACTACCCAAGGTGCATGAGATTCTGCACTCATTAACAAGGTGGATAGCTGGGTTTTATCACCAATTTCGGCAAGAAATATAGTAACGAAAGTTGTGCCGAACACTGCAAAAGCTGATTCCCGCTTTTTGGGACTCTCAGTAATTGCAGGTTGCTGTGGTTCAATAGTGGCAGTAGTGATTTGATTTTTGGCGTTTTCTTGGAATTCTGGCAGGTCTTTTGCAGAAATAGCTACAGGTGCAGTGTCAAGTTTCACAGGCGTAGTTTTGTTGCTAGGTAATTTTCATATTTCTCTCATTTTCTCAGATAATTGTAATAAATTGCAACTGTATTGCGAAAAACGACATAATCATAAGCCAACAGCTTTGTCGAAGCGCAGCATTTCTAAAGAGCGATCGCCATATACCCCTTCAATCTGTTGGCGACAGCAATCTATAGCAAAATCATTGAGTTCTTCTGGCTCAATACCATACATATCTTGAAATGCTTCTGGTTCTACACGGCAGAAACGCGGGCGGTTCGGGTAAATCTGGCATTCTCTTGTCGTATGGTCAAAGTTAATGCACCAGCCATCTTCACCCACCATACTCAAGTAAAGTTCCAACTCTTCTGGTGAGAGATATTCGTGTATGTCTGGACGATCTGCAGGTTCGAGATTACAGCAGGCTCCACATTGTTTGACACATTGCCAGTTTGCCATTTTGTGTTTTTTCCTATAATTTTGTTAAGTAAATTAAAATTCACATACCGTTGCCGGATATGATCAAATGCGGGTTTTGCAACTGATTGATTATCGAACTTTTTAAGACGATTGGGAGGAAAGAGAAAAAATGTTAGACGGTATTATTAGCACTTTCACCAGCATCAACTGGGAAGTTATTTTCCAACTGCTCTCTGTTGCATTAATTGTCATTGCTGGCCCAGCTGTAATTTTTGTCCTGGCTTTTCGCAACGGCAACCTGTAAGAGTGCTGAGTGTTGAGTTATGAGTGCTGAGTGAAACATCAGTATTCATGACTCAGCACTTATATTACATTTTAAGTCTTGAATTATACTATTAAAGTCTCAAATCTAAGTAGAAAATTTATTGTAATTCTGACTCCTGAATTCTGACTCCTGAATTCTGCTGTATGTATGATAATGCTTGTAAGGCTGCTTGGATAATGGAATCATACGGCGGTTGAGATACATCAACCTCTATAGCTTCTTCACGACTGGTTCCCAACAGGCCAATTATACGTTCTGGGTGCATGACTAAAATTTTGCCTTCGGGATTTTTAATTCTTAGTTCTGGTAAAAAATTGTTTTGATAGATGCCACAAGTATACTGACGCTGCTTGTACTCAAAAGTGGTTCTGAGTGGTTTGGGTGGCGAAGTGTAAAAGATTTGCGTTGATGCTGTTGTTAATCTTACGCCTGTTAATTCCAACTCAATAGTAGTGTTGCCGTTAAAAGTGTTTTCGCGCAATTTGTAAGCAATATCAACTCGCTTTGGTAAAGGATAATAATCTCGCCAACGCCAAGCGATCGCCTTAACTATATACTGCTGATCATCAATAGTTTGCGCTAGTGTCACCTTAATATGACCCTTGCCGACAATTTGCTGTTCGATGACTTGCACGTTTGGTGTCCAGAAAACTGGGTCGGGGTTATCAATTCCGCAAGGATGCAGCGCATTTAGCTGTAGAAAAAGCTGCTGATTAATTTGGTTAAAGTTAGCTTGAGCGTCAATTTTCAGCAGTGGCTTGAGGTGTTGCGGTTCTAGACACTGGTTAGCAAAATCAATTAAACGCGATCGCACCAATTCTAAATTTTCTGCTGGTAAAGAAAACCCACCCGCCGCTTTGTGACCGCCGAATTTGCCTAACAAATCTCGACAATATTCCAATGCTTCAAACACATGAAACTCAGGAATTCCTCGTGCAGAACCGCGTATATGTGTTTCATCTTCATACGTGCCGATAAATACAGGCACACCATAGCGTTCCACCAAGCGAGAGGCGACAATCCCAATCACCCCATGATGCCATTCAGGTTGGACAACAACTAATACCCTATCATGTTGTAAAGACGTTATATATTGTGTCTCTACAAAGGCGATCGCTTCTTGTTCAATTTCCTCGCACATTTGCTGACGGCTGGTGTTGGTTTGTTCGCACTGCATCGCTCTTGTCAGCGCAACTCCCATATCATCGGTAGTCAGCAAATCAATCACTGTCTGCGGATCGCCAATTCTACCAACTGCATTAATCCTCGGCCCAAGACGAAAGCCGATATCTTCTGGTTTGAGTGACTTAGAAGAATTTTTCTCCCCTGCCCCCCGTCCACTGAGCGTAGCCGAAGTGCTGCCCCCCTGCCCCCCTGCCTCTTTCGCTTGTACTCCGGCAATTTGAATTAATGCTTGCACACCAGGTAATTTAGATTTGGGTAAATGCTTTAAACCACGTTTTACCCAACGGCGATTCACACCAGTTAAGGGAGCTAAATCTGCAATGGTTCCCAGGGTAAATAATTCTAGCATTGGCTGGATTAAGCCTCTAGTTTCGCCTAGCTGTTGTGCGAGACAGACTGCCAAAATATAAGCTACGCCAACACCAGCGACACCGCGATAAGGTGAAGATTCGGAGATGAGTTTGGGGTTGAGAATAGCATCAGCTGGGGGTAATTGTTGCGGAATATCGTGGTGGTCGGTGACAATGACACTTAATCCCAGTTCTTTAGCTCTAGCGATCGGTTCATACGCAGAGATGCCATTATCAACAGTTAGTATCAGGTTGACACCTTCTTCGTGAAATTCTTCAACGATGCGTTTGTTGATGCCGTAACCTTCGTGCATCCGGCTAGGAATTGCATAATCTACCTGCGCGCCTAAAGCCCGGAGACTTCGCAGTAGTAATGCAGTGCTAGTCATCCCATCTGCATCATAGTCTCCACAGATAGCGATTTTACTTTGAGATGCGATCGCCTGGTGCAACAACTCCACACTCATTGCCAAATCAGGAAATTCTTCCAAAGGCGAAGGTAAAACTATCGATTCTGGTTCTAAAAATGCTTGTGCTTGTGCTGGTGTTTCAATGCCACGATTAATAAATAACTGGCTGATGATGGGAGAAAGATTCAGAGAAACTGCTAGTTTTTCGGCTAAATCTGTTTTTTGTAGGTAAATTTGCCAACGCTGATTCGGTAAGCGCCTAGGAAGTTGTGAACGTTCAGGTAAAGGTCGGTTCAGCACAGTGAAAAACAAATAAGTTAGGAGTTCTTGCGTAACTCTTAACTGATAACACTATATTAATGTCGAGAATAGATTTGTTTCATAGATATTTTTGTTTCGCACCCAGACAAAGCAAGGTTGCAGGGTGCAAGAGGGAAGAATCTCCCCCTACTCCCTGCTCACCTACCTCTTCTCTATTTTTCAAGCCAAAGGTATAAATCCTGTTAAAGTTTTACCATAACCTTGATTGCTTCGCGGCTATCCATTGCTGCGTACCCTGCGGGAACACCATCGAGTTCGACAGTTAAATCGAGAACAGCAGAAGCATCAAGTTTGCCGGATACAGTATCGGCTAGCAATTCGGGAATGTAAGCACGGGCGGGTGCAACGCCACCTTGTAATGTGATGTTCTGCCTAAATAAACGACCTAAATTGAAATTATGTCCACTGCTATGTGGCACACCGACATACCCAATCGCACCACCGGGACGGGCAATACCAATCGCGGTTGTCATTGCTGATTCATTCCCGACACACTCAAGTACTGATTCTACACCGCCTTGGGTAATCTCTTGCACAGCCGCGATCGCTTCTTCGCCTCGACTGCTGACAACATCTGTTGCACCAAAACGGCGCGCAATCTCCAAGCGTGATTTGTGCCGCCCCAGAATAATAATGCGTTCAGCACCAAGTCTTTTAGCAGCCAGCACGCCACATAAACCTACAGCCCCATCGCCAACGACTGCAACTGTGCGGCCTGGGCGGACGTGTGCTGAGACGGCAGCATGATGTCCGGTTGACATCACATCAGTAAGCGGCAGAATGGCGGTGAGCAGATCGTCATCATTTTCAACCTCATTAGGAATCACAACTAATGTGCCATCGGCCAAGGGCGAACGGATGGCTTCTGCTTGTCCACCATCATTGGTGCTTCCCCAAAAATTACCTTGTAGGCAAGAGGTTTGGATGCCTTTACGGCAGAACTCACAAGTGCCATCGGAAAACGCAAAAGGAGCCAGGACGCGATCGCCTTTTTTGAGAGTACGAACCTCAGATCCAACCTCTTCCACAATTCCCATCCATTCATGTCCCGTTCGCCAACCAGGTTGCCATTCTTCTTCCCCACGATAGAACCACAGGTCAGATCCACAGATGCAGGCGTGAGTAATTCGGACAATGGCATCTGTAGGCTGTTGAATCACGGGATCAGGAACATTTTCAACTCGGACATCACCAGGGGCATAGTAAACGGTTGCTTTCATCGAACAATCTCCTTGTGAAAAACTGAGGCTTACTTTTTTTGTCAGTTACGAATCTGAGGTAGAAAATTTAGCACTTGAATTTGGATCTGCTCGTAACTTAATTTGGCTGGAAATTCTGGAGGGATAGATAAACAAACTTTACTGGTAATTATTTTTACCCTTTAGCGACCTGTCATTTGTTCCAACTTCTCAGGATACCTTGCACCTTGCACTGTAATCTTAGCGGCGGCATCATCGATGTCACGTAAATCTTCAGGCGTAAGTGTAACTGAGACTGCGCCAATGTTTTCCTCTAAACGATGCAGCTTTGTAGTACCTGGAATTGGTACAATCCAAGGCTGTTGAGCCAACAGCCAGGCCAGTGCAATCTGGGCTGGTGTTGCTTGCTTTTGTTGGGCGATGCTGCCAAGAAGATTAATCAAAGCTTGATTCGCCTTGAGTGCCTCTGGTGTGAAGCGAGGCAAGGTGCTGCGAAAGTCGGAACTGTCGAAGGTTGTGTTTTCGTCAATTTTGCCAGTCAGAAAGCCCTTACCCAATGGGCTGTAGGGAACAAAGCCAATTCCAAGTTCAGATAACGTTGGTATCACTTCTGCTTCCGGCTTTCTCCACCACAGCGAGTATTCGCTTTGCAGTGCCGTCACAGGCTGAACGGCGTGGGCGCGGCGGATTGTTTGCACTCCGGCTTCAGAAAGTCCAAAGTGCTTCACTTTACCTGCTTGAATCAGTTCCTTCACTGCTCCTGCAACGTCTTCAATTGGCACGTTCGGGTCAACCCGGTGCTGATAGAGCAGATCGATCGCCTCGACCTTAAGCCGCTTGAGCGAGCCTTCCACAGCTTCCTTAATATGTTCCGGTCGGCTATTCAATCCTGGCGAACCTTTCATACCCCGGGGATCAGAATTCGGACTGATGTCGAACCCGAATTTGGTGGCGATGATTACTTGGTCGCGGAAAGGAGCGAGGGCTTCACCCACAAGCTCTTCATTCAAGTACGGGCCGTAAACCTCGGCAGTGTCAAAGAATGTAACACCGCGATCGACGGCAGCCCCTATCAGAGCCTTCATTTCCTGTATGTCTTTGGGTGGGCCATAAGAAAAGCTCATACCCATACAGCCCAGCCCGATCGCGGAAACTTCTAAATTGCTGTTTCCAAGTTGGCGCTTGTGCATTTTTTGAACTCCTATGTTTGTACTAAATAAAGGTCGTCCGAAAGCCTCAAAGGTCTGGATTAAGGATGCTTGTCTCAGTTTTTAGGGATTTTAGGGATTTTCAAGAAATAAGTGATTCATTTTGTGGGGCGGGCATACTTCAGCAAGCTCAGTACAAGTCTTGCCGCCCTCAGGACTGGACGGGTGAGGACACCCATCCCACAAGAAAATTGTGGATATTTTTTTACTTGGAAGTCCCTTATATGCAACTGCTACAGTTGCACGCTTACCGACTGAGATGCTGATTGAAAAAGGATGTAAGTTTTTCCCAGGGAATCAAATTCACTCGGTCATACAAATCGACATGTCCCGTATTTGGCACGATGTAAAGATCCTTTGGCTCGGCTGCGCGTTTGTAAGCATCTTCGCTGAACTCCTTGGAATGTGCATCTGCCCCTGTGATGAACAGCATAGGACGAGGTAAAATCGTCTCAATGTCGTCGAAAGGGTAGAAATTCATGAATTTGACGTTAACCCAACAGATTGACTTAGTTACTGCGATCGCACAAGTTCGATTGTCACTTTTACAGAGCCAGGCACATTCAATGCCTCGATGTCACCATCTATTTTTCCGAGGATAACAAGTCCGTTTGAGTAACCAAAATCTCGATAAAACATCGCCAAATTTCCCCAGGGAGCATAATAAGCAATATCTCCAACAGCCGGATCACTGCCTGGCGGTGCATCTTCTGTAGATAATTTTCTTGATAAATAACTGATTTTTTCGGTTTTCGCGTAATCTTCTAACGTCAGCGTTAATGGCAGCAGGGAAATAAAATCCTGAGTGGTTTTGCTGTCGATCAAAGTAGCTGTAACTACTTTGTCTTTGACCTTGATGTTGATCTTCATACTATCTGCCTGCTTGGTTGATATTTTAGTCGGCATCTTTGATGAGGCACTGCTAGTCAGACTGTTGTTGGCACGACAGGCTGAGTAACTCACTGACATCATTAGGGCAAGAACCAAAATCAGCATTTTCTGTGGATAGTTTTTCCGCTTGATGGCAAGCACTAAGAGTTTCCTCCATACTGCTCGTCGCTGACATACTCCAGCCAGTCCACAGGCTTACCATCAAGCCATTCTTGAATAGCGATGTGGGTCATTGCTGTGGTTGCTGTAGCACCGTGCCAATGCTTTTCACCCGGCGAGATCCAAATCGTGTCCCCTGGTCGAATTTCTTCAATAGGGCCGCCCCAGCGTTGTACCAGACCATAGCCAGCCGTCACGATTAGGGTCTGTCCTAACGGGTGAGTGTGCCATGCAGTCCGAGAACCAGGTTCAAACGTGACACTAGCTCCAGACGTGCGTGCAGGCTCGTGTGCCTCGAACAGGGGGTCAATGCGGACAGTGCCGGTAAAATACTCGGTCGGCCCTTTGGCGGAAGACTGTGAGCCACTTCTTTTGATGTCCATTTGTTTATTCCTTCTCTTGATGCTTTGCATACTTGTTATCCCAATCGTAGAGTTGAGCATTTATCGCCTCTTCTATCAGTGGGGATGAGATTTTTTCAGAAGCAAGGTTAGTCTTGACACCCTGTATGGTTTTCAGTGGGCGAGTATATTGCCCAATCAAAACTGAATTTTCTCTTGAATAAAAATCTAGAATACCTATAAAAAGTCGGAATCATTTTTTATTGCTGTAGCTTCATTCTAAGGATATTCAAGGAACAGCAATAGAATGATCGTCTAAGATTGTTGTACAATCCTGCAAACTTAGATATGAACGCTGTTAAAACGAGTGACAAGTCCGATACGGATTTCATCAACAACCAACAAGCAAAACGTGAGGCAGACAGAGCGCAAGCCAACCGAGACGAACTGACTGAGCGCATCTCACAGGCTATTCGTCATGATGGGGCAATTGAGCCACTAAAAGGATTGCAATTTAACCGCGCTTCCTCCCCTTCGGAATGCGTTCATGGTATCGCTGTCCCGGCTTTTTGTATGATTGCTCAAGGCAGTAAAGAAGTGCTTTTAGGCAAAGAACGCTATCAGTACGACCCGATGCATTATCTACTGGCTACGGTCGAACTGCCAATTGTCAGCCAAATTTTGACAGCATCCAAGGCGCAACCATACCTGAGCCTCCGCCTTGATCTCAACCCTACCCTTGTCGGTTCAGTTATGGTTGAGGCAGGTTATTCTTCACCATCAAGGGGTGCTAATGTCAAAGCGATTGATGTGAGTCCATTAGATGTTTCTCTTTTGGATGCTGTAGTCAGGCTGGTTAGACTTTTGGAAAATCCAGCCGAAGCGCAAGTAATGATGCCACTGATAACGCGAGAAATTATTTACCGACTTTTGATAGGAGAGCAAGGTAATCGGCTGCGTCATCTTGCAGTTTTGGGTGGCTACACTCACCACATTGCGCTTGCCGTCAAGCGAATTCGCCAAGACTTTAACCAGCCAATTCGGATTGAAAGCATCGCACGAGAACTGGGAATGAGTGTTTCAGGTTTTCACCATCACTTCAAGTCTGTCACTGCGATGAGTCCTTTGCAGTTCCAGAAGCAACTGCGGCTCCAAGAAGCTCGTCGTCTGATGTTGGGGGAAAATCTTGATGCTACCAGTGCGGCTTACAAAGTCGGATATGATGACGCTTCGCACTTTAACCGGGATTACAAACGGTTTTTTGGTGCGCCACCAATGCGCGATGTTGAGCAGCTACGACAAGCGGCAACTATAGGTAAATTCTGTGGATAACTAAATGCAAAGACTATCCTAGAAATAGCAAGTAAATTTATTAATAACTAAATATTTATGACAACTGTTTCTCTCACCGATTCTTTAGTTAATAACCCCATACCAAAATCAACAATCATTCGCTTAGAAAATATCTTTAAAGTCTATGGTAGTGGCGAAACCGAAGTCAAAGCACTCAATGATGTTAACCTAACTATCAACGAAGGCGAATATTGTTCGATTATGGGGCCTTCTGGTTCAGGTAAATCAACAGCCATGAATATTATTGGTTGTTTAGATCGTCCGACTTCTGGACATTATTATTTAGATAACGTTGATGTTGCCCAAATGGATGATAAAGCCTTAGCACACATCCGTAACAAAAAATTGGGGTTTGTCTTCCAACAATTTCACCTCTTACCCCAACTCACAGCCTTAGAAAATGTGATGTTGCCAATGGCTTATGCTAATGTTGACCCAACAGAAAGACGCGATCGCGCTACTGAAGCTTTGATTAAAGTAGGCTTAGAAAAACGCCTCAACAACAAACCCACTCAACTTTCCGGTGGACAACAACAAAGAGTAGCGATCGCTCGGGCTATTGTCAATCGTCCCGTCGTCCTCCTCGCCGATGAACCCACAGGCGCGCTTGACTCTCGCACAACTCAAGAAGTCTTAGATATTTTCACTGAATTAAACACTAGCGGTATCACCGTAGTCATGGTGACTCACGAACCAGAAGTCGCTCGTCAAACCCAGCGCATCGTCTGGTTCCGTGATGGACAAGTGGTACACTCAAACCTTACACCAGCCGATTTAAATCAAGTAGCGGGTTAGAGGCTAGAGGCTAGGGATACCTCGTATGATTAGGGACTGCTTGATCAACTATAAATCAATACGGTTCAGTTAAGAGAATAGTAGGTTGGGTGTAGCGATAGCGTAACCCAACAAAGTATGCGTGAATGTTGGGTTCCGTTCCTCCACCCAACCTACACCAGTCTAAGTTGTTGCCTTAACTGAACTGTATTGAACTATAAATCTAGAGATATTTATAGCCGTATCCACATAAGGTCAACTAGCCCCTAATCTCTAGCCCCTAGCCCCTTTTAAAGACTTGGTGTTTTGCCAGTTTCGGCTTGTGTTTCTATTGGTTGAACCTCAGTGTAGCCCATTTCGCCAGCGATCGTTCTAAACACTGACATTTGCTCTTCAAAATCCAATCCTTCTATTTGAGACATTAAATCATCAATTGCATTATCTGGTTCATAATTATCAGGGAAGCCAACTACACTATCACCCATAGCGACTGCCCAAACATACCAAACTAACAACTGATTATTTTCTTTTATTGCACCGTAAGCTCGAGAATATTCTGTATCTTTGCGCTCAACTATGTCGCGCATTACATTTAGTTGTTCTGCGTCTGATAAATTGAGATAATCGTTTAATAAAAGTGGTGCTAATTCAGGTTCAGCCGCAGCTGGAGCAGCTGGCGTAACGGCTTCACCCATTTCTTTATAAACAAGATAAAACCATGCTAATTTAGCATCAGTATCTAAATCATTAAAGGCTTTGACAACATTTTGAGTTTTATCGCTTAACGCTTGAGGAGCGTTTTTTTCGTAACTTGCAGTCATAATTTATCTCCGGGAATTTAACATATCAAACTAAGAGTTAACAAATTTTGATAATTGCATTCTCCCCCCCAGAGATGGAGTTATTTTAAATATCAATAAAAACTTATATCTATCTTTGAATAGAGGTAGTAATCTCTCTTCAGAGGGCAGAAATCTAACACCTTGCTTGAGTACAATCGCCCTCAGCATATAAAATTACACAAGGTGTTAAATTATGGCAGATACAATAAAACCAAATCCCAATGAAGCTACTACCCATGATGCACAATTAGCCGCAGAAAATATGGCTAGTGGTGAAGAAAAATTGCAAAAAGTAGATTTTGATGCTGATTACGCAGCCGCACAACAATTCAGCGTTAGTGATGTAGATCGTACTCCCGAAGGAGCCGCCGCAGCCCAAGCCGCAACCGCACCTAGATTTGAAGTTCCAGAAGCGGAAGAAAGAACCACTGAAGCACAAGCAACAGGTAATCCTGATGATTATTTAGATTTAGCTAAAGAAGTTGGGGGTTCTGAATCTGAAGGCGTATCAAATGTTAGCGATGATTTAATTAAAAAAGCTCTAGAAAAAGGTAAACCTCAATAAAGTATGAAGTGTGAAGTATGAAGTGTGAATTGTTATTCTTCATGCTTCATGCTTTATTTATGAGGATTTGACGATTCATTTTTGACTTAGTGATTAACACTAATTTTTCACAACGTCTAGCAGTTCACTGGGATGATGAATTAAAAAGTCCGGTTTTTGCTTAGATAAAACTTCAGGAGAATTAAACCCCCAAGTGACTGCAACAACTTTAATATTGGCTTTTTTTGATGCTTCTATATCTCTAGTTTCATCACCAACATAGAGAATTGATTGGGTAGGAATTTGCTTTTGCTTTAATACATTATTGATGATTGTGGTTTTACCAAAAATAGTTACTCCAGAATAAATAAAATCAAACAGATTATCCATGTCATGGTTATTCAGAAAAGCTGTGACGTTTTCCTTTGAGTTAGATGTAATAATTCCTAACTGATAACCTTGATTTTTAAGTTCGATGAGAGCTTCTATAATTCCAGGAATCGGTTGAAATTCATGAATTTTATTTTTGAGTTCTGATTTGACTTTTTTCACCAAAAAAGGAATTTTGATGAGAGAAACACCTGAATACTTGATAATTTCTCTAGATGTTAAATTTCTTAAATAAGCCAGTTGTTCAGAAGTGATTTGTTTGTAGCCAAACTCTGTAGCTAAACGATTGGCAATACCTATAAGAGCATCTACAGTATCCGCGATCGTGCCATCGAAATCAAAAACAATTACTTTATGAGTCATTATTTCGCCTGGATACGTCAAGATTAGCACGGGCATTCCGTCTTAACATTTCTGGCTTAATCCGCCGCAACGCTGATGCCGGAAATTGTCTGTCCCACTCTTCATCTGAGATTTTTGCTAATTCTATCAGCTTGGGTGCAATATTCCCAGGATAAGGTTGGAAATCTGCCACGTCAGTTGTTTGGGCAAATCTTTGATTCCAAGGACAAACATCTTGGCAAATATCGCAACCAGCAACCCAGCCTTGTAGGTGTGGCGCGATCGCTTCTGGTATTTCCCCGCGATTTTCAATTGTATGATATGCAATACATCGATTAGCATCAACTACAAACGGTTGCGTAATTGCATTTGTAGGACAAGCTTCTAAACAACGAGTACAACTACCGCAATGTTGGGTATGCGGGCGATCGCTTTCTAGTTCCAAGTTTGTCACAACTTCGCCCAAAAATACCCAAGAGCCATACTCTGTTGTAATCACATTGCCATTTTTCGCAATCCAACCAATACCAGCTTTTTGCGCCCAAACTTTATCTTGCACCGGGCCAGTATCGGCATAGTATCTGGCTTTAATCCCTTCACCTAGTGATTCTAAGTAGCTAGTCAACAGCTTGAGTTTCTTGTGCATCACTTTGTGATAATCTCGCCCCCAGCCATAGCGCGAGATTTTGGCATATTCCTCGCCATCTGGACGCTGATGCGGAGTGTAATAATTTAACGCTACACACACAAGCGATCGCGCTTCCGGCATGACTAAATGAATATCTCGCCGCTTTGGGTTATCCATCCAGTCCATATCAGCGTGATAACCTAACCTTATCCACGCTTGCAGCCTGTTAACTTCCGTATTATTACTCTCATCTACAGCAGTAATTCCAACTTTATGGAAGCCTAACTCCAAAGCTTTGTCTTTGACTGCACTACTACTGATAACTGAACACTGATTCATTTTTTTGAGCTAAATACTGCCCATTTTTGAGCGCTGTAATTATACCTTATACAGTTAATACTGCCATAGAAAAATTTACACACATTCCATTTGTAAATTTTATTTGCAATTTGTTAAGAAATAATGCAACACTGGAAAGCAAGAGGCAAAACTCTGATGCAAATCTTGGATTTGAGATTGACTCACGAATTAGTTTTAAGATACCTCCCAACCTCAATGAATTGCCAAAAGCTGTTCCCAGATTTTTATCTGGGAACAAATTCTTTCTTAAGAAGTACTGGAGATTGATAATTTACCTCGACAGCTGCTTTTTTTCTAGATATTTTTATATTCAAATTGAATTTCAGTAAGCGTAACATTGGCTAATTTTATGAAAGCTGCTGAGTCTCCAGAAAAAATTGAAATTGCCGGAATTACAGAACCCTCTATTGTCAATTATTTTACAAGTCTAAATGCTGGTGAATTCCGCGTTACAGCTGCATTGTTCGCCGAAAACGGAATCATGCGCCCACCTTTTGAGTCTGATCTTGTCGGACGAGATGCGATCGTCGCATACTTACAAAAAGAAGCCCAAGGCGTGAAAGCATATCCTCATCAAGGAACTATTGAAAACTTAGACAAAAACCAAATCCAAGTTCAGGTAACAGGTAAAGCTCAAACCGCTTGGTGTGGTGTCAATGCAATGTGGTTATTTATTTTGAACGAACAAAGAAAAATTGCTTACACCAGAATTAAACTGTTGGCTTCTCCCCAAGAATTACTCAATTTGCGTCCAGAGACTAGGGGATAGAGGCTAGAAAAGATAGTTTTTCATATTTGCTTGTCATACTTCTCATTACTATAACCTCTGGTAGTGTGGGCATCTTGACTGCCTATTTCAGACAAATTCAACCTAGAGCCTATTCTTGTCATCCGACACCTAATCTTTTGATTAGCAAAAAATATAGGTAGCCAAACTTAAGTCAGCCACCCCATCCCAGACAAAACTCTATTTTTCTTTTATTATTTCGCCAATTCGGGAATTGTTACTTCTAACTTTAAACAGTTAGCACCATCGACTTGCAATTGGTACTCTACCTTATCCATTAACCGATTCATAATTAGCCATCCATAACCTCCTTCTTGTTTATCTAAGGGGTTAGGTGCTAAGTAGGTGGACATATCATAGCCTTCGCCATAATCCCAAATTTCTAAAGCAATATCTCGTTCTTTCAGTTCTAAGCGCAGTAATACTGGTAAATTGGGTTGCTCTTTGTGGGCATGGCGAACCACATTAGAGTAGGCTTCTACCAAAGCCAGTCGTAAACGGCTTGATTGGCGAGACCAATCAACAGAGTCTCCTAACTGGACTTTCAAGCATCCTAATAACCAGCTTTCGACGATGTTTAAATAATTTAAATCACTTGGTACATGAAGCTCACTTTTCATTACTTATATAACCTCCAATGAAAGTATAGTTTGATCGTCTTCTTGAACTTGGTTATCGGTTTGGATGCGAGCTAATAAATGGTTTAAGGAAAGTGGTTCTGGCTCCATTTGTAGAAGTTGCCAAAGACCTTCTTGATTTAGCATAGAATGCTTGACTGCTGGCACATTACTATCAGCTTTGTTACCGCATTGTAGTAGCTCATTTGATACTGTTGCTTCAGTAATCCCATCACTAGCTAACAGTAAGGTATCACCAGAAGAAAGCAGTAAACGTCCTGATTGTGCTTTCCAAGTAGGCAAAATCCCCAGGGGAATACCGCGTACTTTTAGATAGTTGGGTTGTTCGGCTGATGAGGCTTGGCGCGACCAAAGCAGAGGATATATATGCCCAGCATTAGCATAAACTAGTTCTTGAGTAGCAGGGGTATAACAAGCTAAGACTAAAGTGATGAAACAATTGTTGCTCATCAAGTCATTACACAAAGCATGGTTGAGATTTTGAATGATTATGTGAGGTTCTGCTGGCGTTTCTTGAGACAATTCCCGCCGCAATACAGAAATTGCACTAGCCATAAATAAAGCCGCAGGTACACCTTTGCCAGAAACATCACCCACCGCTAACCATAAATCGCCTTTAGGATGAACAAATACCTCAAAAAAATCTCCCCCAACTTCGCGTGCAGGATAGCAACAAGCTTGTAACCTTGCACCTTTAATCTCTGGTAAAGTTTGCCGAAGAAGGTTGTGCTGAATTTGGCGAGCAACTTCTAATTCGGCTCTAATTTGCTCTTGCTTTTCTTGCAAGCGTTGATAAAGTTTTGCCTGAAAAAGAGCTATGGCTGCTTGGTCAGCAACGCCTGTAATTAATTGGATATCTTCTTCTGACCAAGGCTTATCGCATCCCATTTGGTCAAGTGCCAGTACAGCCAGGAGTTGTTGTTGGTAGGTCAGTGGTACAACTAAATGGTTGCAGGGCTTGTCATCAAAAATATCTTGACTCAGTTGGTAATAACGGGTTTCCAGAACTTTTTCAAACAAACTTTCATCGAAAGTAGAACTTACTAAAGAAGATTTTGCATCTTGATAGGAAAATTTATCCTTTGTTAAACGATCTCCTTCTACAGGGATTAATAAACAACAAGTTGCATCAAAAGTTTGCCCAATTGTCGCCACAATTTTTTGCAACATATTGCCATAATCAAGCGACTCCCGAATTGCGGTTGTTACCTCATTAAATAATGATTCTCTTCTAAGAGAACGGCGTAATTCTTGGGTGCGTTTCTTAACTAAGCGATATGTTTCAGTGGCTTGTTCAACTAAGATTTTCAGACGTTCAGGATTCCAAGGTTTAGTAATATATTTGAAAACTTGACCAGAGTTAATCGCATCTACTAAATCCTCAACATCAGTAAAACCAGTGAGTAAAATCCTGATCGTATCGGGAAAGCGTTCTACGGTGCGGCTAAGAAATTCTGTACCGTTCATTTCTGGCATTCTTTGGTCAGAAATGATTACTGCCATCTCCCCTTCGGTCTCTAATATTTCCAACGCACTTAGGGCATGATTCGCTTTGAATACTTGAAAATCTCGCCTAAAAGTGCGGTAGAGTAAATCCAAGTTATCTAGCTCATCGTCAACAATCATGAGCTTGAGCTTTTCTACCTCTGTTTCAGTCATACTTGACTTTAATTTCCAATACTTGTGTGGCGAGATAATACAATTTTTATCCCACCCAGATACAATCTACAAACAACTAAACAGCCAGCCTTAATTTAGAGAATTTACTTACTTTGAAGGCAATAAATTTACTCAAAGTTAAGCTGTTTGTTGAAATTCGCTTCAGGGTGATGCCACCCCAAAACCACTTCATCCGACTAACCCAGAACGCAACGCACGTACGGCTGCTTGGGTGCGGTCATCAGCGCATAGCTTATTCAAAATATTGCGGACATGAGTTTTGACAGTGCCAACTGTGATGTATAGTCGTTCGGCAATAACAGCATTGCTACAACCTTCGACAATTAACTGTAACACTTCTAACTCTCTTTCTGTCAGGGTATAAGGGTCAATTACCTCCTCATTTTCACTAGTTTCTTCGTTTTGAGTAGTATTTTTGTTATCAGATGTAACAGTTTCCTGTTTAGGTGAATTTTGTTGTGCTTGTTGTAACACAATTCTGGCGATCGCGGGATCAATCCAAGCGTTGCCATTGTATGTGACTCTTACGGCTTCTAGCAAATTATCAAATTTAATGTCCTTCATACAGTAAGAATCAGCACCAGCCGCGAAAGCTGCTAATACTGCTTCTTTATTATCTCTAAGTGTTAAAATTAACACTCTTGTAGCCTCTTCACCAGTAGTAATAGCTTTGATTTCTCTTGTCAAGGCAATACCGTCTTTATCTGGTAAACCAATATCAACAATCGCAATATCTGGTTGTAACATTTTGAGCAGTTTGAGGCCTTCGGCGGCATTAGCAGCCTCTCCTAGCACTTCAATTTCTTCTTTTTGCTGTAGTGCTGTGCGAATTCCGACACGGGTGAGATCATGATCTTCAATCAAAACAATACGGATTTTACTCATGGTCAACTTCTGCCCATTAAACTAACTGAACTGTCAAACCGAGTTGATTCAAAAATATTTACAGATGCAGTTAAAAATCATTTGTAAAAATAAATATATGTAGACATATTGGCTAAGTAAGCCTGGTGGTTAGTGACCATGCTTTTGGAGGATATCAGCTTTAAAACGTGAAATCAGCATAGGTTTATCTTAGGCACAAGCACTTCACCTCAATAAATTTAGATTGTATTTTCTATTTTGACAGGGGAACAAACTCGAATGGAACAACCAGATGAGAGCTACTTCCAATAGTTTCGGATGGTAGCGAACAAATGCTGCACTCTGTATGAGACTGTTTGAGTTGATTCAATTTGAGGTTAATGAAAATAACCTACTTTTTTATGAGTATACTGGTTGAATTACAACAGATTCATATTTGTTAAATACTTAGTGTCATCAGCACAATGCGATCGCGGGTAAAAATTGCGATCGTCTGTTTAATGATGCTGAAACATTACCAGATGACTAGTAACTAGACTGATAAAAAATTTTTATTATTAAAAAATCGGTATCAGTCCTAACTTTATTTACTGGCATCTTCTCAAAGAAAGAACTGGCAACAGTTTAGCTCTGTAATTTATTAACTAAAACTTGCCTAAAATTCCCCAGGCGACTTATTAAAAAATTTGATAAACTATCGTTCGAGACAATCTGGTGTGAGGCTAATCAAGAGTAGGCTATGTCTAAATCGCCTAAAGTATTTTCGGTATTAGGAATACCAGTTCATGTCATGAGTAACTACCCAAGCTGGTTGCTAGAATGCGTGCAACAAAGCCGAGGTACTCATGTCATTACACTCAATGCAGAAATGACAATGCAGGCAGAGCGAAACAGTACCTTAGCCAAGGTAATTCACGATGCCGAGTTAGTAATTCCCGATGGTGCGGGAGTAGTTCTGTATTTGAAGTGGCTTTTTTGGCAAAAAGTTCAACGTTGTCCGGGAATTGAATTAGCTGAGACATTATTGCGCGAACTTGGGCAAAAACAAAAAGGTACAAAAGTCTTTTTTTACGGTGGCGCACCGGGAATAGCAGCCGCATCAGCAAATTTCTGGCAACAGCAAGCTCCTAATTTACATGTAGTAGGTACTCATTCTGGCTATCATTCTCCAGAAGAAGAAGAAAAATTACGTCAAACCCTAGTGCAGTTGCAGCCTCAAGTGATATTGGTGGGTTTGGGAGTACCACGCCAAGAATTATGGATTGCGCAAAACCGTCATTTATGTCCTCATGCAATTTGGATTGGTGTGGGTGGTAGTTTTGATATTTGGTCAGGATCAAAAACCCGCGCCCCTGCATGGTTAGGTAATAATAACCTAGAGTGGTTGTATCGATTGTATCAAGAGCCTTGGCGTTGGCGACGGATGTTAGCTTTACCAGAGTTTGCACTCAAAGCTTTTGTTTATCGCTTGACGGAGAAAAGTGCAATTTAGGGAGTAGGGTTAGGGGAATGGGGAATAGGAAAGAAATCAAAAATCAAAAATCACGACTCCCCACTCCCTAATTAGAAAGATTGTAGTTACTACTGAAGACTTCAAAAAATTTTAATTTTTGCTCTTGGATTTGTGATTCCTGGGTGTTACCTGGGAATCCTTATTTTTAAGGCAATCTTTCACTGATATTTTTGAGGTTTTTAGCATTGCTATAGCTCTCATCAAGTTCATATATTTCTGTAAATGAGAACCGTGGTAACAACTCCAAGCAAGACGGATACAAATTTTCCCGCAGATGCTACATCTCAGCAGCAAAGTAGTAATAGTCCTACTGTACAATTACGCTCTGTGACTAAAACCTACGAAAATGGTTGTCATGGATTGTTAGAGGTGAATTTAGAGGTTAAACACAAAGAATTTTTATTTATCACAGGGCCAAGTGGTTCAGGTAAGTCAACTCTTTTAAAATTGCTATATGGTGAAGAGTTGCCCAGTCAGGGGGAAGTGATTGTCAATGGTTTTAATGTTACAGCTTTAAGAGGCGATCGCTTATCACTGTTGCGGCGACGCATCGGCATTGTGTTTCAAGATTACAAACTCATTCCCCAAAGAACTGTGGCGGAAAATGTCACATTTGTTTTGCAAGCTCAAGGTTACACGCGCAAAGAAATTCAAAGGCGTTTAGAACCGACATTGAAACTGGTGGGTTTGCTATCAAAAGCTAACTGTTTTCCTGACCAACTGTCGGGTGGGGAACAACAACGAGTCAGCATTGCTAGAGCAATTGTGGGAACGCCACCATTACTTTTAGCTGATGAACCAACCGGGAACCTTGACCCTGATAATTCCTGGCAAGTTATCCAAATCCTACAAAAGTTAAATTCTTTTGGCGCAACAGTGATTGTTACTACCCACGATGAACAATTAGTACGGCGCTGTAATCATCCGGTGGTACAAGTCCGCAACGGCAGACTTTATCGGAAATGAAGTATGAGATTACTTCTAAAGTCAATTAATAGTTTAAAACTTGAGATTTTTGGGTTTTGATTTTTAACTTGGCTGGTTTGAGCGGAGTAGGGGTGCTAGATGGTAGATTTTGTAGTCTGTCTAAAGTTTGTAAACTTTCAAAAGCTGCGTCTCGAATGATCGGCTCTTCCTCTTTAGTGAGTAAAATTTGTAAGCATTGGGTGACTTCTTGCTGGAGTGAGGAATTTACTGGCTGACGAGAGATGAATTTAGTTAATTGACGTATAGCAAGCAAGCGTTTTAGTGGGTCTTGTTCGGTTAAATTGAGCAACCACTGATCTAATAAGTCTGGATCTTGATTTGTATAACGGCTGAAAATTTGCCACAGCAGCAAAAGTAAAATTAATAGGGTTCCCAAACCTTGCAAAATTGCACCAGCAGCAATCAAAGGACTGGAGGAATCAACCCAAATTGTCGCTGCCATATAGGTGCTAACTGTAGCAATACCACCGCTAGCAACAGCTAAGACTAACTGACGATAGGGGCCATTAAAAAATTTTGCCATTTCTGACCAGTGCGATCGCCAATTCCATCGCCCAGATGTGTAGGCTAGTAGCATCACCCCTATGCCAACTACAAGGGCCAACAGTAGTTTCCAGTTCCACAACAGCATCGCCACAACAATTGTGAAAACGCTGAGAATACCGCCTGGCCCGGAAAAAGGCTTGAAATTTTGCTGCTTTAGACTTCCCGCATGAAAAACTGGAAGTGACCAGTCAAGGATCTGGTTGATTAGTTGCTGCAAAGAGTACGAAGCCTTTGCCACGGTTTTTACCTATTTGTTTACGAGATTTTCTAATATATATCTTTTACCAGGGTTTAGCCTCAGGATAAAGTCAATCTATTGTGGATTTGAGATTTTGGATTTGAGATTGGCTTGAAGCACGCTGGGGATAGCGTTAGTCGTTTGTTCCGTAGCCTTGGCTGCAAGCTGGTTCAGAATCATCCCCAGAGGGAAATTGGCACGGATAAATTTAGCTAAATTATTCACTTATCCTTTGTTATATGCAATAGCCAATCAAAAAGCGCAAAGTCTAAGCGAATTTACTCTCCGCTTAGACTTGGTAAGTGAGGATAAAAGATGATGCTAAAAATTAAATACAAAAATGAAAATCATCAATGGTGAATTGCCCATCAAACGCACAGAAAGTGACAAACTGGATGTTACTTGCTGTGACTGACAATAAAGTATTAGGTGGCACAGCCGAATCAGAATTAGCCAGATTAGCACCAGGGAGGATGGTTTGCCCCAAAAGTTGCCGATCGCGATCGTAAGCAGACATTACTAATCGCTGGGAACTGGTAACATAAGCACTAACATAGTTCACAGGTTGTAAGAAACTGGCTTCGATCAATCCGCTTTTGGGCGAACCCATTAATACTATTAGCCCTGAATGAGAGGGAAATGCCGGATTTGAAGGTTGAATTGCAATGGAATTTTGAAAAACTACACCCCATTGCTCATACTGGCGTTCTACAGGTTCAAAACATTTTAAATCTTCTAAGTTTAAACATACACATACTGGCACACCAGTTCTAGCTGTCTTGAGCGTGTCTTGTAGCTGTCCCCGCCATGCTGGGGCTACATAAACATCACAATTTTCCAGTACATATTTACAATCCGCAAACTTTAGTGCTGTATCCGATTCAAGAGTAGCCTGCTTTACCACAACACCCCGCCTTACCATTACCTAGAGAACAAACAGATCAGTAATTATATTTAAAGCTATTTTTATTAAATGCAGAATAGCTATTAATTTTAAGTATTCTGGCTATTCTGTAAAGTTGAAAATATTCAGTGACTTTTCTGATAGGTTATCATAAAAAACTTTGAGACTTAACTTGTTTAAGTAATGGAGACTACTTGATAAAATGCCTTTGCTACAGTATTTCCAGGCAAATACACTACTATTAGGAGACAAAAAAATCACTAAATCTTTACACCAAAGCCAGTAATTTTACATCTGCTTAATCTGACGGAAGCTAGAAGTCAACAAGCAGTAGGTTGGCTAATAATATCAATATTAAAAGTCAACATTTGCGAATTTAAGTATCTTGAGTTGGGCAGATGTGAGTTATTGAAATTGGATGTCAGAGATTTTCTCCAGACACCCTATGTAATTACATATCTCAACTCTTTATTCCACCTTTAGTTTTTCTTCACTGTTATATGTTTCAGCCACAAGGATTTGAGCAACGCTCTGTTATGACATCGTTAGGCAGAATGGTATATTATACGCCTGCTGGTGTACCTTGGCAGGAAAAAACGATCGCCAACCCACAAACCGAATCTTTGGTGTTTTTGCATGGCTTTGGCGGTGGTTCTTCTGCTTATGAGTGGTCAAAGGTTTACCCAGCGTTTGCCAGTGAGTACCGGATTTTGGCTCCAGACTTAATTGGTTGGGGGAGATCAGAGCATCCAGTCCGCAATTACCAGATAGATGATTATCTAACAACGATTCGGGAATTTTTGCAGCAAACTTGTACAGGCCCAGTAACTGTGATTGCTTCTTCGTTAACTGCAGCGTTGACAATTCGAGTAGCGATCGCTCATCCTGAATTATTCCAGTCTTTAATTCTCACTACACCCGCAGGACTAGCTGATTTTGGTGAAGATTACTCGCGCAGCTTTTTTGCCCAGTTAGTCAGCATACCTTTTATTGACCGCTTGCTTTATAGTACAGGTGTAGCCACCGAAGCAGGTATTCGGAGTTTTTTAGAGCAACGCCAATTTGCTCAACCTAACCGCGTTTATCAAGAAATTGTCCAGGCTTATCTGGAATCAGCCCAGCAACCTAATGCTGAATATGCAGCCCTATCTTTTGTGCGGGGCGACTTGTGTTTCGACTTATCGCTTGATATTGAAAAGTTAACAACTCCCAC
This sequence comes from Nostoc sp. FACHB-110, assembly GCF_014697425.1. Taxonomy (GTDB): domain Bacteria; phylum Cyanobacteriota; class Cyanobacteriia; order Cyanobacteriales; family Nostocaceae; genus Nostoc_B. Next base: position 171,054 of record NZ_JACJRU010000001.1, read on the forward strand.
AGCAATTATCTGGGGACAAGAATCGCAATTTACTGGCCCCCATATTGGTCATCGTCTAGCTCAGAAAAACCCCCACGCTATCCGAGTATTTCAAAAGTTAGACGATGTTGGATTAACACCACAGTTAGAACTACCAGCAGTCACCATTGGCTTAATTAAACAGTTTTTGCCTTTAGTCAATGGTCAATAGTCAATGGTCACTTGCTATTTATTTTGCAGTCTGACATCAATCACAGTTGCATTAAAGTTGTAGTTATAACCTTCTAGCTCAAACGGCATACCAATTTTGACTTTGCTGTTACCCAAAACTGGGCCATCAGGGGTGGCGAGAGCTTTACCTTCTAAAGTCAAAAGCATATCCGTACTGAAATTGTTGCTTCTGGGATCTTTTACTTCCTTAACAGAACCATCCGGTTGTGTGGCTAAAATTGTTCTGTCTAAAGTTTGAACAGATTTAATTCCAATCTGTCCATAAGGTTGATTGCGGATGATTACATTCGTTTTTCCGCCTTTTTTGAAGCCATTGTCAAATAGTCTTTCGGGATCGCGGACATTTAAACCGCGAACGGCCAAATCTACTTCAATGGGGACTGTTTTTGAGCCAACTTGCGCCACAGAACCAGAGGTTCCGGGAAAAAAGAAAATTCCCACGATGACCAGGAGAATTACAAGTGCAGCACCTAAGTCAAGAATGTTGATTTTGCCGAACAAACGACCTTTGGAATCAAAAATAGCCATAAAAATTTTCCTAAATACAAGCGAAGTAATTGATTGTAGCAACAAGTTTTATGAGGGACACGGCAATATTTCCCACGGAAATCGGACTTAAAGGTGGTAGGTTGGTGCAGCCTTGCGACAGTTTATCACGAGTTGAAAAATTCGGTGTGCAATCAAACAGGCGAGTGCTGATTATCTCAGTAGCCTGAGGTGGAAAATGCAACTTAAGCAAATCTAAATTCGTCTTGGATTTTGTTTGATATTCTCTGTTTTTGCGAAATTATCATCAGAAGTGCTTATGATGACTTGGAAAGATTTTGTGGCAAATTATCGTCGGTGGCGGCGTAGTTGGTTATATCCGGTGATTTCTGTGGTAGTGGCTTTGAGTGTATGCGTGACTACAGCTACACCAGGACGCGCTATAGATTTATTACCCTTGTTATTTCAAGGCGCGCAAATACTCCAGCTTTCTAATATATCCGATCGCCAGGAAGTGGAACTGGGCAAGCAGATGAACGAGCAACTGCAAAGTGGAGAAGTTCGATTGTACCGCAATGCAGAGGTGAATCGTTATATACAAGAAATTGGTAAGCGTTTAGCAGCTAATAGCGATAGGCCTAATCTACCCTATACATTCCAGGTAGTAGAAGACAACTCAGTTAATGCTTTTGCCACTTTGGGTGGTTTTGTTTATGTCCACACTGGTTTATTGAAAACTGCTGATAATGAAGCGGAACTAGCCAGCGTTATTGCCCATGAAATTGGTCACATTGGTGGTAAACACTTAGTTAAACAAATGCGACAAAGGGCTTTGGCAAGTGGTGTAGCGACAGCCGCAGGTTTAGACCGCAATCAAGCTGTAGCCATTGGTGTAGACTTAGCACTTAACCGTCCTCGCAGCCGTCAAGATGAATTTGACGCTGATAGAAGAGGATTAAGAACTTTAACAAGAACGGGTTATGCCCAGTCTGCTATGGTTTCTTTTATGCAAAAATTACTCAAGAGTGGCTCCGGGCCGACTTTCTTGAGTACCCATCCAGCAACTAGCGATCGCATCACTAATCTCAAACGCGCGATCAACACTCAACCTAGCAGCGCGCGGGCTGGATTGGATGAGTCTGCTTATCGGGCAGATATCCGACCATTACTTTAATTGTTAATTACGCAAAGCAAAGTGACAACAATAACTATGCTCGCTGCTGTTGGCGGCGAGCAGTAATTTTGGATGGTTCAATAGCAATTACCCCTTCTGCCAAGGGTAAAGTGCGTAAACTATTTTGAAAGACATTCACTTGATAAATTAGCTTATTGGTAATGTCTAATCCTGTTAACCAACCACTACGGGGATGATAAGCACCAGTATCTATCCCTAGCCATCCTCTTCCTTGAGCCAGTTTACCAGGGGTTACTCCTGGTAAAGTAAAAGTAATTGTATGGCCAACAATAATTAATTTATTGGGGAAATAAGGCTTTTCTATGCTGTGAAATTCATCTCTAATCCAGCAAAACTGTTCAGCAGTTTGTTCGGCTATGGGTAAAGCAGGGTCTAATCCTGCATGAGTTAACCAAATATCCCCTAAATCTAAATATGTGGGTAAAGTCTCAAGCCATTCTATATGGTCTTGACGAATAGTAGACTGTTCGTAACTGCTGAGGGTTGCTTGTCCACCACTGTACAGCCACGCTTGCAAGGCTTGTGCTGGGACGTTGTTTTGTGTGAAAATACTCAATAACATCTGCTCATGGTTTCCTAGCAGACAGGAATAATTGTTCTGTTGGACAAAATTTACTACATGGCAACTGTGTGGGCCACGATCAATTAAGTCTCCCAAAAAATATATCTGATCTGCTGAGGTTGGGGCGATCGCCTCTAACAGTGTCATTAAGCCTTCATAATGTCCATGTACATCCCCAATAACTATTCGGCGTTGGCTAGTTTCGCTCATCTGCTCTTGGCTAGAATAATCCTATTTAGTATTTCTGCTACAGTCTAAGCTCTCGAGATTCCGCAATTAAAGGTAAAAAATACTTGACAAATTTAAATTTATTGTAACGATTTTCGAGAAAACACCCTTGACCTTGCGGAGGAATCCACTTAAGCAATTCTTTTTCAGTCATTCTACAATTTAGGGTGTTGTTTTAAATGTTTGCCCCATGTCGGATCAGCTTTCTGCGAAAATTAGCGATCGCATCTGTAATCACATGAATGAAGATCATGCTGATGCTGTATTACTATATGCACGGGTTTTTGCTGAAATCAAAGATGTAGCATCTGCCAAAATGCTTTCTATAGATGCTGAAGGGATGAATTTATCCGCCGAAGTGAATGGGGAATCTCAACCAGTACGTGTTGTCTTTGATCATATTTTAAAAGACTCAGAAGATGCTCACCAAACTTTAATTGCAATGGTCAGGCAAGCACGTACAAAAGCTCAGTAAAATGTTAATATAGGACTAATATTTGATTTTTGCAAAAAATCAGTACACACAGAAAAGTCTTTTTTCCTATTCCCTACTCCCTGACTACATAAGTAAATTCCTAAATCAAACCGGATTCCTATAGTTTATTTACTACTATAGATAGTCAATTACTTACTGCTAATGGTAGAAAACAATAAGCAATTTGCCATTAGCTTTATGAACAATTTTCTCCAACCGCCAAGATTACGCATTGGTGAAGACACCGAAGAAGAAAGACGCGCTACTTGGCTAGAACTGTTTTATGATTTGGTGTTTGTGGTTGCCGTCTCGCAAGTAGCCCACAATCTCAAAGAAGATATCTCTTTATCAGGATTACTGGGATTTGTCGTTTTATTTATTCCTATTTGGTGGTCATGGATTGGCACTACTTTTTATGCCAACCGTTTTGATAACGATGACATAGTACATCGCCTGTTGGTTGGCGTACAAATGTTAACGGCTGCGGCTATGGCTGTAAATATTCACCACGGCTTAGGCGAAAGTTCTCCTGGCTTTGCTTTAGCTTATGCCCTTGGTCGCGCTGTGCTGGTAGTAGAATATATCCGCGCAGGTATACATATTCCGTCAGCGCGTCCTTTGACAACTCGCTACGCCATTGGTTTTGCGATCGCATCTATTATATGGCTCATCTCGGCAATTTTTCCCGTTCCCTGGCGATTTATACTCTGGGGATTGGGAATCATCATTGATTTTGCGACACCATTAACTGCACGCAAGTTTCAAGTCGGTTTACTTCCACACGCGTCTCATTTACCAGAACGGTTTGGGCTGTTCACGATTATTGTTTTGGGAGAGGCGATTATTGCTGTAGTCAACGGTGTTTCTCAGCAAAAATGGGATGTATTAACTGTACTTTCCGCCATTTTTGGTTTAGCTATTGCTTTTTGTTGGTGGTGGGTTTATTTCGATAATCTAGGTGGTACACCCATCGAAACAGCGCGGAAAGAGGGAAAAGTAGGAACTGTCAATATCTGGCTATATACCCATTTGCCATTAGTCATTGGGATTGCAGCTACAGGGGTTGGTGTGGAACAAATTTTGTTAAGTCCGCCCACTGTAGCTTTACCAGATAGCCAACGATGGTTAATTTGTGGTTCAGTAGCATTATGCTCCTTTGCTGTTGCCATCCTGCATAGATATGGAGTCATCCGCTATTGTAAAATTCGTTCTTTGTATCGCTTCAGTGGCGCACTTGTGTTAATAGCAATTGCGATTATTGGCAAAGGTTTATTACCTGTTGCTGTTATCGCCTTAGTAGCCCTAGTTTCTGCTGTACAAGTTATTCAAGATTTGTATCAAAGTCGCCCAACTACTCGCCTAGCCGACCCCGAAATTTAATTTCCCCAGATTCTCATTTCATCCTTCATCCTTCATACTTTTTCTTTAGTCTGCGATCGCCCACCGCACATAAGGCCGAAAACCAATTACACTTTTATAGGTAATTAGCTGTCCTGGTGCGTTAATTTTACGCAAATCTACACGGAAATAAGCTTTTTTATTCTGAAACTGCACATTGTAAAAAGGATATTCTTGCCCTTGAGTTTTGCCAACACAAGAAGCATAATTACTGCGTAAAGGTGAAACAAATTCAACAAACAACTGATTGTTAGATTTCACTAACTGAGCAGTATCGGCAAAAGCTCTAGTATCTGCCACGACAGTATGTTCTGCCCCACCTTCATAAGGTAATGTTAACCACCATAACCCAACTGTTTGTGGGCAAGTTCCGCTAGTACGTTGTACCTTTAGTTGCACATTAGGCGCGGCTAAAGGCCCTTGTGTAGATTCTGTTTGGGCTTGTGCAGTAGAGGCGATCGCACCTGCTAAAAATAGTGGGCATAATACCCCACTAAAATGAATTAAGTTCATACTTATTACTTGAAATTTCATATTTTATTTGACTGGAAAACTGTAGCAAAAGTGCCTAATTAATTTGATTTAAAACTAACGTGTTGTTAGTTACAGTTACGCTTGGAGAAACAGCGCAAGAATATTGTTAACTACCAATACATTTTTCCTGCTGTTTCATGAAACCTCGAATTATTGTTTGCGGCTTAGGACGTACTGGATATAAAATTTTTCGTCTGCTGAGACAGCAGGGGGCATTGGTTGTGGGTATCCATCACAAACCGATACCTGGCGAATGTTCACCAGATGTGATTATTGGGAATTTACACGCGGCTGCGACTTTAATAGCCGCAGGAATTCACCAAGCACAAACTCTAGTCATTACTGGTTCAGATGATGCTTTAAATTTATCAATTATGATGCAAGCACGGGTGTTAAATCCCCGAATTCGCATCATTAACCGCTTGTACAATACAAATTTGGGCGAGCGTTTAGACCAAGCTTTACCAGACCACTTAAGTATGAGTGTGGTGGGTTTAGCCGCACCATTATTTACTTTTGCTGCGCTAGGAAATCAAGCCATAGGACAAATCAAATTATTTGACCAAACTTGGCCTGTCCAAGAAGAATATATTGATGAAAATCATCCTTGGCTAGGGCGGAAATTGAGTGATTTGTGGGAAGAAACCGCAAGGATGCCGATTTATTATTTACCTGTAAAAGGGGAAATGAATTTAATTTATGGTGTGCTTTCTGAGCAAGAATTAGAAGTAGGCGATCGCTTAATTATTGCTATCCAACCCCGCGTTCGTTCGATTCGCAGGTCGTTAATCAAAAAATTTTTGAAAGTTTTTACTAGTTTGCGCCAGTTTCAGCAACATGGAAAATCGGTAGTAGCGGGTGCATTTGTATTATTGGTAATTATAGCGATCGCTACACTCACCTATATGTCTACCGAACTAAGTTTATCGGTAGTCGATGCTTTATATTTTTCTGTCGGGATGATTACGGGCGCAGGCGGTAACGATAAAGTTGTCGAGAATGCCCCCAACAGTGTGAAAATATTCACCATCGTTATTATGCTAATTGGGGCAGTAGCGATCGGGCTATGGTACGCCATGCTGACCGATTTTGTCTTAGGTAGCCGCTTCAAACAATTCTGGGATGTAGCCCGAATTCCCCAGCGTCATCATTATATTGTCTGCGGTTTAAGCGCCCTCGGCAGCAAAATTGTCCAGCAACTACACACCAGTGGTTACGAAGTAGTTGTCATAGAAACTGACTCGAATAACAAATATATCAACTCTGTGCGCGGCTTGGGTATTCCCGTCATTCAAGGTGATGCCAGTTTTCGCACCATCCTACAAACTAGTCATGTCGCTTCTGCGGCTGCGGTGTTAGCTGTCACTAGCAACGATGCGACTAATTTAGAAATTGCCCTGAAAGCCAAAGGTTTAGCACCAAAAATCCCTGTGATTGTCCACTATGCCGACCCTGATTTTGCTGGGATGGCACAACAAGTATTTGATTTTGAAGCCGTCCTCAGCCCCGCAGAACTAGCAGCCCCCGCCTTTGCGGCTGCTGCTTTGGGTGGACGTATTTTAGGCAATGGCATCACAGCCGATAAACTTTGGGTAGCCTTTGCCACATTAATTACCCCCTCCCATCCCTTTTGCAGTCAATCGGTTAAAGAAATAGCAGTCTTGGCTGATTTTGTGCCTTTGTATGTAGAAACCAACAGCCAGAAAATTCGCGGCTGGGATTTACTTACTACTCATCTCGTCGAGGGCGATGTTTTATATTTAACAATGCCAGCAAATCGGTTATATCAATTGTGGCGTGAAGACAGAGTTTCGCAAGTTAGGGGTTAGGCGAGTAGAGACGCGATATATCATTTTCGTGAAATGGTATTAGAGCAAGAAAAATAGAAGAATAGGCAAAAATTAAAAAAGACAGGCAATATGCCTGTCTTTTTTAAAAAAGGATTTATCAGAGAATTTTAGAAATTCATTTCAGCAGCTTGAACTTTTTCAACCTGTTTCTTCTTGAGAACTAGCATTACTTGAGCTAACATTACCAGAGTGATAAAGGCAATTAACCAACCAACTCTGCTAGCATCTTGTAACACGATTTCTGTGTCTTTTTGACCGAAACCACCAACGTTGGGGTTATTGGTCAAAGCATCACCAGATTTTACTGTTTGTCCTTCAGAAACAATCAGTTCTGGGCCAAGCGGAATTGTATCAGTGACCACATCGCCAGCTTCGGTTGTGATGTTCACCAAATATTTCACATTACCTTCACCATCATCTTCTTTAGCAATCTTGCTGATGGTTCCAGTAGCGGAAGCGTTGTAAACAGTGTTGTTGCTCTTTTCACCAGTAGGATAAACTTGTCCGCGTCCTCTGTTACCGCCTACGTGAACTGAGTATTTACCGAAGTGGATGTTTTTATCAGTTGCAGGGTTAGGAGATAGAACAGGGAAGACAATTTCCTGATATTGTTCGCCAGGTAAAGGCCCAACAATAACTACGTTGTCGGAACCTTCTTTGTAGGTTTGGAAGTAGGTATCACCGACTTCTTCTTTCAATTCTTCAGGAATGCGGTCTTCAGGAGCAAGTTTGAAACCGTCGGGGAGCATCAAAACTGCACCAACGTTTAAGCCAACTTTAGAACCATCTGCACCAACTTGCTGCACGCTAGTATCGTAGGGAATTTTCACCACAGCTTTAAATACTGTGTCGGGCAGCACGGACTGGGGTACTTCAACTTCTGTGGGCTTGGCTGCTAGGTGACAGTTAGCGCAAACAATTCTACCTGTCGGTTCGCGGGGAGTTTCAGGATAGGTTTGCTGCGCCCAGAAAGGATAAGCGGCAGCACTTTGAGGCAAAGCAATATCGCTAGTAAAGAAGAATGTTACTGTAGCGATCGCTACGAGCAATGTTTTGGTAATTGCTCTAGCAGTGCGAGTTAACCTCGCTGTTGTAAAGGCATTTCTCATCTCTATAAGGACAACGATTCTTGGATGAAGTAGTCAATAGTCACAGTTATCAGTTATCAGTTATCAGTTATCAGTTATCAAGCATGTTCACTGTTCACTGTTCACTGATAAATTAAGCCCACCAAGGTTCTTCGCCGGTACGGAAGTCGGTTTCAGTCCAGGGTGTGAGAACAATCTTGTCGTTTTCGGTTTTGGCGTGGCTTAAAGCCAAAGAACGTGGTGCAGGGCCTCGAACTACTTTACCAGTTGCATCGTATTGAGAACCGTGGCAAGGGCATTTAAATTTGTTTTCCGCAGCGTTCCAAGGAACAACACAACCCAAGTGGGTGCAAACAGCGTTAATACCGTAATCGGTGATTGCTTCTTTGCTTTCGACCACAATGTAGGTGGGGTCGCCCTTCAATCCTTGGACGAGGGTGCGATCGCCTACGTTATGGCTCTCTAGAAACTGACTAACGCTCACATCGTTGCCTAGGCTGTCTTTTGCTGTTGCGCCACCACCAGCACCACCAGTAGCTGGAGGAATAAAGTAGTTAACAACGGGATACAATGCACCCAGAGCTACTCCAGTGACAGTCCCAAAGGTGAGCAGGTTCATGAATTGACGACGGCCCATATCTGGCACGTCTGCTGATTCCGAAAATTGAGCCATATCCTACGCGCTCGCTCTTTGTATATTTTGTCTAAGCATTTTGACAAGAGTACTAATACTTGAGTAACTCTTGTCTGGGTCGAAATGCTAACTAACGATGCTAAACTTCTTTGTTGCAAGATACTTTTAGCAGCTTTTCTGTTAGCATTACATTTCTTTATATCCTTATCATACTTGAGTTACGGAACTTAACATCATAACTAAATGTAAAATCTAATTGAGAGAAGCTATGACAGGAAAGGAATTACACCAACTGTTGCTGGATAAGTGGGGACATTCTTATGATGTCCAGTTTCGCCGTACTCAAGGCAAGATATTTCTGCAAGTGATGTGGAAATATCTTGAGCAAGCTTCTTTTCCCTTAACAGAGGCAGAGTACCAAGAGCATCTTGATACCATCGCTAATTATCTTAATGCTTTAGGTGGTACAGCACAGGTAAAAAATTTTATCGCTCAAACACGCGATCGCCCACGGCTGGGTAAAGCTGTTAGTATTCCCCTAGATTTGGGGGAACGCGCTTCGGAATGGATAGTATAAATAAAGGCAGGAGGCAGAATAATTTTAGATTTTTGATTTTGAATTTTCGATTGGTTGATTAAAAATCTAAACCTGCTCTTACTGATACTTATTAATTAGTCATTGTTCTAAATTGAACTATAAAATTCTTGAGCCTATAAGCAATTTCTATCTGGCTGCATTAGGGCTACTTTGCCATCATTTAAAACTACACCCACAGCAGACAACAGGGTTAAAAGCTCACTATCAGTGATGTTTTTCTATTTACCTGTGAGTTTAACTAACCCAATTCCACCCATATAAAGCCCTAAAACAGCACCTGCTAACAAAGCTTGGGTTAAAGGGTCAGTAGAAGGTGTCAGCACAGCACCTAAAATTACGGCTGCCATAATTACATAACGCCAACCAGACAGCATTCTTTCAGAAGAAACAATGCCTAAATTGCCTAGCAATAATTGAATAATCGGAATTTGAAAAGCTAAACCAGTACTAAATAACAGCAGCAATACAAATTCAAAATATTTATCAATTGACCAGATTTGTTCGACTACATCCGCACCATAGCTAATGAAAAATCTCAACGCTGCGGGGATGAGAAGTAAATAGGCAAATACTAAACCGCCAGCAAATAATACACTCGACCCCAAAACTATTGGCCCCAGTAGGCGACGTTCGCGGCGTGTCAGACCTGGGAGAACAAACTGAATAATTTGATAAAGAATAAAAGGGCTAGAAAGAACTAAGCCACTGTAGCCAGCAACTTTCAAGGAGACAAAGAAATATTCTCCTGGTGCAAGCTGGAGAAATTTTACCCCGGCTGCTGGCACTTCTAGTAATTGCACAATCGGCTTGACAGCAACAAAACAGCCGATAACAAATATTACTACAGCTATTAAGGAATAAAAAATCCGTTGTCGTAACTCTTCTAGGTGGTCGAACAGGGACATTTCGACTTCACCAGGCAACTCATCAAGAGGATCGTTCTCAGAGTTGCCTTGTCCTTCTAGGTCGATATCAGGATTGATGATAGTGTCAGCTTCGGATGAAGGAGTCATGAGTATGCTATTAGGTAGGCAACATTTGTTAACTATTCTATTACCTAAAAACAACAAGAATGCTCCCGCCAAACTACGTTGTGGCGGTGAGATGAATTGTTGGCTAAAAGCGAAACACCCCTTGCCTTGTCAAACCTGCGGTTTGACAAGGCAAGGGATGTAGGGGCGGGTTTATTTGGATCATCGTACAAAAGCGAGAATATTGGTAAACCCGCCCGTACTTTTAGCAATAGTCGTGATATCTTTACGTCAGTAAGTTTGATGTAAAGATGCTGGTATTAGAGAAAACCCAAAGAGTGATCTTTGGAATCTCCCGCTACACCCGCAAGGGTGTAGCGGCGAGAGGATGTCAACCTCCTGCCAAAGCTACATAATATCGTTGCGTAAGTTCTACCTCAAAAACTAACTAGCGAAATCCCGTTTATTTCTAATTGCGGATTTTTTTCCGGTTTTTTTGTGCTAGTGCTAGGATCAGTTAGTGGGATGTCATCTTGTGAGTCATGTCCATCTGATTATCGACATATAGATCAAGCTTACGCAGTACAACAACAATCAAGGGTTTAGGGGTGTAAGGGTGTATGCGAGCAAAATCTTGATTCCCTTACAGCCAATTTCAATAAACTAGCCTTTGTGCGTAAGTTCTAAATAGATATCAGGATGGAACAGATATTTTAGAAATTACGTCTCTGCGGACAGTAGCATTGCATAAATTGATACAAAATCAATCGACAATGCTCAGTTTAGAAACTCCGATTCATCAAGGTGGCATCTAAAAGATAGCGATATCGGTATTGTTCGCTGAGGTTTGTATGCATAGGATAATGTGCATTGGACTGATAGCATTACCTGTTTATCTGTACGATGCAAAACCCAGTCTAGCGAGTTGTGGTAATTTACCTATTATCACTGCTACTTTTATCAACCAAAATCAGAGTATTACTACTCAGACAAATTTAGCACCGTGGCAAATCTCTTCTAGGGAGGATCAAACAGGAGATTGTGTCCGACACGGTAACTGTAGGGGTTAGTCGGCAATATTTGGTGTTTGAGTTGCATAATTTTTGTAGTGTTGAGTCAACTCAGTTCAGAGTTTCTGTGTGGTACAGTTTTTACTTTGTTCTGTCAACTCAACACTTTTTATATGTAAAATTGATTAATTTTTATTTGGGTAAAAAATATAGCAAGCAAATTTAATTTCCCAACTTATTCGTTAAGCAAGGGAATCAGCAACAGGTAAAAGATTTGTTTGGCTTTGATTTAAGAACGTTAGACAAATATAGGATTCAGACTTAATTTTTTAAAATACACGTAGTAGGATGTGTTAACGTGATGCGTAATACATCTACCGAAAGCTTTTGACACGTTACCGCTTACGCCTAACAAACCCTACATATACTGAGATTTTTTCAAAAATTAAATATTGTTCTTAATATATTCATTTTTTTAAATAAAATAAATAGGATTGTGATTCTTTTGCAGATAAAAAATGTCAAGCCTACTATGTGATATCAAACTTCTGGATAAAATGGTTTCCAGAAAACTGCTAATTTAGTTAATATTTGGCAATGGCTTTCGGGAATAAACGCATAAATTAATCAAAAGAAATATATTCATTTAGCAGGTTGCACTATCCCTATTGTTTACAGAGTGAATTAGATAGTTATGCCTTTAGATTTAGAAAGATTTTATCAGGCTTGTAATCCGAGTAGACCTTTGGTGATGGGAGATGCTAGCGATCGCCGCTATTATATCGATTTTGCGGCGGTGCGGGGTGGCAAAATCATCGAGGCTTTGCTGCGAACCATTACCCGCATTTCTCCAGAAACACCGACTTGTCAGTTGTTTACTGGACATTTGGGTTGTGGAAAATCGACAGAATTATTGCGCTTAAAAGCGGAATTAGAAGAGCAAAAATTTCATGTGGTTTATTTTGAGTCTACCCATGTCTTAGAAATGGCCGATGTAGACATCACAGATATTTTACTTGCGATCGCCGGACAAGTTAGCGAAAGTCTCGAAGCCAAAAAAATTCGGCTCAAGCCGAGTTACTTCGCCAAATTATTCACTGAAGTTGTTGATTTCCTGCAAACACCCATCGACTTGGGCGTAGAAGCAGAATTATCTGTGGGGATAGCGAAAATTACCGCCAAAACTAAAGAAAGTCCCCAACTGCGGCGACGCTTAAGAGATTATCTCGAACCGCGTACCCAAAATATTTTGCAGTCCATTAATAAAGAACTCCTAGAACGCGCCACCAAGGAACTGAAAAATCAAGGGAAAAAAGGTTTAGTAGTAATTGTTGATAACTTAGATAGGGTAGCGATTCGGCCTTTACCTTCGGGGCGATCGCTGCCAGAATATTTATTTATTGAGCGTGGCGAACAATTACGGAAAATAGATTGTCATTTAGTTTACACTATACCGTTATCGTTAATTTTCTCTAACGATAGCGCCGAGCTTCAGCATCGGTTGGGTGGTGGGGTTGCGCCCAAAGTTTTACCGATGATACCTGTGCGGTTGCGTTCTGGAGAAATATTCAACCAAGGGCTATCACTGATGCGCCAAATGGTGTTAGCTAGAGCCTTTCCTGACATTGAACCGAGCGATCGCTTAAGCTTAGTTACAGAGATATTTGATAACCTAGAAACTCTAGATCGATTGTGTTTAATTAGTGGTGGTCATGTCCGAGACTTACTAGGGCTGTTGTTCGACTGCTTGAGAGAACAAGACCCGCCTTTTGAGCGCGACTGCGTTGAATTAGTGATTCAACGTCAACGAGACTACCGCGCCCACGCCATCGACCAAGATGAATGGGAATTAATTTTTCAGGTGGTAGAACAGCAAAGAGTCGGTGGCGACATCGCCTATCACGCTCTTTTACGCAGTTTATTCGTCTTTGAATATCGTGACCATCGAGGTGCTTGGTTTGCTGTCAACCCAGTTATCGCAGAGACCCAAAAATTTAAATCATGGTTGAACACACACAAGCAGACATAAAATCAGCCAACGAAAGGGCGTTGCGGAGTTTAAGCAGAGCGATTTCTCTGTCGCGGGGTCAATTCTCTGTAGTTTTGGTGTGTTGCAACTATCGCATCTTGCAAGAGAACATCTTACAGCAATTAGAACTTCTTTTACCAGGCTCAACCAAAAAACTAGTTATACCCCACAGTGCCAGAAGTCTCTACAGCACAATTCATATTCAATTGCGAAGCGATGAAGAACAACCATCGGCGTTGAATATTTTGGGTTTAGAGTCAGTAGAACGCATTGATGATTTACTCAGTTCGATCAACCAAATTCGGGATGAATTTCCTAAACGTCACTCATTCCCGATGATTTTTTGGGTGAATGATGAGGTGTTGCAAAAAGTTGTGCGGTTAGCCCCAGATTTTGCCAGTTGGGCGGCGACACCAATTCGTTTTGAAATGACGACGACTCAATTACAAGATTTTTTGCTTCAAGAAACAGACTCGCTATTTGCGACTGTTTTACCTACCCAACATCAAGATAACCAAGGCACAGAACAATATTCTACTTTAGAGCAAATCTGGGAACATAACGATGAGTTACACTTTGCCATTCAAGAGTTACGTCATCGGGGAATTACCTTAGAACCAGAGTTATATGCGAGTTTAGAATTTGTTTTTGGCTTAGATAACTATGTTAGCGATCGCATTCAACGGGCATTAAATCATTTTCAACAAAGTTTGGCTGTTTGGCAACAATTAGCATTAGAAAATCATGGCGATTTTCACCAAACTATTCCTAATACCTGGAATACGGAATTAGATATCCTAAGTAATCATACTTCGCCTTTAGTGCGGCAAGGAGTCTTACTTTATTATTTAGGCTTATGTTATTCTCGCCTTGCCGAGCAGAATCAAACAGAAAATCGCCGTCATTGGGACAGTGCAAAATCGTATTTACAACAATCATGTAATGTTTTGCAATTGGCACAAAGACCCGATATAGTTGCCGAATTTATTAGTCAATGGGCAGAAGTTTTAGAACATCTGCAAGAATGGGAAGAATTGCAAACTGTAGCCCAAAAATCTTTAGAACTGCATCAAATTTATGGTAGTCAAATTCAACTAGCTTGTGATTATGGTTTTTTAGCCCAAGTTGCTTTGCAGCAGTCGCGCTGGATGCAGGCGAGTATTTTAGCCCATGTCTCGTTATTAAAATTAGGAGAAGCCCAAAGACAGAGTGCTTCTCATCAATATTTATTTCCCTTATTGTTGGCACAAATTTATTATTTAGTTTTAGCCGAAGCCCAACAAAGTTTAGGCGACCATCAAGTTGCTAATGAATATTTAGATAAAGCAGCCAAAGCACTCCCCAATGCCTTAGAAAATAGCACCCATCAATATAATGCCCATCGTTATATTCGCTTATTACGGACGCTGCGATCGCTTTACTTTGAGGCTGGGCGTTATCTAGAAGCTTACACTATCAGGCAAAAACGGCGTTCTGTTGAGCAACAGTATGGCTTTCGCGCTTTTATTGGGGCGGGACGCTTACAACCCCAACGCCAAGTTACCAACCCCGCTTTGATGTCACCTTCAGGCACTAGCAGCGTCGCTTTAGAAATTGCGGCTTCTGGTAGAGAAGGCGATATTAATAACTTAATTGGCAAAATTAGCCGCTCTGACCAAAAATTAATGATCATTCATGGTCAGTCTGGTGTGGGTAAAAGTTCCACTGTCAGTGCCGGACTAGTACCCGCCTTACAAAATCGTACCGTAGGCGATCAAATTGCCGTGCCTGTGGTGATTCAAGTTTACACAGATTGGGTGCGAGAATTTGGCAAAGCTTTTACAGCCGCGATGTCACAAATTCAGGGAGAAGACACTTTAGAAGTACCCATAGCGGATATCAAAATTCCCATCACGACTGCTGATATTTTGGCAAAATTAAATGAAAATGCCAATAAACATTTAATTACCGTTTTAATTTTTGACCAATTTGAAGAATTTTTCTTTACTTGTAGTCAACCAGGAGCAAGACAAAATTTTGATAGATTTTTGCGAGATTGTTTAAATATATCCTTTGTGAAAATAGTCTTTTCTATCCGCGAAGACTATTTACATCGATTATTAGAATTTAAAAATCTCGCTGCCTTAGAAGCAATTGATTATAATATCTTGGAGAAAAATATTCGTTATCAATTAAATAATTTTTCCCCAGAATATACCAAAGCAATCATTCAAAAATTAACCGAGCGATCGCAGATGCATTTAGAGCCGGCATTAATCGATGCTTTGGTAGAAGATTTATCAGCAGATTTAGGTGAAGTTAGGCCAATTGAATTACAAGTTGTCGGCGCACAATTACAAGATGAACGCATCAATACTTTAGCCCAATATCAACCCTATCGCCCCAACAAACTGATTGAGCGTTACATTAAAGAATTAATTAAAGACTGCGGCCCCGAAAATGAACGGGCAGCTTTACTAGTTTTATATTTACTTACAGATGAAACAAATCAAAGACCGTTTAAAACTCGTGCCGAATTAGCTACAGAAATTTCGGAATTAGAAGATGCCGGGAAATTAGAATTAGTCTTAAATATCTTAGTCAGTTCTGGACTAGTAGTATTATTTCCTGATGTGCCAGAACGCTATCAATTAATTCATGATTATTTAGTTGATTTGATTCGTTACTTGCAAGAACAAGAATCAAGTTTACAAGCTAAACTCGATCAACTACGTCGCAAAGTTGATCAAAGTGAATTTGAAATTCAACGACTCAAAAGTGAACTCCGCCAAAAAAAGCAACAAGCTAGACTCAGCGACAGTCCACCCACCCAAGGGTTAGATTTAGTCACCGAACTACGAGAACTCCGCAAGCGCGAAGAATTAAGTCAAATAGAAATTGAGCAATTAAAATCTGCACTTAAAGAAAAAGAATTAACAGCCCAACTCACAGCAACTAAAGAAAAGCAGCGCCTCAACGAAGCCAGATTAAATCGCTCTTTAAAAGTGGCTTTATCAGTGGCATTTTTAGCGATTTTTGGTTTATCAGTTTCTATCATTACCGTTTTAGATAGTGAAATCAAAACCCTCAGCGTTTCTAGTGAAGCTTTGTTTGCATCCCAAAAAGGTATCGATGCTTTAAAAGAAGGCATAAAAGCCGGGAGAAAATTACAACAAGCTTTGTGGGTAGACCCGTCAACCAGAGAACAAGTGCAAACAGCTTTGTACCAAGCAGTTTCGGGAGTGCGGGAGGTTAACCGCTTAGAAAGCCATACAGGTGGGGTGAATAGTGCAGTATTTAGCCGCGTTAGCCCTGGGCTTTGGCAAAGCCATCGCTCTTTAATTATTTCTGGTAGCGCAGATAATACAATTAAACTCTGGCGGGCTGATGGTACTTTAGTCAAAACCCTATTAGGACATCAAAATATAGTCAATAGCGTGAGTTTTAGTCCCGATGGGCAAATGATTGCTTCTGGCAGTCAAGACATGACAGTGAGATTATGGAGTCGAGAAGGTCAACCACTCCACACCTTAACAGGCCATACAGCAGAAGTTAATAAAGTGAGTTTTAGTCCCGATGGACAACTCATCGCCTCCGCCAGTACCGACAACACCATCAAATTGTGGAGTCGTGACGGTAAACTACTCCGCACCTTAACCGGACATCAAAGTACCGTTTTAGATGTCGCTTGGTCGCCAGACAGCAAAACTTTGGCCTCGGCTAGTGCAGATAACACCATCCGGTTATGGAACCGTGAAGGTAAATTACTGCGAAGTTGGCAAGCTCATTATGATGCTGTTAAAAGTCTAGCCTGGTCTAGTGATGGGCAAATTATTGTTTCGGGGAGCTTAGACCAGACTATCAAACTCTGGAACTTGCAAGGTCAGCTGCTCAAAACTTTATCAGGACATACCGCCGGAATCACCAGTGTCAGTTTTAGCCCCGATGGTCATACAATTGCCTCAGCGAGTCTCGACCAAACCATCAAGTTATGGAGTCCTCAAGGTTTGCTGTTAGGAACTCTCAGAGGACATAACAATTGGGTCAATAGTGTGAGTTTTAGTTCTGATAGTCGGACTTTGATTTCGGCGGGACGAGATAAAACTGTGAAACTTTGGCGTTGGGATGATGTGTTAGGGCGTAACCCCAAAAGTGACCAAGAAGACTGGATTACGAGTATCAGTTTTAGCCCCGATAGCCGTAATATCGCCGCAGCTAGCCGTGATGCTACTGTCAAAATCTTGAATAGCCAAGGGCAAATTTTACGCACCTTAACAGGCCATCAAGGTCAAGTTTGGGGTGTGGCTTGGTCGCCAGATGGTCAAAATATTGCCTCCGCCAGTAAAGATAAAACCGTCAAAATTTGGCGGCGTGATGGCAAACTGCTGCATACTTTTAGCGGACATCAAGATACAGTCTTCAGTGTGGCGTGGTCTGCTGATGGTCAAATTATCGCTTCAGCCAGCAAGGATAGAACCATCAAACTTTGGAGTCGTGATGGTCAGCTACTCAACACTTTAGAAGGTCACAAAGACGGTGTAAATTGGGTAGACTTTAGCCCAGATGGCAAATTTTTAGCTTCTGCTAGCGACGATAAAACAGTGATTATTTGGAGTCGAGACGGCAAACTGCAAAAAATCTTAAATCGTCACAGCCGTCCGGTAAATGGTGTAGCTTGGTCAAACGATGGCAAAACTCTAGCTTCTGCTAGTATTGACAGCACAGTTAAACTATGGAATCGAGACGGTCAATTACTCCAAGATATTTCTGGGGATGGTGATAGTTTTATTAGTGTGAGTTTTAGTCACAATGGCAAAATGCTCGTCGCTGCCAGTGAAGATAAACTCAAACTCTGGAAACGTGATGGCACATTACTAATTGCACTCAAAGGCGATAAGGAAGAATTAACCAGTGTAGCTTTTAGCCCAGATGGTCGTATTTTGGCAGCAGGTGGGGCTAAAGGAATGGTGATAATTCGGCCTTTAGCAGATATTAAACTCGATAATTTGTTAAAGCGGGGTTGTGAGATGTTACACGACTATTTCCAGACTAACCCTAGAGTGAGTACAAGCGATCGGGCTTTATGTTTCCCACGCTAAATCAACTAAATCACTTCTATAGGAAAACAAACTTCAATTGCCTGTTCAATTAAATCCAGACCTTGAGAAACGACAGCATTACGCCAAGCCACATCTGCTGGTGCAAACACCTCTTGCAAACGTTGACGCGCCCACTCTCTAGTAGGATGATCTGGCGGAGTATAAAAATACGCGCAATTTTCTGCCCGTAAGGCTTGCACTACTTGAATAACCGGATAAGTACCAAACTCAGCCGTGAGAAACCTATATTGACATTGGGGAAACATTGCCTTGCACCAATTTCCCAAACTGCCACGTATTTTATACATTTTGCCTGGTTGGTAAGGTTCGACTACATCAGCACCAAACTGTTGTTTTAACCACCGGGTGGATGCTGATTCTGGTGGATCTTCAATGAAGAGTTTGTAAGTTGCTTTTTTACCTAAACCAGTATGTAAGTCAATATGCAAAA
The DNA here is from genome assembly GCF_014697425.1 of Nostoc sp. FACHB-110. Lineage (GTDB taxonomy): Bacteria > Cyanobacteriota > Cyanobacteriia > Cyanobacteriales > Nostocaceae > Nostoc_B. Next base: position 189,851 of record NZ_JACJRU010000001.1, read on the forward strand.
TATTTTTGGCATTGCCAATCCAGCGCGGAAGATGGGCAGCTAAAATTTCATAAGTTTGAGATGGGCGATGACCACCAAAAAATAGCCCTTGGGGATAGTCGAATTGTCCTACAGGTAACGTATTAATTAAAGCATCAATGCCGTAACGAAAAATAGTAGCGATCGCTTTCATTAAAAATGGCTCAAAAGAAGATGGTGGGGAAGTCGGGTTAAAAAAACCATTCAATTGGCCATACATCGGGGGACTACCCCTATATTCTTCATTCTCTAACAAGAAATTGCGGTTGAGGTCGATATTATCTTCATTCCATCGCCTTCCCCAAGCAAAACCATAAGGGTTTAAAGCATGTATCAGCACTAAAGCTGAACCAGGGTTAGGACACCAACCAATCAGCCGTTCTTCTAACAAAGCACATTGAACAGCCGAACCAAAAAAACCCTCAACCCCATGTAGTCCACTAGAAATTACCAGAATTTGCTCAGGTTGCAAATCTCCCAATATCGCCACATCAATCGTTAAATCTTCTCCATCCGGCCCTACTTGGTTAATTGGATAGGTTTCTAATTGAAAACCCAAGGCCTGGGCCGCAGCACAAAAGCGATATCGTGCAGCAGCGTAGCTGGGACTGAATGCAGAGGCGTAGGACATGGGGGCAAGGCTTTTATTTACAAAACATTACAAAGTGAGGCTTGCTTTTACTCTAATTTTTATCTGACCGTAGTAAATCAGCTTTTTTTGCCTCTTGATACCATTTCACGAAAATCCTGATACAAATCAATTGGTTTTTAATCCTTTCTCCCTGCTCCCCTGCCCCCCACCCCCTATTCATCTTGGGTTTATATTTCTATACATTTAGAAGCAACATTTGTAAACTACATTTAACAAAATGTTTAAATCTTTATTTAATAACAAATTTAAATACATAAGTTAAGAACTTTCAAAGAAGAACTTATGCAATTTCTTGATATATTGTGAGACAAGTTACAAATTACGTTAAGTGCAACTTTGTTTTTCGCTCACTGCTCGACTAAATCAGTATCCAGCAGATTCTCTCCCAGCCTGTTTTCTATAAATGAGGAATACAGCAAGAGTACGGATCAGGGAATGTGAGCTAAAAAGCTTATTCCCAGAAATGACCGAATGTAAAAGAGAAAAATCTCATATTTGGAGAATTTTGCGTGAGACTGAGAAGATTTAGCGAGTAAAGAGGAATAAATAAAAGAAATTTTTCATCAAATGAGGGAAAAGCAACAACGCCAAGTAACGCACTCCTAGGCGTAAACAGCACTGATGGAAAGGATTTCTCCTGAAGCAAGTGTTAATAAAACAATGCTCCCCTTTGGCGAAGACAACCTCTAAAAGAAAATTTTGCCTAATCTGATCCTCTGGTGATGAGGGAAAGAAAAATGGTGAGAGAAAGTTGCACAAAACGTGATTTGATAAGTAAAAAGAGTGACATCTTGGAAGGATAGATATGTCTTACGCTCAAACGAAGACTCAGTCAAAAGCTGGGTATAAAGCCGGGGTTCAAGATTACAGACTAACTTATTACACACCAGATTACACACCAAAAGATACGGATCTTCTGGCGGCGTTCCGTGTTACACCCCAGCCTGGAGTTCCCTTTGAAGAAGCAGCTGCGGCTGTAGCGGCTGAGTCTTCTACTGGTACTTGGACAACCGTATGGACAGACTTATTAACCGATCTAGATCGCTACAAAGGTCGTTGCTACGATATCGAACCAGTTCCTGGCGAAGACAACCAGTTTATTGCCTACATTGCCTATCCTTTGGATCTCTTTGAAGAAGGTTCCATCACCAACGTTTTAACCTCAATTGTAGGTAACGTATTTGGTTTTAAAGCTTTGCGGGCATTGCGTTTGGAAGACCTTCGCTTTCCTGTTGCTTACATTAAGACCTTCCAAGGGCCTCCTCACGGTATCCAAGTTGAGCGTGACAAATTAAACAAATATGGTCGTCCTTTGTTGGGTTGTACCATCAAACCAAAATTAGGTCTATCTGCTAAGAACTACGGACGCGCTGTGTATGAGTGTTTGCGCGGTGGTTTGGACTTCACCAAAGACGACGAAAACATCAACTCTGCACCATTCCAAAGATGGCGCGATCGCTTCTTGTTCGTAGCTGATGCGATCACCAAAGCTCAAGCAGAAACAGGCGAAATCAAAGGTCACTACCTCAACGTCACCGCGCCTACCTGTGAAGAAATGCTGAAACGGGCTGAGTACGCTAAAGAACTCAATCAGCCCATCATCATGCACGACTACCTAACCGCAGGTTTTACCGCTAACACCACCTTGGCTCGTTGGTGTCGTGATAACGGCGTTTTATTGCACATCCACCGCGCGATGCACGCAGTAATCGACCGTCAAAAGAACCACGGTATCCACTTCCGTGTATTAGCTAAAGCTCTACGTCTATCTGGTGGCGACCACATCCACACCGGTACGGTTGTAGGTAAGTTGGAAGGTGAACGTGGTATCACAATGGGCTTCGTTGACCTGTTGCGGGAAAACTACGTTGAGCAAGACAAGTCTCGCGGTATCTACTTTACCCAAGACTGGGCTTCTCTACCTGGTGTATTGGCAGTTGCTTCCGGTGGTATCCACGTATGGCACATGCCCGCACTAGTTGAAATCTTTGGTGATGACTCCGTACTACAATTCGGTGGTGGTACACTTGGACACCCCTGGGGTAATGCTCCTGGTGCTACTGCTAACCGCGTAGCATTAGAAGCAGTAGTCCAAGCTCGTAACGAAGGCCGCAACTTGGCTCGTGAAGGTAACGATATCATCCGTGAAGCTGCTAAGTGGTCTCCTGAATTGGCTGCTGCTTGCGAACTGTGGAAAGAAATTAAGTTCGAGTTTGAGGCAGTTGATACCGTCTGATCATCAAGTAAAAGGTAAAAAGTTAAAAGGTAAAAGAATCTTTTTACTTATTACTTTTTACTTTTAACTTAAATTTGGGCTGGGTCAAGCATGAATCTCAAGCAAATTGCGAAAGATACAGCCAAAACTCTCCAAAGCTACCTGACTTATCAGGCACTAAGGACAGTGCTGGCACAGCTAGGCGAAACGAATCCACCGTTAGCTGTTTGGCTGCATAACTTTTCCGCCGGAAAAGTCCAGGATGGAGAAGCTTACATTAAACAACTTTTCCAAGAAAAGCCAGATTTAGCCCTGCGGATAATGACAGTCAGAGAACACATCGCTGAAGAAGTTGTTGAATTCTTACCAGAAATGGTTCTGACTGGTATACAGCAAGCTAATACAGAACAACGTCGCCAGCATTTAGAACGCATCACGCAGCTGAGTTTATCTAACCCCAGTCCTGAATCAGAACAACAAAGTTTTTCCGATCCTGACTGGGACAACTTAGCCAGTTAGGAAATGTCTAAGCCGTTACAAAATAGCAAACAGTTATCACCAGTTATGCAAACCCTACCAAAAGAGCGCCGCTACGAAACCCTGTCTTATCTTCCCCCCCTCAGCGACGCTCAAATTGAAAAACAAGTTCAGTACATTCTGAGCCAAGGCTACATTCCCGCAATTGAATTTAACGAAGTTTCTGAACCAACCGAATATTACTGGACACTGTGGAAGTTGCCTTTGTTCGGAGCTAAATCTACCCGTGAAGTATTAAGCGAAGTTCAATCTTGCCGTTCTCAATATCCTACCCACTACATTCGTGTTGTAGGTTTCGATAACATCAAGCAGTGTCAAGTACTGAGCTTCATTGTTCACAAACCCAACAGATATTGAAAAAGTTACAGGTAAGGGGTAACAGTCCTAATACCTGAGTGAACTAAATTTAAACAAGAGAGGTGAAATAAAAGCCTCTCTTTTTTTTGGGCTATTTGCAGAAAATTCTCGCTCTGGATTTTGGCTTTGAACTCGATTACGTAAATAAGTTATTAAGAATAAAACTGGAAAATGAAGGATGGCTACAGTTAAAGATGTCCACTGCTTACCAAAAATACTTAAGTGAATCAAAAGTCATTCTCAACACATCATCTCCTCGCACTCGCCAGAGTCTAGCAACAGATTTATCCAATGCTGGCCTAGCACCAGGTATGAATGTGATAGTTCATTCTTCTTTGAGTTCATTAGGATGGGTTTGTGGCGGTTCAGTCGCAGTAGTTCAGGCATTAATGGATGTCATTACACCAAGCGGAAATTTGGTAATGCCTACCCATTCTGGTGATTTATCTGACCCTGCAATGTGGCAAGAACCGCCAGTTCCCCAAGAGTGGTGGTCTATCATTCGGGAAACTATGCCAGCCTTTGACCCTAAAGTGACTCCAACACGAGGTATGGGAAAGATTGTAGAAACCTTCCGCACCTGGGAAAATGTGCTGCGAAGTTCTCATCCCCAGGTTTCTTTTGCTGCTTGGGGTAAAGATGCTGAAAAGATAATTTCAAATCACTCTCTAGACTACTCTTTAGGAGAAAATTCACCGTTAGCTCGTTTGTACAATTTGAATGCTTGGGTACTTTTATTGGGAGTTGGATATGAAAATTGCACTAGTTTTCATCTAGCTGAGTACCGAGTAGGTAAAAGACAAAAAGTTAAACAGGGTGCGCCGATTTTAAAAGCAGGACAAAGAGTTTGGCAATGGTTCACAGATATTGAGTTTGATACTGACTGTTTTGTAGAAGTAGGTGAAGCTTTAGAAATAACTGGTCAAGTTGGAATCTCAACAGTTGGTTCAGCAACAACAAAATTATTTAATATGAGAAACGCTGTTGATTTTGCAGTTGCTTGGTTGAGAGATAATCCGAGTTGACGCTCCCCGCATTCCGCTACAGATAAGAATTGCTTATACTAGATGCAGTAAAACTCCTTTGAGGAATTTGGCAATGGCAGCATCAAATTTAAAAGTACCACCTTTAGAAAGTGGCGATCGCCTAACTCGCCAAGAATTTGAACACCGCTATCACGCCATGCCCAATACCAAAAAAGCCGAATTAATCGAAGGAGTCGTATACATAGCCTCACCCTTACGTTTCAAAAGTCATGGTAAACCACATGGAAACTTGATAATTTGGCTGGGAACTTACAAAGTTTCTACCCCTGGTGTAGAGTTAGGTGATAATTCTACAGTCCGCTTAGATTTAGATAATGAAGTACAGCCAGATGTTGTGCTACTAATTGACGAACAACTAGGTGGACAAACACGTATTACCGAAGATGACTATATAGAAGGCGCACCAGAATTAATTGCTGAAGTAGCAGCCAGCAGTGCCGCTAATGACTTGTATGACAAAAAACGTGTGTACCGTCGCAATGGCGTTAAAGAATATATTGTTTGGCAAGTTTTTGATAATAAACTTGATTGGTTCGTTTTAGAAAATGGTGATTATATAACATTAAATCCAGATACTAACGGCATAATCAAAAGTCGAACTTTTCCTGGTTTATGGTTAGAGTTATCAGCATTATTAACCGGAGAAATGACGCAAGTTTTAGCAGTATTACAACAAGGAGTGGCATCGGAAGCACATCAACTATTTATTCAACAAATATCAACACATTCTTAACTTAATTATTGGTGATACGTAAGAATTCAGCACCCAGAAGTCATGAGTCTGGGATTTGTAAATACTTAGAAAAGAGGGAAGTGTGAAAAAAAAGAGTAAAAAAGTGACTTGGTTTGAAACGTTAACAGGTTTTGCGGAACAATCTCCAATTCTGGTGAGAGAAAATATGACTGTTGACGGTGAGTTGTTAAAATCTCATGTAAATGGCAAAGTCATAGTCTGTGGTCAGTTAGAAATAGCGTCTTTAGCCCAACTGAGAGAACGCGTTCTCAAAAGTGGATATCCACAAGGAAAAATAACTCTCCGAGAAGTAGTAGCCAATGTGCAGGATTTGCATATCAATGAAGCTAATGCTAATTCAGTATTTCAGGTAGCTTCCCAGTTCAATTTGCTAGAGATGAGATATCCTTATGTAACACCTGAGTATGGTGTAGGGATTTATGAAAATGATTTTACGCAAGGGCCAGCTTGTGCTGTAGCAGCTGGGGCAGGAACAATTTATCGAAATTATTTTGTGAGAGTAAATGGGCAAATTGGTCAATCCGCAACAAACCAAATCGATTGCCTCAAAGATATAGGAGCCGCACTCGGAAATCAAGATAACCGTCTTTGGGAAATGCGAAACGGTTATGCTTTGGCATCACGCGCTGGGTTAGTCGAAATTTCAAATCGGCTGGAAGCGTTAAACGAGGAGGGAGTTGATAAATTGCGAGAGTTGTTACGCATTGGCATTCAGTGGGATACACAAGTGACGCTGAATGACTGCAAACACAAAGTTTCACAAGCTTATTGTTCGGCTTTACCAGTCGCTTACTCGGATCATTTTTCAGATTTATGGGCAAAATTTGCACAGTTGGTTTTAGAGGCATCCTATGAAGCAACTATTTGTGCTGCCATTTTGAATTGGAGAAAAAATGGGAATAACAAATTGTTTCTGACGCTGCTTGGTGGTGGAGCATTTGGCAACCAAACAGATTGGATAATGGGAGCAATTCAACGTGCCTTGAACATCTATAAAAATGTTGAGCTTGATATAGTAATTGTTAGTTACGGTTCATCCAAGCCATATATCCAAAAACTGGTGAGCCAATACCAGTGATGAGACTTAGGCTGTATTTGTCTGAATTTAGGATTCAGAATGGTTAAAGAATTAAGATAAATATCTAATGAATAAATTTCCTAATCTACTAGATACTTATTCATTCTGACTTCTGACTCCTGGGTGCTGAATTCTGACCTTTTAAATATTGCCAGTGTTTGGGAAATGGCTGTCAAACACAGTATCGGCAAACTAAATTTTCACTTGAGTTTTGCTGAGTTTGTTGAACAACAAATAGTGATAAATGGTATTCAATTATTGCCTATCAGCATTGAACATATTTTAGTGGTTTCTCAATTGCCATTACACCATCGTGACCCCTTTGACAGAATGTTAATTGCCCAAGCAATTGTAGAAAATATACCTGTATTAAGTGCGGATAAAATTTTTGCTACATATCCTATACAGCGTTTGTGGTAGTAGCTGTAGATATCTACCCAAAGATTAGTAAACAATAAATACCAAAAAAACATAGCATTATTGAGTAAGGCATCACCAGTGATAATTGTATGAGTTATTATATTGCTCCTCGCTTTTTGGATAAACTTGCTGTTCACATTACCAAGAACTTCTTAAATCTTCCTGGTGTGCGAGTTCCTTTAATTTTAGGTATCCACGGACGTAAAGGTGAAGGTAAATCCTTCCAATGTGAGTTAGTGTTCGAGAAAATGGGTATCGAGGTAACACTCATCTCTGGCGGCGAATTAGAAAGTCCAGATGCAGGAGACCCAGCACGGTTAATTCGGCTACGCTATCGAGAAACAGCCGAACTCATCAAAGTACGTGGCAAAATGTGTGTACTGATGATTAACGATTTAGATGCGGGTGCAGGCCGCTTTGATGAAGGTACGCAATACACGGTAAATACTCAGTTGGTAAATGCCACACTGATGAATATTGCGGATAATCCTACAGATGTACAATTACCGGGTAGCTATGATTCCAACCCGATACGGCGTGTCCCCATTATCGTCACAGGTAATGATTTTTCCACTCTGTATGCGCCATTAATTCGAGATGGACGGATGGAAAAATTCTATTGGGAACCTAACCGCGATGACAAAGTGGGAATTGTCGGCGGAATTTTTGCGGAGGATGGACTTTCAAAACGCGAAATTGAACAATTAGTGGATACTTTTGCTAATCAATCAATTGACTTTTTTAGTGCTTTGCGTTCTCGAATTTATGATGAACAAATCCGCGACTTTATTCATAAAATAGGTTTTGAACGCATCTCTATGCGTGTGGTAAATAGTGTAGAAGGGCCACCAGAGTTTAAAAAGCCAGATTTTAGTCTGTCTCATTTAATTGAGTCTGGTAAGTTTATGGTAGGTGAACAAAAACGGGTGGAAAATTCTCAGTTGGTGGATGAATATAATCGCCTTAATCGAGGTAGAAGTTATCAAACTGCACCAAAAACTACTGAAGCACCAGTTAGTCAGCCATCATCTAATGGTAATAGTTCTCGCAAACAAGAAATATCAAGTACCCATGTAAGTCTAGAGACTCAAGAACAAATTCGACAAATCTTGTCTCAAGGTCTCAAACTTACCTTTGAACACGTAGATGAACGCCGCTTCCGTACAGGTGCTTGGCAAAGTTGCGGTACAATTCATATCGATGCTGAGTCTGATGCTATCTCAACTTTAGAATCACATCTAAATGAATACAGTGGGGAGTATGTGCGCTTGGTAGGAATTGACCCAAAAGCCAAGCGGCGGGTTGTAGAAACGATTATTCAACGACCGAATGGCAAAAATTAAGACTAGAGACGTAGCAATGCTACGTCTCTACAGTGTTATGGGACTTACGCACAAAGATTGTCTGTGAAGACTGGGTTAATGGGTGTCGGGTTAATGGGTTTTGGATACATACACCCCTACACCCTTACCCCCTTCTCCAAACCCTTGATTTTTCGTTTTCATACGTAAGTCCTGTGTTAATATTTATCAGGTTTTTTGTGAAATGGGATAACAATTCCCTTGATAAATTTGCTGATAAACTAAATTCCGTAAAATATTGGCTTGTTGATTACTAATAGATGTATGTAAGCTTCGCAAAGTCATCCGCAGCAACAAGTTTTTTTGATGAGGTTGAATACCTAGACGTTGAATTACCAGTGATGGAAGTTCGTTATAGGGGGTATCACTTAAAACTTCCACTGATTCCAATAATTCCGCATCTTTGTCCAATATCTTTATAATGTTTTCACAAATATCCTCGATATCCGTATCTATCCCAGTGACAATCGACATATCTCGGCTGATACTGGGTTGATTAGATACCAAATTATAGGGTTCCAGGTTAGTCATCTGGGCAGCTATCCGGGGATGGGTGCTTCGTAATAAACGAATGTCATCTATCCCTTTAACTAACATTACTAATCTGTCTAATCCCCAACCAGAAGCTAATCCAGTATAACCAGGTTTTAATAAACCAGGATGCGTTTCTCCACATTCGCCAATTTCTATCCAACTACCATTTACTAAAACTTCGATTTCTAACCCGTTACGTGTGTAGGGGTGAGAAATTTCATTTAAACGATAAGAAATACCTGGAAGAATTGCAGAGATAATTGTGGAGACTAATTTTACCTAAAAACAACAATTCATCTCACCGCTAACCGTTCCGGTTTGGCGGGAGCATTCTCTCGGAGTTTAGGTAAAGGAATTAACTCTGGCATGATCGTAGTAGTATGAGTTCTTAGTAGCGTGCGATCGCTCAGGTAGCGAGTATATTTGGCAGAACGAGACAAGCTGTCATGAGGGAAATATAGCTAATTCAACGGGTTATATTTTGCTAGTAAACGAGCTAAAAGCTTAGATTCATAATTACTTAAATCTTTTGCAGATTGTTCTAATTTCTGCAAGTGGAGATAAATAGAATCATGTTCATACTCTTGTACGCTTTGTTCTAGTTTGCCATATAGTTCTTGATAGTTGAATTCATTGGCAAAAGCTAAGGAAATTTTTTCTCTGTCTCTACCAAGTTTCTGTCCGTTAAACTGATGATTACCTTGAACATCTTGGTTTACTAAACCAAATGCCAACCCTAACATCAGAGTTTCGTAAGCCATACTCAATTCTTTACTTGTGCCAATTTCTTCTGGGATTATATCAGGTATATTGTCATTTTGCTGTTCAATAGAGTTCTTTTCATAGCAGTCTCGATAAAATTCAATTTGGCTGAGAAAGTAAGCAGGGAAACCTAAAGAACGTACTAAAACACATATATTTCTTTCATCTTCTGCGACAAAAGGTGTTAAGGTACGGCTAAAGCGGCTGTAAAGCCGGAGTATTTCTTCTTTATCTTTTGCTCCTACCCAAAGGTTAATTTCTGGTTGAGATGTAGGGTTTAGATGAGCATCGCCATCTTGAAGACGTAATAACAGTTTGGCACTATTATAAAGTTGATTCAATCGAACATTGGCGGTGTTGTTTGAAATCAAATCTGATTTTAAGACTTCACCAATCGATAATTGATTGAGATGTTCAAACTGTTTTCTGGCAAAAAATAGCAATTTATTTTGAAACTCTTGATTAGAAATTTGCCAAGATTGAGAACGGCTAACTTCTTCTTGAGTGAATTTATTAATCGGTAGTTCAGATAAAACTGTTTGATGGTAATAAACATCAATATCTGAATTGCTTAAAATTGCTAATCTAGTTTCTGAGTAATTTGTAGATGCTTTCTCATGTTGAGAAATTAAAATCTCATATATTTGAGAAAAGTTAGATAAAGCTTGACTTAACGTGATACTTCTTTGCTTACCTATATTAAGCAAATGATTGACTACTTCAACGCGAATTTTTTGAGCATAAAGGTCATATTCTAACTTTAATTGCTCGTTATAGTTGCGGCGCAATTCTACACCAGTAGCCTTTAAACTACTTTCTAGACGTTTAATTTGTTTTTGGCTTTTTTGAATGCGATCGCGGATACTAGTGCTATACTTCAGCCAAACTAAACCTAAGTAAGTCAATATTGTAACTAAACCCCAAAGTAAGTAATTAAATAAATTACCGCCTAGATTTTGTAATAACAACCAAAGAGTTGATTGACTAAAAAGCCCAGTTAAAACTATCCCTCCAACTAAGAAAATAGCAACAACCGCAGGGCAAATAATCAGATAGAAGGAGCGAAAACGGCTTTCTTCTGCTAGCAGTTCATTTAACTGGTCTGTAGCTGTTTCTAGTTGATTTTCTAAGGAATTTAACTGTTTTTGCGCTAAAGTAATCGCTGCTTGCGCTTTGGTTCTAGCATCATCAATTGCTACTAAGCGGGTTTGCCGAGTTTGTTCAATTTCTGTATTGATGGCTTGATGATAATCAGTAACAGCAACTTGTAATTTTTCTTGAATTTTCTGTAGTTCTTGGGTGGCGGCTTCGGAATTAGTTTCGGCTAAGGTGTCTTGTAATTGCTGCCGTTGCCATTTTAAATTAAAAATTTCATTGAGCAGATTTTGGCTGTTTTCTTTGTTAATTATGACTTGCAATTTGCTATCTAAAAAAGCTTCGGCAGCACGTAGTTCTGTAACTAAATTTTCCGGGCGATCACTAATAGATTCACTTTGCAATTCCACATAAGAATTAGTCAAGATATTGGATAATCTGACAGCTTCATGCAAGCCACTGGTTACAGCATCAGCATATTCATTAATTCTCCTGTCTAAAAGTTTAGTTAATGCTGCTTGTGCTTGTTTACCACAACTTTCTAGGGTGCGCTTATATGAAATTAGCTCTTTATTTTCAAATTGCTTATAAGCACGTTGCAATTCAATTCCATATTCTTGAACTTTACCAGGACGAATATCAATTCGAGGACTAAAATCTTGCCAAACTGGTTTACCGTTATCTCGTTCTAATTGCTGTAAAGCATCGTTGTATTCTTCACTCAGGACAAATTCTTTAGCATTTAACAGCAATTGACGATTTGCGTCTGGAGTGAGTTTTGCTTGGGGTAAAAACTCCTGTATGACAATATCTGCGGCTAAGGCTGAACTCAAACGGTCTATAACTATGTCTGCTGGGAAAAATAACTCTCCATAGCCAAATGTACTGTAAGCACCAATTTTCCCCCGCACTGTATGTATACCAATCAACAAGCCACCTGTTTCTGGTTCAAGAGTTAAAAAACCTGCAAAAGCATCAGCGTAGCTATTTAAATTAACTCCTAACTCTCCAATACGTTCATCAATCAACCAACAATTATCAAAGGGTGGTCTTTTTTGAGTACCAGAAATGACCACTCCTTGAGTCATTTTGTCGTCTAATTCTTTCAAAAATTGATAAGCAACACTATAATTTTCAGTTCTGGCTTGAGCAAATAACCCTGGTAAAAGCAACAAAGTCTCTAAACTATGGGGGATATCTGCAAAATATTTACTAAATAGCCAATGAATCAAGCGGGACAGTTCAAATATCACCTCTCGTCCGCGCTGATCGCAGGCTGAAAACATGATATATATTCTATACCCAGAACTGATTTCAACTCCGGCATTTTTCACGGCGATCGCTTCTGGAGTTTGCTTAACTGATTTAATTAAATTAATTAAAATAGTTTGCAGTTCCTTTGTCCCTTGTTGAAACTGTTGACTCAGTTGTGATATGTAAGCTTGTTTTGGGTTTATCAAGTTGAGGTCAAAACTTGCATCAGCAAACTTATCTAATTCATCACTAAACCCAAAAGTTTGACCGTCCCAAGTGAAAGTATAAGCCTCAATTAAACGACTTTGAACAGAGGATAATGGTTGAAGTTGCCGCTTGATAGCTGCACATAAAGCGGCACTATGAGGGTCGAGAGCAAGTAAAATAGTTGGTTTTGACATGATGCTAGTACAAAAAGGCTGAAGTCTGAAGTCTAAAATTTTGTAATGTGTGCTTTATTGGAGCTAACCTTTACTAGCTAATTACATCTAAATCTTCTACGTAAGCCTCAATTTCTTGAATTTCCATTTCCACCTGTTCTTTAATTTGTATATCAACTTTGCCCTCTTTTAAAAGCTGATTGAGGTGTTTGATGTAGTTTTCTAAAGAGTGTCTAGCTTTTTCTTTATCTTTATCAGTGATTTGCTCGACTTTACTCTCGATTTCTTTAATCAGTGGTACATTATTTTTGAAGGCTCTGAATGCTGATTTGCGATCGCTTCCTAAAGGCAAAATACCATCTTCTAATCTTCTCGCTTGGTCTGTATGTACAAAATATTGTCGTTTCTGATTGACAATCAATGAATAAGGTTGAGGTGCTAAAGCTAAAGCAAACCAGCGTAAAGCTCCGCCATCATCTTCTGGGGGAATTAAATTCGGTAAATTTGTCCAATTACGATGTAGGTGTTTGAAGACTTTATCCGGATCTAAATAAGCTAGTTCCATATCTTTCACCCCATTCAGCGCAAACAAAGGTACGCCTATTTCTACGCGAAACAGTGTCAGTTTATGGGGTTCACCTGTCGGTACAAAAGAAGCATTACCTTTACCTTTAGGTATACGACTAGAAAGCGGTGGGTCACTAAAAATAGTGTTATTACTTTCTACTCCGTAGTAATAAAATTCTGTAATGACGTGCTGTTGTTTAGCTGGAATTTCTGCGTCTTGATATTGCCACAAAGGAACTGCAAGTTTACCAAGTTGTTGTAAATCTTGTCCGGCATCTTCTGGGTTACTAGCCGCCAAGACTTGCTCAACATTCATACTGGTGAGTGGACGATAAGTTTCATCCATAAATGCCAAGATTTCATCTTTAACATCTTCAGCTTTTTTCTCAGACCAATTAGTTAAACTTTGAGACTGTTCTCGATACCAACGGATGAAGTCTTCGCCACTAACTTTAGGGCGTTTCGATTCTAAGTCAACGCGCTGAATAGTGTGAATAAAAGGATTATCAGAATTACCTTGACGGCTAACTTCGATGTAACTTTGTTCTAAATCTCGGTAAACTTTATCTAGGTTGCTGTGAATGCGTTGACATTTTTCTTGAATCTCTTCTAGCTTAGTTCGTAGAACACCACACAGTTCTGCTGCTTTATCACACCGCTTCCAATGTAAATATATCCGCCACTTTTGATCAGCCCTTTCTTTAAATCTTTGACAAGCTGCTTGGATATTATTTTTATTAACAAAAATACCTCCGGCTGCTTCTTTAATTTTTTCTTCTTGTGGTTCTAATTTTAAAGCATTAAAGTTAGATTGTGCTTCTTTGGCTTTACGCTGCACATTTTGTTGTAATTCATCTATATTTTGGGCGAGTTTGCTGACAAATTGGATTGTAGAAGCTAGACCATTGGGACGGTTAAGACTGCGCTCTAACCAAGCTGAAATAGTAGTAGTTGCAATTTGTTCTAAGCGATAGAAATTCATCGCTAAATCTTTAGCAGTTTTTTGTTCCATTTGGTCTAACTGCCGCTTGTACAATTCTTGAATCGTCGGTAAAGATGTCCGGTCAAATTTCATTTCACCGATGCGAAACTCTGGTTTGACTTGTCCACCGCGATCGCTTTCTGTCAAACTATCTAAAAGTGTAGTTGCTTCTGCTAATTTGCAGTCTTGTAAAAAACGGTCTATTTCGTTTCCGATATCAATATTTGCAATAGAAGACATCAACTCATTTTTGAGCAAGTTTTGTGCATCTTCTAATTTCATCCGCTCATACTGTTGTACTGGCAAAGTCAAAGTTGCAAAGCCAAAACTACAGTAATTGATATTTCTGCCTCGAACTTTCTCACCAGTTGCCAAATAAGCCCGAATATTATCAGCGACGTTAGCAGCATCTAACCCAATTTGCGAGCCAATTTGAATATATAAACCATCAGCAATTAAATTTTGTAAGTCATTAGGACGACTTATAACAGTGCCATTTTTGTTCACACCATCCATTAAAAATACCGCATCGAAGGGAGGGCGGTCTGCTTTAACTTTGGTAATAGCGTAATCAATTTCTAAGGTATTTGATGGTGATAAATTCCAAAAGTGTTCTATCTCCTTCAGCGCACCATAAGCATTAGATTTCACTAGGTGAGTTTGGGGAAGATTCGCAAAGACTCTAGGTAATACAAAAACCCCGGTAATATTAGAAAAACTATTAAGATATTGGCGGCATAAAAACGCCACATCTAAAAAAGTGCCGCTTCCTGTTCCTCCAGCTAAACTCCCAACAATAAAAACTTCTACTCCATCACGGTTAGAAACTTGAAAGTTATCTGAATATGCTTGTTTACTACTGCGAATTTCGCGCACAGCATTAATCGCCTGGGCTATTAAACCGTTAATATCGCCTACTTTGGCAAAAAAGGCTAACCGTCCACGGGCGCGAATCTGTCCAGCACCACTAATTAGGCTAGATGTAGGGATATTTTTAGGCCACCATTCCTCAATATGATCGTTGCGTGTATAAGGGCCTGGATTGGCAACAGAAATTGCATACAGTTCATTAGGTTCTAAAACAACTTTAGTACCATCTGGTGATTTTTCCCGGCTTTGAATATTTTCGGTTGTATCAATAGAAAGAAAGTGAATAATTTCTGGTACTTCGCCGTAAGCATCAATAAAGCGTTTTTTCAGCTTGAGTACAACTTCATAACCTGTACCTCCTAACCCGATGACAACAGTAGGGCGAAAAACAACTGTGGGACGTGACATTTAATTTCCTCTGATATCTTTAAAAGTTTGCCAGCCCACTGTTTTGTTCATAGGGCCGTTGATTGCCAATCCAGTTAAATCGCAGCTTTACGTTACCAAGCTGGATTGTATCTTCATCGTATAGTTGAACTTTAGTGAACTTTTCATTATTGACAAAATTATTACCTTGTAAACTCCGTAGATATACATATTTTTTACCAACTTGCCAATCGATAAATAATTCAGCATCACAATTTGTAAGTGCGATCGCTGAAACTATTTCACTCAAATTGATTTTTTGCTTGTGCTGATGGGTAAGACTGATGTATTGTTCTTCTGGTGATATTGGTGCTGGTTCTAGTAGTTCTAATTCCCCTTCTAAATGGTTGCGTGTGCGAATATCTTGAGCTAATTCCCACGGGGTTTTACGTTGAATTAAGCAAAATATCGTTAAGGTAATTAATAAAATCAGCAATACTAATACTGACCAAATAAAGATTTTCCGCCCCAGTGGCATCAAGATTTGGAGTTGCACTTTGGCATTCAGAGATTTAGCTAAAGACTGATCAGGAGTAATAACTACATTAAAAGTACGTTTCCCGTCAAAACTGCTATTAGCAACCGCAAACTGTAGAGGAATTTTAGTTTCTCCAACTCTTAAAGATACGCCTGCTAATGGTTGTTTTAAAGTGACATCTTGAGGATTGCCTTGCAGTTGTAAATTAGCTGTGCCTGATATATTACTGCGAATGACTAAAATTTGTGTTTGACTAGTTTTACCTGCTTCTATAGAACCGAAATCTAAATTGTTTGTTAGCAGTGATAATTGCGGCTTAATAGTGATAGGTAGATCAATTATTTGCGGTGCAACCGCTTTATCTGTTGCTGATACTATCAGGCCCAAATTGCTAGTACCACCTAGCACTTTAGCAGGAATTTGTAATTTGACAGAAATGGTTGTTAATTTATTAGCTTTTAGGTTAATTGCGCTATTAGGTGCAACTAAGCGGATGCCGCTTTGCTTATTGTCTTGTAGCTTTAAATTTACCTTGGTATCGACATTACTAATACTATTAATTTTTAATGCTTCTGTTGTTGTTCCTGGTAATATTGGCTGCAAATTAGCAGTAGATACATCAACATCAAGCTGCGGTTTAATCAGTATTGGTCGAATACTTTGAGCTAATTGATTAAGTTTTACACCACCAGGATCTCGCAATACCTGTCCTTTACCACATAATGCTGGACTGTTAGCAAAATCATTTAGTTGCTTTTCGTGTTCTTTCAGGCCTAAAGATACGAAAAATACATAAGGTTTACATTGTTGTTGACGCAAAAGCTGGGTACTTTGAGGAATCGGTACAGGGTTAGGAATACCTTGCACATCTTCCAAACCATCTGTCAAAAAGACTACACTGACAGTGCGATCGCCTGCATTAGTACGTTGGTTTAATTCAGCAGAAGTTTGCAGTGCTTGTTGTACAGCTTTACCTGTGTGGGTACGCACACCGTCAGCTGTAAAAGTATTAATTATCTGCTTAAGTTTGCCGCGATCGGGATTACTACTAATTCTGATTTCTTGAGCTTTTAAGCTGACATCCCGGTCAAAAGTATAGATAGTAATGGTATCGCCTAATCTAGCAGTGTTAACAAATTCAGTAATAGATTTTTTTACTTGCTCAAAAATATTTTTTGTTCCACCTGCACCTCGCATAGATGCAGAAGTATCTACTACTAAAATCCAATCAATTCCACCTTGGGGAGTCTGAGCTAATGCACTACCAAAGTGAGTAATTAACATAATAGCTAAAACAAAAATACTTTGTAATGAGCTAACTTCCAACAAATAATTAAGATGTTTTAACCTCATTAATCGAAGTCTCCAGCCATATAGATTATGACTCCTAATGCTTTGACATAAATATCTTTCTATTAGTACTTAGACAAAAGGTTTTCTCCGGCTTCGCCTAATTTTTCTATTAAGACTTCAATTTGCTTTACTGCAAGTTTTGAAGGATTAGTATGCCCATTTTCCCAACGATTTACTGTTGGAAAAGTCACACCAAGAATTATGGCAAATTCTTCTTGAGTCAAGCCCATTAACTGCCTGATTTCTTGGATAAGCTGACCAATTTTTGGTTGGTTAATGATTATTCTTTTTTGAATTGACATTCAACTTTCCATCATATTAGGGCGATGGATATAACAAGTGATATATCAAGCTATATATTAACTGCTTCTTTAGTCAATGTCACGTCTTTTATAATACTCAGTATTTATCCTGACAAGACATCTAGGTTATATATTTTTAGACCGCAAAATATATCGAAGTAGCGCACATACTGATAGTATTTTTGACAAAAGATTGAAGAAATATTAACGGTTATTCCGCAAAATTAACAATCAGTAGGTTAAGTTATCGATTAGGCGATCGCAACCCCATTTCATTTTATCTTTCTCAACATTAAACATACTCCTGGGTAAACTAAGCACAACAATTTGTATCCATACATCATCAGGTTCCAGCTGATGTCCAGTAACTCAGAGGGGAAAAGAAAATGGTAAAGACAAGTTATGAATTTGAGCAACCCATACTACCTGCGGGATTTTCATCAAGGGCTAATGTTTTGCTGCGTTTTCGCGCTGATGTACCTGAATCTCCCCGACGCAGCCTTAACCTTTCTCTAGTAATTGACCGTTCGGGTTCGATGGCTGGCGCACCTTTACACCATGCGCTGCAAGCTGCTGAATCTGTTGTAGATCAACTTGAGCCAAAAGATACTCTCTCGGTAGTTGTTTATGATGATGTGGTAGATACTGTTGTTTCACCTCAGCCTGTTACCGATAAATCTGCGCTGAAAAAATCTATACGCCGAGTCAGGGCGGGTGGTATTACCAATTTATCGGGAGGCTGGCTTAAAGGGTGTGAATATGTCAAAAACCAGCTTGATACGCAAAAAATTAACCGTGTGCTATTGCTAACCGATGGTCACGCCAACATGGGTATTCAAGACCCAAAAATACTCACCGCAACATCAGCACAAAAAGCCGAGGAAGGAATCACCACAACTACTTTAGGTTTTGCCCAAGGCTTCAATGAAGATTTGCTCATTGGTATGGCGAGGGCGGCTAGTGGTAACTTCTACTTTATTCAAAGTGTTGATGAAGCGGCTGAAGTGTTCAGCATTGAACTAGATAGCCTCAAAGCCGTAGTCGGTCAGAACCTCAAAGTAACACTGGAATTAGCTGATGGTGTGACACTGGTTGACACTTTGAGTGTGGCTAAAGTTAGTCAAAATCAAGCTGGTCAAACTGTAATTACTTTGGGAGAACTTTACGAGAGCGAGGATAAGCTACTGGGTTTGAGTTTAATGATATCCTCGGTTCAAGTAGGCGAATTACCTGTGATGAAACTGCATTACAGTGCAGATGTTATCCAAAATGACATCATTCAAAACGTTTCAGGTACAACAGATGTCATCGCCAAATTCGGCACAGTTGAAGAAGCAGCGCAAGCTTCTTCTAGTCATATCATCCTTGACCTCAGCCGCCTGAAGATTGCAAAAGCTAAAGAAACAGCCCTCGAACTTGCAGAACAAGGACAGCATCAAGAAGCGGAAAAAATATTGCGTGATTTAGTACAATCTCTGCGAGACCAAGGCTTAAACGAGAATTTTGAAATTGCTGAGGAAATCGATCAGCTGGAGTATTTTGCAGGTAGAATTGCTCAAAAAGCCCTAGGAAATGCCGGGCGCAAAGAACTACGCGACCAAAGTTTCCAAACGATGACACGTAACCGCAGTGACCTAGCTGGTCGTGGTGTGACGGCTGGCGATGAAGTCTACGCGATGTCGGTTGTGAATGAAATTGGTTCAGGTGTGGAACTAACCTGTGTTCGGGAAGGCGGTAAGCTGCGGGTTAAAGTCGTATCTGATGGTTACGATGCTAATAAAAACGTGCAATTCCCTCGCGCTATTCGTGCTGAAGGTGCGCGATATGTAGTGGAAAACGTGGAACTTTCTAGTGATGGCAGTTTTTATCGTGTAGTTGGCACAATCAACCGTTTTGCGAAACCAGGCGAAGCAGACATTTTCTTTGCGCCCAGACAATCAAGGTCTAGTAGTTCTTCAGGTAAAGCATCAAAAGCCCCAGCCACTGCCGCCGACCTGGTGACTACTGACACTATAGATAATGGTGTTTTAGTTCAATGTGTTAAAGATGGCAGTAAACTACGCGCTAGGGTAGTTTCCGACGGATATGAACCAGATTGGAATATGCGTTTTCCCCGTTCTATCCGCGAGGAAGGAATGTTGTATGTAGTTGATGAAATTAAGACAGCACCCGATGGCAAGTCTTATATTGCTTGTGGTGATATTAAGCGGTTTGTGCAAAGTACTAATTGAAGGGTTTAGGGGTGTAAGGGGGTAATACCAATTCATTAGACCTCTTGCATAAATATTTTTTGTCTCGCGCAAAGGCGCAAAGACGCAAAGAAAAGCTCGCCAATAGCGAATTTTGCAAGAAGTCTATTCTTTCCTCTATACCCTTTAGCTATTGATATCACGCTTCAATTAGTGGTTGATAATCATCGGGGTTATCAAAGCCAGCAACCCAGGCGGCTGCTTGATGGCAAGTCCGCATATAGGGAGGAACGCGCAATACGTGAATGTGTGCTGTGGATGGACAGGTGACTTTTAAGACCATTAGGGGTTCGTCATCTTCAAAGGGAATATAGACAAGTTGACGATCGCCACCTATATCTGTATCACGATCGCGGATTAATCCTCCCACTTGCTGCAAAAATGTTTCATATCCGAGGCGTTCAATTAGCACTCGCCGCAATTCAACGTTATTTATCTTGAGAATATCTTGCCCGGTGATGGAGTCGGATTCAAAGGCAATGGAATCGTTTACCTCTACACCCCGCCAACGTAAAACGAAACCATGTCCTTTTCCTAAACCTGTAATCCCACTTCCCGCTAACTCAATCCACCGTGTAACATGAAGACCTTCAGGAAGGGTGGTTAAATTAACGCAATCACTAATATCTAAACTTTCACAAGTCAGATTTTCTGGTAAGTTGACTAGTTCTGTCGCACCACTTAAATCTAGATGTCCCAAAACGCGTATCCCATCCCAGGCGCGATGTTCTAGGATGAGTTTTCGTCCCATTTGTGCTGATACAGGTTCGTGGCTTATGTTGGGCGGTTGCTTAACTCGTTTTTTGGGTACACGCCCACCAGACATCATGTGCAGCATCAATCTTCTACCTCTACATAAGCATCAGGACGATATTCTCGTTGTCTCCACACGCGGTAAAGTCCTGGAGGTAGTTCAATTGCCCGATGTTCTTCGTGAATTAAGGTAGCACCTGCTTGTTTTACTTCTAAAAACAAATCGCTACCATACACCCACAACTGAACGCGGTCAGATTCTTGTATGCGATGGCTGTGTCCTGTAACTTCACCGTGCGCTAGGGTTGTACCTACGCGTTTTTGCGCCGTATTGGGTATGCGGTTAATCCGCCGCAGCAAAACGTCACCGTGTCGATAAAGCGCGTTGGCTTGATTAATCGAGGATTTGCCGTTACTCAACATACAGTATTTCAGTTTTGAAATGCGTATTTATTGTAGTACATATTTACTAAATTAAGTATATTTTTGGTAATAAATTTACAATTTCTGTTTAACAAATATCTGGCTTCTTGTGGTGCTTGGCTTTCCTCTACAGTAGTCAGTACCATCAATGCTACCCAAATTGGTAAGGAGCGAATATCCCCTAATTCATCCAAATACACTCGATGCACTTGTTCGCCGTTCAATAATGAGCGATGAGGATGAATATCACACTGTTCAATACTAGTATTAGCAAGCTGCGCCCCATATATTACCAATTTATAGGATATAAGGCTAAATAAACAAGCATAAAACCACAGATAAATACCGAAATTCACACTGTATCAGTGTTTATCTCTTGTTCATCTGTGGTTTGGATGAATTTTGCCTTCAATTCCAATAGAAATTATTGGAATTGAAAGCTAGAAAATTCTAGACAGAAGCGAAGTAAACTTTAGACTTCACAGGGTCAGGAGTCATGGTTTTATCGCCTGGTTGCCAACCTGCGGGGCAAACTTCATCAGGATGTGATTGGACATACTGAATAGCTTGTAGTGTCCGTAGGGTTTCATCAACGCTACGACCAAATGCTAGGTTGTTAATAGTAGCGTGTTGGATGATACCATCTTTGTCAATCAAGAATAGTCCACGCAAAGCAACACCAGCTGCTGGGTCAAGGACGTTGTACGCTGCGCTAATTTCTTTCTTGATGTCGGAAACTAGGGGATAATTGAGGTCGCCTACGCCACCAGATTTGCGATCGGTTTGAATCCAAGCTAGGTGGGAGAACTCACTATCAACGGAAACACCGAGAACTTCAGTGTTAAGTTTCTTGAATTCTTCGTAGCGATCGCTAAATGCTGTGATCTCAGTAGGACAAACAAAGGTAAAGTCTAGGGGGTAGAAAAATAAGACAACATACTTACCACGATAGTCGGACAGTTTGATTGTCTTGAATTCCTGATCTACTACAGCAGTTGCTGTAAAGTCAGGAGCTTGTTGACCAACGCGCAGGCTTCCTTCTGTTCCGTAAGTGAGGGACATTAACTTTATTCTCCTTCAACTTATATATGTTTTACTAGCGTGAGTATTCGGGTCAGGTAAAACTCACCCTTCCACTCTGTCTCACCTTTCAGGTACTCTTGTCTACGACACGCTTTGCGAACGAGAACCCCTTTGGGGAACACAGTCCCCTAGGGCTGATTCACAGTTTAATTACGATCTGTTACGACTATATCATAGTCATAACGATTTTGAGTAGCAAATGACCAATTTAGATACAAGAGAATGGTTACTCACTAATGGCTTAGGCAGTTTTGCCAGTGGTACAGTTTCTGATGTGCGGACACGGACTTATCACGGTTGGTTATTTGCCGCCACAAATCCACCTTCCGGGCGGACACTTTTGCTATCGCATATAGAAGCAAGCTTAGAAGTATCTGGTAGGGTTGTGGCACTGGGGACAAATATCTGGGGTAGTGGTCAGATCGAGCCTACTGGCTACAAATTGCTGCACTCATTTGAGATTAACCCAGTTCCCAAATGGATTTGGAGTGAAGATAGTTGGCAGTTAAGCAGACAGTTGGTCATGCCTTATGGTTGGGAAGGTAATCGAAAAGATCACCCAACTTCTTCTTCTCTATCCCATCGGATTTTGATTCACTATCGTTATGATGGTTTAAATACAGCAATTTTAAGACTGCGGCTATTAATTGGCGATCGCGACTTTCACCATCAGCAAACTGCTGGGCCTGGGTTACAGTTCTCTCAATTACTAGGAACTCAGCAAGTCTGTTTGCAAGCAATTTCTGATGGTGGTTTTGGTAAGCCTTGGCACTTGCGCTGGACACAGGGCAAATATCAAGCAGATGCAGTGTGGTATTGGAATTACGGCTTACCAGAAGAAATGCGTCGGGGATTAGGCGATCGTGAAGACCTCTATAGTCCTGGTTATTTAAGCGTTACACTCCAACCAGGAGATACCGTAACTTTAGAAGCACGGCTAGGCTTTCCCGATCCCCAGCATAGCCTTCTAGCCCCAGAAACCTTTGCCGAAGCCTTAGAAGCTGAACAAGAAAGGCTCTGTCAGATTTTTGGATGTAGTCCAAAAGAAAATGGCGACCAGCAGCTGGGAACTCCAAATTGGCCAAAGACAAAATTACCCACCCATACCCAATCTGTCATTTGGCATCGCCTCCTGAAAGCCAGTGATCAATTTATTGTTTATCGAGCTTCAATCAATGGGCCTACCGTCATTGCAGGTTATCACTGGTTTAATGATTGGGGACGGGATACTTTAATTGCGTTGCCTGGTTTAGCATTAGTGACGCGACGCTTTGAACTCGCAAAAGGTTTATTAGAAACTTTTGGCCGTTACTGTCGCTATGGTTTAATTCCTAATGCCTTCCCCGATGCCGATAATGAACCTTTTTATAACAGCATTGATGCTGCCCTGTGGTGGATTGAAACATTAGGGCTTTACTTAGAAGCCACTCAAGACTGGGAGTTTTTAGCAGAGCAATTTCCTGTAGTCCAACAAATCCATAAAGCTTTTATTGGTGGTACGCGTTATAACATTCATGTAGATGCAACTGATGGCTTAGTGGGTTGGTATGCGCGCGGTGTAGCTTTAACCTGGATGGATGCAGTTGTGAATGGGCAACCTGTCACTCCTCGTCACGGCAAACCAGTAGAAATTAATGCCCTGTGGTACTCCACACTTTGTTGGATGAGCCAATGGGCAGAAAGGTTAAGTTATCTGCAAGTAGGAGATGCAGCGCGCTTCAGCAAACAGGCACAGCGTTATGCTCAACAAGCAAAGCAAGTCAAACTCTCACTCCAAAAATTTTGGAATCAGGATTTAGGATATTTTTACGACACAATTGAACCGGACGATCGCCGCAATTCCCAAATCCGCCCTAATGCTGTCATCGCCCTATCTTTGCAGCATTGTGGATTTACCCAAGAGCAAGGTCGTCAGGTAATAGACTTAGCCACCTATCGCTTGCTAACTCCCTATGGGTTACGTAGTCTGGATGCCGTCGATCCAGAATACATTGGCAAGTATACAGGCAATCCTCAAGAACGCGATCGCGCCTATCACCAAGGCACAGTTTGGAGTTGGTTGATTGGGCCATTTGTACGTGCTTGGCAACGTTTTTATCCCCAACAACCCCTACCCTTTGATTGGCAACCACTATTAGACCATTTTGTCTCTGATGCTTGTGTTTACTCTATCTCCGAGATTTTTGATGGCGACCCACCCCACACACCAAAAGGTGCGATCGCTCAAGCTTGGTCTGTAGCTGAGGTGATTCGTCATATCCATGATTGCTAATTGCTCATACTATTTAATAGGGTTGGGGGAACCGGGAGCAGAATAGTTTTAAGTAGAAACAAGTAACTATGAAAACTTTTCAAGTTATCTATTTTACTGTTGCCTATTCCTTGTTCTTTTTGGCTGCGGGGTGAGTAACTTGGGCTAGGAGGTGAAATATAGGATTTAGCTGCAACTTGCTACCTTAGAAATATTACCAAAATACGATTTGATGCTGTCAGCCTAGTTTTCATTGGTATGCAAGACTTTGTAGTAAATTTTTTTAGCACCGACTCATTTATTCCTCACGGTCACTGCTACCTGTGGAAACCAGGGTTAGTTTGGTTACACATAATTTCTGATGCCATCATTGCCCTGGCTTACTATTCCATTCCCTTAACGTTGTTCTACTTTGTTCGCAAACGGCAAGATTTACCTTTTTCTTGGATATTTTTGTTATTTGCTGGGTTTATTATTTTTTGTGGCACAACGCACATTTTTGAGATTTGGACACTCTGGCATCCAACTTATTGGTTATCGGGAACTCTCAAAGCTGCAACAGCGATTGTCTCATTATTTACAGCGATCGAACTTGTCGCATTATTGCCAAAAGCACTCGCTTTACCTAGTCCGTTGCAATTAAGAGAAGCCAACAAGGCATTACAGACACAAATAGAAGAACGCTTGCAAGTTGAGAAGCAACTTAGGCACTTACAAGACGAACTAGAGCAACGTGTACAAGCAAGAACAGCCCAGTTAGTGCAAGTTAATCAGCAGTTACAACAAGAAATAGATGAGCGACTCCAAGCCGAAGTTGCTTTGCGAATCAGTCGTGAGCGCTTACTCTTAGCGCAACAAGTGGGCAAAATCGGAACCTACGAATGGAAGATTAAAACCGGAGAATTAATTTGGACAGAAGAAATGGAGGGACTATTTGGCTTGGAACCCGAAAGTTTTGCGGGTAGCTATGAACACTGGTTAAAAAAATTATATTCAATTGATGGCGTTGATGCAGACTTCGCAGCCCAACAAACAATCACTCAAGGAAACGATTTAGCGACTGAATTGCGGATTATGCTTCCTGATGGCAGAATTCGCTGGGTCGCCACTAAGGCCAAGATTTTCTCTGATGATGGTGGTCAACCAGATCGCTTAATTGGGGTAAATATGGACATTACCGAACATAAGGAAGTCCAACAAGAACTCCAACAAACACTACAAACCTTAAGTACTCTTATCCAAGCTTCACCACTGCCAATTGTAGTCATTGAACCAAACATGAAGGTGCAACTGTGGAGTCTCGCAGCCGAGAAATTATTTGGTTGGAATGCAGTGGAAGTTTTAGGTCAACCAATTCCGATTTTTTCCCCAGATAAACAAGCAGAATTTAGCCAAATTTCTGCTGCAATTGCTAGAGGAGAACTATTTGCCGGTGTAGAAACTTGCCGTCGCCAGCATGATGATTCCAAGGTAATAGTTAGTGTTTCGACAGCACCACTTTATGACGAACAAAATAATTTCAAGTCGATTTTGCTGATTTTTCAAGATATCACCGAACAGCAAGCAATAGAGCAAATGAAAAACGAGTTCATTTCCATTGTCAGCCATGAACTGCGTACCCCACTCACCGCCATTCAAGGATTTTTAGGACTGCTAAATACTAATATTTACGACAATAGACCAGAAAAAGCCAAACGCATGATTCAACAAGCTTTAACTAATAGCGATCGCCTCGTGCGTTTAGTCAATGATATTTTAGACTTAGAGCGATTGACTTCTGGAAGAATCGAACTAGTCAAAGAAGTTTGCCACGCTGCCGATTTAATGCAAAAAGCCGTAGAAGGTGTACAGTCCATTGCCATCACTGCGGCGATTAGTATTTCAATTACGCCCACCACCGCTTGTGTGTGGGCTTGTCCTGATTTAATCATTCAAACTTTAACCAATTTATTAAGTAACGCCATCAAGTTTTCACCGCGTTACTCAATGATTTCTCTGTCTGCGGCAATTCAAGGCGACTGGGTACTCTTTCAAGTCCAAGACCAAGGTCGCGGTATTCCCGCCGATAAACTCGAAACCATCTTTGAAAGGTTTGGGCAAGTAGATATTTCTGATGCTCGTGCCAAGGGAGGTACAGGCCTTGGGTTAGCCATTTGTCAAAATATCATTCAACAGCATGATGGTAGTATTTGGGCAGAAAGTACCCTTGGGGAAGGCAGCACCTTTTATTTCACTTTGCCATTTGTTGTTTATGATTCTTTATCCAGAGTGATGAAAGAGTCCTAAAATATGGAAATATGGGTGGGGATTGAAGATTGAAAAGAAGCTGATTTTACTTGAAAAAACTGTTTGAGAATTCTTTTGAGAGAGTTTTGTTTGACTAGTTGGATAGCACTAGCAACATCTAGCCATTCTCTTTGTCTTTGTCCTACTTCAGGATAATCTTCACTGAGCATTTCAACTAACAATAAATACATCTGCACCCGGTAAATTTTGCCGCGTTTGCGATATCTGTATGTGCCGACTTTATTCACATCTACCTGACCAATGATCCCGGCTTCTTCCCAGGCTTCTTTGGCAGCCGAGGCAGGTGGACTCATACCTTTGCAAATTCCACCTTTAGGAATTACCCAATTATTGCGATCGCGGCTTGTAATCAACAAGACTTCGACGTTGCCATTTTGGCATCTATAAGGAATTACCCCCGACTGCTGGAAAATTTTGCTGACTTTTTGACTCATGAATCTTCTGGAACAGTTTAATCATAAAACAACGCAAACGGCAATTTCAGACCAGTTTCATTTTAATATAGTTATCAAGCATCAAAAATAAAGCAAATAACTTTTCAAGTAAAAAGTAAAAAATTAAAAGTAGAAAAATATTTCCTCTCAGTTTAAGGAATTTAACAAAGTATAAATGTTTTTTTTGCTACATCTGTCCAACCTCCTATTCTGAGTTTAATTCCACAAATTAGGTACTTATAGACCATATTTATTGCTTTTGCCCTTTAACTTTTTACTTTTGCCTTTTCATCTCATGCTGGCTTGTGATCTAAACGAATCGCCGCCTCTAGTGCGGCTTTTTCTTTAGCCCGGCGGGCATAAGGTTGCAATTGGGCGCGATCGCAGCCTGTTAAAATACTTAAATCTTCTAAGTTCATTCCACGCATAATCATTTCCACACGCCAAGTTTGTTGTGTTTGGGAAATGTCTGGCGGCTTTCCTTGCGGTGTAAGTAGTCCTTGTGTCCAAATTTGCCAGCGTTTTAGTATTTCCGCATCCGTCAGAGAATTACCTTCATCGCCAATAAACATAGGGGAATAATTATCTTTACGACTTTTTAACCATTTCATGAGTGGATTATTAGTGTAAGTCCCGTAATTTTTTCCTAAAATCCATTGATTTACAGGCACTTGGCGGGGTAATCCTGGGGTAGTGATTTGCAGCAAGTGACCTTGGGGATCGCATACTTGATGCGATCGTTGTAAACCAATTATTTCTGTAATTGATAAACCAGCACCAAATAACAAGTAAGCTAGAGCATAGTCTTGGATTCCTGACTTTTTGGCATTTTGCAGAATTTCATGGACTAAAACCGCTGGTAAATCAACTACTTCTTGAGTAATTAAAACTTCTTTAACTGATTGCGGTACAGAGGACATAGCACCATGTAAAAACAACTCTACTAAATTCTCTAAAAAATCGTTTCTATCTTCCCACAGTTCATGAAATTCGCTGGTGAATTCAATCACCGCATAACCCAAAATCATTCCATTGAGTAAACTAGCTAATTTCTCTGCCGGTAGGTAAGTATTTAGGTCTCCCTGCTGAATTACGGTAGCCAAATACTGCGCTACATAGCGATTAGCTTCTGTTAATCCTCGGCCTAAAGCACGGCGATTTTCCGCCGGAAATTGGTCAGCTTCACCCACCACAGACCGGACAAACTCAGGGACTCGTTCTAATGTATGTAAGCTCTCACTTGCATAGTCTTTTAAGGCTTGATAGACATTGCCAGGAGGATTCGCCCTTCTAACTAAAGATTCTCCCAAATCCTTAAACGCTGCTGATTCTTCTAACACAGCTAAAAGTAGCCCATGTTTATTGCCGAAATGACGAAATAGTGT
Organism: Nostoc sp. FACHB-110; assembly: GCF_014697425.1. Classification (GTDB taxonomy): domain Bacteria; phylum Cyanobacteriota; class Cyanobacteriia; order Cyanobacteriales; family Nostocaceae; genus Nostoc_B. The sequence continues at coordinate 218,177 of NZ_JACJRU010000001.1, forward strand.
CACTTCATTTACTTCAGCTTTTTCAGCTATTTGGCGTGTAGTAGTATTACTGACCCCCTGAGTAGTAAATAAATCTAACGCTGCTTGAATAAGTCGTTGTCGGGCTGAAACAGATTGAGATGCCATAAGAAAAATGCAAGTGGCACTTGCATAAAAAACCAATAGTTGTTACGATGCCTAATGTAAGTGATACTTGCTTAGTTCACTGTAACGAACTAGTTTACAGAATGGAAAAACTTCTTGGGGAAGTTTGCCCAAATCACAGCAAATCACTGCACGATCCATCAACGGAAATGTTTATGACTGCAAAATATCTGGCGGTTGCCCCTGAGACAAGAAAATCACCTCGCCTCAGATGGGTAAATGTGGCGTTTTTTGCTGCTTTTCATGCCTTAGCTTTGTTGGCTCCTTGGTTTTTTTCTTGGTCAGCATTGGGATTGTTAATATTTCTCCATTGGTTGTTTGGAAGTATTGGCATCTGCCTAGGATATCATCGACTATTAAGCCATCGGAGTTTCCAAGTACCCAAGTGGTTAGAATATGTAATCGCCACTATCGGAGCCTTAGCCATGCAAGGCGGGCCGATTTTTTGGATTGGTGGACACCGCCAGCACCACGCCCATACAGAAGATATCAATTTAGATCCCTACTCTGCCAAGCGCGGATTTTGGTGGAGTCATATGCTGTGGATTATGTGTCCTCGTCCTGAGTTTTTTGACTATGAAATCTATAAAAAATACGCACCTGACTTAGAAAGACAACCCTTTTATCGCTGGTTAGATCGCTACTTTTTATTATTGCAAATTCCCTTAGGAATTTTGTTGTATGCTTTGGGCGGCTGGTCTTTTGTCGTCTACGGAATGTTTGTGAGAGCAGTTTTGTTGTGGCACTCCACTTGGTTTGTCAATTCTGCATCACACATTTGGGGTTATCGCACCTTTGATGCCAACGACGAAGCGCGTAACTTGTGGTGGGTATCCCTGCTAACTCATGGCGAAGGCTGGCACAACAACCATCATACTTTTCCCCACGTAGCCAAAGCCGGATTTCAGTGGTGGGAGATTGATATCACCTGGTGGAGTATTAAAGCTTTAGAAAAATTGGGTTTAGCCAAGAAAATAGTATTACCTCCGGCTCACCTTGCAAGTCACAGATGAATTACCCCTTCATGATTTAACAACCAACGCTTGCGTTCTAACCCACCTGCATAGCCTGTGAGTGTAGCGTTAGCACCAATGACTCGATGACAAGGAAGCACAAGCGCAACGGGATTAAGTGAATTTGCCATGCCGACAGCACGATAAGCAGTCGGCTTACCAATTTTTGCCGCTAAATCAGCATAAGAAATAGTGCTTCCCCAAGGTATCGAGCGCAATGCAAGCCATACTTGCTGCTGAAATGCAGTTCCACCAGTGCTGATGAGAATGTTGTTTAGGCTGGTGCGCTCGCCCTCAAAATAAGCTTGAATTTTACTACTAAAACCCTGGGGATTTTTGACATATTTCAAATCAAAACTACCATAACGCCTCTGAAGCAGCTTAAACATTCGTTGTTCATAATCAGCAAAATCTAAAGCGCAAAGTTTTTCACCATCCGAGGCAATTAAAATCGTGCCAATTTCTGAATTGATTTTGTCAACTAGTAATTTCATAGTTTAATTTTTTATCGAAGTTATTTTGACGAAAATTTAAATTTTCATACTAAATATTAATTGTAACTTTATACATTTATAATATTATTACTTGTTGTTAGACAATTTTGTAAACTAGTAATTTCATCGTTTTATACCTTTGCCATAACGAAAAACTTAAAAATCTTCTATAGTTCAGCCAATTCACTAAAAACTTTTTGCTTCCAAAAGTCGATTTTATTTTCTCGCGTTACTGGTTTATTTAGTATTTTTCGCCATGTTCCGCACGCAGCACCACTGCGATGAGTAAATGCTAGATGTTTGGCTTCTAAACCCATGTTTCTCACTTTACTACTTGCTTTTCCTCCCCATGTAATGATAGCTAGTGGCTCAAAAATTCTTAACTCAGCCTTTAAAACTTGAATGAAGCGATCGCGGTCTTGTTTACTTAACTTAATACCTTTATCTTTATCAGGCTGACTGACCCAAATTTTGAATATATCTGTTAAATAAACTCGATATCCTTCATCTAATAATATTTTAATTAAATCAAAGTATAGCCTAGTGCTGCGGTGTTCCTCACGACAACTTTTGAGGTGCAAAGCATAAGGTGTTGCAATACGAATTTCTTCTACTCTTTCGTCACTTTTTCTCAGAGGATCTTGTCCGACAATGACAATTGTCTTTTTATTGGAGTTATCATCATTTCTCTCAAGAATACTAGGAATATCAATCCCTATAACTAAAGCTTCGTGATAACGTTTCTGAAACTCCTCATCATCAGAGTGAAAGATACTTCTAGGCAGAGTACGTTCAGGAGGATAACCTTCTATCTTAAACTCCTTACGCATCACCTCATAGAAACCCTGCAACGTTTCTTGTGAAATATAAAACACTTTAGATAATTCCCGTTGTAAGGACTCAAACTCATCTGATTTAAATTGTGAAAATAAATACTGTGACATGAACTTACGGTCATTAGATTGTATTACTATCTAGGTTGCCCGTAATTACAAATAGCCTAACAATACTGAACCTTATACAACATATACTCTTTACTTTCTTCTTTGTGTCTTTGCGCCTCTGCGTGAGCTTTTAAACAGTCTTGTCAGCAACACCACAGTATTTAGAAGTCTAATGTAACTCAACCCAACATTGGGTAAAACGTTCACTTGTCCATCCAACCAAATCTGAGACTTGTCCATCACCTATTTCTACAATTCGCTTGTTACCGTCTCTACGTTCTATTACATCCACAGAGAAAAATTTACTTTCAATTCGTCTGGCACACTCTTCAACAATTTCTGGAATTTCTTCATTGGGTGAAGCGGCAAAAGGTTGTCCATATATGACAAAATAACGCTTCTCAGTCTCAGGGAGAAAATCTTCAATTTGCCGTACACAAATACCGCCTTCAATATTCCCTCGAAACTTCTGCATCTCAGCAATCACTGTTTTAATTTCTGAAGGTTGATTAATTACAGAACCAACTGATGTTTTGAGAGATTTAACATAATCTTTGATAAAAAATCCATTCCATTCCAATTTAGTTAACTCATTTTCTAAATCATCATCGACAGAATAAAATTTAGTCTCTGGGGTTAAGTCAACTATCAAAGGATACCAATTTGGAATGTAATGTGTTGCTAAATAATCAGTCTGAGAAGTTAATATATTTGCGCCTGTACTTTGTATAACACTAACTAACGATTCATAATCAGTAGGCGAGAGCATCCAACCTCGATAAACTACTTTTGAACCGACTTCAGGAAGAGGAATTATCTTTGATGAATTAGTACCTAATGACTCTAAAGAAATCAAAGAAGTGGCAAAGCCAGCACTTTGCACACAAGCAACTTGTTCTAAATAAGCTGCATCTGCTTTCTTGGGATTAAAGTAATCACTGGGAAAAAGAAATCTCATGAAATTTTTATCTAATTAATAAGTTGTAAACCTAAAAATAGAGATGCTATAGTTCCGGAAACGGAAATTTCCCCTTGAGTTATTTTCTCAAATACTGACTCTACAGGTATTAAAATCACTTCAATTTCTTCTGTGATATCTAAGTTCTGGTCGCCTACCTTAATCACATTCTCAGCTAAAAATAAATGTATGCGATTTGTATCTTTGCTTGGTTTATCATAGAATGTTGCAACTTCTTTTACTTGTTGCGCTAGATAACCAGTTTCTTCTTGTAATTCTCTAATAGCTGCTGTTTCGGCACTTTCTTGAGTGGGGTCGAAATGTCCGGCGGGTAGTTCTATAAAAAAGTCGGCTACTGCGTGTCTATATTGGCGGACAAAAACGATTTCTTTATTAATTGTAATTGGTAAAATAATGGCAATTTCTGGTTTAATACTCACAAAATAATCATCAATTATTTTACCATTGGGTAATTCGATGGTATCTTGCCTAACTTGACACCAGCGATGGTTTAATACCATATTTGATTCTAATATTTTCCACTTTTTAAGATTGCTCATATATGTCATATCATTTATGAATAAAACTGCCACTATACAGAAGCAATAATGAAACGAACCGCAAAGGGCGCAAAGAACGCAAAAAGAGAAAGTTAGCGAGATTTTGGTGCAGTTTTATGAAGAAGTGTAGGAGTTGATGAATGTAAAAAAGTATAACAGATGCAATAAATCAGCTAAAATCTCTTAAACTGTTTTTGCCCTAGCCATAATAGAGCATATTTATGCAATTAGAAGTAAATCTATTTACTGTCAATAAACGATTTCCGTTGACTATTAGTAGGGGGACAACGGCACAAACAACAAATGTATGGGTAAAGATTATTGAAGATGGTATTGAAGGCTGGGGTGAAGCATCACCATTTGGTGTAGGTAATTATGCCCAAAAAACAGAGCAAATTAAAGATGCTTTCGAGCAAGTTATACCATTATTACAATCATTCCACCCTTTGCAGAGGCAACAAGTTGAGCAGGTTTTAATCGAAAAACAAGTGCCTTCGTCGGTGCGGGCTGCTTTGGATATGGCTATGCACGATTGGCTAGGTAAGCGAGTCGGTTTACCACTGTGGCAAATTTGGGGATGCGATCGCCAAAACATTGTACCAACTTCAGTCACAATCGGCATCAATTCCCCAGAAGGCGCGAGGGCTAGGGCGCGGGACTGGTTAAATTTTATCGATGTGCGGCTGTTTAAGGTGAAATTGGGTAGTCCTGATGGAATTGAAGCAGATCGGCAAATGTTACTTGCTGTACAACAAGAAGCACCCCACTTAGAATTTTTTGTAGATGCTAACGGCGGTTGGAATTTAACCGATGCGATTGAAATGTGCTATTTGCTGGCTGATATTGGTGTAAAGTATGTAGAACAGCCCTTAGCACGAGGTCAAGAAGCAAGTTTAGCTCAACTCAAACAAAAGTCACCTTTACCGATTTTTGTCGATGAAAGTTGCTTCACCAGCGTTGATATTCCCCATTTGGCAAACTGCGTAGATGGTATTAATATCAAACTGATGAAGTCAGGGGGCTTAACAGAAGCATTGCGAATGGTGCATACAGCGCGTGCATATAATTTACAAGTAATGTTTGGCTGCTATTCTGATAGTTCGCTAGCAAACACAGCCGCAACACAGTTAGCACCACTAGCTGATTATTTAGATTTAGATAGTCACCTAAACTTAATTGATGACCCGTTTACAGGCGCATTTGTGAACGAGGGAAGAGTTTTACCAAACGATTTACCAGGCTTGGGAGTACAATACAGTGCGTTTGCCGCTTAACCAAAAAATAGCTATTTTGCTGCATGATGGGGTAACTGGAACCCAAGGAAAAACGGGGTTGGCAATCTTACGCTACAGTGAAGCCCCCATCGTCGCAGTCATTGATAAGATTACTGCTGGCAGACCTTTGCCAGAATTAACAGGGATCAAGCGTGATGTACCGATTGTCCCATCATTAGCAGCAGCTTTAGAGTACAAACCGGAAGTTTTAGTTATCGGGATTGCCCCCAAAGGTGGTGCTGTACCGGATGATTATTGGTTAGAAATTAAAGATGCCCTCAAAGCTGGAATGTCTTTAGTTAATGGTTTACATACACCATTAGCAACGATCGCAGAATTAAATGCTCTCCTCAAGCCAGGACAAGTAATTTGGGATGTCCGCAAAGAACCACCAAACCTAAATGTAGCCAGTGGAATGGCGCGGAATCTTCCCTGTCGCCGGGTGTTGACTGTGGGAACGGATATGGCAATTGGCAAAATGTCTACCAGTTTAGAACTCCACTGGGCAGCAAAATTGCGGGGTTGGCGTTCTAAGTTTATCGCTACAGGTCAAACTGGTTTGATGTTAGAAGGTGACGGTATAGCTTTAGATGCTGTCAGGGTTGATTTTGCGGCGGGTGCTGTCGAACAAATCGTTATGCGTTATGGTCGAGACTACGATATCCTCCATATTGAAGGGCAAGGTTCGCTGCTACATCCCGGTTCTACAGCTACCTTGCCCTTAATTCGCGGTTCTCAACCCACGCAACTGGTATTAGTACATCGCGCCGGACAAATCCATAACCGGAATAATCCCCATGTACCAATTCCACCGTTAACTAAAGTCATTCAAATGTATGAATCTATTGCCAGTGCAGGGGGCGCATTTGGGAAAGTGCCTGTTGTGGGTATAGCTTTAAATACCGCTCACTTAGATGAATTGGCTGCCCAAGAAGCGATCGCCCAAACTACCGCCGAAACAGGTCTAACCTGTATAGATCCAGTCAGATTTGGTGCTGGGTTGTTGTTAGATGCGGTTATGAAGTATGAAGTGTGAAGTATGAAGTATGAAGTGTGAAGTGTGAAGTGTGAAGTGTGAAGTGTGAAGTGTGAAGTATGAAATTTTACACTTCTATTGAGATCAAAGATCCTATTTTTGGGAAAACTACCAAATAGGCATCACCTTGAAACTGTTGTATGAAAACTGCTTTACACAGAGGGAAACTAACAACTTGGAAGGATGATAAAGGTTTTGGCTTTATCAAACCCGATGGTGGTGGTAAAGAGGTTTTCTTACATATTAGTGCTTTGAAAGGAGCAGGTCGTCGCCCAAAGCTTGGAGATACCATTCTCTACGAGCAATTTGTTGAATCTAATGGCAAGATACGTGCTACCAAAGCCTCTATTCAAGGTGTTGTACCTCAAGCTTCGTCAATTAAGAGACACAAAACAAAAGGTGGAGCACTCAAAATTGGTGTTGGAGTCGTAAGTTTAGCTGCTATTGCTCTGTTTACTCGTAGTCCTTTTCCTTCACCAATTACATCTATTATGCAGCCGGGATGTATGATTAAAGGCAATATTGCAATTGGAACAGGAAACAAGTTATATCATCTTCCAGGTATGGAAGATTATGGATCAACTATTATTGATCCATTGAAGGGAGAGAGGTGGTTTTGTACAGAGAAAGAAGCGATCGCATCTGGTTGGCGTAAAGCACCAAGGTAGACACAGCAACCCAACACATCATAGCTACAGGCTGCCCTCAAATTTCATACTTCACACTTCACACTTCACACTTCATACTTCATACTTCATACTTCACACTTCACACTTCACACTTCATACTTCACACTTCACACTTCATACTTCACACTTCGTTTGACAGCGATCGCAAATTCCCTGCACAGTCACTTCATAGCGTTCGGCTTTCAATCCCGAGCGCAATTTATTTACGTCTATACACTGAAATGTATCCCAACTGATGTCTTCAATTGCACCACAACAAGTGCAACGGAAATGATGATGTGGCCCAACATTGGCATCATAACGAGAAACGCCTTCTTCTAGCAGCACTTCTCTTACCAAACCAACCTCACGTAATGCTTGCAAAGCAGCATAAACTGTTGCCTGGGATGAAGTCGGCGCATCCTGATTCAAGTTTGTCAAAATTTGATCGACAGTAGGATGGTCTTCTCTTCCTAGCAGATTCGCATATACCGCGAAGCGTTGGGGAGTCACTCGCAATCCTTTGCTTTTGAGTGTTTTGACAATCTCATCAGCTTTTTGCTGCATAGCATTTACTTGGCTTACATTAACAAACTTAGACCATTATTATAACGTTTCTCCTCTCAGTAATTTCCTTTTTAAGGAATAATAAGCTTAAACAAGTATTTATTACTATTTGCTAACTCTGAAATTATAATTATTCTGATTTAAAAAAGCTGTATGTAGATGAAAATATTTTGAAAGCATAAGTACGAGGAACACAAATCCTTTTATACAGCCTCCTACGGTAAAAGAATAGCGATCGCTCTATGCGGATGAGGCCTGTTGCTCATAGCATTAAAACAACACCCCTTTGCATAAGTGATACCCAGCATGAAACGCACGAGGAAGTCTCTGCTGCTAGCCTTGAGTTGGATATTGTTGTCAGTTGGCACATCAGTTTTAATTATTCTGACGCAACCAATTGCACCAGTTCCAGCACAAGAACCACCGACGACGACAACGGTAGAAACCACAGAAACTCCAAAGCCAACCGACGAACCAGACAACCCAACAGCCACCGAACCAAAAAAACCAGATGCAGTAGAAGAACCTGCACCCACTCCAGAAGAAATCGCTCGTCAACAGAAGTTTATTGAAGCAGACAAGCTATACCTGGCTGGAAATATTGCCGAAGCAGAAAAACTCTATCGTGAAGTCAAAACACCATTTGCCACAACAGATACACCAACTCAAGAACGTAAACCAGCTATTGTTGATCCCACACTACTATCGCCAGGGGGTAAAGTTTATTGGCGAGAAGGTGAAGCTGGAATTGCGGCTAAATTGCAAACCAGAACTTTAGTAGCACTGAAACTATTAGTAGAAAATAATCCAGAATTTATTCCTGGTCATATTCGCTATGCCGAAGCTCTCAAACAATATAATCACCCCAAAGAAGCTTTAGATATTTTAGAACGAGCATCGTCACTTTATCCCGACCAACCAGATTTAATTAGAGCTAGAGTCACAGCACTGGCTGATGAAAAAAAATGGATGGAAGCATCTTTAGCTGCGCGTCAGTTTGCCATGCTTTACCCTAACGATCCCCAAGCAGGAGAATTTACCCAATTAGCAGACCAAAATCTGAAACGCTACAAATCTCACATCAGATCGGAAATTCGCGGTAACACCATAGCTAATATCATCACAGGTGCATTGGGTTATGCCGTCACTGGTAGCTTGTTGGGGCCGTTTTCTGCTTTAGACTCCACCATCTTGCTGCTGCAAGGTGAAGGTACAGTGGGTGAGTCGGTGGCCAAACAAGCTAAAAAACAACTGCCTTTAGTTAAAGACGAAGAAGTGTTAGCTTACGTTAACGAAATTGGGCAAAAATTGGTCAAGGTTTCCGGACGCAACGAATTTAAATACGAATTTTTTGTGATTTCCGAAGAGGAACTTAATGCTTTTGCCCTACCTGGCGGTAAAGTTTTTATTAATGCAGGTGCGATCGCTAAAAGTAACTCCGAAGCCGAACTTGCTGGATTAATCGGCCATGAATTATCCCACGTAGTTTTATCCCACGGTTTTCAACTAATTACCCAAGGCAACTTAATTTCTAACGTTACCCAATACTTGCCTTTAGGTGGCACAGTTGGTCAACTTTTTGCCCTTAGTTATAGTCGGGACATGGAACGTCAAGCCGACACCCTGGGGACACGTTTGATTGTGGCTAGCGGCTATGCTGCTGATGGGTTACGTAACTTAATGGTGACATTAGAAAAGCAAAATAAAAATGCTCCACCTACTTGGTTATCATCACACCCTGGCGGTAAAGAACGAGTCAGTTATCTAGAAAACCTGATTACCCGTGGTAACTATAATCGCTACACCTATGAAGGGGTGGAACACCACACTCAGATTCAAGCAAAAGTTAAAAAAATCCTCAAAGAGAAAAAAGAGCAAGAAGACAAAAAGCATCATTCTGAGTGAATCAAAACCCAAAATTTTTGCGTCACTGTAAATATAGCTGTCTAGTGTCTTTGTTGTAGAGGAGCATTTATGAAATTAAAACCCTTGAAATTATTATGTTTGAGTGGCTTAGGTTTATCTTTATTTTTAGGTAATTCCGCCGCTTTTGCTCAAGTTAACGATGGCGGTGGTATCGTTGTACCCACCACTTCTGACCCTTCAGATTCATCAATTCCTGTGGATACATCAACAGGTGTACCCACTTCATCTAATGGCACTGTCGTTGGTGATAATAGGTTTGTCTGTCAAAATGACAATGGTCAGTATGTCGTGATGTATCAGCCCGAAAGTCAACCAGGAAGATTCTTTCGTTGGGCAGCACCAACAAGTTTAGGCGGTGGTTGGGATGCTTACAAACGCTGTCTGACCATTGCTCAACGCTTAGAACAATATCGTCCTGACGGCTTGCAAGAACTTCAGACAGGTTTTTTGAATAACGAAAACATTGTTTGTGTGACTACCGAGGCTAACCCTAGCTGCCGCATTGTGCTAACAGTCCCACGCAACAAAGACCCTTATACTGTCCGCAATAGTATTTTTCAAAACTTAATTTCTGCCGATGATGGTCAACAAACTACGGCGGTAAACACTTATCGCAACAGTGGTAGCGGCGTAGATGAAATCTACAATCTAGGTCGCACAATATTAGGTGGTAGTCGTAATCAACAAGTGAGCGCATCTAGAAGTGGAATTAATCTTAAACCATTCCTCGATCGCAAAGATGGTGGCACTGGTACAAAATTAAAAAATGGTGTGGCAATTCGCCGTCAATCTCCGAATCAATCTCAAGGTCGGACTATTCTAAATCCTGGTAAATTCCGTTAATCAGGTTTAAGAGGTACAGAAAAATTCCAAAGCAATCACAGAGACTATGTGATTGCTTTACACTGACATGATATAAATAGTTTTGGGCGTTGCATAAATGCGGGATGAAATCATAAAATTCAACTTTTAAAACTCTTGCTCTTTGCGCCTTTGCGCGGCAGTCGCTTCAAGTCGGGAAACCCGCCCAACGCGCTGCCTTGCCTTTGCGTGAGACAAAAATCATCCCCGTAATCAGCAACGCCAAATAGTTGTGTAATACAATGCGATCGCCAAAAAATTATCTCCAGATACTCAATGGCATACTGGAGAAATAGTGGTAAATCTTGCCCCTGATTCATTGTTCCTTGCCTAGCTGGTTTTGTTGCAGGTATAATTACAACTCAGCTTTAAGTAGTTTCAACAGCTTGTAAATCTGGAGTTACTTGGCATTTTGTAAATTTTGTTTGCGGCGTTGGTATAAGAAAATACCACCTACTGCCAGCATTCCTAAAGTTACGCTAGGTTCAGGAGTCGATTGAAACTTACCAGAACCGAGATGAAATGTGTGGTTATCAGATTCAAAACCACCACCCCCAACTTGGGAAAGCTTGATTTCATCAAAGTTATCAGATGTGCCGGTGGAGGAAAACTCAAAGAAGCCATTCTTTTGGTTACTCATGTTGATACCGACAACGGTAGCAATATCGTTTAATTGCTGGTAGTCCCATTTTGCAACAGTTACTCCACCTTTAAGGAGTTCAAAGGTGTTACCACCACTTAAAGCACCTGCATCAAGACCAAAATAATTGAAAACACCACCATTTTTAGCTTTGATACTGACAGAGTTACCGTCAAATACTGCTAAATATTTGCTTTGGTTAACATCTCCAGCTACACCAGCAGGCGCCCATTGATCGTTAAAAATACCTGTACTCCCTGCTGAAGTTGAATAATTACCTTGAGAAAAGGTGTAATCTACTAGACTGTTGCCTTTAAAACTTTTGTCATTAACATTATTGAAGTCAATAGTAACGAAATTACTATTGTTGACATTCTGAGAAAAAGCACCTTCATGAACGTTAGATGTCCGATTAGCACCAGGGGTGTAATTCAAGCTAATAGCATGGGCAGAACCAGCATAAGCCACAGAAGCGATCGCAGATGCAGAAAGAGCCGCAAAACACGCCAATTTTTTGATAAACATTATTGAACCTTTCCACGATTGGTGTTTGATAAGTCAATTGTGGAATTTATTTCTTATAAGAAGAAGGATGTAATTACTATATTTTTATCAATATGTTAAAGGAAGACTTTAGTATTATTTTTGGTATTTTTTAACTAGAAAAATAGTGTAATTACCTAACAATATATAAAAAACCTTCACAAAATCATAAATTTGGGATGAAATAACTTATGTAAATTAAAAATCTTGTGTTTAAGATAGCTGGGAATTAAAGAATAGATAAAACTGACTGCCCTACACATCTACATCTATATGACGTTTTGGGCTATGGTTTTTATAAAAGATGTTAATAGCTAGAAAGTAATACACTCATAACCACCTGCTCTTCCTTTTGATGGTGAAATTTTACCTAACTTAACCTTTTGCTAGGTATTTCTTAATCTAGCTGGGATAGCGTGAAGCACTGAATCCAAAATTAATCCCAATTGGCGATCGCACCAACTGCAAGGTATATCTTTGTAGTTTAGATGATGTGGCGATCGCCCTACCTATACGCAAAGCAGAGAGTTTAAGTTTTACAATCTATGGTAACTACAAATTCAATCCGCTTTTCGCAGTTCAATGCTTCCCTAAATCGCAACGCTGAAGGTCAGTTAATTACTGATTTATCTACCCCCGACAATGCCCAAGCCAAAGCTGTAGCTGAAATTATTCAACGCAATAACCCAGATGTCTTACTAATTAATGAGTTTGATTATTTAAAAGACAACCCTTTACAAGCAGTTCAATTATTTCAACAAAATTACCTGGGAGTTAGCCAAAATGGTGCAACCCCAGTGGAATATCCTTATATATATATTGCCCCGTCTAATACTGGGATTGCCTCTGGGTTTGATTTAAATAACGATGGCAAAATTGTCACTACCCCAGGCGCGCCAGGCTATGGTGATGATGCCTTTGGGTTTGGCAATTTTCCTGGTCAATATGGAATGTTGCTACTTTCCAAACATCCTATTGACACTGCTAATATTCGCACCTTCCAAAACTTCTTATGGAAGGATATGCCAGATTCTTTATTACCTACTATTACTACTCCTGGTTCTGATGAACCTTGGTACTCAGCAGCAGAACAAAACATCCTGCGCCTTTCTTCTAAAAGCCATTGGGATGTACCCATCAAAGTAAATGGTGAAACAATTCACGTTTTGGTTAGCCATCCCACACCGCCAACCTTTGATGGTGCTGAAGACCGCAACGGTAAGCGCAACCATGATGAAATTCGGTTTTGGGCAGACTACATTACCCCAGGTAAAGGTAATTATATCTACGATGATGCGGGTAAGCGAGGTGGTTTAGCGGCTGGGTCACGTTTTGTGATTATGGGGGATCAAAATGCTGACCCGGTTGATGGGGACAGTTTTAATAATGCCATTTTGCAACTATTACAAAATCCCAATCTCAACACTAACGTTATTCCTAGCAGTCTAGGAGGAGTGCAACAAGCGGCGTTACAAGGCGGTGCTAATAATAATCACAAGGGTAATCCTGCTTTTGATACCGCAGATTTCGCTGATACTGCGCCTGGTAATTTACGCACAGATTACGTCTTACCCTCAGCCGACCTGACAATTAACAACTCTGGAGTATTTTGGCCTCTCAATACTGACCCACAATTTACACCTGTGGGGACTTTTCCCTTCCCTAGTTCTGACCATCGCTTAGTTTATGCAGATGTGCAAACTGGGCCGACAGCTACAGGGAAGACTGTAACAAATGTAGGGTTTTTGGGACAGCAGATTTTTCCGACAGGCTTTATTCCCGATGGTACAGCAGGAAAGATAAACGGCGAAACAATTCCTGTTGGTGGTTTATCGGGTATTGCTTACGATGCTGCTAACAATCGTTATTATGCTATCTCAGACGATCGCTCGCAAAATGGCCCTGCCCGCTTTTATACTTTTACTGGCGACCCAAAAACTGGTATAACTTTTACTAACGTTACTCCTTTAAAAGATGCTAACGGTAACTTCTTCGCACCGTTGAGTGTAGACCCAGAAGATATTGCCCTGACTAACAAAGGTACTGTATTTATTACCTCGGAAGGAGAAGTAAATCTTGCGGCTGCTCGGGTGACAGATCCCTTCATTAAAGAATTTTCGTTGACTGGCGAGGAATTGCGATCGCTAGTTATCCCCAAAAAATTCCTCCCAAAAGTTCAAGATACTAACGATACACAAACATCCGGTGTGCGGAATAACTTGGCTTTTGAAAGTCTCACCATCACCCCAGACCAAAAAACATTATTCACCGCCACCGAAAACGCCTTGTTCCAAGATGGTGCAACTACCACCACTACCACAGGTACACGTTCGCGGATTCTGCAATATAATTTGGTTTCCGGTCAGCCAGAAAAAGAATATCTCTACATTACAGACCCATCTGTGACACCAAACCCCGCCACAGGCTTTAGTGATAACGGCTTAGTTGATTTACTCGCCATTGATAATCGTGGCACATTACTAGCGTTGGAACGTTCTTTTGCGGCGGGTGTTGGAAATACTATCAAAATCTACGAAATCAGTTTGCAAGGGGCGACTGATATTAGTACCATCGATTCTCTAGAGAGTTTGAGTCCAGAACAAATAGCAGCTATTCAACCAGCGCAGAAGCGTTTAGTAGTCAATCTCAATGATTTGAATCTGACGACTGATAATATCGAAGGTTTAGACTTCGGCCCCAAACTCGCAGATGGTCGTCAGTCTATCGTATTGGTAAGTGATAACAACTTCAACCAAAGTCAATTTACCCAAATCCTCACTTTAGGTGCAGATTTAATTCCTACGGTTGCGCCGCGCGTCGAAACTCGCCCTGATTTGTTGGATGATGATGTACAGAATGCGGATGCAGATGACCCAGCAATTTACGTCAACGCCAATAATTCCGCCGATAGCTTAGTGCTGACCTCTGTGAAAAATGGCGGACTGCGGGTTTATAACTTGTCGGGGGAATTGTTGCAAACAGTCAATCCTGGCAATATCCGCTACAACAATATTGATTTGCAATATGGCTTTAAATTGGGCAATGAAACTATTGATATTGCCGTCGCCAGCGATCGCCAAAATGATAAACTAGCAATCTTCAAGATTAACCCCAATAGCCCCGGTCAATATCTCGAAGAAATCACCGACAGCAGTATTGGGACTATCTTCCAAGCACTACCATTTACGCCACCTTATTCTGCTTCTTCTCGGAGTGCTTACGGCTTGGCTTTGTACCGCAGTCCGATTAGCAATGATTACTATGTCTTCGTGAGTCGTCGGCAAACTGGCGACATTGCCCAATTCAAACTGATAGATAAAGGTAACGGCAAAATTGGGGCAGAACGAGTCCGGCAATTTACCATACCTACCACCGAAGGGCGATCGCCGCAAACTGAAGGGATGGTAGTAGACCAAGAAACAGGCTTTTTATACATCGGTCAAGAAGATGTCGGTATCTGGAAATTCGAGGCAGAACCAGACCGCAATACGACAGGCACATTAATAGATAAAGTCCGGGCTTTAGGTGGGACTCATCTCACCGACGATGTAGAAGGCTTGACTATCTACTACGGCAAGGATGGTAAGGGTTACTTATTAGCCTCTTCTCAAGGAGATAACACCTTTGTGGCTTATACCCGCGAAGGCAATAACCGATATTTAGGTAGCTTTGCTGTCGGTAACAACGGGTCAATAGATAGTGTGCAAGAGTCTGATGGTGCAGATGTGATTAACGTCCCATTAGGCCCGAATTTCCCCAACGGATTATTTATCACTCAAGACGGTTCTAACGAACCCGCAGTCATCGCTGATGGCGAGAACATCAGCACTAACTTCAAGCTTGTGCCTTGGGAAAACATCGCTAACGCTTTTCCCAATCCTTTAACCATAGACACCAATAGTTACAATCCTCGTAATCCTCAAGATATGACACCACCCAAAGTTACCCTCAAAGGTTTTGCATTTTTACCTGCTGATAGCTTTGCTGAAGGGCCAGCATCTGGGAGTTTAATTACAGGTACAAATGGCCGGAATGTGCCTTTTGCTAAACAGCCAATTCAAGGCTTTAGCGGTGTACAAAAAGCGGATGATAATTCTTTTTACTTCTTATCTGATAACGGTTTTGGCAGTAAAGATAATAGTGCAGACTACTTACTGCGAATTCATCGTGTAGACCCCAGTTTCCGAGGAATAGAAGCCGGGGGTAATGGTAGCGTCAAGGCGTTGGATTTTATTCAACTATCTGACCCTGATAAGAAAGTACCTTTTAAAATTGTCAATGAAAATACTAATGAACGTTTCCTCACGGGTGCAGATTTTGATGTCGAATCTCTAGTTATTGGTGACGATGGTAGTTTTTGGATAGGTGATGAGTTCGGCCCATATTTATTACATTTTGATGCCACTGGCAAACTGTTAGATGCACCTATCCCCACACCCAATATCACCACCCTCAACACCTTAAATGGTCAAGCACCCATTGTGATTGGACACCGAGGCGCGAGCGGAGAACTACCAGAACACACCCTCGGTGCTTATATGCGGGCAATTGAACAGGGTGCAGACTTCATTGAACCTGATTTGGTAGTGACAAAAGATGGTGTATTAATTGCCCGTCACGAACCGAATTTGATTAATACTACCGATGTATCAGATCATCCCGAGTTTGCAGACCGCAAAACTAAAAAAGTTGTTGATGGAGTAGAGGAGGAAGGCTTCTTTGCGGAAGACTTTACGCTGGCGGAAATTAAAACCTTACGGGCTAGAATTCAGCCCAATTTCCGTCCCCAAGCGTTTAACGATTTGTATGAAATTCCTACCTTGCAGGAAATCATTGATTTGGTTAAGCAGGTAGAAAAAGATACAGGCAAGAAAATTGGCATTTATCCTGAAACTAAGCATCCAACTTACTTTGCCCAGCAAGGTTTTAATATTAGCCAGAAGCTAGTTGATTTGTTAGTTGCCAATAACTTTACTGACCCATCACGGGTATTTATTCAATCTTTTGAGGTGGGAAATCTCAAAGAATTGAACAATGTTATTCTGCCTGCGGCTGGCATTGACTTGCCTTTAGTCCAGTTATTAGATGCCGTTGATGTCAATTTAGATGGTTCATTAATTGAAACCAAGCCTTATGATTTTTTGGTGAATGGTGACTCCCGCACATATTTAGACTTACGTACAGCCGCAGGTTTAAAAGAAATTGCCACCTACGCCGATGGAATTGGCCCTTGGAAGCGGATGATTGTTTCTGTCAAGGGGGTAGATAAAGATGGTGATGGAAAAGCCGATGATGTTAATGGTGATGGTTTAGTCAACGATGCGGATAAAACTTTAACTGCACCAACTTCTTTAGTTAAAGATGCCCATCTTGCAGGTTTATTAGTTCATCCTTACACCTTCCGCAACGAAGGGCGTTACCTAGCAGCCGATTATAACGGCAACCCCCAAGCCGAGTTTCAACAGTTCATTAAATTGGGTGTAGATGGTTACTTTACTGACTTCCCGGGTACAGGCGATTTGGTGCGTGACCAATTAACTGGGCTATTGGTAAGATCGCCGCAAAATCCTGATGTGCTGAATCAGAAGACTTTTGAGACTTTATCAGGCAATGCACCTTTAGTAATTGGGCATCGTGGGGCGAGTGGGTTGCGTCCTGAACATACTTTAGAATCTTATAAGTTAGCGATCGCTCAAGGTGCAGATTTCATTGAACCCGATTTAGTTGCTACCAAAGACGGCAAACTAATCGCCCGTCACGAAAATGCTTTGGCAATTCTCAATGATGATGGTACAGTCAATCTCACCGATACCAGCACTGATATTTACTTGCGTCCTGAATTTAAAGACCGCCTCACTACCAAAGTCATTGATGGACGCACCGTTAAAGGTTGGTTTACAGAAGACCTCACCCTAGCTGAAATCAAAACTCTCCATGCAATTGAACGCTTACCAAATCTGCGGGGAAGCAAATTTAATAATGATGGGCTAAAAGTACCGACTTTAGAAGAAATCATTGATTTGGTGAAGCAGGTAGAAGCTGAAACAGGGCGTAAAATTGGCATTTACCCCGAAACCAAGCATCCTACTTACTTTGCCTCGGAAGGTAAACTCATCGATGGGACATCCATTAACACCAACTTAGGCAAATTACTTGTTGATACCCTAGTTGCGAAAAACTTTACCGATCCCAAACGGATATTTATTCAATCCTTTGAGGTAGGGAATCTCAAAGAATTAAAACAGGTTTTAATGCCAGCTGTGGGGATTAATATTCCCTTAGTGCAACTATTAGGTGGCGAAAATCAAAAACCTTATGATTTTGTTGTCAGTGGTGATTCTCGCACTTACGGTGATTTAATTACACCGACAGGATTAGCTGCGATCGCTACTTATGCCGCAGGTATTGGCCCCAACAAACGTTTGATTATCCCAGCCAAAACTGTAGACCGCAATAACGATGGGCAACCAGATGACCTCGACGGTGATGGTACAATCACTGATGCCGATAGAGTTTTAGGCACACCCACTACATTAATCAAAGATGCCCACTCTGTCGGCTTGCAGGTACACGCTTATACATTCCGTAACGAAAGTGTATTCTTAGCTTCAGATTACCAAGGCGACCCGAAAAAAGAATACGAACAATTCATTAATTTGGGCATAGATGCTTACTTTACAGATTTTCCTGGAACAGGTGATTTAGTCCGCGACAAATTTGTCGGAATACCAGCTGTACCTAACCTTGGTGGTTCTAAAGGCTTTGAAGGTTTAGCCATCAGCCCCGATAAGAAAACCTTGTATCCACTTCTCGAAGGTTCTGTTACAGGTGATCCTGCTGGTTCACTACGAATTTATAAATTTGATGTGCCATCCCAGCAATATCAGGGTTTAGTTGGCTACTACAAATTAGAAGACCCCAGCTACGCCATTGGTGACTTCACCGTAGTCAACGACCATGAATATCTGGTAATTGAACGGGATAATAATCAAGGCGATGCAGCACAATTCAAAAAAATCTTCAAAGTTGACTTCTCCAAAAAAGATGCCAACGGCATTGTTGAGAAGGAAGAAATTGCCGACTTGTTAAATATTCAAGACCCCAACGACTTGAATAAAGATGGCAAAACCAAATTTACCTTCCCCTTCGTCACCATTGAAGATGTCTTAGTCTTGGATGCTAACACTATTTTGGTTGCCAACGATAACAACTATCCTTTCTCTAAAGGTAGAACAGGCGATATCGACAACAACGAAATGATTGTGCTGCATTTAGACAAGCCGCTAAACTACTATCCCCCACTATTCAAAAATTTTGACAATGATATCTTTACCATCCAAGGTAAAGATGCCAAAACCAGACTAAAAATAGACTTGACTGGACGCAACACTAATCGCACCAACGAACTGGGCGTATTTACCGTAGACGATGCTGACGGCAGAATCAATGGTATCGCCCCAGGAGAAACAGGTTACACCGAAGCCGCGCTAGAGAGGGCAAAAACAATTTTCTCTGTACTCAATAGAGGATTGAAGAATGTTGATATCTCTCGCCTTGTGGAATTTGATTCAGGCGATCGCCTAAGATTTTATGCTGTAAAAAATGGTACAACTGACGGTGTACTAGCGGGGAATATCCCCCTGAGTAACGTTGTCTTTGCCAGCAACACAACCCAAAAAGTTACCAGTTTGGGCAATAATCAGTTTTCCCTCGCTTGGGAGATTCAACCAGATAATGGCCCAGACTTCCAAGATTTAGTAGTGAAAATTCAATCCACTGACACAGCTTTACCCATTGGCACAGCTTTGCAAGGTGATTCCCAAAAAGAATTAATTGACTTACGCGCCCAGACACAGTTAATCAAAGCTGATTTTATCGTTAGCAAAGACGCGGCTTACAAAAACTATGTCAGCTTTTATAAAGTCACCGATGCCAATGGCGGTATTGATATCAATGGGGATGGAAAAGCAGACATCCTACCCGGACAGGCTGGTTATACTCAAGCAGCAGTAAGTACGCGTGTAGCTGGCATTGACCTCACAGCCAACAGTGGCACAACCACTTATAGTGCTACATTCCAAGGTGGCTACATCTATGCACCATTTATCATTGCTAATGGTACACCAGAAGCGATTTTGGATAACAACCCCAAAGACCCCCCAGTTTACTTCTCCTTCTTAGGTGCTAATCCCAAATCATCAGACCAAATTACGTTATTAGGCAATAACATTTTTGGTTTTGAAGATTTACCCAAAGGTGGCGATAGAGACTTTAACGATATGACTGTCCGCGTCGATTTACAGATTGCCTAATTTTGGTGTAGAGACGTTGCATTGCAACGTCTCTACATATATATTGTGGTCAACCCCCGCTTTTTGTGATCAAGCAGGGCAGGGTAAACCCAAGAATGTGGTAGTTAGTAGATGAAACAAAGCCTCAAGTATATATTTTTGAGTTTGGGGTTAATCAGCTTGGGGGTTGCCAGCTATTTTGGCTATACAGTGTGGCAAGTATTAAATATTGGCACTGCTTATCAAGCTAAACAATTTTGTTCGGGAGTGTTTGTCTCTGGGCGCACTCCCGAATCTATTTTCAACCAAGATGTTTTAGCTGAGATTAACGGTTTATCATCACTAGAACGGTCAATTGTCAAGTCAATTCAAGTTAAGATTGATCGCCCACAACAATCTGTAACAGCAAGTATGTTCGGCTGGATACAACATCAAGCCATCTTTCGTGATGGATTGGGTTGTACTTTAGTCATTGCTACCACTCCAGCAGAGTTGCGATCGCTCGTCAAGCCAGTGTCTCTGGTTCGCCAAAAAACCGATGAACTGTGGTTACAAGAGCCTACAGAAAAAAAGCCACCTGAAATCAACCAAAAACAAATTAAAGTAGCTCTAGACAGGGTTTTCCAGCCCCAGCAGCACACTAGGGCGGTAGTGATTGTTTATCAAGGACATATTATCGCCGAACGCTACGCACCAGGGTTTTCCGCGCAAATGCCTTTACCTGGATGGTCGATGACCAAGAGCGTATTTAATGCACTGGTGGGGATTTTGGTTAAGCAGGGTAAACTATCGCTGGCCGATAAAAATTTGATGCCCCAGTGGAATAATAAAAGCGATCGCCGTAGTGAAATTACGCTAGATGCGATGCTTCGTATGAGTAGCGGATTGAAGTTTAACGAAGCAGAATCAAATCCTCTGGGAAATTTGATTCAAATGCTATTTGGTCAGGCAAATGCGGCTGATTATGCGGCAAACCAGCCCTTAGAAGCCGAACCAGGTACTAAATGGCAATACTCCAGTGGGACAACCAACATTATTTCGCGGGTGATTCGCAATGCTATAGGTAACGATGCTGATTATCTGACATTTCCCCGTCGCGCCTTATTTGATCCCTTGGGTATGAAGAGTGCGGTGATCGAATTGGATACATCGGGAACTTTTGTTGGCTCATCTTTTATGTATGCTACAGCCAGGGATTGGGCGCGATTTGGTCTACTTTATTTACAAAATGGTATATGGGAAGGACAACGCATCTTATCAGAAGGCTGGGTAGAGTACAGTCGCACGCTAACAAAGCTTGCACCCAAGAAAAATTATGGTAGTCATTTTTGGTTGATGAACGTTGCTACAGCATCTGGACAAAACCAAATTCTGACTGCTCAAGGATTTCAGGATCAATATATTGCGATTATTCCTTCACACCAACTCGTTATCGTTCATCTGGGAAAAAATGAAACATCGACCCGCGAACAGTTTGTTCCTCAAATCTTAGCGGCTTTTACTAATTGAACATTGCTTTTGCTATTATGTAAGTACAGTCTGTATATACGCATAAATTATGAGTAACTCCTACAGCATTCGGAGTACCAAAATTGGTAACAGCGCAGGATTTAGGCTACCCGCAGAGTTTTATCGAGAAAATCCTCAGTTTGCCAATGCAGATGGTTGGATAGAAGTATTGTCAGAAGATACTGCTATTGTGCGGATTGAGCCTAAGTCAAAAGAAGACGACGAGGACTCGGTATTAATGCGCCTATTTCTCGATTTTGCGATGACAGAAGCATTGAAAAATAATACTTTACAACCTTATACAACCCAAATGTCGGAGGCTGCCCATAAACTGATTGCGGGTGTAGAATTAGACGATGATTTATTAGAAGATGGCGAAATTTATTAGTAATGGGTGGGAAATTTATTTTCATCCACAATTATTTGGTCATCAATATCAAGAATTATTTGAACGTGTTTCTCGCTTGCAAGAACAACTACCAGAAAGCGAATATAAAACCCATGCAACAGTTAAGTTATTTGCTGCAATTACTGTAGCTATTGAAACTAAAATTCCTGCCGATCCGTTTGCCAGTTATTTTGCTTTAACAGGAGCATTAAAACGTTACGGAAGGGTAAAAAAGATGGGTTTACCCCAAAGATATCGGTTATTTTTTCGGGCGTTTGATACAGAAAATTTGAGAGCCATTGTTATTTTGTGGCTAGGGTTTCCGCGTAAGGAAGGGGCAAAAGATGACTGCTATCAGGTGTTTAATAAAATGATTGAACGAGGGGAATTTCCAGATAGTTTGGATGAGTTGTTGACAGAAGGTTAAAAAATAGTTTTTAACCAGAATAAACTCGCCCTTTCCAAGCACCGCCGCGCCCTTGCCAATGACGAATTGCTGAATCGATAGTCATTAACGTGTAAAGAAAGGCGATCGCAGGTAAACTAAAAGCAAATAAAGGTGAGCATTGATAAAAACCAACGATGGGAAAATAAGCAACGGTCATCAATAACCATGTAGATAAACCTGTAAGGGCGATTATCCCATTACCCAACAATAGACCTAGGATAAAACCAAGCGGTGGAATCAGATAAATTAAAGTCATCGCCACCACAGTTCCGAGTAATAATAAAGGTGAATAATTTAACTGAGTATAAGCACTCCGCGCCACCATATCCCAAATAGTTTGCAAGGAATTATAGGGACGCAAACTGTAAGTTAAATTACTCAATCCTAACCAAATTCGCCCTTTACTAGATTTGACTGCACTAGCTAAAGCACAATCATCAATCAAAGCTTGGCGAATAGCTGGAATCCCACCAATTCTTTCTAAAGCTGTTCTACGAATGAGAATAGAACCACCAGCCGCCGCCGCAGTTGAATTTTTCGGATTATTTACCCAGCGAAAAGGATAGAGTTTTTGAAAGAAAAAAACGAAAGCCGGAATCAACAATTTTTCCCAAAAACTGTCACAGCGCAATTTCACCATGACAGAAACCAAGTCTAAATCTTCTTGTTCAGCTTTTGCAACAAGTCGCTGCAAATTATTGACATCGTGAGCGATATCTGCATCAGTGAGTAAAAAATAATCTGGAGTGAGTGCTTGGGCTTGTTTTAGACCTTGTTCCACAGCCCAAAGTTTACCAGACCAACCAGAGGGCAATGCTTCGCCAGAGATGATGTACAATTGCTGGGCTTTATCTAAAGCGTGGGCGACTCCTTCAGCGAAGGCGGCGGTGCGGTCAGTGCTGCGGTCATCTACTAGAAAAATGTGGAAATTACCTGGATAATTTTGTAGTAGTAGCGATCGCAAACTAACAGGTAATACATCAGCTTCGTTACGCGCCGGAATCACAGCACACACACTAGGTAACGATTTTAACGGTGATTCTTTCACCTCTAATTGTTGGTCTAATCGCCAAAACTGCCCCCGCAAAGTTAGTAAGCCTAACCAAATCACCAAAGATAAAATCACTAACCCTAGTAAAATTGCCACCATGATTCAGAAAGAATAACTCACCAAACTTTGGTATTGTATAGCCTTTCCTGTTGGAGAAAGCTAAATTTCTTTGAGATGAGAAGCTAGGGCGTGTTTTCCAACTATAACCTTACCTTTACCCTCACAGCGAATGTGTATTTTTGTTAGGATACAACGAGTTTGAAAACACGCCCTCGCCGCTAGCCCCTATTTTTCACCTAAAGTATTTGAATCAACAGATAAACACTGATAAATTAGCAGTGTCTATCTGTGTTTAACTAATGAATTACGACACAGCCCGCAAACTGCTTGTATCTCAAACAATTGCCACCGAAGAAAACCCTGATGCTTTATTGATGCGGATGAAGCAGGGAAAACCACCTGTTCCTGGTCAGATTACCTCAATTTTATTGGCATTAAAAGTCGTGTTTGAAGCCCTCAAAGATGCACCTAGCCTAGACCGAGACTTAATCTTTGCCCTTTATCAGTTAGGTGTAAAAACACAACAGTTATATATAGCTGGACGCAAAGCAGGAGTAGATTGGCCACCACTACTCAAAGAAGATTTAATTAGAATTGCCCTGGCTACGGAAAGTATTTTTTCTGGTGTATGGCAAACCCCGCCATCTGGGGGGTTTGGCGGGGGTTAAAGTTCAACGAATTTGTAACTCTTTGAACAATTTTTCTGCGTCAGTTTTGAGTAAAACTGTCATTTGTCCAGTGAAAGCCTTACCATTGCGAGGTTTAGCTATTTCTATCCAATAAGCATAGCGATCGCCTATACGTAATTGCCCTTGTAAAGCTTCTTTAATCGGAGTTTTAGCAAAACGAGCCGAGTTTACTTGACTTTGGCTAGGGTAATCATACACTACCTGAGCTTGATTAAAATCTTGGTAGATATCGTAGCCATAAATTACCCGCAAAGATTCTTGCAGGCGTTGAAAGCTCATACCATTAATAGCATCATACATAGCCAAGCGTTCGTAACGAATCCGGCTGCGGTCTTTGGTAAACTCCACCTTACCTGGAGGTAAAACCGAAGCCTGAAAAGTAAAGCGTTGAGCGGCTGTGTCACTCTTCTGCACATATAATTTTTCGCCACTGCCAGGGCGTAGCGTCGGATGGGCGTTCATCCAAGTAGTCACTTCTTCCGTAGTTTGCCCAGGTAAAGCATTTGCTTGAGAATTAAACACCATACCCACGCCTAGCCAGGGAATGAGAGAAAAAGACAAAATTAAGCCATTCACCAAAGATTTTTTTAGCATTTTCCTATTCGGGATTCACACGGAAATTCCCCAATGATGGGTTAATCATAGTCTTCCCGTTTTAATATGTGATTATTTCATAGCACTCGAATTTATCTATGTGAAAGGGAATAGCAAATAAGCAACAAATAACAGAATAATCACCCTAATTGGAATTAGGAATTTGCTATGAAGACTTAGAAATCAAATATGATTCTTAAAGAATATCCTATTCAATAGGACAGTTGGGACTAGGGCCTTTTAAAGAATAGTTATCAACCTGCACCCAGCTATCTTGTCCCAAAGCCCAGAAACCAGTGAAAATATTATAATTAGAGGCATTACCAGTGCGAAACTGTAGCGTTAGTTTTGTATATTGCGGTAAGCTACCAAACTTGAGTTCTGACCAAACTTTCTGTTCAGTATCACGCACTCCAAAATATCCATCTCTCACATTGGGCGATGTCCGCACATAGGCTTCTAATATATAGTTAGAATTTGGCTGAAGACGTACTTGCTGACGAATCCCATTCCAATCAGAAACATTCCGCATCCAGGCGTTATTTTTACCACTAAAACTATATCCTTTATTCACATCAAACCCTGCACGTCCTTCAATTTCCCAATAAGATGATGGATGTGGCTGTTGTTCAAAGTCTAGATTGCCATAAGGTGCTGTACATGATGCTTTTCCTTGGTTTAGGTAAATGCTGTTGATTAATGTTGCAATCACACCAACACTCAAAAGCTTTATTAATCCGCATTTGTTAAATAAATTTATATTATGGTTAAACTTGATTAAGTAATCATTAAATTGCTTGGGCATAACAAATTATATTATTTTTATAAGTAAATTTGCTTGATTTTAGATGCTAGCTAAAAAGGAATTTATGTAATGGGTAAGGGCTAGAATATTAGCCCATAAAAAACTTACTTATACAGAGGATTAGTGATAGTAAACGTCGCATCCTGTCTAAATAAATCGCTACCATCAGCAGCTTCTATCCACAACTCAAAATTTTTGTGTCGGATGTAGTGTCCGGGCAAATTGAGGGATTCCAATGACCAATTATGAGGATTATCACCAAATAGTCGAGTCTTAATGCAAAAGGTAGCATCTTCTCTAAACAACTGCTGGTTAATTCTCCTGGATAACTTTATTTGCAGATTTTCGTGTCTTAAAAAATGACCGGGAAAATTAACTGATTCAAATGAACTGCATTTGCTATTTGCTAATCCGGGAATAATTTTGTACGTTGCATCTTTTCTTCCCAGTTCGTCACTAATTGGTTCTAGATAGCCTAAAAAATTTCTGTGGCGAATATAGCGATCGCTATAATTATATGACCTAAAAGAAACCACTTCATTGCTATTTTGGGAATAAACTGATGAAGATGATGTCAAAAAGATGCCACAGACGGATAAACCTAAAGTTGAAATGCTCAAGAATTTTTTTAGCGAGTTAAGTTTCATATTTATGATTACTTGATAGGGGTTATGGTATTCCTATGTAATTGACAAAGCAAGAAACAGATAAGAGATTTGATTTTTTTCGATACATCCAATATCAGTAGTTTACCTGAGGATTTTTCAGATTAAAATATTTTTTTGATGAAAGGATCAGTAAATTTCATCAAAAATCAGGGAAAATCAAAAATATATATTTTTATTGAGAAGTGACTATAAATTTAAATGCCGAGAGGCGCAGAGTGTTTGATAAAAACTGTGCAAAATATAAGAGTTTTGATTTGGGAAATTATCTGCGTGGTGGGCGATAGCCTGGGAGTAGTGACTAGTGGGTGGGGAAGATGACTGATTTTTTTAGAACTCAAATATGAGTCCTATAGTAGGTTTACTCACTTTGATATCAATTCAGTTTCAATTTTGGCAACGAGACTGACAATAAATATAGAGAAAGGCTAGGTTAGTTTGTAATCTGTTGCACACTAGCAGCTATGGCAAAAGAATTAGCAATTCGCACCAGTGGATTAACAAAGCAATTTGAGCGACATATCGCAGTTAATAATGTTGATTTAGAAATTCCCACAGGTGAAGTATATGGATTAATTGGCCCCAATGGTGCAGGTAAAACCACTCTCATTCGGATGTTGGCGACAGCTGAGGAAGCAACAACGGGTGAGATTTATATTAATGGCGATCGCTTGGTGCGTGGTCAGAGTAACACTAATATTAAGCGTTACCTTGGCTACTTGCCTGATGACTATCCTTTATATGAGGATTTAAGCGTTTG
Source organism: Nostoc sp. FACHB-110 (assembly GCF_014697425.1). Taxonomy (GTDB): domain Bacteria; phylum Cyanobacteriota; class Cyanobacteriia; order Cyanobacteriales; family Nostocaceae; genus Nostoc_B. The sequence goes on from NZ_JACJRU010000001.1 coordinate 245,065, forward strand.
GGATTACTTAGATTATTTTGCGCGCTTGTATCGTTTGCGCGAACCACGCCGCACTCAACGACTGCATGAAGTTTTAGAACTTATCCAACTGGGTAATAAACGCAACAGTTTAATTTCTACACTGTCGCGGGGGATGAAGCAGCGATTAAGTTTAGCGCGCACCATTATTCATGAGCCGATTTTACTATTACTAGATGAACCTGTTTCTGGGCTTGACCCTATCGCCAGAATGCAGTTCCGCGAAATTATCAAAGCTTTGCAAGAAGCGGGAATGACAATTTTAATTTCTTCCCACGTTCTTAGTGATTTAGCGGAATTATGTACATCTATAGGTATTATGGAACTAGGTTTTTTGGTAGAAAGTGCTTCACTCCAACATCTTTACCAACGCCTTGCTCGTCAGCAAATTGTATTGTCAACTCTAGGAAATCTAGAAGCAGTTATCAGCGAATTAAAAAGCCATTCTTTAGTGGAAGAATGGTCAGTTATGCCAGATAAAAATAGCTTAAAAGTGAACTTTTCTGGCGACCAAACAGCTTGTGCAGAACTTTTGCGATCGCTGATTCAAATAGGCATTCCAATTAGTAATTTTCATTGCACACAAGAAGATTTAGAAACTATTTTTCTCAAGATGGGTCATAAACAAGCATCTTGAAATCTTGTCTACATACAATTCAGGAATTTTCTCTATGTACTCTCATCTTTTAGACAAAATTGGTGATTGGAATCCTCAACTTTTACGAGAAATTAAAGGTCGGTTAAAAGTCCGCAATATTTTGCTGGCAACTAGCCTTTCTTTGCTGGGTCAATTTATATTATTCATGTCTTTTCAAAGCCAGTTACCTACAAACCTCACGGCGTTTCAAAAAAGCTCTAACAGATATTGTACAGGTTCTGTAGACTATGATGTACCACAATGCTTGAGCGATGGTTTAGACAATGTAATAATTAATTGGCAACTCTGGTCATTTGACATATTTAGTTTGCTCAGTTTGCTGACTTGTATTGTATTGTTAGTAGCAGGTACACATCTACTTATTAATGATTTAGCTACAGAACAAAGACGCGACACTCTCAATTTTATTCGGCTTAGTCCCCAAACAGCACAAAGCATTTTATGGGGAAAAATTCTTGGAGTTCCGATTTTATTTTATTTTGGCATCCTGCTAGCGTTACCCTTACATTTATGGTCAGGATTCAATGCTCAACTTTCTATCATACAAATTTTGAGCTTTTATGCAGTTGTGATGACGGCTAGTGTTTTATATTTCAGTGCAGCATTGTTATTTGGCTTAGTCGGTTCTTGGTTAGGTGGTTTTCAAGTTTGGTTAGCGAGTGGGACATTACTCAGTTATTTTTTATTTACTGAATCAGCAATCAAACGTGATTTTACGGGTGATTCTCCAGCCAATATAGTGGGATTATTTAACCCATACTTTTTAATTCCTTATCCGGAAATTGATCATAATTTTCTCAATAATATTCCCAAATTTGCTGACTTTCATTGGTATATTTTGCAGTTAAAAAGTAATCTCGGATTGACAGTCGGCTTTGCTTTATTAGTGTATTGTGTAGGTATATTTTTTATTTGGGAATCTTTGCAGCGTTGCTTTCAAATTTCCGACACCACAATGTTGAGTAAAAAGCAAAGTTATTTACTCACATCTTGCTTTACACTCATCACTTTAGGAACAGCTAATTGGCAAAAAATAGTCTTTCAGCAACAGTCTTACCTTTCCTTGATGCAGGGAGATACAGCACTTTTGATGATTTTAAATTTCGGCTTATTTCTCTATTTGATTGCAGCCGTTACTCCTGGTCGCCAAACACTTATAGATTGGGCGCGTTATCGCCATGTTGCTCATCTCAAAAATTCTCCTCGTGGCAGTTTAATTTATGATTTAATTTGGGGTGAAAAAAGTCCAGGAATTTTAGCGATCGCTATTAATGCAGCCATAGCAATTACCGGGATAAGCTGTTTTGTGTTAGCATCTAATACTAATATGAATAACAAAATAGATGCTTTATTTGCACTAGCTTTTGGCGGGATTTTAGCTGTAACTTATGCGGCTTTAACACAATTAGTGTTGTTTATGAAAACAGAACAACGCATATTGTGGGCAGCAGGCATTTTAGTTGCAGTCATTGTCTTACCAAACATTATATTTTTAGTACTTTTTTCTAGCCCCGCGAATAACTCTTTTGTCTGGCTATTTTCTGTTCTAGCCCCGCTAGTAGTTTTATTTTATTCAGGTGAACATAACTCCTTAGTTGAGCCTTTGCTAGCAATTTTAGGTCATTTTGCTATCTTAGGATTTTTGATATTGCAATTAACGCGCAAGTTAAAAAAAGCTGGAGAGTCTGCAACTAAAGCACTGTTAGTAGGAAATTAATTAGTGTAGCTTTTTGGCTGTTGATTTACAGCGTTTGACTTGAATCGTTAACAGCCACTAAAATTTCTCTCGGTATCAATGGTGAAATTCCATTGATACCTTGAAAATCCTTGATATTGTAAGTTGCAAAATAATCTACTCTTGCGCTTAAAACTAAACTAGCCAGCCTTACATCAAATATTCTGGCAGAGACAGCATTAATTTTAACGGCTAAATCTAAAGTTTCATTGATACTATTAATTGTGGGATAAACGATTTCAAAATATCCACTTAAATATGTTTGTTTAATTAGATTTTTAGCATCGTTTGGGCTTAATGGTTTACCCGTCATAGCTGATTTATTTGTAATAATTCTATATAATTCAACTAAATTTTGTTCTCCAATTACACCCTGAATATTATTTACTTCTAAAACTAAATTGAGTAGTGTAGCTGACTCAGGATGAAAAATCGCGGTTTCATCATGAACATAAACTAACACATTAGTATCAAAGAATATCCTGCGTGCGCTCATAGATGTCTTCTCTATCTAATGATTCATCTCTTATGCCAAATTTGAAAGTAGGAAAATTATACTTTCTCTGACGCACAATAATAATTACTTCTACTTCCTCACCTTCATTAATATCGGCAGGTAGTGGTTCATTTAAAATTATTGTTTTTCCTTTGATATAACCTTTCACGTTGACAAACTCCTATCAAAATTTAGCAGATTTTTAGATTGATCAATTTTTTACTATTAATATATTTAGCATTTTCTCAAAAAATTGGAGTTTTGACGATAACATACTACCAAAATCAGCAATAATAACTTAAGTCAGCTAACAACAGTCAACCATGTCGTACAATCGCTCAATTGCTGTTGAATTCCGCGATGTCAGCTTTAGTCGCAGCCGTCGCAATTTAGTAGCAAATCTTAATTTTTCTATCTATCAAGGAGAAGCATTAATATTACTTGGACGCAGTGGTAGCGGTAAAACTACCACGATGAAATTAATTAATCGTCTGTTTACGCCAACCACAGGTGAAGTCGTATTTGATGGAACTCCGACAAAGCAATGGGATGAAATTAAACTACGACGCAAAATTGGTTATGTCATTCAAGAAACTGGTTTATTTCCCCATTTCACTGTAGAACGCAATGTGGGTTTAGTTCCTAGTTTAGAAGGTTGGAAACCGAAACAAATTAAAACAAGAGTTTATGAATTGTTGCAATTAGTAGGGTTAGATCCTGTGCAGTTTGCTGGGCGTTATCCCCATCAACTTTCGGGGGGACAAAGGCAAAGGGTAGGCGTAGCGAGGGCGTTAGCCGCAGATCCTCCAGTGTTGTTGATGGATGAGCCTTTTGGCGCACTTGACCCTATTACACGCTTAGAATTGCAACAGGAGTTTCGGCGGTTACAGCAAGAACTCGGGAAGACAGTGGTTTTTGTGACGCATGATATTCAAGAAGCGTTTGTGCTGGCTTCTAGAATTGGGTTAATGTATGACGGAGAACTGGTAGTATTAGGTACAAAGGAGGAGTTTGTGCGATCGCAACATCCAGAAAGCCAGGCTTTTCTTCAATGTCTGCGTTCTCTGCAAGACAATTTATGAAAGATTTTTTCTTGATTAAGTATGCCCCAGAAATTTTCCAGCACACGCTAGAACATTTATTTTTGGTAGGCATTGCCATTACAATTGCCACACTTGTTGGCATTCCGCTAGGTATTTTAATTACCCGTCAAACTCGTTTGCGTCAACCCATTTTGGGTATTGCCAATGTATTGCAAACTATTCCAAGTTTGGCATTATTTGGTTTACTAATTCCTGTGCCTATCATTGGGGGAATTGGTGTTATTCCAGCCATTGTTGCTTTGACTTTATATTCTTTTTTGCCGATAATTCGCAATACTTACACAGGTATTACCAGTGTAGATCCCGCAATTATCGAAGCTGGTAGAGGTATGGGAATGACTGATCAAGAATTATTATTACAAGTCGAAATTCCCTTAGCAATGAGTGTAATTTTGGCAGGTGTGAGAGTTGCTGCAGTGATAGGTATTGGTATTGCTACAATTGCTGCTGCTATTGGTGCTGGTGGTTTAGGCGTGTTTATTTTTCGCGGCATTGCGGTAGTGAATAATGATTTAATTTTAGCCGGGGCAGTACCAGCCGCCGTGATTGCTTTACTGGCAGATTTGTTAATTGGGTTGTTGGAAACCAAATTAAAAGTTAAATAAGTAATGAAAAGATTTTTAATATTTTTTATTTTAACTTTTACCTTAGTAGTGGCGATCGCAGCTTGTAACCCTAGTGCAAATAATACCACGGGCGATATTGTTGTTGCTTCTAAAGATTTTACCGAACAAGATATTTTAGGCGAACTCTTAGCCCAACAAATTGAAGCAACAACTCAACTTAAAGTTGTCCGTCGTCCCCGTTTAGGCGGTTCTTTTGTTTGTCATAATGCTATTCTGGCAGGAAAAATTGATGCTTATATTGAATATACGGGTACAGCTTTTACTGGTATTTTAAAACAAAAAGCTGTCAATGACCCGCAAGTAGTTTACGAGAAATTAAAACAAATATATGACCAAAAATTTAAGCTAGAAGTTATGCCTAGCTTAGGTTTTGAAAATACTTTCGCAATGGTAATTCGTGGTGAAGATGCCAAGAAGTATAATATTCAAACTTTATCCCAGGTTGCTCAATATACACCCCAATGGCGCGGCGGTTTTGGCTACGAATTTTTAGAACGAGAAGATGGTTTTCCCGGGTTAGCCAAAACTTACGATTTGCGTTTTTCTAAATCACCGCAAGTTATGGACTTGGGTTTAATATATCGCGCCTTAATCCAAAAGCAAGTAGATATGGTGGCGGGAAATTCGACTGATGGACAAATTACGCGGTTAGGGTTAGCTGTATTAAAGGATGATAAACAATATTTCCCCCCTTACGAAGCTACGCCAATTGTCAGACAAGCAACGTTAAAGAAATACCCAGAATTAAGAAGTGCGATCGCTCAAATTTCTGGTAAAATTTCGGCAGATGAAATGCGCCAGTTAAATTATTTAGTTGAAGGCGAATTACAAGATATTAAAGAGGTTGTACGTGAGTTTCTTAAATCTAAGGGTTTAGGTTCTCGCCCAGGTACAAAGTGATTATGGGTCGAGATTATGAGTTGTCAGGTCAATTCTCTCCCTAAACCCTACACCCTTACACCCAATCTTTTTATATAACTACTGTTCAGGAAATATCGCTAATTCTGTATCAGGGTCGAAAAAGTGTAATTTGTCAGGTGTTAAGGATAACCACAATTGTTCGCCGATGCTCACCTGGCGTTCTGTGGGGATGCGAACTTGCCAATCAGAAGTAGTAGCAGTGGGGGAAGAGTTAGGTTCAGCAAGTTTAACGCTGATAAAAGCATCGTTGCCTAAGTTTTCTACCAAGTCCACTTGCACAGGTAAATTTTTGGTTGCGGGTAAGCTCAAGCTCAGGTGTTCTGGGCGAATACCTAAGATTAACTTCTGTTTATTGTATTTTTGCAAAGCTTTTGCCCAAATCTCTGGCAAGGTGAACCGAAACAAAGGATGGGTAATTAACAATGGGGCGTTAAACTCCACAGAAATAAAATTCATGGGTGGGGAGCCAATGAATTCAGCGACAAAACGGTTGGTTGGACTGTTGTAGAGTTCTAAGGGAGAAGCCACTTGCTGAATTTGACCTTGATTCATAATGGCAATGCGATCGCCCATTGTCATTGCTTCGGTTTGGTCATGGGTAACGTAAATGGTGGTTGTACCTAACTGGCGTTGCAGTTTCACAATTTGAGCGCGAGTTTCTGCCCGGAGTTTGGCATCTAAATTAGACAGTGGCTCATCCATTAAAAATACTTGAGGATTGCGCGCGATCGCTCTGCCTAAGGCGACCCGTTGTCTTTGTCCTCCCGATAGTTGTTTGGGTAAGCGATTTAGCAGCATTTCAATTTGTAATAATTGCGCCACCGCTCGCACCCGTTCATCGACCATTTTTTCCTTTGCAGAAACGTAACGCAATCCTTTTGGCAACTTTCGCGTCACTCCCACCAAAACATTCTCCGACCAATTAGGGAGTCGGGAGTTGGCAGTTGGCAGTTGAGATTGCCGATTTGCCCTACTCCCCAATTCCCGCCGACGTAAGCCAAAAGCAATGTTGTCATACACCGTCATGTGCGGGTAAAGCGCGTAATTTTGGAACACCATCGCAATGTCCCGTTCCTTTGGTGGTAGGTCATTAATCAAGCGATCGCCTACTAAAATATTCCCACCAGTCAGTGATTCTAAGCCAGCAATCAACCGCATTAAGGTGCTTTTACCACAGCCAGAAGGCCCCACCAGCACCATAAACTCACCATCGGCAATTGTCAGGTTAATCCGCCGTAAGACATTAATATTTTCTGCACGCTCTTGTGTTGTATTACTTTCCCCTTTACGTGGGGGGAAACTTTTATAAACGTTTTCTAAAATTACTTGCGCCACGAGTTTTAGTTATAGTCATTAGTCATTAGTTATAGTCATTAGTCATTAGATGAAAACAAATGACAGATAACAAAGGATATTTTAGCTAAAACCGACAGAAGCCCCACATCTGACCGAAGGCAGTGTGGGATGAATGTCGGGGTGATGACGAATTGACCCACAACCAATTCAATCCGCTATTCCTTGACAGGGCAGGGGGTCGATGTTAGCGAAGCGGTAGCGACGTTCGCGCAGCGTCTCGCAGAGAAGGAGCGTCGGAATCACCATTTTCTGGTCGGTCTTGTGATTCGATGTATTGTTTCAAGGTTGAAAATGAAAGCCAAATTATCGTTGTGGAAAACCTAAACGTTAAGGGAATGGTACGGAATCGCAAGCTATCTAAATCAATATCCGATGTTGGATGGGGAATGTTTGTTAATTTCATTGATTACAAGTTAAAAGCTAAAGATGGTCAACTTGTAGAAATAGGAAGATTCTTTCCCAGTTCCAAAACCTGCTCTTGTTGTGGACACATCGTTGATGAATTGCCTCTGGATATCAGAGAGTGGGATTGCCCTGCTTGTAAAAATCATCATGATAGGGATGCGAACGCAAGTAAGAATATCAGAGCAGAAGGCATACGGATATTATCTATGGGCGGAGGGAACCCCGTTCTTGCTGAGTCGAGGCGACGTAAGACCAATAAGCCGCAAGGTGGAAAGGCTGTTGTCGATGAAACCAGAAGCCCACACTTCGGAGTCGCAGAAGTGTGGGTAGTTCACCGACCATCATACATTTTCTGGCTACCGATTACGTTGGACGCTCCAATTCCATATCATTCCAAGATGCCGGGTCTTCTACAGGTTCTAGATGAGTTATGAGGCTACTTCCTGGCAGTGCTTGGATCATCTTTAACTCAATCTCTTCACATAAATTATGTCCTTGCTGCACTGTCCAAAAGCCGGGAACTAAAACATGAAACGAAATAAAGCGACGTGTTCCGGCTAACCGAGAACGCATTGCATGAAACTGAATACCTTGTTGTTCGTATTGGTTGAGAATCTGGTGAATGATTTCTAGTTCTTCTTTTGGTAAAGTTGCGTCTAGCAGTCCAGAAAAAGTTTCTCGCAGTAAACGAAATCCGGCCCAAACAATATTGATGGCTACCAATAAAGCAATAATTGGGTCAAGTACTAACCAACTACTAAGCTTGACCAGAATAATTCCTAAGATGACACCACCGGAAGTCCAAACATCGGTTAATAGGTGGTGAGCATCTGCGCGCAAAGTAATCGAACGTAAGCGTCTACCTGCTCGCAGCAAGACAAAGGCTACCCCACCATTGACGGCTGTGGCTAACAAAGACAAACCCAACCCTAAACCCAATTGAGTTAATGGCTCTGGATGTAACAACCTTCCCCAGGCTTCTACGGCAATGCTGATAGCGGCTACTAAAATTAACGCTCCTTCGGCCCCACTCGAAAAATACTCGGCTTTAGAATGCCCAAAAGTATGTTCGGCATCTGCTGGTTTAGCCGCATAAGTCAATGCCCACAATGCCACAAGTGCCGCCACCAGGTTGACACAAGATTCAATAGCATCAGAGAGTAACCCTACCGAACTAGTTAGTAAGTAAGCTCCGAACTTTAAAGCAATAGTGATCACTGCGGCGGCGATCGATAGATAAGCATAAGACCGGGCTGTTCGGCTACTCATTATCACTACTCAAGTGCAATTCTATGACACAGTAGCAAATGTAGCCCTTTCCTTGATCTATCTCAAGATTTTTATATTTTTTTAACTTACCAAACTTGTTGGCGATAGATTGCAATCTCCGGTATTCCGATATATTATAGAGTGTATAAAAGCAGTGATAAATCTAAAATTTAAATCCTATCGTCAGCGTTCTCCTTTCCTAAGCGCGTAGCATAGCCCTTTGCCTTCTGGTGAGGGCATTTTTCTATGTTGGTACTGCTTTGACTTGAAAACCTATGAATAAAAATTGGGTTTTGGCAGTTCATCATTTAGTACCCAGTTTCCGATATCTCGAATTTTATAAGCCACTGGATCGTGGAGAGTGAATGTCCGCAGATTGCGCCAATAACGGTCAAAACCATATTCTGCACTAGTGGAACGTGCCCCCATCACTTCAAAGATGCGATTTGTAATTTCTAAACCGACTTTAGTCGTCAAAGCTTTAGCACTAGCAATTAAGAGGGCGCATTCTCCCCGTTGTTCTGCTGTTAGCGACCATTCTTGTTCCCAAGTCGCTTGTAGTAACTCTCCCGCCTCGTTAACTAAGCCTTTAGCCGCTTGCAAATCGACCCACATTTTGCCATAGTCTTCCAGAATGTAAGGATCGTGATTTGCACTTTCTACACCTGATGTTAGCCAAGGTTTTGTCTTCGTGCGAGTATATGTTTTAGCGGCTGCAAATGCTCCCTCGGCGATTCCCAAGTAAATATTAGCCAAATTCAATTGCGTTAGACAGGCACGAATACTAGTGAAAGGTTGAGTTGGTTTATTTCTCACACCCAGAATTTCTTCTGGGTAAACCAATACATTATCAAAAGTGACGCTACCACTATCTGTTTGGCGTTGTCCCATATTATTCCAATCATGATTCACACTCACGCCTAACCGTTGGGTCGGAATTACCAGAATCATTAATTCACCCGTTGCTTGGTCAATGGCAGTGATGGGTAATATGTCGGAATCATGGGAACCTGAACAAAAACTTTTAACCCCGTTGAGTCGAAAATAATTGTTTTCTGGGGTCAGAATATTTCTTTTATCTAAGGGGTTAAGGGCGTTGCACCAAAACCAATTGTTACGAATCGTTTCTGTATAATAGCGTTGTTTCTGCTCTGCCGAACCAAAAATATGCGGAACTACAACACCTAAATGATGGTAAGAAAAGACATGGGCAATTGAACTATCAACTTTGGCAAACTCACGAGTAATTTGCAAAACAGTAATCCAGCTTTGGCCTAAGCCGCCGTATTCTTCGGGGACGATTAATTTCAGTAAGTTGGTTTCACGAACGCGATGGCGTTCGTGTTTTGGCGTTCCTCCTTTTGCGTCCCTCTCCACCGCAGTTTTGGCAAATTCTTCTGCTAAAGATTTAGCTATATCTAAATAGTTTTGCGACTCTTTCGTGTCAATCAATTGCATAAATTACCACTTCTCCTCTTCACCCTCTTACCAGGAGCAACTATAAATTTCGCTAGAAAAACTTTAATCTACAGTATTTTGACCAGATTACTGTAATATTTTTATTTTTACATATCCAAACTCATAAATCAAGTTAAAAATTAAATTTTTGCCTAAAATTATAGATTGCTAATACGTCACGAATAAATAGATATTTCCTGGCAAAATATACTTGTTTTTATTAACTATCTATGCGATATTTTTAATTTAAATACTATAATCTGCTTTAAATTGATGGAGATATAGTATTTTTAAAGCATAAATTCAGATAATTCTGTAAAATTGTCATTTTTGTTTACAGAATCATAGATATTATCACAGCAGATAGCGCAGCTATTATCAGGATATTATTTGTGTGAAAAATGACATTTTATCTTGAAGTATGCAGATAAAACCGAAAAATTCACTTATGTAGCTGGTAGTTTAGCGATATTAGTGAAAATTTTTGGGTGTGAAAGTCACTATGCAACAAGAAGCAGAAGCATAGATTAAGACTATGTTGATTGCTGAAACTCCTGAGAATCTCAGCACTCATAACTCAGCACTTTGCTATAGCTTGAATAATTGCTCAATGTCTGATGACTTTCGATAAGTTTTTACCATCAAAAATATCAGGAGTAATTGGAATGTTCAAAGGTTCATTTCACAATTTAGGCATACAAGCAGTAATTTTCAGTGCGACTTTGTTAGCCAGCAAATCAGTATACGCTCAAGACCTGGGAAAAGTAAGCGAAATTGATCATATGTCCCAGATAACATCTGTATCGCAATTTTCAGATGTTCAACCAACAGACTGGGCATTTGGCGCACTACAGTCTTTAGTGGAACGTTATGGATGTATTGCAGGCTATCTAGATAGTACTTATCGCGGAAACCGTGCCATTACTCGTTACGAATTTGCAGCTGGCTTAAATGCTTGTCTATCTAGAGTTAACGAATTAATTGCCACAGCCACATCTGACTTAGTTAGCAAAGAAGACTTAGCAACTATTCAACGACTACAAGAAGAATTCGCCTCTGAGTTAGCAACTTTACGAGGTCGCGTTGATAGTTTAGAAGCGAGAACTGCTGAACTAGAAGCTAATCAATTTTCCACAACAACTAAGTTAGTTGGAGAAGCTATATTTGCCGTGACAGATGCCTTTAGTGGTTCGGTGAATGGTAGTAACCCAGTTTTTCAAGATAGAGTCCGCTTGGTATTCAAAAGTAGTTTCACAGGTAGAGACAGTTTGAATGTTCGTTTCACAGGGGGAAATGCTAATACTTTGAGGTTGCCAGATGGTACAGCCGAAGGACTGCAAACTTTTAATCTTTCTCCCGGTAATAACAATGCGGCACTTGATTGGCTAGCTTATTACTTTCCTGTTGGCGACAACATAGAGGCTTATATCGGAGTAGTTAACGGAGTCTTCTTTGATTTTGTACCAACAATGAGTCCTGATCTTGATAGTGCCACCGGAGGCAGTCGTGCATTAACAGAATTTGCTTCCTCTAGTCCGATTTATCGGATTGGTGGTGGTGCAGGTGGAGGCTTCAATTATCGGTTCAGTGACAAATTAACTTTGAGTTTGGGTTACTTAGCCGGAGATCATGCCAGTCCTCAAGCAGACAGTGGTTTTTTGAATGGTCAATATAGTGCATTTGGACAATTAGCTTGGAACCCCAACAATAACTCTGGGATTGCTTTTACCTACGTCAATGCCTATCAAAACCGAGGAGCAATATTTGACTTGGGTAGTGGTTTTACACTCGTCGGAACTCAACAAGCTAACACTCCATTTGAACGAATGATTACTAATTCCTACGGAGTACAAGCTTTTTATAGATTGAGTCCGCGATTTGCTGTGAATGGTTTCTTTGGCTACACTAACGCCAAAAATCTTGTAGGTAGTGGTAGTGCAGATATTTGGTACTATGCTTTAGGCTTGGCATTCCCAGATTTAGGCAAACAAGGCAATCTTGGTGGCATTGTTGTAGGTGCAGAACCTTATCGGGGTGGAAATCCTGCACCTGCTGATGATTTATCCTTGCATATTGAAGGTTTTTACAAATATCGGCTGACAGATAACATTGCCATTACTCCGGGCGTGATTTGGATTACAGCCCCTGGTCAAAACAATGATAATCAAGATGCAGTAATTGGTACTGTCAGAACCACCTTCACCTTTTAGATAGTTTCAGCAACGTTACAAATTGTGGCGTTGCTGTTCAAAAATGGAAATTAGCTATGCCAAAAACTCTCTAACTGTTAACAGAAAAGAGAGAGTAAGTAGCCGTCATGAACTGCGTACACCAAAATTAACGACCTTCGTGATTTATAGCGATTCCCAGTTAAGTGAGGTACAGGTAATATTTTGAAACGCAGAGGGTCGCAGAGTTAAGCGCAGAGGTACGCAGAGATTTGTACTTCAGCAGACTAGGAAACGCTATAAACTCAGTGGCTGTTGTTCTTTAACTAGAGTTGCCGTATCTTGCCATAGTCCTAAACCGTCGTACAATCCTGGGGCCATTAAGAATACTTGAACCCAAAGAATATTAAACCACCAGTACAGCCCTTGGATAATATTTTCTTGACCTACCAGAGATACTGTTACCCAATACAACAAAACCGAAACTATCAAACTAGTAATAGTAGTAACTATGCCTTTTGTGGGCTGTGATAATTCCGTGAATGGCCACATATTAAATTGCCACAGCAAGCCTAACCCAACTGTTGTCCAAATTGCAGCAAAAGTTGGGCCTGTGGTGGTTGTTAACAAATCCATTCCTAGCTGTTTGAGAAACAACGCAGTAATTAAAGTGAGAAACAAAACAACACCTGTATGTAGTAACCCTAAACGGGGCATTCCTAGTTCTAGTTTATTCAACGGCCAGCGTTCAAAGAAACTACCAAATACTGTTGAACAAGGATACCAATACCAAGGAAAGTAAAAGGGTGAAAGTCCCCAAATTTGGGGCAGAAAGGTAAGAGCAGGAGCAATAAAGAAGACAGCAAAAAAGATATTGATAAATCCGCTAATTGGATGCCAATCCCGTACTTCTTTTGTAGTGACAAGAGTGTTGTCAAAGAAGAACAAACTAAGAGCCGCAGTAATGATTGCTGTTTGTCCCCACAAACCTACAGATGTGTCAGTGAGACTAGCTTTGGCAAAGATAAATTTCCACACTTCTCCAGTTAAATAAACTAGTGCTACTAGCACTAATAAATTCACCGTTCCGCGTCCGAATCTTGTGGAAGAAAAACGAGAGCCTGGATAGCCATTGAGGGAAAAACCGAGATGCCACCACCAGACAAAACAGATAGTAATGTAAGTCAATTTAGTCCCTACAGGCATCTGAAGAATTTGACCAAAGATGAGTTCAAAAATGTAGCTAATAACAGCAATTACAGGAATAAACAACAGTCCCTTAAATGGTTGGCTTTTCCAAATGCTGCGCTTTTGCTGGGGATGTGCAAAGCTCATAGTGTTAACTTCTCATCATTGTTAGATTGTTCAAGGGCAAAGCATTCGAGTCAAACCTCTTTTTGCTTTACCCTGGTGGAGAATGCAGAGTAACTATTACAACCAAGGATGGCGGGGAGGATAGACACCATTGAGGAAGTAGTTACCAACGGCGTAATACTTCCAACGCACGGGGTCATGGAGTGTATGCGCTCTGGCATTACGCCAGTGGCGATTGTAGTTGAATTCCTCCAAGGTGGATTTAGTACCGGCTAATTCAAATAACTTGTTGGTAGCAAGTAATGAGGCTTCGGTGGCTAGGGCTTTGGCTTCTGCAACCGCGATTGATGCTTCTACTACTTTGGGTTCTTCTAAACCTGATTCGTTGGCGATGTCGATAAATTCACCTGCGCGTCGCAGCAAGGCTTCCGCAGCGTGAACCTGAATTTGGACGTTACCTAAGTTATAGAGGGTGAGGGGGTCTTCGTAGCCTTTTTCTAAATTGCTATCAACCCAAGGACGGGTATGATTGCGGACAAAGTAAATGGTGTCACGAACTGCGGCTTTAGCAATACCCACATCGACAGCAGCTTGAATGATTTGGGCGATCGCACCCATTGGTGTAGCGCGCTCAAATGCTAAATAATGGGGAATGACGTGTTCTGCTTTGACTTTGACATTTTCAATGATGGTCGTACCGCTAGCCGTGGTACGCTGTCCGAAGCTAGTCCAATCATCAAGCAGGGTAAGTCCTTCAGCGTCTCGTTCTACAAATGCGACGACTGTTTTACCGTCTGGATTACTGGCGATGACAGGAACCCAATGGGCTAATAATGCACCTGCCGAATAGTATTTGCGGCCGTTGAGTACATAGTCAGAGCCATCTGGCTGCAATTTGGTTTGGATATCAGTTACTGATTTTGTCCCAATTTCCGAGAAGGCGTTACCGAATCGCTTACCTTGGAGAACTAAATCAAAGAAGAACTGCTTTTGTTGATGTGTACCATCCAAACGAATCGCTTCCACCATATAGAGGTGGTTTTGGGGAATTTGCCCCAGGCTAGAGTCAGCTTCGGAGATAATTTTGATTACCTCTGCTAAAGTAGCAGTAGAGACAAAAGCACCACCGTATTCTTTCGGTACTGTAATTCCCCACAATCCACTTTGAGAGAACTTCTGCACCTCTTCGGCAGGTAAACGCCGAGTTTGATCGCGTTCTGAATCACCTTTAGCAAACTCAGTAGCTAATTCATGAGCGATCGCGATCGCTTCTTGGTCATTCTGAATAATGTGCGCTTTTTGTTCGGTATCAATAATTGAAGTCATCGTTAAACTCCTTTCTAGATATAGATTCAAAACCGGACTTGTTTACTCTGAAATTGCCGTTGGGTAGTCTGAGATTCCAAAACTTTTTGGTAGCGTTTGAGATCGAATTCCATCGCCACAATCGGCACTATCGGGCCGAGTAAGCAAATAATTGGCCCAAGGTATAAGAATCGCCAACCAAAACCGTAACTGGCAATAATCAATGCAGAAATCACAACTAATAAAAATGCACCAAAAGCTAATATCTTGTTCTTTCTGGATTCTGTTTCATCGTCTTCGTCGATGTCTTCATCATCTAATCCATAGGTTTTAGACGCATAGGTCAAAACAAGATACATTCCTCGCAGATAAAAGACTGTGATAATTGCACCAAACACTGCGGTAAAAATTGTTTCCCAAGAGTAAGGGCTATTAGTGGTAGCGGTAGAAGAAACAGTAGAGTTTTGGGCATGACATAGCTGTGCATACACAACTGTAAAAAATGTCCCCAAGAAGAAAAAGCCCAGCCGCTTTGTAGTGCTATGAAACCTCACATTTGAAGTTTTGAAGAGATTGTCCATGATGTTAACCATTACCTAACATTTGATTCAGCAACTTCTGATAAATCATGAGCTTGTTTGAGCTTGCTGTAATCAAAACGTTCTGAATTTGTGGCAGCAATAATAATCGGAACTATTGTACTGACTACAACTACGGTGTATGTACTAATCTCTTCTCCTAAAGTGACGAGGGTGATGATTCCAGCAATTAATCCGCTAATTGTCCCGGCGGTAAATGCTGTTGCATTCATCTTTGTCCAAATAATTGAAAGTATCAAAGGGACAAGGACGGCGGCGCGAATCACAGAAGTTCCTAAAACTAAGGTCACTAAATCGATGCCGGATAGGATAACTGATATGGAAATCAAGGCAGCGATGACCATAGAGATGCGAGTCCAGGTAAAGAGCGATCGCTCTGATATATTGGGAAATAAGGGCTTAATTACGTCTACAGCCGAAACAGAACTGACCGCCGCTAGTGTGCCATCACAAGTGGAATAGCAAGCAGACAGCACAATAATTACAAACAAATAAATTACCCAGCTTGGTAGTCCTAGATGAGAGACGAGAAACGGCCCTAAAGCTGCGGGATCACCACCTAAATCTTTGGCTAAGTCTACATTTAAGGTGATTCCGACTAACCCAATGACACCTAAACACAGAGCCACTGGATAGTAGAGTGCGCCTCCCCAGAAAAAAGTCCGACCTAGTTCTTTTTCCCGAATACCCCAAGCTACTTGCCAGAATTCTTGACCAGCAATTGTGGCTGTAATAAGTGCCAAGCAGAATGTTAAGCCAAAACTCTGAAAAGCATCAGGTCGAGTTACAGAAAGTAAATTATTCCCATGACTTTCTACCGCTTGCCAAATAGCTTCTAGCCCGCCAACTTGCCCGACTACAGCCGCAGTGACTAATACAGAGGGCAGCATAATCAGCAAACACATGAGTGTGGAAGTTGACATCGAAGCCCAAAGTCCACCTAACATAATGTAGCCGAGAATGACAACGGAGGCGATCGCGGCCACAACTCCCTGGTTTATCCCAAAAATGGTGGCTACCATCAGTGACGCGCCTTTTAAGTTCACTGTCACAATTTGCACAGCACCAAATAGGATACCTGCAACTACCACAATCCGAGCTAACTTAGCACCGCCATAACGCACGGAGACAAATTCACTAATGGTGTAGCCATGAGGCATTAGCCGTCTGAGTTTTTTGGCAAAGGGAATGACGGCAACAACAGATAAACCATTGGGGACTGTAAACCACCACAGTCCTGATAAACCGTATTTATACGTTACGCCAATGGGTAATAAGATACCAATTACCCATGTCCAGACGGAAAGCAACCCGGCAATTCCAAACCCCAAACCCAATTTGCGCCCGGCAATCACAAAATCATGGGTATTTCGTACAAGTTTCCACTTGGCATAGTAGGAGACAGTTAACATGACCAATCCCATTACAATTAATGTGATAATGCCTTCTGTCTGTCCCAAAGATGCACTGGCTGTTAGGGTAATCCCTAGCATTATTTTCTCTCCTCTGAATTGTCTTGCTAGTGGTGAGAGAATGAATTATTTAGCTCTGATTCACAGAGTGATGCAGAGATGCTTCTAGCTGATTAAGTAATCACTTGAATGAGGCGAAGCGATTTTTGTAGATTAATTTCAGATGCAGAGATACAATCTCAAGTCAAGGCTTTGACAAACAGTATGACTCTCTCAAATGCGTTGTATGATTGCGGGATGATTTAAGAATTTGGGCGTTGCATAATCCACGTCTGGGCCTCAATCATCCAAATTATGTCAGCAACGCCCACTGAAACTCTAGCCAGAAATTTTATCAACAGGACTTACGCACAAGCTACGGAAAATCGAACCACAGAGGCGCAGAGTTCACGGAGAAATGAGAGTTTGAGAGATATTTTGCGTAAGTCCTAATCAAGTCTAAGTCTCGGTGTTGGCAAAACCTAGATATTGAAGATTAATTATCAGCCCTAATCTACAAAAATCGCTGCTGTCCAATATTGTGCGCTCAATCTAGACTTGAACTAAGTCTTCAGCAGTCCGACGATGTGCTTTGATTTCGCGCACAAGCGGAATTACTGTCCGACCAAATGCAGGTAAATCATCTGAATAGTGTAAGAAACCGCCAAGAATTAAATCAACTCCCGCTTCATAAAATTGGCGAATCTTCTCAGCCACCTGCTCTGGTGTACCAATCAAGCCGGAACGGAAGCCGTCGTTATACTGTACTAAGTCTTCAAAATTGGAATTTGCCCACATTCCCTGACGTTCACGGGTTGAGGCTCCTGCTTGTTTCACAGCTTCGCCAAATCCTTTAACTGCTTCTACATCCGCTTGAGCAATGATTTCGCGCAATACTTCATGGGCTTCGGCTTCTGTATCCCGGACGATGATGAAGGCATTCAAACCAAACTTGATGGTGCGTCCTGCTTCACGCGCTAATGCAGACACCTCTGCAATCTGTTCGCGCACACCTTCTATAGTATTGCCATTCATAAAATACCAATCAGATACGCGCCCAGCCATACGTCGGGCGGCTTTAGAGTTACCACCTTGGAAGATTTCTGGATGTGGTTGAGTAATTGGTCTAGGCTTCACCCAACCACCATTAATGCGATAAAAGTCGCCTTTAAAATGGAACTCGTCTTCTGTCCACAAACCTTTGAGAACACGGATAAATTCTTCCGAACGCCGATAGCGTTCATCATGATCTAACCAAGGTTCACCATAAATAGTGAATTCATCTTTGAACCAGCCACTAACTATATTCAAAGCAAACCGGCCGTTGGAAAGAAAATCAATACTAGAACCGATTTTGGCCACTACTCCTGGATGCCACAATCCAGGATGAACTGCGGCAATTAATTTTAACTTTTTGGTGACTGGAGCTAAGGCAGACACTGTTGTAAATGCTTCAAGTTGGTACTCAGCACCATAGCTAGCAATAAATCGAGCTTGAGCTAGAGCATATTCAAACCCAACTTCTTCGGCTGTTTGCGCTAGTTGAGCGTTGTAATCATAAGTCCAGTTGGTGCGTTGGGGGATTTTACTAACTACTAACCCACCACTAACGTTGGGAATCCAGTATGCAAACTTAATATCAGCCATAATTGTGTGTGCGTAATGGAGAATTTTTAGTTATTTGTCTGATGGTTGGTAATGAAAATCAATCACCAACAATGTAGCCCCGCGTACGGCAAAATCCTCATCAGAATTAAGATTTAAGCGCGGCTAGAAACTATTCTCTGGTTTTTCAGATAGGGATTTTCAGACTTTGTGCTGAGATTATACTATAATCCGACTAAATTACCGTGTTTTTTGGATAAATCAGACTTTACCACGACATTTGCTCAGATGTTGTGACTCGATATACGTAAATCTCTTTTCTGTATTCCAAAATGGAATACCGCTAACTGTTACTAGCAGCCTGCCAAGAGAACGATCGCGTGGTAGTAGTTTTCCCAGCAGGGTGTAGGGTGTAGGGAAAAATGAAGAAAACTTGTATTTCAATACACCCACACGAGCCACACTTTGCACCCAAAAGCCTTATATATAATGAGTTTGCCGTTCACTTAGCACTATTTAATTTGAAAGCTTAAATGCTAGGAATAGTTAGACTTGTCCGTCTGCCTTCTAGCATAAATGTGGTAGTGTGAAATAATAAAATACGGTAATTACACGCATTTACCGTATTTGTCTGAGGTTTCCTAGCAAAATGTACTGGAACAGATTTTATGCCACTTCAGTTTGGAATTTGGTCTCCTGTCTGTGGGGGATGGTTGCGAACAGTTGACCATGAAGCAAATTTATCTCCCCAAGATTTGGTAAAGTTGGCAGTTGCAGCAGACGAGTTAGGTTATGAGTTTTATTACATCCCGGAACATTATTTAAATGCGGTTCACGGGCCTAGCTATGATGTGGCTGACGCTTGGATTACAGCAGCTTTAGCTAGTTTAAACACGAAGAAGATTAAGATTGTAGCAGCGATACAGCCTGGTTTTAAACTGCCAGCTGTGATTGCCAAATTGAGTGCAAATATCCAAAATCGATTGAGTAATGGCAGATTTGCGTTGAGTGGAATTGCAGGTTGGTGGAAATTAGAAGTAGAAAGTTATGGAGATATTTGGCTACCCCACAGCGAGCGATATGCCAGGTTAGCGGAATACATTGATGTGATCAAGGGGTTATGGACAGTTGATGACTTTAATTATCAAGGCAAATATTACACTATTCAGAATGGTATTCTCACAGATAAACCAACACCAACACCGCCAATTTTCATCGCGGGAGAATCAGAGCGGGCAATTAATTTAGCAGCTAGTCAAGGAGATTATTTATTTATCAATGCGGATGCGCCAGAAAAAACTGCAGCATTGGTAGAGAAAGTGAAACGATTGGCTAGCGATCGCTATCAACGTCAAATTAAAGTAGCTATGAGTGCTTTTGCGATCGTTCGGGAAAATGCGGCGGAAGCGGAAGCCAGATTAGAAGCTATTTATCGTGCGGCAGATTGGGAGCAAATTAAGTATTTTCAAGCGCAAATCGATCCCAACGTCGTTGCTCATAACAAACTTGATATCAGCCAAACCATTGAAGCGAATCTGGGTTTATCAGCGCAACTAGTAGGCGATCGCGCTACTATTATCCAACGCCTACGAGAATACGAAGCTATCGGAGTTGATTTAATCATCCTCAAGTTTGAATCTATGTTGTCAGATACTATTCGCTTCCATCAATTAGTTATTTCTGAATATACACAGATGAAAGCTATTTATGAATAAGAGTAAACTTGAAGATATTACCCTCAATCACCTCAAAATTCTCAAAGCAGTAGATGAATGTGGTAGCTTTTCTAAAGCAGCGCAAAAACTAGGGTATAGTCAAGGATTGATTAGCAAGAAGGTTAAGCAAACCGAGGATTATTTTGGCGTAACTCTTCTTAATCGTTCTCCTGGCTCTGTATGTTTGACTAATAAAGGTAAGAAATTAATTGCTCAGACACTTAATGTCGTCAAAACTGTAGAAAATCTGCGAGAAGAATTTCAAGCAACATTTAGTGCTGAGGGCGAAGATTTAATTTTAGGAGCGACTAGTTTAATCTTACAAGTCTGGCTCAAACAAAATTTGCCAAGATTTCAGCTTTGTTTTCCTGGGAGAAATATCAAAGCGATCGCAGTACAGCGTAGCAGATATTTTGCTAATTCTCAACCCCTAAAAATTGACCTGTTACTCAACAGTTGTTCTGGATATAAAGAAGAACACCACTGTACTAGATTAACAACTCATAAAATGTTGTTAGTCTCTTTTGGTAGACATAAATATCTGAAACCTCAGCATTTAGTGAAACTCAATGATATTTATCTCGATAAGATTGTACTTTTAGAGGAAGTGTATCAGGAACTATCTAAGAATGAATTTTTGATTGATAAATTAAGTAATGTACAAGTTATCCAAAGTTATGATGATTTACTCAATCATGCTGCTATCAATCAAAAGCTGACAATCTTACCAGATTTTTGTCAAGCTGATATTATAGCTAAACATCAGGCAATATTTTTGCCTATTCAAGATATTCATGAATATGGAATTTATCTTCACGTTCCTCGCTGGAGTGAATTGTTAATTTCTGCTGAAAGTTTGGTCAGAAGTTTTCGACTTGATGGAAACAACCTAGAAAGTTTGCCTAGTGTCAATATAATCATCGCTACTGGGGATGTCAAAGAAGAAAATGTTTTAAGAGTTGGAATTCAAAGTGATTCCATCGGACAATTTGTAGCGGGATATGTGACTAAATATATTTTTGATTTGCAAAAATCATCTGCATTACTAGAACAACCTATATTTAAAAATGTAGAAATCCATCGTGATTTTGATTTACAAATTCTCCCATTTACCTCTGGTGAATACATAAACCGACAGATGAAACGCAGAGAAATAGATATTTGTATTTTAGATGATATTTCTCTGTTAAATAATGGTAGCCAATTTTTTGATGATTTCAGTTTTGGGTCTAAATTGATTGGTATTGCTTCCTATAATCTTTTAGGGCAAGATGTGAACATTGTTGTCCATAAAGATTCATCGATAAATACTATTCAAGATTTGCAGGGTAAACGAATTGCTACCTTATTTGGTTCTCATGCTCATAGATTTATTATTACTTTATTTGACCTCTATAATATGGATGTCAATAAAGATTGTAGATTAATAGATGAAGACCCTCGTGAAGCTGGCAAAAGTCTAGCAGATAAAACTATAGATGCCTATGTCTGTTGTTACACCTTTGCATCAATTTTAGAAGGATATGCTTTTATTAAAAAGCTATCTCTAGAGCCAGCAGTTAGTTTAAATATTCCATCCGTTAGAGGAATTGTGTGCCGTTCGCAGTTTATTAAAGAAAACCCTAAGCTTGTGATTGCTTACTTACATGATTTACTCGTTGCTAATTATTGGTTTAATTCATCTCAAATGCAGGCAGTAGATTTATTAAGTAAAGTAATTAATGTGAGAAAAAATCAGATAAATCAGTTTTTTGACCCTGTATTTGGTAATCGCATCGACCCAACACTCAAACCTCAATGGTCTTGGCTATTGAAAACTTTAAATCGCAGATTAGAAGGCAAATACGGCATCTCACTTTTTGATGTTGATTTTTGGATAGATGATTATTTTTTGCGTCTTGTCTACAACTTGCTTAATTTAGATTACCATTTTCATCAGGTTTCTTTTAAGAGTGAATTTTCCAGTAGCTATTTTTTAGAAGAACAATTTAGCCGACATCTGAAAGTTCTGTATGAGAATTATGATTTATTTCCAAAAGATAATGGCAGAGCTAGTACTAATTTTTCATAAAGCGGCATAGAATTCGCTTACCTCTAGCTCTGTTGAGAAATAATTAAGCTACTTTTGTTTGTTGCCATAAAACCAGTTTTAATGGGGAGCAATAGCAAACCCCATTATCTGTTTCTGGCTGGTGAGCAGCTATCCAATCATAAATTTTTGCGGCTTTTGTTAATGCTGCTTTTTCGGAGCGATAAAGTTCAGGGGTAGGGCGGAAAGCTTGTCCGTTGATGTGTATTGCTGCAATCTGCCAATAGTCGCTGTATTCGCCCTCTGGTAATACCTCTAAAAAGCCGCTACTGTAAGGCTCGATGATTCCTAAGTTCATTGATACCTGTCAAACTCCTAGCAAAGGTCACAAAATTAAATACTAGCTATTCAAGGCTAGTATGATCATCATTGTGTGTGCGCGATCGCTAGAATTCTGATTGATTAGTCACTTTTTTACTATTTGCTTAGTGCTACTTTGGGCTTGATGCTCAAAATCAATCTCACAACCCTAAACTAGCAAAAATCAATACAGCAGTTCGTGTAGGAATTACAG
This sequence comes from Nostoc sp. FACHB-110, assembly GCF_014697425.1. Taxonomy (GTDB): domain Bacteria; phylum Cyanobacteriota; class Cyanobacteriia; order Cyanobacteriales; family Nostocaceae; genus Nostoc_B. The sequence continues at coordinate 267,870 of NZ_JACJRU010000001.1, forward strand.
TTGAGAAATCACGTAGGATTGCTATATGTGGATCAGTGCGATCGTTGCGTATTTACATTATTTAAGCTTCATGTTATGTTTTGGCTCTTTGCTATTAGAGTCATTCACATTAAAAAAAGATTTGAGCTTAAGTGAAGCTTGGAAAATTGTGATTGCTGATGCTGTTTATGGCATATCGGCAACTGTTGTGTTTGTCACAGGTATTTTGCGTTTTATCTACTTTGGTAAAGGTAGAGATTACTATTTAAATAATCCTCTTTTCTATACCAAAGTAGCCGTTTTTCTTGTGGTAGGTTTTTTGTCTCTCTATCCCACTATTTCTTTTCTTAGTTGGTTAAAAGGGCTATTACATAGAGAAACACCCAGGCTAGAATTAGCCAAATTAAATCTGATCAGTTGGTTGATTAGAATTGAACTCGCGGGTTTTATTCTCATTCCCCTATTAGCAACAATCATGGCTGGGGGAATTGGCAGATTATGAAAGCGGTAGCTGAATCACAAATTCTGTCCCTTCGCCTAGCTGAGAGTCTACCTCAATCACTCCGCCATGTTTTTCGACGACAATTTGTCTGGCTATAGCTAATCCTAAACCTGTACCTTTACCCACAGCTTTAGTAGTAAATAAATGGTCAAAAATCTTTTCTTTGACTGCTGTACTCATCCCTTTACCATTATCAGCAATTGAGATTTTTACACATTTATCTAATATCAATGTGTTAATTTTAATGTGGTTAGGGCTAGCTTGGATTTCAGCAAAAGTTTTACCTGTATTTGATTCGTCTATAGCATCAATGGCATTGGCAATGATATTCATGAATACCTGATTTAATTGTCCAGGGAAACAATTAATCAAAGGTAATACCCCATAGTTGGTATTCACTTCAATTGCGGGACGGTGTTCATTAGCTTTGAGGCGGTGCTTAAGAATTAAAATTGTGCTATCTATGCCTTCGTGCAAATCAAATTTAACTTTGTAATCTTTATCAGCACGGGAAAATGTGCGGAGACTAGTACTAATATTTTTTAGTCTGTCGCAGGCCATTGTCATCGATTCAATCATTTTAGGCAAATCTTCTAAGCTATAATCTAAGTCTATTTCTGCAGCGTGTTTTTTGATTTCGAGGCTAGAACTAGTGAAGGTTTCTCGATAGAGATTTAAGTGTTCTACAATATCATTGAGTGTGGGTTTAGCTTGTTGGAGTGTAGCAACAATGAAACCCAAGGGATTATTCATTTCATGAGCTATTCCAGCAACTAAATTACCTAAAGCTGACATTTTTTCACTTTGCACAATTTGTAATTGTGCCTGTTGCAAATCTTGTAATGCTTGTTGAGATTTTTGATAAAGCATGGCATTTTCTAATGATATGGCTGCTTGAGAAGAAAGTAAGTTAATTACTTGCAGTCGTTCATTAGTAAATACAGCACTTGTAAGGTTATTTTCTAAATAGAAAATACCGATTAAATTTCCGTAGTTAAGAATTGGGGTACATAATAAACTTTTTGGTTGATGTTCTAGTAGATATTCATCAATCACCCCAGGAATTGCTGTTTGGCAGTTATCAATCGCAACAGTTTCTTGGGTATTCTTGACATAATTAATGATTTTTCGAGGCAGAGTTTGACAAATATCTAGTGTTTGTGGCTTGAGGATAGTTTGGATTTGAATTGGGGAATTGGCTTGATGATTAATTGAAGTAATTGCTCTAACTTGCCAAATATCTGACTGTGGAAGTATCAATGCAACTTTTTTGGCTCCAGAGTTTTCGAGAATAATGTGAGTAAGACTAGTGATTAGTTGATCTAACTCAATACTGCTAGAAATAGTTTGAGCCGCTTTAAGAACAGAGGTAAAATCTAGGACATCAGAAATATTGGTGCTACCTGTAGTCGAAGTGTGAGTAGGTGAAGCAGTGACATGAAAGCTGAGGGTTTCTGAAGGTTTGAGAGTAATTTGTTGCTTGTACAGAATAGGTTGCAGTAGTTGGGGATATTGTTTTTCTAAGTCGTCAATTTTAGCTTTTGCACCCCATTTGGCATAACAATAATAAGCTTCCTGCATATATCCTGCGGCTACTTTTTGTTTGCCCCAGTTGAGGTAGAATTTTGCTGCAAGTTCGTTGGCTAGTCCTTCTTCATAGCCGTAAGCTTGGGCTTGGGCTTGGGTAATAGCTTGTTCGTAAAAATCGATCGCCTGGGCTTTTTGTTCGTTTAAGCGCGCTTTTTCTGCTTGGATGAGTAGACACTTGTGGAGAATATTTTCAGGACAGGCTTCAGCCCATATATTTAAGCGTTCTTCTAAGGGCAGTACCGCTTGTAAATGCAACTGCCGCTCTTTTTCTTCAGTCGCAATTTCCGCTAGTGATAGGTGCATCAATGCTACATAAAACACACTAGAAGGGACTTTGGCATGGCTGGAAATAGTGTTTTCAATGATGCTTAACTGCGGAATTAAATCTGGGTATGCGGTTTTGTGGTCAAATAAATAGGCGTGACGAATTTTGACAGAATACAACCAAGCCAGATGATAAGCACTATTGTGATATTTTTCTAAAAACTCGGCTTCACTGAAACTTTCGTCATCAAAGCTGAAGGTGGTTTTAGTGAAGCCTAGTAGTTGGCGAATTGGTTGAATTACTCCAACTGTTAAAGCATCGAGGTTTTCTAAACTTTTGATTTGCCGGAGAAAGTCTGCATGGGCTTGAGCGATCGCATATAATTCACTCAGGTTCTTACCATAAGTAAGGCGATCGGAACCACTCTGCATCATCATAAAGCCTACAGTCAGCCAGTTTCCAGCTTCCATCCCATATTTATAGGCGTTGTCGTAGTATGTATCTGCTTCTCTAATTGGACGACTCCAGCTTTGGACATCAGCAGCAAAAAGAAAATTCGTCATTCCCCGCACATCAGCATTATCAAACTGTTCGCACAGCTGCACCCCCATTTTGCCAAACTGATAAGCTGTGTTGAAGTCTTTGAGAACGGCATTGGCAATTAAAGCATAGCCGCCATAGCTAAAGGGAGACATATCGCTGTTACCATACTGCAACGATAAAGTCGTCATTTTAGCAAGTACAAGCAGTCCTAAGGTAGGTCTACCATCCAGCCAAGCAGCGTAGAAAAGAATCTGTAAAATTCGCAGCATTTCTGCCATACTCGCATCTGTCATTTGAGGCAGATTCAAAATTGATGCTACACTCTGCTGCTCTAAAAATCTTTTGACTATGGCAATTTCTTCGTCTAGGCTTTGTTGAATTAGTTCTGGTGCTTGTGGTAATTGCCAATTAAGTAATTGTAAGCTCTGACTTTGCAAAGCGATCGCTTCGGCATTGCGTCCTTGAAGCTGATATTGAGTCATCTGCACGCGATAAATTACCGCTTTATCCAAGGCTGTTTGGGCGTAATTCAAAGCTTGTCCGTACAAAACTTCAGCTTGTTCAAAATTACTGCACAAATAAGCTGTTTCGGAAGCATAACGGTGCAAACTGTACATTAATTGGTAGTCAGTCTGCCAAGCGGTTGTCGGTAGTAAATCAATCCCAGTCGTAAAATAACTGTAAGATGCTTGATAAGCTGCTGAAAGTTTGGCTTTTTGTCCGGCTTGTAGGTTCAAGCAAGCTAATTGTTTTTTCTCTTGTTGGGTAGCAATTGTTGTTTGTCCCAGATTTAGTTGGTTGACTAAATCAAAAATTCGTTCTTGTTGTTCTTGTTGGGATAAACCTTGCAATAATAATTGACCAATGTGGAAATGAGTTTTTTGTTTTTGCGCTTCCGGGATGAGAGAATAGGCGGCTTGTTGGATGCGATCGTGGAGAAATTTATAATTAGCGATGGGGCGATCGCTAGAGGTAAAATTCGTTTCATTGCTGCTATCTTGATAAAATTTATAAATCTCACTTTGCGGCAAAATTAAATCTGATTGTAAAGCCTTCCATAAACCAGCCGCCGCCTCTACTTCCGATTGTTCAGAAATAATCGCCAATGTTTGTAAATCAAACTGATTTCCAATACAAGCAGCCAGCTTCAAAACCTGTTGAGTAGCTTCTGGTAATCTGCGTAATTGCAATACCATAAACTCCACCACATCAGAAATCAGTGTTTGCTGATTGATTTGAGAAATATCGCATTGCCAACATCTCTGTTCCCAGTTAAATTCAATTAGTCCATCTTGATGTAATGATTTCAAAAATTGAGTGCTAAAAAAAGGATTACCTTGAGTTTTGCGATAAATTAATTGAGAAAGAGATAAAGCCACACTCTCAGCACATTTTAAGGTATCTGCTACAAGTTGATTCCATGTTTCTTGGCTCAGAGGTTGCAAGGTAATGGTATTGATAATTGCGCCTGCTTGATTAATTGCATTGGCTGTCAACTGCAAAGGATGAGCAATTGAGACTTCATTATCTCGATAAGCACCAATTAATAGTAAATAGCCTAAATGAGCATCACACATTAATAATTCCATGAGTTGCAATGAAGCTAAATCAGCCCACTGCAAATCATCCAAAAACATCACCAAAGGATGCTCTGAACTAGCAAATACGCGCAGAAATTTCTGAAATAATAAATTGAAGCGATTTTGGGCAGCAGTACCAGATAACTCTGCTACTGGTGGTTGCTCGCCAATAATTCTCGCTAATTCAGGAATAACTTCAATAATTACTTGCCCATCTTCACCTAAAGCTTGCAGAATTTGAGTTTTCCATTGTTTTAATTGTGTGTCATTTTCGGCGAGTAATTGACTCATTAAATCGCGGAAAGATTGTACAAATGCCGAAAAGGGAATATTGCGATTAAACTGGTCAAATTTGCCCTTAATAAAATATCCTCGTTGTTTAACAATTGGTTTATGTACTTCATTAATAACCGCAGTTTTACCAATCCCAGAAATACCTGCAACTAACATTAGTTCGCTTTTTCCGGCAGATACTCTATCAAATGCTGCTAATATGCCGTCAACTTCTGATTCGCGTCCATATAATTTATCAGGGATAATAAATCTGTCGCAAATATCTCTTTGAGCGATTGCAAAATACTGAATTTCTTTATTTGTTTCCAGTTGCTCTAAGCATTTTTCTAAATCATACTTTAATCCCGAAGCACTTTGATATCTATCTTCGGCATTTTTCGCCATCAATTTCATCACAATATCGGCAATTACTGGCGGAATTTCTTGCCTCCTACCTTCTAAGCTTGGCGGTTTTTTCGCAATGTGACAATGTACTAATTCCATCGGGTCTGTTGATGGAAATGGTAACTTTCCTGTGAGTAATTCATAAAAAGTTACACCTAGGGAATAAAAATCTGTGCGGTAATCAATTACCCGATTCATTCTTCCTGTTTGTTCGGGTGATATATAGGCTAATGTTCCTTCTAAAACTTGGGGATTTTTAAGATATTGTGTTTCTCTTGGTAGTAAAGAGGCAATACTAAAGTCAATTAATTTAATTTGTTTGGTTTCGGGATTAATTAATATGTTGCTTGGTTTAATATCTTTATGAATAATGCGATCGTGGTACAGTATTTCTAAGGTATTGCATAGAGCGATCGCAATTTGTAAAAATTCTTGTAAAGATACTTGATGATCATGGTTGGCAAAATAATCTTGTAAAGATATTCCGCCAAAGTCTTCCATCACCAACATATAGGCATTTTCAAACGGTTCCAGACTATAAGTTTGGATAATTCCAGGGTTATTAAGATTTTTAGCAATGGTGTATTGATTGCGAAATTGTATTAGTTCGCTAAAGCTGGGATAAGAATTTTTTAACAGTTTAAGAACTACTGATAATGAATCAATCTCTCGAATAGCTCGATAAACTATTGTTCTCGAACCATGATAAAGTTCTTCTTTCAAGCAATACCCAGTAACAGTCAGCATAATAACTATATAGTCATATAAACCTCAGCAGACTTAGTATTCCCAGACACATAAGAATATTGCACAACTAGAGAAAAATAATTTACAATGCCACTACTGAGGCTGAAAAGTTGGTGGCGATTATTTGAAGTTGAATTGTTGAACAGGGGGATAGGGTGTGGGAAAGACGGTGTTCCAACACAAAGGCCTTTTTAAGGTGGGGCTTCTGACAGATATTCCCCATTCCATTTGTGATAAATAACACAGTAAAAATACACAAATTCATCACCTCAACACGAAGATTTTAACTAGAGTGCAAAGTAATTAATAATTTTTACGGAAATTAATTTTCTCTGAATGTAGTTATCGTGCGGTGTGATTCAACGAAATTCATACTGCACTGATTATTGTCTGGTTTATGCAGATATATGCGTAAACCAAACAAAAACATGCCTATTCAATCTCTAGCTCGGTTACTGTGCAATTTTATGGTTATGTCCTACTACCAAGCACAAAGTGAAAATCAAAGTCCAAATACAAATGGTGGTAAATACTTAACAGCATTTCAACGCAAATTTCTGCAAGAAAAAAAACTCCACAGAAATTTATCTGACTCTTACCGCCAGCGAATTGAAATCATGTTATTAGCTGATGAGGGAAAATCCCAAACTGAAATTTGTCAAATTTTAGGTTGTTGTGCCGCTACCGCAAGACATTGGACACACATTGCGCGCACAGGGATGGCTCATCAATGGCAAGATTGTCCGATTGGTCGTCCTAAAGCTGTGAATGACCAATATTTAGCTCGTTTAAAAGAACTGCTAAACGATAGTCCCCGCGATTATGGGTATGCTTTTCGGCGGTGGACAGCAGGTTGGTTGCAGAAACATTTAGCTAAAGAATTTGGCATTGAAGTGAGCGATCGCCATTTTAAACGACTGCTCAAACAAATGGGTTTATCCACTAGACCAAAACCCAGCCAAACTCAAGAAAATAGCTGTCAACAGCACAATAAGGCAAAAATTCTTATTCATGATATCAAATCGGCGCATAATTCGGAAAATTATGAATATTTGCCTGTTAATTTACAAAATTAGCTAAATATTGAGATATTCATGGTGCAAAATTTATCTGTTGAATTAGTTTCTGTACAACAAATCAACAATGCTCTAGGCTATTCCCTGTCCAATACAGAATGGGAGCATTGTCTTCGCCAAGCTAAATCCCTCAATCCCAAAGTTGGCAAATTCTGGACAGGAAGCGATTCGGAACCAGGCATTTATATAGTGATGAGTGGCAAAGTCAGATTGCTAGATAGTGCTGATGAGTTAATCGCCACTTTAGAGGTAGGGGCTGCTTTTGGGGAATTTACCTTGTTTCCCGATATTGACCTGAAACCTTATGCAGCCAGGGCTTCGGTAAATTTGCAACTATGCTTTATACCTGGCGAAGTCTTATGGCAATTGATGTCCCAATATCCGCAAATCCGCGAGCATTTGCTAACTGTAGCGCGATCGCGTTATTCCGAACCTGTCAACTCAGATAACATATACTCTTCAATCAACCAATCCGAGTCTCGTAATCATCATCTAGAAATCACTGCCACGCCTGCGGAAACACCCCATCAGAAAAAGATTAGTAAAGCCTACTTTCCGACACCAACTCAAAGAGCCGGGCATTTTTGGCAAAGAGTCATGCGGCGATATCCGTATTTTGCCCAACAAAGTGCTTCCGACTGTGGTGCAGCTTGTTTAGTTATGGTGTCTCGTTATTGGGGAAAACGCTTCAGTATTAATCGCCTACGAGATATAACTAACGCCGATCGCAACGGTGCATCTCTGCGTGGATTGTCAGCAGCCGCCGAAAGTATTGGATTTAGTACTCGACCTGTCAAAGCCAATCTGCATCAATTAGCAAAACAAAAATTGCCCGCGATCGTTCACTGGGAAGGTAAACACTATATTGTTGTTTATGAAATTACCCCGAAACACGTTATTATTGCCGACCCTGGTATTGGTCAACTGACTTTAACTCACGCCGAATTCACAGCTAACTGGACTGGTTATACACTCTTATTGCAGCCAACAGTCATGCTAAAAGAGGCAAAAGAGACTTCTACACCTTTTTGGCAATTCTTTGAGTTATTAAAACCGCACTCTTTGGTAATGCTAGAGGTATTGATTGCTTCAATATTTATTCAAATATTTGGGCTAATCACTCCCTTATTTACCCAATTAATTTTAGACCGCGTAGTAGTGCAACGCTCTGAACTGACCTTAACCGCAGTCGGCTTAGGGTTGTTGATATTTAGCCTCTTTCGTGTGGCTATGACTGGGTTAAGGCAGTATCTGTTAGACCATACAGCCAACAGAATTGACTTAGCATTGATTGTGGGATTTATCCGTCATACCCTACGCTTACCATTGAGTTTCTTCGAGACTCGTTATGTCGGAGATATTATCTCGCGTGTGCAAGAAAACCGCAAAATTCAACGCTTTCTCTCTGGCGAAGCCTTGTCTATCCTACTAGATTTATTCACTGTCTTTATCTATGTGGGATTGATGTTTTGGTACAGTTGGAAAATGGCATTATTAGCGTTGTTAATAATTCCGCCTTTTGCATTACTGGCCTTGATTGCTACACCTTTTTTACAAAGAATTTCCAGAGAAATTTTTAATGCTGTCGCTAAAGAAAGCAGTTACCTCATCGAAGCCTTAACTGGAGTACGCACAGTCAAAGCAACAGCCATAGAACAAACAGTCAGATGGCACTGGGAAGAGCTATTAAATAAAGAAATTAAAGCTAATTTCTCTGGCGAAATTATTAGTAACCGCCTGCAAATATTTAGTAATTCTATTCAAGCAATAGTTACTACTGCCTTACTGTGGTATGGTGGACATTTAGTCATTCATAATCAGTTAACTATTGGTCAATTAGTAGCATTTAATATGCTGCTGGGAAATATCATTACACCTTTTCAACGCTTGACTGTATTGTGGAATCAAATCCAAGAAGTTGTGATTGCTGTAGAAAGAATTAACGATGTATTAGATGCAGAACCAGAAGAAGATTTACAACAGCAATCCCGGCAAAATTTACCTCAGATTCAAGGTCATATTCGTTTTAGCAATGTCACATTTCGCTATCATCCTGAAAGTGACATCAATATCTTAGAAAATCTCAATTTTGAAGTCAAACCAGGACAAATGGTAGCCCTAGTAGGGCGTAGTGGTTCTGGAAAAACTACGATTTCTAAGCTGGTTTTGGGTTTATATCCTCCTACAGATGGTAAAGTTTTCATTGATGGTCAAGATATTAGTAGTATTTCATTACGCTCTTTAAGATCCTCTGTAGGGGTAGTTGACCAAGACACCTTTTTGTTCGGTGGTACGATTAGAGAAAATATTAGTTTAGGATATCCCGGAGCAAGTTTAACAGAAGTAGCTGAAGCGGCTAAACTTGCGGGTGCTGATGACTTTATTAAAAAGTTACCAATGGGATATGAAACCCAGATAGGTGAAGGCGGTGGGCTATTGTCAGGTGGACAGCGACAGCGCATTGCGATCGCCAGAGCATTATTAGGAAATCCTCGACTATTAGTCTTAGATGAAGCTACTTCTCATCTAGATACAGAATCAGAGAGAATTATCCAACAAAATTTGAATACCATCCTTAAAGATAGAACAACCTTTGTTATAGCCCATCGTCTTTCCACAATCCGCAATGCAGACTTAATTTTAGTCTTAGATAAAGGTGTATTGATTGAAAGCGGTACTCATGAAGAATTAATGGCTAAAAAAGGACATTATTTCTATCTCAATCAGCAACAAATTCAAGGCATAAGCTAAATCTTCTGCATCAACAAAATCGACGATTCTCTAACTGTGTTCATCCAAGTTCAAAACAGATTTGAGAGAAAATTATGCCAAATAACTTAAATGGAAAAGTGAAGAGTGAGTTAGCAAATTATCCTGCTAATCCAGAAATATTTTCTTCAGAAATATCAGCTACATCCACTGATAACTGGGCTGACGTTACTAAAGAACTACTTGACAGCTTACCTCAAGTCTGGACAAGAGGGTTACTCTACTTTTTGGTAGTGTTTATATCTATAGTTTTACCTTGGGCGATGCTATCTAAAGTCGATGAAACAGGTACAGCCAGAGGCAAAATTGAGCCAAGAGACCGGACAGTAAAGCTTGATGCAGCCGTCGAGGGAACAGTTGCTGAAATTCGCGCCAAAGAAGGCGATACCGTCAAAGCTGGGCAAACTTTAGTAGTACTAGAGTCTGAATTAGTGAAATCAGAATTGCAGCAAACTCAAGATAAATTAGAAGGACAACTAAATCGACTCACACAGTTAAACTCATCCAAAAATCAATTATTTGTCTCCTTATCAACTCAACAACAGCAAAATCAATCTCAAAAATTAGAAAAACAAGCTCAAATTGACCAGGCTCGACAAAATATCAACACATTAAGAAATGCTTATAACTTACTTAGAGGAGAACAATTAGCTCAAGTAAGTTTAGTCAAACAAAATTTAGAACACAGCCTAACTGCTAGCAGATTAGCACAAAGTACTTTAACAAGTTCCCAAAGAGAAGTTGAGCGATATAAACAACTCCGCAAAGATGGAATCGTGCCAGAAATTAATGTTGTCGAAAAAGAAGATATATTTCAAGATAAACAAAAGTTGTATGAACAAAGCAAATCAGATGTTGAACAAGCTAAATTACGTTTAGCAGAACAACAAAGTGTCTACGAACGTACTCTTAACCAAGCAAAAGCTGATATTGAACAAGCTCAGTTAAGACTACAAGAACAAGAAAGAAGTTATCAAACCTTAACTCGTTCTGGTCAATTAGCTGTTTTAAAACTAGAAGAACAACAGAAAAATTTAGAAACAGATATTACCTCACTTAAGTCAGATATTGCTCAAACTCAGCGTCAAATTGATTCATTAAAATTTCAGTTAGGACAACGAGAAATCAAAGCGACTGAAAATGGAACCCTATATCAATTACCAATTCAAAAACCTGGTTCAGTTGTCCAGTCAGGCACACTAGTTGCGGAAATTGCACCACAGAATTCTCCCTTAATTATTCGGGCGCAAATGGCAACTTCTGAAAGTGGTTCTTTAAAAACAGGTTTACCAGTCAAACTAAAATTTGATGCTTATCCTTTTCAAGATTATGGAGTCTTATCAGGAGAATTAACTAAAATTTCTCCTACTACCATCGAGATAGATACACCTAATGGAAAAGTAGCAGCTTATTCCTTAGAAATTTCTCTCAAGCAAAATTGTATTCCCTCTGCCGACAAATGTATTCCTATACATCCAGGAGCCACAGCAACCTGTGAAGTGATTGTACGGCAAAGGCGAATCATTGATTTTATCCTTGATCCATTTAAGCAGTTACAGAGTGGAGGAGTGAAACTGTAGAAAATTTATGATGTAATTTTCCCTTCTTTCTCTATCAGTGAAAATCGCCATAAAACCTCTAATCTTGCTAATGGCTAAATCTTAGTCAATCAGTTAATACTTACGTAAATTAAGGAAAGATAAAATGTCAAAAACTATTACAATTACCGCCGAAGACATCATTCATCAAATCCAAATATCCTGTAAATTACCTGAAGTAATTGAGCAAATTGTGAACCGAAAGATAATTACAGATGTCTTTGAAGAAGCTGGGATTACAGTAGACACAGAGGAACTTCAAAAAGCAGCAGATCAAATACGCTTAGGCAACAAACTTCATAGTGCTGAAGATACATGGAAATGGCTAGAAAAATATTTTTTAACTTTAGAAAGTTTTGAAGAAATCGTTTTTAATAGTCTCAAATCTGGCAAAGTTGCTACTCACCTGTTCGCAGATAAAATTGAACCATATTTCTATGAAAATCAACTAGACTACACAGGGGCAGTTATATATGAAATTATCCTAGATGATGAAGATTTAGCCCTAGAGCTTTTTTATGCAATTCAAGAAGGTGAAATCAGCTTTTATGATGTTGCACATAAATATATTCAAGATATAGAATCACGTCGTATCTGTGGATATAAAGGTACAGTTAACCGAAAAGAATTACAGCCAGAAATCTCCGCTGCTGTTTTTGCCGCTAATCCACCGCAACTATTAAAGCCAATTGTTAGTTCTAAAGGGATACATCTCATCTTTGTTGAGGAAATTATTCAACCAGTATTAGATCAAAAGCTTCGTTATAAGATTGCTGGTCATTTATTCAGTGAATGGCTAAAACAACAAAGTCTGCAACTAGAAATTATCAATGAAATGGGCTTGTCTAATAATCATTAGAATTTGTTTAATATCAAGCTTGGTACTGTATAGGCTCGAAATATATTGATAAATTAGGTATTTGTGGTGTGTTATGCTGAAGACATAACACACCATATTATTTGGCTGTGTAATAAAAAGCTTGAAATAGAACTCCTATTTGATTTTTGAAATATATTTAGTGGCGTTAGCGGATTAAAATAGTGCATAAAAGTTATGTTTTATGCTGTGAGCATCCTGCCTGCACCGGACAGGCTAGAAGCCCATCCCACAAAAGAATTTTATGCAACATTTAAAGCAAAAAAATTGTAGGTTGGGTGAAGCGGAGCGTAACCCAAAGAAATTCTGAAAGTGTTGGGTTTCACTGCGTTACACCCAACCTACTTTTAATACACATTTATATTTGAAATATTATTAATTATTTTTTATAAATGCGCCTCTTGTTATTATTTCTACCTAACAAAAATATCAGCTATAGCTGATATTTTTGTATCGTAGCTATGCTGATTTTAATTAAAAATATTGATAGAGTTTAATAATTTAGTAACTCTATTAGAATCTAATTGTGATGGTAATTTTAATTTCTACATTAACTTTGCCACCAAAAATTGCATTAACTTCTTGTTCAGTTAGTTCATTAACTAAGCTTTCATCAGCAGAGTTAATAGCTAAATCAGAAATTGTTAGTTTAGACATTGTTTTTGCTCCTATTGGAATGAGTTAATTGTGATGTGTTGAGAAATAGTGATTTTTACTTGCCGACTTTAATAGTGATGCTGATTGTCACTTCTACTGCGCCACCAAAAATCGCATTAACTTCTTGTTCAGTTAATTCGTTAACTAAGCTTTCATCAGCAGAGTTGATAGCTAAATCAGAAATTGTTAGTTTAGACATTGTTTTTGCTCCTAAAGAAGTTGGTTGTTTTTAATTTGTTGAGAAACCAAGTTTGGTTTGTTCTCTTAAATATTATTATGGGATATGTATTTTGATTTTTCAATATTATTTAATTCATCTATGGGGCATAAAAAATGTATTTTTTACCCGCTATCAAGTCTTTATTAAAACCCAAAAGAGCAAGTTGATTATTTTTTCAAAAAATTTATAAAATTTTGTTCCAAAATCAAATAAATTAGGTCACTCTAATATTGTTTATTGGCTAGTTTATAAACTTAAATGTGACTGTATTTAAGCTTTAAGATGATGTATCTAGCGAACATAAATCAGAGACACGAATTTTTAAATCAGATGGGTCTTTAAGCCTACAAGGAGTTTGCAGTTAAAGTAGAATATTATCTCCAGTACCAAATATTGAAAGGTATTAAAATAAAAAAGCCCAAATACAGACTTGGGCTTAAATAATATAACTATTAAGTTGGAATTGCGAATAAGCGGAGTTACAGTAAAAATTTAGCAAGTAACTAAAAATTAAACTCTTTTGGCCAAACATTGCCGTAGATTTGAGTTGCGGCAATTCCTCCCAAGATAGTTGCTAGTTCTTTTTCATCAACTTCCTGGAGTTGGCTATCGTTAGAATTTAACTCTAATACTTGAGCAGTAAATTCTTGAAACTCTTCTTGGCTAAAGTCATAACCGGCAGCTTTAACAATTTTGCTACATTCTGCTTTAGTTTTAACTTTTTGAATTTGGCTACGAAAAGCAGCATCTGAACCAAGCCTTTCATAAAAGGCTTTAACATTTTCTAAAGCCATAATTTCCTAATTTACTAATTGTTTTCTTGATTTTTGATAGATGAAATTATTGAATCTTAATAGGAAAATAGCCAAGAATAATTCGTATTTGTCCGCCTGCGATCGCTTGCTTTTCTGTATCAGATAAATCTGCCATATCTTCACTGTCGTTTAAAAGTTGCTCTCGGCGCGCGGAGGCATTTATCACCGCTTCTTCTATCAAATTTTCAATCTCAATTTGATTTTTGAGATGTTTTTGATTGATTTCTCTAGACATGAATTTCTCCTTCATTTATTGAATAATTTTTTTCAGTTTTACTTAATCAGTAATAGGTCTAGACACTTCAGCAATTAGCTGAGAAGGATTGTAATTATCTGTAACTACTTGCGGACAGCGCATACAAGCTGACTTACCTTCCTGTTGCCACCAACGACAATCTCGGCGTATGGAACAGGGGGGTAGTTCTTCTACTACCGATGGCAATTTTTCCACAATTCGCATTGCCAGACGACAATCTTGGCCATCAAAATGCTGACAACCCTTAGCAGCACAAGGTGATGCTGTCCGAAAAATTTCTGCTGGCGTAATTGGACTAGCTTTTGCTATGAGTTCTTGTGTAACAGGTTGCGGTTGCTTGAGATAAGCTACTTTAGGTTCAGTAACTGATCCACTGATGATGCCGAAGACAACACTATTTCCAGGTTCTGGCCTAGAACTAGGGCAAAGTGTCGTCTTATCCCCTGCAATTTCTTCCATTAATTAAGCCTCCAGGAAGATAAGTTTATTACTGATAAATTTTATTTTTCAACCGCGATAATTCCTGATGTAACATGGGTAGAAATTGCACCACCTATGACTTTTTTAGAGTGTTCATCAGATACATTTAATAATGAATCTTCTGATTCTAAGGCTTGATTTCTGCGTGCTACAGCTTTTTCTACCGCATCATCAATTAAATCATTGATTTCAAATTGATGTCTTTGCTTTCTATTATTGATATCCATTTGGATTTACCTCAAAATTTGCATCAAATTACATAACAAGCAATGATTAATGAATAACATTGCTTATCTTGCTTAATTCTAGAAATTTATTTTCCAACCCGCCGCTAATATTTTTATATTGAAGCTACATAAATATACTAGTTTTGTCACTATGTTGAATAATTTTTTGCTGCAATACTCTTGATTAATTGTAGTAATTAAAAATTATTTACCTATTTTTTTGGGTGGATTTGTAGAGGCGGGTTTATTTGGAGCATCTTTACTTAGTAAGATGTTGGTAAACCTGCCCCTACTTTCTTTTCGCAAAAATCAGAACTCAGAATTTACAGAAGATTTTGTTTCACAATTATATTGATGAGTCCAGTTAGTTCTGGGTACTTATATTATGATTCTGATTTCCAGAATCTGATTCGGTGAGTTCTAACAATATAACTACCTCAACTAAAACATTTATGCCCCAAACATATCCATTAGGACATAAATTACAGCAGTGATTACTTGCGTTCCGGTTCATAAATCAGTGCCACAACACCTGAACTAAAAGACTGTGATTCCAAAAGCTTTAAAGTTGCGTTGGTATTTTCTGGAAACAGGTGCTTGCCTTTACCCACAACCACCGGGTAAACAAGCAGTCGATAATAATCTACAAGATCGTGTTGAATCAGGGTTTGCACAAGCGTAGCACTACCATAGACTAGAATATTCTGACCTTCCTGCTGTTTGAGTTGTGTAAGTTCTTGGATGATATTGTCTTTGAGCAGTTTTGAGTTGTTCCACTCCACTGTATTTAGGGTTGTTGACACTACGTATTTGCTTACACTATTCATATAGTCTGCGCCTTCATCCATACTTTGAGGCCAGGCTGCTGCAAACCCTTGATAGGTCAAGCGTCCTAGGAGCAAAGCATCGCTAGTGTCTTGTTCATAGTCTTTAAATTTGGCGATTTCGTCATTCCAATAAGGTGCAGTCCAGGCAGGCTCTTCTATAACGCCATCCAATGATATGAATTCGGTGACAACTACTTTCCGCATGATGTTCTCCTTTTGCCATTCCCCATTCACACCACAATCATGATGTAGCAAAAAGAAAGAGTCTTGGAAAAAAACGCAAACTATGGAATCACATTTTTGCCAGTGATTTGTGTGGGTGTTCTGCCAATCAAGTGTTTGAGCGAATTGGTGAGATGTGCCTGGTCGAAATATCCAAGTTCGCAAGCAGTGTCTACAATAGATGTACCTTGTTCAAGCAAAGAGACGGCACTATGAGCGCGTTCAATCTGTTGAATTGTCTTGTGGGTTAATCCGGTTGACTGTAAGAAGCGATACTGTAAAGAACGTATAGATATCTGAGGTGTTTGTCCCTTAATCACTGCCTCGACTACAGGATCGCGTACAAGTATACCCTGACAAATCAGCCTATTGATGAATACATAGGCGTTTTCAAAAGAGGGAATTTCCCAAGCTGCGCCATCTAGCCAGAAGCAATTGCTCGATGCTTCCGGCAGAATCGCATCCTGTCTATCCCGAAGGGTTTTGACTGGGAGATGGGGCATAAAAGTGCCAAGTTTGAAGGTGATACCAAAGAACTCGGCCTGAGCGGGAAAATCGGCTTGGGTTGCTTTGGTCTCTGGGCCGCGCACACTGATTTTTGTCTTGCCGTTAAAGGTGGCAATTACTATCTCCCAGTTGCTGACGGCTGTCGAAGTAAAATTGCCAGCGCGATCGCTTTGAGTGTACCAGATCATTTCGACAAAAGACGAGTTTGCCGACCTTGTGTCAAATACAAATTCCATTACACCGTTACAAACCCTAGTCCAAACTCTGTTACCTCTATAATTTAACTTTGCACATCTAAACATTTGGTGTGTAGCGATCGCCCACAATCAAATAGATAATCAATACAGTACACCTGAGTTCAGCTTTTTTTCCCTCTCTGTTCTCTGTACCATAGTCTCTATCGCTCAACAACTCTTAACTAAAAAGTATTGCAATTAAGTACGCTTCTACAGAATAAGCCTTGATTTTCTATGAATGTGTATGATAATCTGCCTTCATCCATAAACTACAGTTACTTGATAAACTAACCGTAGTTTTTAGTTAAACAGTGTGCATTAAACGGGAATTACCCCCTATGCCAAAAGATTGGTATGAATGGCACGACCTCTACAAGACTGAGCCAAGGTTGCAGCAGCGTCTAGAAATCGTGCGCGAATTTATTACTTATAGTTTAAACTCGTCACCGGATGGGGCGATTAGGATAGTGAGTCTTTGCGCGGGTGATGGACGAGATTTATTAGGAACATTAGAAAATCATCCCCGTGCGAAGGATGTTTCTGCAAGACTTGTGGAACTCAACCCCCAGTTAGTTGAACGTGGACGAGCAACTATAGAGTCTTTGGGTTTAGCCCAGCAAATTGAGTTTATCAATGGTGATGCAGCGATCGCTAGTAATTATGTAGGTGCAGTACCAGCAGATATTGTGATTGTTTGCGGTGTCTTTGGTAATTTGTCAGAAGCAGAACTGAACCGTTTATTAGATAACTTAAGTTTTCTCAGTAAACCAGGTGCTTTTATTATCTGGACTCGTGGGCACTCTAACGGTATACCCTACTCTGACAATGTGCGAAAAATCTTACATTTAACTGATTTTGAAGAAGTTAACTTCAAACTCACAGCTACAGGTGACATGGGTATAGGTATCCATCAATACGTTGGTGAAACTTTACCTCAACCAAAAGAGCAACAGTTATTTGTGTTTTCGGGTGTTCCTAATAAAGCGAGGTAAAAATGACTATTCAAAGTACAGTATCGAGTTGGGAAGAACTTTTAGAAACTGCTAGAAATAATACCTCTGCGCGTCGGATAAAAAGACCAGGACAATCACCTTCAACTGCACCAATACCCAGCAGTTTAGATAAACTTCCTCCAAATACAGAACCGCCAGTCTTGCTTTATCGTGATACTAACTCTTGGTGTCCTTTTTGCGAGCGAGTTTGGTTTGCATTAGAAGAAAAAGAAATTCCTTTTGCAACGGAGTTTATTGATTTAAGTAATAAACCCAAGTGGTATACAGATTTAGTTCCGACAACGCTTGTCCCGGCGGCCAAGATTGAAGGAAATTTAGTATATGAATCCAAAGATATTCTCTTAGCTTTAGAAGAAAAGTTTCCTAGCCCTGCATTATTGCCGGAAAATTCCGAAGAAAACGCGGTTGCAAGACAACTAGTAGAAGAAGCTGAGACTAATGGTTTTAGAGAGATTGCGTTTAAATTCCTCAGAGAAGCACCAACTGATGCTGATGAGTTAGCAAACTTACAAGCAGCATTTGAAGCGAAGTTAGATGAACTTGAGCAAGCTTTAGCTAAATATCCTGGCCCTTTCTTTGTCAGCACATTTAGCTTGGTAGATATTCTGTATAGCCCCCATCTAGATAGATTAGCGGCTAATTTACCCGTGTATCGGGGATATCACCTCAAAGGAAATCCACGCTTTCCCCGAATTAATGCTTGGTTTGAAGCATTGAATCAACGCCCTGCTTATCATCGGGTGAAGTCGGATAACATTACCAACAATTTGCTTTTGCGTCGTCGATGGGGTGTAGAACCTCTTGGTAATCCTTTACCTCTAGATGCAGCAGATAGCGAAAAGATTCAATATCGCGCCGAAGCAGCTGAGAGATTAAGTGATAATCGAGAAGTTGCTATTGGAGATATTATTAAAAACTCTGGAGTTCAAGCCTTAGCCGCAGATGGTGACTTTAGTAAAGTGAAGGACGCAGTGGATTTTCACCTGCGACAACTAGCTGATTATCTCATTCATGGCAATGGCGAAACCTTACCGGGTGGTCGAACTGGTGGTAAAAATAGCACTGTTGATCCTATCTTCGCTGCTGTGGGGGCGATTACTTTTGCGTATTTGAGAAATCGCATCTGCGCGCCTCGTGACATGAGTGCGGGTGCAGCAACAGCGTTTCGGGCGGCGATAGATAAGCTTTTGGCTTCTGTTTATTAGTTTTAACGAACCGCAGAGGCGCAGAGGTCGCAGAGTTAGAGAAAAAG
Source organism: Nostoc sp. FACHB-110 (assembly GCF_014697425.1). Lineage (GTDB taxonomy): Bacteria > Cyanobacteriota > Cyanobacteriia > Cyanobacteriales > Nostocaceae > Nostoc_B. The sequence goes on from NZ_JACJRU010000001.1 coordinate 286,786, forward strand.
AGGGGTTTAAAGCACTGTTTGGCGTAGTTCTGGGAAGACTTTGGAGACTTTGTTCAATAGGTATTCGCCGTAGGTTCCCCGAAATTCATGGACACTAGCTTTATCCCAGCGATCGCTTTTATCATCATTCACTACTACGTCTTTTAATTCAATGGGTTTGACTTCAACATTGAAATTGGGATCAAAGAAGAAGGGAAATGATAGGCGATTACTGGTTGATGAGTTTAAGACACGGTGAGGTGTTGAGCGATACAGTCCTTGAGTCATGCGATCGAGCATATCACCAATATTGCACACAAAAGAGTTAGGAATAGGAGCTGCATCTATCCAACCAGATTTTGATTTAACTTGTAATCCCCCAATATTATCTTGTTTGAGAATGGTTAATACGCCGTAATCGGTATGCTCGCCAACGCCCCAATCCGATTGAGATGATGTTGAATTAGGAGGATAATTAAAAATCCGAAATAATATTAATGGGTCTTTTGTATAACGGTCTGCAAAGTATGATGGCTCTAACCCTAAACTAAGAGCAATACCCGCCATTAAAGTGTGTCCGAGTTGAGTCATGGAATCAATATATTCAAGCACTGTTTCTCTAAATTGAGGGATATTTTCTGGAAATAAATTACGACCGTGCATTGGCAAACCAGCTTGTACCAAAGGATGATTTTCTGCTAATTCTGCACCCAAATAAATACCTTCTTTTAAATCTGGTTTACCTGATGTTAATTCGTTTCCCACAGGGAAATATCCTCGCCATGCTCTACCACCAAGAGCCATCCGAATCTTGAGTTTAGTGTCTACATCCTGCGCGAAAAATTGTTGGCTAAGTTGTTCTAAATTTTGTTGTAATTGTTCATCAACTCCATGCCCAACAATATAGAAAAAACCATAATCTTCACACGCCTGTCTGATTTGCTCTGCAACTAAATGACAATCTTGGGGTTTGATTACCGAAGAATTTTTAGTTTGATCAACCAGCGCACTAATATCAATTATGGGAACTTGTGAAAACTTTTTATCTACAATTTGTAAGACTGTCATTTTTTGATTCTCCTAGTTGAGTGTGGATGAGAAACAGTCTCTTGTTCATCTGTTATTTAGTGTACACAATCTACGAGATGGAAGCTTCTAATTACATGAAATACACATAGCCTCTCAAATATTATGACGATCGCAACCGCATCAGTTGACCAAAATACTATTCGTCGCCGTGGTACAGGTTTAAGAGCTTATAATCCTGACAAAGTATTCAAGGGATATACACTTTTCACACCACTTACAGGTGATGGCGAAGTATATCTTCTCAACCTAGAAGGCGAAATAGTACATCAATGGAATTTGCCTTATCCACCAGGGCCATACGGTTATCTTTTACCCAACGGCAACCTTTTTTATAATGGTAAAATTCTCGAAGATAAACCGCGTTTTCCTTTGTGGGCTGCTTTTAAAGGTGGCGTTGTTTTAGAAGTAGATCCCAAGGGAAATATTATTTGGGAATATCAACATCTAGATCATCATCATGATGGACGCAGGCTTCGCAACGGTAACACGATTTTATTAGCGATTGAGAAAATACCTCCGTCTTTAATTCCTCGCATTAAAGGCGGTGTAGCGGGAACAGAAGCAGACGGTGATATCTATGCTGATGTGCTTTACGAAGTCACCTCTGGGGGCGAAATTGTTTGGACTTGGCACGCCCACGAACATCTAGATCCTGATATCTTTACTATTACTCCTCAAGATCATCGTCATGAATGGACTCATGGTAATGCTGTAGGCGAACTCGCTGATGGCAATATAATCGTCAGCTTTCGTAATATCTCTACCGTTGTAATTATCGATCGCCAAACAGGAAAAATTATCTGGACACTGGGAGATGATGTATTAGCACAGCAGCATTTTCCCAACGAGTTACCTAACGGTAATATCCTGATTTTTGATAATGGCGCACATCGTCGTCATACTGCGCTGAATTTCTCGCGTGTAATTGAAGTTAACCGTCAAACTAAAGAAATAGTTTGGGAGTACACAGATAACCCACCGCAAAATTTCTTTAGTTCCTATATCTCTGGCGCTCAACGTTTAGCTAATGGCAATACTTTAATTACAGAAGGTGCTTTCGGACGCATTTTTGAGGTGACAACTTCAGGCGAAATTGTCTGGGAATATGTCAATCCTCACTTTGCACTTCGGAATGTGGGAGAGAAATCAGCAGTCGCTCGTGGCGAGCAAAATTCAGTCTTCCGCGCTTTTCGTTACGCGCCTGAAGAAGTGCCTTGGCTGTAAAAGGCAGGAGGCAGAAGACAGGAGGGATTTCTACTTCTGCTAATAAACCAATCCTATTTATGGAGAAACATCAACATGGCTGAAATTAAGATATATAGTGCGGTTGTATGCCCTTATGCTCATCGTTCGCGCTTGGTATTGCAAGAAAAAGGTATCGACTTTGATTTGATAGAAATTAACTTGCAAAATAAGCCAGAGGGATTTACCAATATTTCACCCTATGGAAAAGTGCCAGCACTTGTACATGGTGAAAATCGAGTTTGGGAATCGGCTGTAATTAACGAATATCTCAACGAAGTATTTCCGAACCCGCCACTTTTACCCAATAATCCAATTGATAAAGCGCAGGCTCGCATCTGGATTGATTTTGCTAATACTAGATTTGTGCCAGCTTTTTCTACTCTCTTACGGAGTCCAGAAATTGAACAGCAAGAAGCAGCTAAACAAGAGCTATACAAACATCTAGAATTTATCGAAAAAGAAGCTTTCGGAAAATTATCAGGTGAAGGCCCTTATTGGTTTGGAGAATCTGTGAGTTTAGTTGATTTCACCTTTTATCCTTGGTTTGAGCGTTGGCCTGCATTAAAACACTATCGCGGCTTTGGAGTACCAGAGGAATTTGCCCGTATACGCCAGTGGAAAAAGGCTATAAAACAACGTGAATCTGTAGTAGCGATCGCTAATAGCAAAGAGTTCTACATAGAGCGATATGCTAGATTTGCGACTCCTGTTGCAGCCTAAAATCAAGAGTTATTAATCTCTGTGATTGCTGAAAAATCACTTAGTTCATGATTGCAGCGATCGCAAAGATTGAATACTGGGAATTGGAAAAACTATACCTCGTATGATCACAAATGAATCTCAACCTCACCATATTCCAATTCCCATTTCTTCATCCATACTCACTATAAGGAGAATTTCAGATTGCCGACCTTTTGGCAGGACTGACACTCAAACAAATTTTTCATTAAAAAAAGGTTGGCTTTACTAAAAAATGTCTTCGAGCAAAAATAAAATTAACAGGAGTAACGCTAATTCTGGAAAACACGATCCTTTTGTAGCACTAAGGTTTCGAGATTATCGATTATTCACAATTGGGCGTGTACTTTTGTTCATCGGGTCACAAATGCAGACTGTGGCGATTGGCTGGGAACTCTACGATCGCACCAATTCCGCTTTAGCATTAGGTGGTGTTGGGTTAGCCCAAGTTTTACCGATGATTGCTCTCACCTTGATTGCTGGGGATGTCGCAGACCGCCGCGATCGCAAACTCACCACGCTACTATCAGTTTTACTGTTAGTCTTATGTTCCCTAGCTTTGGCTGTACTTTCTTGGACTAAAGGTGCAGTTATTTTATTTTATGCCTGCTTAGTATTTACAGGAATTGCCAGAGCCTTTTTGAAACCTGCCAGTGATGCTTTGATGTGGCAATTAATACCTGTTAGTGCTTTTACAAATGCAGCCACTTGGAATAGTAGCAGCTTTCAGTTAGCCTCAGTGATTGGCCCGGCTTTAGGAGGATTTGGTATTGCCTTTTTAGGTGGGGCGACAGGGGTGTACGTACTAGCCGCGATCGCAGGGTTGTTGTGTTTTATTTTAACGGTGGCAATCTCCAAACAAGAAACCATTCGTGCCAAAGAACCGATTTCACTGAAAGCACTTTCAGCTGGGGCTAAATTTGTCTGGGAAAATCAATTGATTTTAGCGGCGATTACCTTAGATATGTTTGCAGTCTTGTTAGGAGGTGCGATCGCGCTATTGCCCATTTTCGCCAGAGATATTTTACGAGTCGGGCCATTAGAGTTAGGCTACCTACAAGCCGCCCCTTCCATTGGGGCTTTATTCATGGCGGTTGTACTGGCATATTTACCACCCTTACGCAAAGCTGGCCCTGCCTTACTCTGGTCAGTGGTGGGATTTGGCATTGTCACAATTATTTTTGGGCTGTCGCGTTGGTTTTGGCTGTCACTTTTAATGCTCGTATTAAGTGGCGCACTAGATACAATTAGCGTTGTGATTCGCCATACATTGGTGCAGATTAGAACACCAGATCATTTACGCGGTCGGGTAGCGGCAATTAATAGTGTATTTATCAGTGCCTCCAATGAGTTGGGTGGTTTTGAATCAGGCTTAACAGCAGCTTTATTTGGCCCGGTCATCTCCGTAGTTGGTGGTGGAATTGGCACAATTTTGGTAGTGTTTGCTGTAGCTGGCATCTGGCCAAAAATCGCCAAGCTAGGTGCGTTACAAGAGTATGAAGGTAGTTAAGTTAACATAACTTACAGCCTCGTATGCTTAAACTTAAATGCTGACAATTAGTGAGATTCAGATCCCCGATTTCTGCAAGAAGTTGGGGATCTTGTGCTTCACGAATGATTTAGGATTGCTATATCATTCACAACTATAGTCTAAATTTAGAATAGTGCTGTCTGCTCTTCCCACCTCATCACAATACATACTATGAACAGCGATCGATTCCAGGAACTGAAGCAAAAACTGACCTTAGAAGCAGACTTATCTAATATCTGGTTGTATTACATGGATAATTTTGCAGATCATTCAGAATTTATCGACCTGGGTGCGCCTACTCCTAACCAATACTTAGATAGCATCATCCATAAAACTGTAGAGCAAATATTTGGTAGAGCAATCAAAATTACTAACTTTTTGCCAATCTATATTAAAGAATATAATTTTTTTCATGCCCCTTTCCAAGTTGAACGCCGTATTGGGGGCGTAATTTATTTTGAAGATATAAAAGTTGGTTTAATTGCCATATCAGTAGATTATCCTTCTACTGATGTAGTTAAATATTCGCGGTTTTCTGAAGTGCTTCAATTGCCAAAACCTAATCGTAATGACCTGAATTGAAGAAGGTCAACATACAGCGTTTATCAGTTTGGCGCAGTAAATCTTTCAAGGGGAAAGAGACTAGGGGCTAGGGGCTAGAGGCTAGCTTAATGTACCCCATTGGCATGAAAAACGCTGTATAAAGAAATTATTTAATCAAATATTGCTCCTCATTCTTTAAACCTTCTGAGTCCTGAATTCTGACTCCTAAATACTTACAATTATTGACAACAGCTTAAACAATGAAAAGATTCACAATTTTATGTTTAGTAATAATATTTAACTTGGTCATATATATCTCAGTCAGCGCAGCCCAACCCCAAAAGAGTCATTCTTTGTGGCAAGTTTATCAGCAGTCGCTTAAAAGTGCAAAATATGTTGACCTGACTCATACAATCACTCCTTCAATGCCTGTATGGTCTGGATTTGCTCAGTCAAAATTTCAACCCACTATCAACCCTAAAAGCGGAAAACCATACACATACCAACAAGATGGTTTTGAAGCAACTCATTACGAGTTATATACCGATCAGCTTGGTACGCAGTTAGATCCACCTGCTCACTGGAATCCTGATTATCCAGCTATTGATGAACTACCTGCAACCTACGCTATTCGTCCTTTAGTCGTTATCCCTATTCAGGATAAGGTTGCTAAAAATGCCAATTATCACCTGGCTGTTCAAGATATTTTGGATTGGGAGAAAAAGCACGGCAAGATTCCGCCAGGTTCTGTTGTGTTTGTGCGCTCAGATTGGTCTAAGCAATGGTCAGACCCGAATATAGCTTCTAGAACTGAGTTTCCTGGGGTGAAGCTAGAAGCTCTCAAGTTCTTACATTTACAGCGTCAAATCCTCTTTCACGGACATGAGCCACTGGATACTGACAGCACACCAAATCTAGAAGGAGAAGCTTGGCTACTTCAGAATGGATATACTCAAGCTGAGGGTGTTACTAATTTAGAGCAAGTCCCAGAGACTGGTGCATTAGTGGTAATCGGGTATCCAAAATTTCAAGGTGGTTTAGGAGGTTATGCACGCTATATAGCTATCTGTCCACCTAATTGGAAATATGGTGTTTCTGTTGGTAAAATCCCAGAATCACCTTTGCAAAAAGCAGATAAACCACTTCATTGGGATCAAAAACTAGGTGTACGGGTACGTTGAGGCACTTGCGCCAAATAAAAGCGATCGCATTTCCAGACATGAAGAAAAGTAGGTTGGGTGAAGCGATAGCGTAACCCAACAAAGTATGCGTGAATGTTGGGTTTCGTTCCTTAACCCAAGCATATTGCCTTATATCCCGATTTTATTGCACTTTTTTTCCAAAAATAGCCACGAATTACTAACAGGCTCAGAGTTTTGCGGTTATTCAGCAAGCCCTAATTATTCGCCACTACAGGTAAAAATCCACCTGCTTGCATTTTCCATAACCTGTAGTAAGCACCTTGGCGGGCGAGTAATTTGGTGTGGGTTCCATCCTCAACAATGCGCCCTCGATCAAATACTAAAATCCGGTCTAGATGGGAAATAGTAGAGAGTCTGTGAGCTACGACAATTACCGTTTTTCCATTCATTGCCACGTCTAAGGTATCTTGGATGGCTTTTTCGGTAATGGAATCGAGGCTGGAAGTAGCTTCATCTAGAATCAGGATGGGTGCATCTTTCAGGATAACCCGTGCGATCGCAACTCGTTGTCTTTGTCCACCAGATAATTTCACACCGCGTTCGCCCACCAGAGAGTTATACCCTTCTTGAATCTGGGTGATGAAATCGTGAGCATAAGCTTTGCGCGCCGCTTCAACTACTTCCTCATCGGTCGCATCTATGCGTCCATAACGAATATTTTCCATTAATGTGCGATGGAATAAAGACGGATCTTGTGGAATCAAGCTAATTTGGGCATGGAGGGCATCTTGAGTCATATCACGAATATCGACTCCATCAATGAGAATCTGCCCAGATTGGGGATCGAACAGGCGTAAAATGAGATTGACAAAAGTTGATTTGCCAGAGCCAGAAAAACCCACCAGTCCAACACGTTCACCTGGTTTGATGGTGACAGAAAGATTCTCAAAAACTTTCTTGCCTTCTGTGTAGCTGAAATTGACTTGCTGAAATTCAATTTTACCTTGGGTGATGGGGTGAGCGATCGCTTGTTCTCGGTCAACTAACTCATGGGGTTGAACAATTACATGGACACCATTAGCAACATTGCCGATGTGTTCAAAAAATTCTAGAAAGCGTCGGCTTAAATTCCGCGCTTCACTAATAATCAACAACGACAAACTAGTTGCCACTACAAAATCAGCAGTAGCAATAATTCCACGACTCCAGAGCGACAAAGAATAATACAGAGTACCGATTTTCAAAATGGCGGCTGAGATAAACTGAAACCAGCGAATTCTTTCCGAATACCAGTTGGATTGTCTTACCTCTTTAAGTTCTTCCCTTAATTGATCGTTTAAATAACGTCTTTCAAAACCCAAACGAGCAAATAGCCGACTACTACTGAGATTTGTTACCGCATCTACAATCATACCTGTTGTCTCACTTCTAGCAGCTGCGGCTTTGCGGGAGTAAATTCGGCAACGCGTAGCCAGCCAAAAGGAAATACTGATGAAAAGAACTGCCCATATACCAACGAATGCAGCTAGCGGCGGATAGGCTCGATACAGTAAAATTGCAGCAACAATATACACAATAATTACAGACATAAATTCCGTAATCATCATTTGCATTGTCTGGGTAACACCCAAAGAAGTTTCGCCAATGCGATGTGCTAACGCCCCAGCAAAGCTACTGCTTAGATAACGATGGGAATGATGTTGTAAATAAGCATATAGAGAGCGAACAATATGCTGGCGGTGGATAGGATGCAAGATAGTTTGCAAAAGCCCAGCCGAACGTCCAAATACTACTTCACCCACACTTAAAGCCGTAAACAGTATTAAAGGTTGGCTGACAGTATCAAAAATATTTCTGTTCTCACCAGTTGAGCGTGTCACACTGCGAATAATTTCGCCAATGGCATAAGGCAACATAATGCCACAAGTTGCGTGTAGTATCTCTAAGATGACCATTAATAGATACCACCAACGAAACTGATTGACAAAATAACAAATAAACCTAAATGGTGTATCAGGCAAGTTTGGCGCACTAGCAGCACGTTGAAAAGATTTGGAAAGTCTCACCTTTTTGATCATGAAAATCGTTCTTTATGTAACTATTTACTCTTTTGTAAAACAAAAATGGACGGCTGATTGAGCCGCCCTCTGGCGTTAAAAACTTTTTGCCGCGACTTTCCACAATTGCTCTAATCTTTGTTTTTTAAACCATAATTTCAGGTGGTGTAATTGCAGCATATAAATCGGGCGGTAATAACGCATCTTTAATGTCAATTTTTTTAGGTATGACACCCTCTTCAAAAAACAAATCTGCCACACGTTGTTGCTCTGTTATTAGTGCAGGACTTAGGCCTCTGCGTCCAGCAAAAGTGCGACGAGACATAACTATATCTGCTACATCTGGTGCGAGTTTTTGTTCTGTAATCATCAATTTTTTGACTTCATCTCGATTTGCGTCTGCCCATTTATCAAGATTATGAAGTTCTTCAATGACGATTTTGAGTAAGCCAGGATTTTCTTCAGCAAATTTGCGATCTGCAATGTAGTAGCTACCAGGAGAATCTAACCCGACAGAATCTCTGAGGACACGAATACGATTCATTTTTTGAGCGATCGCATAATGCGGATCTCCTGTCATCCATACAGGAATTCTCCCTTCTAAAAAAGCACCCCGCGCCTCAATTGTCGGCATACTTCTAATTTTGATATCTTTGATAGTCAAACCAATTGACTGTAAAGCCCTCAAAATAAAATAGTGCGATGCCGAACCTTTTTGAAAATATACTTCTTGTCCCTTAATTTCTTCAAACTTGGTCAAAGAAGATTCTGGGGGTACAGCAATCACGCTACTTGTTCCGGTGGTTGCGGTTCTTTGTGTACCAACAACATAAACCAACTTGGAACCAGCAACTTGGGCAAAAATTGGTGGTGTTTCGCCAACAGATCCCACATCAACTTTGCCTGCGGCCATTCCTTCCATCAGTTGCGGCCCTTGGACAAATTGCGCCCATTCTACCTTAATTCCCAGTGGTTCCAGGCGTTTTTCTAAAACTTTGCGATTTCGTACTAAATCCCCCGCACTCTGATATCCCATGCGGAGAACCTTTGCTTTTATTCCCAAAGAACCGTTACTACTTGCTATATTCTGTTGGCTTTGTTGGCTACAACTACCTAACAGATATGCCAGAGAAAAACCGCCTAGACTAGATGTCGCAACATTGAGAAAACGACGGCGTTTAATCATATTCTTGTTTTACTTTTGCCTTTTGACTTTTTCCCACTCGTACTAACGCAGCGAATCCCCCCGACGATAATCGGAGGTGATATCGTCGAGTTTTTGTTTTAAACTGTCGTCGAGTTTAACTTCTACAGCCTTGAGAGTGTCAGCTAGTTGTTCTGGACGACTAGCACCAATAATCGGGGCGGTAATCACAGGATTAGCTAAAACCCAAGCCACCGCTAGAGTTGTCAACGAAAATCCAGCAAATTCCGCTACTGTACGTAATTCTTCAACAGTATTAAATTCGCGATCGCGCCAGTACCGTTCTTGATAACGCTCTGCGGCCGTACCCAAGGTAAAGCGAGTGCCTGCGGTTGGGCCTTGACTGAAATTATGTTTGCCTGTCAGTAAACCACCTGCCAACGGATTATAAGGTATGACACCTAATCCTTCTTCTTTCGCTAGAGGTAGAAGTTCGCGTTCAATTTCGCGGAATAACAAATTGTAGCGGGGTTGAATCGAGACGAAACGAGTCAAATTTCGTACATCAGCTTTACCCAAAGCACGGGCGAGTCGGTAAGCTAAAAAGTTAGAAACGCCAATGTAGCGAACTTTCCCAGCCCGCACTACTGTATCTAATGCTTCTAGAGTTTCATCAAGAGGGGTTGAGCTATCGTCAGAGTGCAACTGATACAAGTCAACATAATCAGTTCCCAATCTTTTTAAAGAAGCATCGATCGCATCTAAAATATGTTTGCGTGAAGCACCTTGATCCCAAGGCGCAGGGCCAACCTTACCAACAGCTTTGGTAGCCAAAATAAAATGTTCGCGCTTACCTTTTAACCAGCGTCCAATAATTTCTTCGGTACGTCCAGCTGTGGCTAAACCACCACCCAAAGGGTAAACATCTGCTGTATCTAAAAAGTTGATTCCCGCTTCGGCGGCTGTATCGAGTATTTTTATCGAAGTTTCTTCATCCGTTTGCAATCCGAAGGTCATTGTACCAAGCACAAGACGAGAAACAGTCAATCCAGTTTGACCAAGTTTCGTTGTTGGTAATGTCATAGATTTTCTACAAGAATATAGCTATGTAAAATTTAGGTTGAGAGTATTGAGTGTACCTTTTCGACCAACCAATCTACACGGTCTTTACCCCAAAAACGTTCACCTTTGATTACCCAAGTAGGTACACCAGGACAAGCTGCCTTAGTGAATAAATTCATGGAATGAGCCAACATCTGGGTAACTTCCATCGTGAAAGCACGGTTTAAAATATGCTCACAATCTAAACCAGAAGAGGATATACAGTATTTAATAACTTCCTCCTCATTCACATCCAGCCCATCTACCCAAGCAGCACGGAAGAGTAATTTGTCTAATAATGCTTCTTTGCCCGTTCCCAGTGCTGCATAATAAGCACGAGCTGGTAGTTCTTCCCGATTTAATGGCGATGCAATCCATCTTTTTGCACGTTCTTGAAAGAGATCACGAGTGATTAAATTGAGTTCGATGCCAAATTTATCTGCCCAACGAATGCAATCTTCCCGATGATAAGATCCTTTAACCGGAGGTTCTTTACTACCTAATAGGTCTGCAACCATGATTCCCTGTTCTTTGGGAATACAAATTGGGCGACGCTTGACTATAACCGGGATTTCCGATAAAGCGCGATTGAACAATGTGATCCCAATGTAGGCATTGGGAGAATGATAGATTGTGTAGCTATCAATTTCAATCATTGTTGAAAGTTAACAAAAATGAACTATACAGTCGTCATCACAACGACTGCAAGTTACAGGATCTGCACCGTCGTCTGAATAGGGCAAAAATTTTTAAATCGCTACAACGGCAGGGTGAACGCTCTGAGAAACAAACCACTGTTGTAATTTCAAGTCAGTGTAAACTTCATCAGCAATAAAATGATCACCTTCTGGTAATACTGTAAAATCTACTGTACCGCCAGATGCTCGCAAGGTATCCACAATCTGCTGTGTAGCTTCGATTGATAGTTTTTCATCCTTAGCACCTTGGAATATTTGGATGGGAATTTCCTTGAGTGCATCTAGTTGACTTGATTCTAAGGTTTGAGGAACGCGACCAGACACCGCGACTAACCCAGCAAAGCGACCAGGATGAGAAGCGGCGATGTGCCAAGCCCCAGCAGTTCCCAAGCTGAACCCTGAGATGATGACGCGGGATGAATCGATAGGACGGGAAGCGATGAAATTATCCAACAAAGCAATCACATCTGACTCTCGCTCTACCCAAGTCTGCCCTTCAGGGAGTTGGGGGGCTAAAAAGAAGTAAGGTAAAGAGCTTGACTCATTCACAAACCGAGGTAAACCCCATTTCAGCAGCACATCTAAATCATTGCCGCGATCGCGCGCGCCATGCAAAAACAATACTAAAGGTGCGGGTTTTTGTGCATCTTCCGCAACAGCCGAGAACAGATAAGGCAATAAACCAGAGCGACGTTCAATAGCCATAGTTGCAATACCTCAAATGTATGTTTGGTGGTCAGATCCCCGACTTCTTTAAGAAGTCGGGGATCTTGCAGTCTCATAGTGCTGGGTACTAAGTAAAGTAAAAAGTACTCAGCACTTAGCACTTTTAACTCAGCACTCTTAAGCCACTACAAGATTCTGATCAGCTGGTGAAGAGTTAAGGTTATTGACCTTAGATTCAACTGCTGTACCCTTGAAGAAGTCGGGGTTAGCTTCGGTATAGAACTTATAAGGATTACCAAAGACATAAGCTTTAAAGTCAGCTTCGGTAATCACTCCTTCTTGCACCAAATCCCAGCTTTCTGCTAGGGGATCTGTTAAGTCGGGTACATCCCAGTGACCGACATCGGAAGAATAGATGGCGTTGATTTTCACACCCAAGGGATTAGCTTTGTCGTTGAATGCTGCACCGATGGTGCGATCGTCAGATTCAGAACCAAAGAAGAAGCTATTTACCCAGCGATCGCGGATATCTTCAATGCTTTCAATTCCAGCAGCCGCGAAGTCTTCTAATTCACTACCAACGGGTGAACGGCTATGACGGCTGAAGGAAGAACCTAAGACACTCTTGGTTAGTTCTTCTTTGTCTAAAGGATGGGCTTCGAGGAACTCATTACCAAAACGTTTAAACAACTCGTACAACTCATTCGCATTCGTGAGGTCTGGGTTGTAGTTTTGGAGTCCTTTGAGGCTGCGCTTGGAGAAACGGTCTACTAAATGAATGTAGACGTGTGCGCCCCAATCTGCACCACCTTCGAGCATGGCTGCACGCAATTGTGGGAAACGCTTGGTAACGCCACCAAAGAATAGTGCTTTGGCGAAGGCTTGGGAACCATCGGCAAAGTGACCGATGTGGTTGTTCATGTAGTTGCTGATAGAAGAGCGTCCAGTCCAACCTTGGCTACCGTAGTGGGTAGTCAGGGGTACACCTAGCTCAACAACTTTCGCCCAGAATGGATCATAGTCGTATTCACTATCCAATCCGTAGAAATCAATGTATGAAGCATACTTGGCGATTTCTGGGAATTGGTCTGCGGGATATTTATCAGCGATCGCTTTAATTGGGCGTTTTACACCACCAGGAATATTTGCTACTTTTAAACCTAGTGTTTTTACTGCAAATTCTAACTCTTCAATCGCTTCTTGAGGAGTACCCATTGGGATACCAGCAACCACTGTCAAGCGATCGCTATATTTGCGATACAAGTCAGCATGATAGTGGTTTACCGCGCGTTGCAGTGCTTGGCGGTGTTCTGGGCCTGCACCAGCTGGTGCAAGTACATTGTTCGGAAACAGTACAGAATAGTCTGAGCCTTGTTCTGCTTGACGCTCATAGAACAATTCCGGCAAGGTGTAAGTAGCTAAATCTAATGTATTACGGGTAACTCTTGCCCACCAAGGCGAACGAATTGTGCGGTAATATTGACGTTCTTCTGGTGTTTGTTGATACCAATCTTTACCGTTAGCTTTGGAGTTCAGCCGAGAATTTTCTGCCTTGCGTAATGCGTCTACAAGTTTTGCACCGCCATAATTAGCGATGTAGTCATCAAGCGCGGGGGTGAAATCATTCGTATGAACGTCGGTATCAATTACCGGATAATTCAGGGTTGCTTTGATGGCAGCAGAGCGAGAAGTTTTTAATCTGCTATATTCACTCATGTTTTTTACCCTTTAAAAAAATTACAGAAGTAGTGCTGAGAAATGAGTTGTGGGTACTGAGTACAACATTGTGGGAATGGCACTAAGAAAACGCTCGTTTGGGCAGGGTGTAGGGTGTAGGAAAAACCCACAAGAGCCATACTTTGCACCCAAAAGCCTTATAGATAATGAGTTTGGCGTTAACTTAGCACCATTCGTATATTGATGTTAGTTTTTCGTATCTAGATAACTCAGCAAAGCCAGTCACGATAAAGCAATGGCTCATTGCAAAAACGTCTACAGCACTCGAAACTCACTACTCTTTGTTTAGGAGGCAGGACTTAGGCAAAATCAGGCTATATCCATAAGTCCTAAAAGACCTAGAAGGATTGATTTACACCAACACTAGTCTCTCTTGTTCTTGTTTGGCAGCAAATTGATTCACCGGACGGCTCAAGCCTAGGTTTTCTCGCAAGGTACTGCCTTCGTATTCGGTACGGAATAAGCCTCGTTTCTGAAGAACGGGAACGACTAGATTCACGAATTCATCTAAGCCTGTCGGGAGAATGGGTGGCATGATGTTAAAGCCATCGGCTGCACCGTTGTTGAACCATTCTTCTAGTTGGTCGGCAATACTTTCGGGAGTTCCGATGATGGTGCGATGTCCTCTAGCAGTAGCCAGAGCTAGATACAACTGGCGCAAAGTTAAACTGCTGCGAGTCGCTAAATCTTTCACCAGTTTCAGACGGCTCTTGTTGGTGTTGGTATCTTCGGGTAGTTCGGGTGCAGGATCATCTAAAGAATATTTCGTCAGATCCACACCTTTGTAATAGTTTCTTAAGATACCCCAAGCTACATCAGGATGGATTAAAGATTGCAAGAATTCATATTTTTCTTGGGCTTCTTCTTCAGTCCGACCAATCACTGGGAAAGCTCCTGGCATGATTTTCAGGTCATCGGGAGAACGACCGTATTTTGCTAATCTACCTTTGACATCAGCATAAAATTCTTGTGCGTCGGCTAGGGTTTGATTCGCGGTGAAAATAACTTCGGCAGTACGCGCGGCCAAATCTCGTCCGGCTTCGGAGGCTCCTGCTTGGACAATCACTGGGTAGCCTTGGGGCGAACGATCAACGTTTAAGGGGCCTTTGACAGAAAAATGCTTGCCTTTGTGGTTGAGTATGTGCAGTTTATTCGGATCAAAATAAATGCCAGACTCTCTGTCACGGATGAAAGCATCGTCTTCCCAGCTATCCCACAATCCTTTCACCACATGGACAAACTCTTCGGCCCGTTCATAACGCTGGCTATGTTCTGGGTGATGTTCCAGTCCAAAGTTAGCGGCGGCATTTTCATTGCCTGTTGTAACGACATTCCACCCAGCGCGGCCATTACTTAATTGATCTAACGAGGCAAACTTACGCGCCAAAGTGTAAGGCTCTTCGTAAGTAGTCGAAGCAGTAGCAATAAAGCCGATGTTTTTGGTGACAGCAGATAAGGCGGAAAAAAGGGTGACTGGCTCGAAATGCACCAGTTTGCCATTACGCCTTTGCGTTTGGGGACTACCGCCCCAAATGCCTGGGCTGTCTGCAAGAAAAACTGCATCAAATAAGCCCCGTTCAGCAGTTTGGGTAATTTCTTTGTAATGCTCGAAGTTGGAACCAGCGTCTATTTGTGCATCTGGATGTCGCCATGCAGAGACATGATGTCCAGTCGCTTGAATAAATGCACCTAAACGAAACTTCCTTGTTTTGCTCATTTGCTTTTTTCTGGTCTATAACGCGATTGCTGATTTTTTGTATAGCTAATGGCTGTTGATGTAACGCCTGTTCTAAACTGCTTCTGGTTAAAGGCGTAGGGATAGCTGTGTTGTACAAATTACATGGCTTTCAGCTACGTATAGCTTACTCACATTGATACAAAAAATCTGTACTGAACAACACAATACCATGAAATCCTAATTATTAGCTTATCTAACATTAAGTTTTGCAAACCATACAATGGCTAGCTTAGAAGGACACGGAAAGTAATTATTCCCGTGCGATTAGCCACTGATCAATCTCAACTTGTTAACTTCTTTTTTAGTTGGTAGCTTTCCTCTTGATGTAAACAACTTGCTTTCTCGGAAGATGTATGTTAGCTTCCTAAAGATAAAATACTGTATGTCTACCAATTTATCGTAGTTTAATTTAAATGCAACCTTCAAACCAGTGCTAAATAGTAAATATTGATGAATAACGTAGACGAAACTTTCTTGAGAATTGGCAAAATCACGGTTTTTAGGCAAATTTAACCTGTGAGTATGGATACAAAAACTTTTGGGATGACACCAGCACAGACGGTAATTAATGCTGATGTTCTGGTTATAGGTGGTGGGCCAGCAGGTACTTGGGCAGCGCTTTCTGCGGCCGAGCAAGGTGTCCGCGTTGTCTTAGCCGATAAAGGATATTGCGGTACATCAGGAGCAACAGCACCCTCGAATACTGGTGCATGGTATCTTCCCCAAGGCGAGCAACGTGATGCAGAAATTGAGCAACGCTTGTCTCGTTCCACAGGACTAGCCGATCGCCGTTGGTTGCAGCGTGTAATGGAGCAGGCGCAAAATGGTTTAGATAATTTGGGAGATAGGGGCTATCCTTTTCCATTGGACGATCGCGGCAATCCCTACCGCGCTAACTTACGCGGCCCAGATTATATGCGCTTTATGCGCCATCGCGCGATCGCAGCTGGCGTACGCATTCTTGACCATCATCCCGCACTAGAATTACTGTCAGCCGATGGTGTCATTGCCGGTGCAGCAGGTATTCATCCGCGTAGTGGCGATCGCTGGGAAGTCAGAGCGGGTGCTGTGGTACTAGCTACAGGGGGCTGTGCTTTTTTATCTCACGCCTTAGGTTGCGATGGAAATACTGGCGATGGTTATCTCATGGGAGCAGAGGCAGGTGTAAGATTATCCGGGATGGAGTTTTCTGCACAATATGGCTTGGCTCCGGCACATACTTCAGTCACAAAAGGGCTGACATTCTCCTTTGCCAGTTTTTATCTAGAAGATGGCACACCACTACCCCAGACAGGGGAAGATCGGGCGGTACGCATTGCGCGTCAGCTGATAGCTGGACAGAAAGTTTATGCTTTGATGGATAGAGGTAATGCCATTCAGCATGAGTGGTTGCGTCGGGGTCAACCCAACTGCTTTTTACCCTTGGAACGAATCGGCTTAGATCCATTCCAGCAACGCTTTCCCGTGACACTGCGCTCTGAAGGGACTGTGCGCGGGGTGGGTGGCTTAGAAATTATCAACGATGATTGCGCGACAAAAGTACCTGGTCTTTATGTTGCAGGCGATACAGCCTCACGAGAAAATCTGACAGGAGCAGTGTCAGGTGGGGGAAGTCCGAATGCGTCTTGGGCGATCGCTAGCGGTACTTGGAGTGGGCGCGCAGCTGCGCGTTTTGCTAAATCTTTAGGTGACAAAGCCGAGACTCGCGTCATTCATGGTTTAGGTGAGGCTGGTTTGCGCCCCAGAAAACAGCCGCAAGATGATGGGTTAATCTCCGCAGTAATTGGTGCTGTTCAAGCAGAAACTTTGCCACTGGATGTGAATTTCTTCCGTTCTGGGGCGCGGATAGCGTTGTCGCGGGAACGTTTAGATGCAGTTTGGGCGGATGTGCGGGATTATTTAGCAGGTGAAGGCCGTAATGCTTTACGCGCACGCGAAGCAGCAGCAATGACAGCCACGGCTCGCTGGATCTGGGCGAGCGCAGATGCACGCAAAGAAAGCAGGGGAATGCACCGCCGCACAGATTTTACCAAAACCGATGTGCAGCAAACACGCAGAATCTTGACGAGTGGAGTTGATGATGTTGTTGTTTTCGCCGCCCAAAATCAGTTGCAAGAGGTAGCATAATGATTGAAATTGTTGATAGCGATCGCTGTATCGGTTGTGATATGTGCGTAAAAGTTTGTCCGCGCGATGTCTTCGACTCTGGCGCAGATGGATTAGCGGTGATTGCGCGTAAGTCAGATTGTCAGACTTGCTTTTTGTGCGAACTATATTGTCCCGTCGATGCGCTTTATGTATCGCCTTACGCAGAACTAGATGATGCGGTTGACATAGAGCAATTAAATGCCCAAAACTTGTTGGGTAGTTATACCCGAAATATGGGTTGGGATCGTGGCAAAATGGGAGGTACTGACAAAGATCCAACGCAAAAACTCAGGGTTTTGAATAGGAGTGTCACTAATGCCAATTCGGAAAACTCTGGCCGCGATCGCCGCTAGCACCTTAAAATTGCGATTCAAAAAAGCTACGTAAGAATATTTCACAGCCATACTGATATTATATCCAAGGATATTGACTATTTATTAAATAGTCTACTTAAGTGATGACTGTTATTAATTAAGTACTTATATTTAATTTCAAAAAAATCTCTTGACAAATTAAAAAATCCAATTTTTCATCGCTAATGCCTTGGTATCTAAGTAAGTTGAAAGTTTAAAGTAAATTCTTCTATTAAATTTTAATTTAAATGCCATAGAAGATTTGCATAGCTATGTTTCTCAGCAAGTACTAAAAAAAAATAGAAATTACTGAGATAATCTCTACATTAAATAGAGAAAAACCGTAAATTAACTAATTTACAACTTAGATACAGAATGAATAAGCTAGTTGAAGCTACCCAGAAAAATCCTAGTTAATTTCTAAACTACTTATGGGTGTGGAAAATCCGGTGAGCATAGCAGCGAGTAGATTTGTGGATAACTCATTTCAAACTCCTACATCATTTCTTAGGTGTAGTAGTAAAACCTAGGTGATTTTTTCCATCAAAAGCGGATAGCAAATATCAATTAACCAAATTTAAGTCTTTCTCACTTATGAATTTACATTTGTCATTTCACAGATGTAGAAAATTTGGCTAGCAATAATGTCATTGCTATTATCAAATGTTTTGTTCTGAGAGTTACATACCAAAGAAGTAACCAATTTAGTTACAAGAATTCAGGAGCTAGAAGAATTAAAGAATCAGGATAAATATTTGAGGAACCAATTTCTGATTCTACTAAATACTTCTAAATCCTGACTCCTGGGTGCTGAATTTTGTTGTTGAGTTTATTCATCTCTTATCTATTTTAGGGGCATCAACCATGAAATCAATTCTTGAACTGATTGAGAAAAAGAATCAAGAATATGCTCAATTGCCGTTTTTTAAATATATGGAAGACGAAACAATTGACCCACGGCAAAGATTGGCATTTGCGCCTGTAATCGCTCCACTGGCAATGGAATTTAGTGAGTTCTGCAAAAGAATTCTGCGAGATGAACCAACTACTAATTACATTCAAGAAATTGTCAATGTACATACCCACGAAGAACATTTCCATTGGCAATGGTTACTCGAAGATATGGCAAAGATGGGAATTGATTATCCCATGCGTTTTAGTGATGCCGTGAGATTTTTGTGGAGTGAGCATACTCGGGTTTCTCGTTCGATGTTACCTCTATTTGAGAGATATACTCGCGGTGCGCACCCGATTATGAGATTAGTTGCCATTGAAGTATCCGAGGTGACGGCGAATGTCTTTTTCCGTTCAACTATGTCTGCGGCACTCCAACTACAGGAAATGACCAAATCAGAGTTTCGTTATTTTGGAATGCGACATAATCATATAGAAAATACTCACACTCTTCATACTCCTGCTTCTTTGCAAACAATCAAAGAGATTGAAGTGCCAGAACACTTGCATCAGCACATTCTCGAATTTATTGATGTGGCGTTTGAGTATTTCACAGACTTGGTGAATGAGTTTCATGCTTATATTACGACTCATTCTTATGAAGTACCTTTTGCCAAAGTTTATCCAATAGAGCGATCACTCAGTGCTGTATAAGCTCAAATATAGCAATTCCCAGTTAAGTGAGGTACAGGTAATATTTTGAAACGCAGAGGGTCGCAGAGTTAAGCGCAGAGGTACGCAGAAATTTGTACTTCAGCAGACTAGGAAACGCTATATCAGTTATTACAGCTAAAATTCATAGATATTGGATAAGGTGTATGGGTATAGGGAGTGTAAGTAAGCCAAATTATTAAACTCTGTGCCTATACATCTTTTTTAATTCATCCTGATTACCGGAAAAACAGGCAGAAAAATAGTCAGAATAAATTCGCCTAAATCCAGGAGGCAGAAAGTTAGTAAATCTAATTATATTCTTCGCCAAAAATAGATTAATTATCCGCTTATGACTCTGAGATACTGAAATATTTTGCCAAAGATTTTAAAGTCACATCAAAAAGGGGTGATTGAGAAAAGATGTAAGTTTGATTTCGCCATAAATCAACCAAATTTGCCATATTCTCTCATGCAGATTAATCCCATTATATAGACTTACAAAGTTTTAGCATATGTTGTGAGATTCAGGTGTGAGTTTGGGAAAAATAAATTTATATTTTCCATGAACAACTCTATATGGTAAAGAATCGAGCCGAGATTCCTGGTTATCGGATTAGCGAAACTATTTATATCAGTACTCGAACCTTGGTTTATCGAGGTTGGCGAGAATCCGATCAAACACCTATAGTGATTAAATTACTGAAAAGTTCTTATCCCAGTCCCATTGAATTAGTTCAATTTAAAAATCAATTTGCTATTACAAATATATTAAATGTGCCTGGGGTTGTTCGGATATATAGTTTAGAAAGTTTTCAAAATCGGCTAGCCTTGATTTTAGAAGACTTTGGGGGAATTTCTTTAAAAGAATATACAGCTTTAAGCAGAAAAGGACGCGATCAAACAGAGAATCAGGAAAATGAATTAGTTGGTAATTATCATTTTTTGCGGGAGTTTTTAGAAATTGCGATCGCTCTTGCAGATATTTTGGCTGATCTCTATAATTATCAAGTTATTCACAAAGATATTAAGCCAGCTAATATCCTAATTAACCCAACTACCAAGCAAGTCAAGCTGATTGATTTTAGTATTGCTTCGGTATTAACCAAAGAAACCCAACTTTCCACTAGTCCGGCGGTTTTAGAAGGAACTCTGGCCTATCTGTCTCCCGAACAAACTGGGAGAATGAATAGAGGAATTGATTATCGCACTGATTTTTATTCTCTAGGAGTAACTTTTTACGAACTTTTAACTAGGCAATTGCCTTTTCAATCTCATGATTTGATGGAATTAGTGCATTGTCACATAGCTAAACAACCTACACCAGTTCATTATCTTAATCCGGTTATTCCGACTCAACTGTCAGCCATTGTCGATAAATTGATGGCGAAGAATGCTGAAGACCGCTATCAAAGTGCATTAGGACTAAAATACGATCTAGAAATTTGTTTGTCCCAATTAACAGCAGGCGGTAGTATTCCAGAATTTACCCTAGCAGAAAAAGATATTTGCGATCGCTTCGTCATTCCAGAAAAACTATACGGACGAGAAGTTGAAGTTCAAAAACTGCTCACCAGTTTTGAGCGAGTACGCCAGGGAAATGCGGAATTAATGCTGATATCTGGTTCTTCTGGTATTGGTAAAACCGCAATTGTGAATGAAGTTCACAAACCAATCACCCGCCAGAGGGGATATTTTATTAAAGGTAAATTTGATCAACTTAACCGGAATATTCCTTTTTTAGCATTGGTGCAAGCATTTCGTGATTTAATGACACAATTGCTAACAGAAAGTGATACTCAAATCGAAACTTGGAAAACGAAAATTTTAGCGACTTTAGGTGAAAATGGACAAGTAATTATCGAGGTCATTCCAGAACTAGAACGCATTATTGGAAAACAACCTGCTGTCCCAGAATTATCTGGTAGTGCAGTGCAAAGCCGCTTCAATCTGTTGTTTCAGAAATTTATTCAAGTCTTTACTACCCAAGAACATCCCCTCGTCATTTTTCTAGATGACTTGCAGTGGGCAGATACGGCTTCTTTAAAGCTGATGCAACTGTTAATGAGTGAAGCTAGCAACACTTATTTATTAGTAATCGGAGCATATCGAGATAATGAAGTTTCATCGGCACACCCATTAATGTTAACCATTGAGGAGATGCGTCAAGCAGAAATTACAGTTAATCATATTGTCTTGGCTCCACTGACTGAAATGCAACTCAATGAATTGATTGCAGATACTTTGAAATATTCACTACAACAATCACTGAAAATTACAAAGCTAGTATATCAAAAGACCAAAGGCAATCCTTTTTTTACTAACCAATTTCTCAAATCTCTCTATGAAGATAGGTTGATTAAATTTGTTAATCAAACAGGAGCTTGGCAGTGTGATATTAATCAAATTAGAGCAATGTCTTTTACCCAAGATATTGTAGAATTTGTCACTCAGCAACTTCATAAGTTGCCCAGTCAGGCTCAAGATATCTTGAAATTAGCTGCGTGCATTGGTAATCAATTTGATTTAGAAACTTTAGCAATTGTATATGAAAAATCCTCTACAGAAACCGCAGCGATTCTTTGGACAGTTCTCAAAGATGGATTAATCTTACCTAGCGGAGAAGGGTATAAACTTTTTCAGAATAAATCTACTGTTATCGATAATGTTTTAGTTAATCATCACTCAGCTATCAGTGCTAACGGACATCACTCAATTACTATCAGTTACAAATTTCTACACGATCGCGTTCAACAAGCTGCATATTCATTAATTCCTCCGAATCAAAAAGGGGAAACTCACCTGAAAATTGGTCGATTGCTCTTAAGTAATATTTCAGAATGCAAGCTAGAAGAAGTAATTTTTGAAATTGTCAACCAACTTAACTTTGGCGTAGAACTAATCACCCAGCAGCAAGAACGCGATCGCCTCGCACAACTGAATCTGTTAGCAGGACGCAAAGCCAAGTCTGCTACAGCTTATTGGGTAGCAACTGAGTATTTAACTACAGGTATTAGTTTATTAAGAGACGACTGCTGGCAAAGCCAATATGATTTAGCGTTGGCACTGCACGAATTAGCGGCTGATGCAGCTTACCTTTGCGGAGCCTATGCCAAGATGGAGGAATTGGCGCAAACAGTCATACAGCACACTAAAACCCCCCTAGACCGAGTTAGCATTTACGAAACCAAAATTCAGGCCCACACTGCCCAAAATGATGTTTTGGGGGCAATTGCGATCGCTCGGCAAGGAATGAGTCAGCTTGGCTTGATTTTCCCAGAAGTACCTACCCAGCAAGATATTCAACAAGCTCTTGAGGAAGTCGCCACTTTAATTGCTGAACATGACATTGCTCAATTGCTTGACTTACCCTTCATGACAGCACAAGACAAACTGGCAATCACTCGAATAGCAGCTAACGTTGCGCCTGCTGTTTACATTGCCGAGCAAAATTTGTTTCCTCTACTGATATTGTCTCAAATTAAAGCCTCGATTTTGTATGGCAATGCTCCTTTTTCAGCTTTTTGTTACGCCTGTTATGGCATTTTATTAAATGGATTTTTACAAGATATAGAAACAGCAGAAAAAGTTGGCAACCTAGCACTAGCATTAACTCACAAATTTAATATTAGTGATATCAAACCCACCGTTTTTTATGTTGTAGGTGCGTTTATCACCTATTTAAATTCACCTCTACAAAAGTCTGTCCAGTTAATGTTAGAAGGCTACAAAATCGCCTTAGATACTGGCAATGTCTATTATGTAGGTTTTAACGCCAAAGATATCTGTCAATATTCCTATTTTTTAGGACGAGAATTGCCTGGTTTAGAACAAGAAATTCAAGCCTACACTCACGTTTTAGAAAATTTTAAACAAGGCACAACTCTCAATTATTGTCGTATATTTTGGCAAACAGTTTTAAATTTATTGGGTAAGGCTGATAACATCTGTAATTTGACAGGTGACGTAATCCAAGAAGAAGAGTTTGTCACTCACTTAATTAATACACAAGAGTTTACCGGACTGCATTATTTTTCGCTGCATAAATTGATTCTTTGTTATTTATTTGGCAACATCACTTTAGCAGTTAAAACTGCAGATCAAGCTAGAGAATATTTAGCTGCAGGTACTGGTTATGCCACAGTGCCAATATTTTACTTTTATGATTCACTAACAGCACTGGCAGAGTATTCCCAAGCTACTGTTTCTCAGCAAGAACAACTACTAGAAAGAGTTAAAGAAAACCAACGTAAAATGCAGACATGGGTGCATAGTGCCCCCATGAATTATTCGCATAAATTTGAATTAGTAGAAGCTGAAAAATGTCGAGTTCTGCAACAAAGAGGTCAAGCTGCTGATATCTATGATCGCGCAATTGTTGGCGCGAAAATTAATGGCTACATTCAAGAAGAAGCACTCGCCAATGAACTCGCGGCGAGATTTTATCTAGAGTGGAACAAAGAGCCGATTGCTCAAATGTATCTAGCAAATGCTTATTACTGTTACCTAAATTGGGGTGCAGTCGCCAAAGTCAAGCATTTAGAATCTCAATATGCTCAATTTATTACTGTACTTCTTCAGCAACAGGATGCTAATTCCTCTCACTTGAGTGGAATTACAACCATTGGCTTAGAACAAAGCAGTTCTAGCGTGACTGAGGTTTTAGATTTAGCAACAGTTATGAAGGCCTCTCATGCACTGGCGGGAGAAATTGAATTAGAAAAATTATTGACAACTTTAATGCAGGTAGTCAGCGAAAATGCTGGAGCCGAAAAATCTGTACTTTTGTTGCTTCAGGATGATAATTGGGTAATTGCGGCGCAAAAAAGTAGTAAACGACTGATAACAATAGATAATATCAATCAAGGTATCAATTCCCACGAACAACTCAGAAAAAACCTTGGTCTAATCAACTTAAAATCGCTACCACTGTCAGATAGTCAAGATATTCCTTCTTCAGTTATTAATTATGTTTCACGTACTTGTGAAACTCTTGTACTAGATGATGCGCGCACTGAAATTAACTTTTTAAATGATCCTTATATTATGCAATGGCAACCAAAAAGTTTGCTGTGTACACCTATTCACAATCGTGGGAAGCTAATTGGCATTTTATACCTAGAAAATAGTTTAACAACGGGAGCTTTTACCCAAAAACGCTTGGAAGTTTTACATCTTTTGACAGCCCAGGCTGCCATATCATTGCAAAATGCCATCCTTTATCACAATCTAGCTTTAGCAAAAACTCAATTAGAAGAGTATAGCCATAGCTTAGAGCATAAAGTACAACAGAGAACCCAAGAATTGCATGAAAAAAATCAACATTTGTCAGAAACTTTAGAAAAATTGCAACATACACAAACCCAACTAATTCAAACAGAAAAAATGTCTTCTTTGGGGCAGATGGTAGCTGGTGTTGCTCATGAAATTAATAATCCGATTAATTTTATTTATGGTAATATATCCCATGCCGAAGAATATTTACAACAGATATTACAGATAGTTGATTTATATCATTACTACTATCCTCAACCATTTAGTGAGATTCAAAAAGCTCTAGAAGATGTAGATTTTAATTTTCTCAAATCCGACCTCAAAAAATTATTACAATCGATGACCATTGGGGCGGAAAGAATTCGCCAAATTGTACTTTCTTTGCGTAATTTTGCCCGACTAGATGAAGCGGAAATGAAGTATGTTGATTTGCATGAAGGTATTGATAGCACTTTATTAATTTTACATCATCGTCTAGAGAAGAAAGCATACCGTCCGGCAATTCAGGTAATCAAAGGTTATGCTAATTTGCCAGAAGTTAATTGCTATGCCAGTCAGATTAATCAGGTATTTCTCAATATTATGATTAATGCCATTGATGCTGTAGACTTATTTTTTGCCAATTATGAACAAGAAATAATTTCTGAATTAGAACCAACAAAAATTCCCACAATTCAAATTAATACGCAAATGGTTGATGCTCAGACCATAAGTATTCAAATTGTCGATAATGGGATAGGAATATCTGAGGATGTTCAACCGCACATATTTGACCCTTTCTTTACCACCAAACCAGTTGGTAGTGGTACAGGTTTGGGGTTATCTATTAGCTATTCGATTATGAAAAAGCACGGAGGTAGTATTAGTGTTAAATCTCAAATAGGAGAAGGTTCAGAGTTTTCGCTGTTACTACCTTTAAATTCACTTGAGTTTTGATAATTATGATGCCTTAAACTGGCAACACGATCGCAAACTCCGTTCCTTGATTAGGGGTAGAATGAACATAAATTGCTCCACCATGCTTTTCTACTATAATTTGATGCGCGATCGCTAGTCCCAGTCCCGTACCTTTACCAACGGCTTTTGTAGTAAATAAACAATCAAATATCCGTTGTCTTACTTCTTCGCTCATCCCAGCACCATTATCAGCAATCCGAATTGTCATATTTTCATCATCAGACATCTCGGTGCAAATATTAATTGTCAAGGAATCATTTATTCGCCTTCCCTGTTGCCAAACATCTTCTAAAGCATCAATGGCATTAGCTAAGATATTCATAAATACTTGATTGAGTTGTCCTGGATAACACTCAACCTTTGGTAGAGAAGCATATTTTTTGACGACTTGAATATCTGGTCTTTGCCCCACACTTTTGAGACGATGGCGCAAAATTAATAATGTATCGTCAAGTCCCTCATGAACGTTAAATTTAACTTTGGCCGATGTATCAGTACGCGCAAAGTTTCGCAGCGAAACGGATATATCTTTAATGCGTTCCGTGCTAACTTGCATCGAATTTAGCAACTTGGGTAAATCTTCTAAGATAAATTCTAAATCAGTTTGCGCGATCGCATCTTGAAGGGCGGATGGTAATTGAGCATAACTTTGCTGACATAATTGCAGAATATAGGTGAGATCGGCAATATAATCTTGTGCGGGATGAATATTGCTAATAATGCAGCTAATAGGATTATTCATTTCATGGGCTACACCTGCAACTAATTGACCCAGCATTGACAGCTTTTCTTGTTGTACAAGTTGTATTTGTGCCTGTTGTAATGCTGTGGTTCGCTCTATTACCTTGTGTTCGAGATTATCTGTTAGTTGCTTGAGTTGCAAATGCATTCGCACTCTAGCAATTACCTCTGCTTGTTCAAAAGGTTTAGGAATATAATCAACTGCACCTAAAGAAAGTCCTTTTACCTTATTTTCAGTATCCGCTAACGCCGTCATAAAAATAATAGGAATACTTTGCGTTGATGGGTTGGCTTTAAGTTTTTTACAGGTTTCAAACCCATCTATACCAGGCATTTGGACATCTAATAAAATTAAAGCAGGTAGTTTGTTCTGCACCATTTCCAGGGCAGTTTCTCCATCTTCAGCAACTCTGACTGTAAAACCTGCACTTTTTAAGGCTTGTGATAGCACTGATAAATTTGTGGGGTTATCATCAACAATCAACACAAAATCTGAATTTTTCATTGATAGAAATATTAATCTTTATAAAAAGACGCACAATTAACTTTGGATACTTTATCAGTTAATTAAACTGTTGCATCCATTGGCTTAATGTCTCTCGCAATTTTTTAAGTTGAAAATTTTCGGCAAGTTGAATTACTTGGTCAGCAAAATCTAAATAAACAGAATTATTATTTTTTAATTTATTCGCTTCATCCAATATATCATCAACGTTCCCATCTTTGGCTAACTGATATAAATGATTTAATATATCGATAGCAGGTAAAGCAATTGCCGCTAAACTCATCTGAATATTAGCTTGGTTACGATTTGTCTCAATTTCTGATTTTGGTTCATAAATCCAGACTAAATTTAGATGTACTCGCAGTAGTTCTAGTAAAATTTCCGCGACAACTGGTTTGGGCAAAAAAGCATCTGCACCAACATCTAAACTATGATGCTGATCGCCCTCAAACACACTTGCAGAAGCAGCAATGATTGGGACATTTTTTAACTGCTCAGATTGCTTAATTTGTCTAATTAAATCAAAGCCATCCATCACAGGCATGATTAAATCAGTAATAATTAAGTTAGGTTGAAATTTCATCGCCCCATTAATTCCTTCTTGTCCGTTACTAGCTTCGATCAACTTAAATCCAACTGGTTCGAGTAAATTGAAAATTACCGAACGGTTTTCCCACTTATCATCTACTATTAAAATTGTGCGTTTTTCACCTTGATAACCTGTAATAGTTCCTTGTGGCATCATCCTAGAACGTTCTGCCCATTGTTTTGCTTCGCGTAATTCTACTTCAAACCAAAAAACACTACCTTTACCTGGTTGGCTGTCAACTTCTAAAGTGCTACCCATGAGATGGACTATTTTTTGACTGATAGCTAAACCTAATCCGGTTCCTTCAGACTGTCTTTTGATTTCGCCTACTTGCTCAAAGGGAAGGAAGATTTTTTCCAATTGTGTTGATGTCATTCCTACCCCTGTATCTTCTACTTGAAAACGAAGTTTGTAATTAGTTATTGGTTCGATTTCTGGACTAATGACATTTACTTTTAAAGAGACTCCTCCTTTATCTGTAAATTTGATGGCATTACCTAAAAGATTAATCAGAACTTGCCGCAGTCTTTTTTCATCACCATGAATACCAACAGGTAATTTTTCATCAGGCTGATAGTTAAAAGCAATTACTTTTTGCTCGGCTTTAATCCGGCAGATTTCGACAACTCCTTCGAGAAATGAAGGCAGATGAAAATCGATAGGATGCAGATCCATTTTGCGAGCTTCAATTTTAGACAAATCCAGTACGTCGTTAATTAAAGTTAATAGATGAAAGCCGCATTGATGGATGATTTCAATTCCTTTGTATCCTTTTTCTGTTAAGTTTTCAGTGCGTTGTAAAATTTGGGTATAACCCAAGATGCCATTTAGCGGTGTTCGCAATTCATGGCTCATGTTGGCGAGAAATTCACTTTTGGCTTGATTGGCAATTTCGGCAATATTTTTGGCTTCTTGAAGTTCAGCTGTGCGTTCTTCTACTCTCTGTTCTAGTTCATCATTGGCTTGACGGAGAATCATTGCCGAGCGCTGGTTTTCATGAGTAACCGCAGAGATGACAAAGGTAGTCATCGCAATCACACAAATAAATGATTGCACTAAAATAAGTGATTCATTCGGCGAGGGTTGTTTGGCAAAAGAACCAAAGCCACGAACAGTGCCAAAAACTGCGATCGCTGACATAATTAGTACAGCTAACGTCGATATCCGCGCTTCAAATCTAAACGCCATCCAAATCAGTGGGGGAATAACCATATATTCAATTGGATATCCCCCAGAAAAAGCAATCCGCACAATTATCATCATTGTGATGAACACAAATCCAAGTTCGATAATTTGTCTTCGATGAAAACTTCTGGGCGATTTAGATTTTTGCAACCATGCTAATAGTAAAGGTGTAACAACTAAAATACCTGTACTATCAGATGCTAACCAAGTACGGAAAATATTGCTAAATGCTACCCAAGGCGCAATTCCACTCAAGCAAAGTGTCAGTGCTGCTAGTATGGAACTGATGAGGGGGCTGGGTATAGTCAGAACTATAAATTTAATAATATCTTGCGATCGCTCTAAAAAATGGCGACGATTGATAAACTTATTAATCAAAAATGTAGCGACAAAAGGCGTAATTAAATTAACAGCAGGAATAATACTACTAATTAAAATATTGTGCTTAAAAAAAATAATATAACTAACAATAAAATCACTGATAAATAATATCGGCCAAACCCGATAACCAACTAACAACATTCCTGCCAAAAACACACCCAGTGAAGGCCAAAATGCTGACGCACCATCGACAAAAGTCATAGATAAGCCCAGATATCCCAGTCCGAGATGAACAATGGGAATAGTTAGTGCTGCTATGATCAATGGGCGATCGAGTTTAAGCAAAAATTGCCGCTTTATCGTATTTAACTGCATTTGCTGTCTCCGTGCCAATAGTTGAAGGGAAATAACCCTCAACCACATTTGTCAAGCTTATGATTCCCAAATAAGTAGTTGTGGCTTTCATCCTTAAGATGGAAATATATGCTGAGATCGCTAGATTTTGCCAGTGCAGATGCAAAAAGAATATATCGTTGATGTGCTTAGATCCAAAAATCCAGCTAACTAACTAAGTTCTGCGTTACAGTTTAAGGGGCGGCAACTGTCGTCTCTGTGTAATTATTTCTCAGCGAACTATCTAGACAATGTTACGACAGACTTCACTTAATTTGCGCTTGATAATTATTGGAATTGTACTGATTGCGATCGCCTTTTTTAGCATCTCATTATTGCCATCGCAACTTGAAAGCAACCTCAGCCGCTTCTTTGGTACACTTGGGGCAGCTGATGTACAAACAGTCGCAACCTATAGAAGAATAGGTGCAGATCGTTATTTCCTGCAAAGCATTTATATCTTTTTGACAGGTATTGTTGTGCTAGTGGTGGGATTATTTAAAACTCCAAATCGTTAAATTTAATATAGATTAGCTATTCATTTTACCGCGCAAAAATCTGCTATCAAAAATATTTGCTCTTGCGGATGTGATTATACATCAAGTTAATTTTGATCAGCTTTTTTGTGATATTTTTCAGCTAAAAAATCATCTTCAAGCGACACCAATGGAATTAGAAAATCTGCTGAGAAATCGTCGCACTATTCGCGCAATTGGTTTTGATGATGCTCCTTTTATGAGAAGTGCAAATCATCCTGTGGGAGTTGCAGGTATAATCTGTGCAGACACTCGATTTGAAGGTATGGTTTGGGGAGAAATACAGCCTGATGGTTGGGATGCGACAGAAAAACTTTCTCAGTTACTAATTGGTGGCAAATTTCTACCCCATCTTCACGTAGTCCTATTAGATGGGATTTCTTTAGGCGGTTTCAATATTGTCGATTTACCATTGTTAGCAGCAAGATTAGAGCGTCCTTGTATTGCAGTGATGCGAAAACAACCTAATCTCCCTGCCATGACCTATGCAATGCAAAGATTACCCCATCCAGAAAAGCGATTAGAAATTATAGGTCGTGCTGGCCCTGTTTATGAGCATCCACCCTTTTATTTTCAGGTTTGTGGCGCACAACCAGAGACTACAGCCCAAGTACTTCAGCATCTTACCGACTGTGGACATGTCCCGGAAGCTCTGCGTCTAGCTCACTTGATAGCTTCTGCGTTTGTCAAGGGAGAAAGTGGGCGACAAGCGTAATTGATGAATTGCGCCCTCTAGTTGATACAATTATTCATGTACTGGAAGCTGAATAATAAACTCTGCTCCTTCGCCAAAAGTAGACTCGACATCAATCGTGCCGCCATGTTTTTCTATAATTATTTGGCAAGCTATAGCTAATCCTAAGCCTGTGCCTTTACCCACTGGTTTGGTAGTAAATAAGTAATCAAAAATCTTCTGCTTAACTTGTTCCGTCATTCCCATCCCATTGTCTTTAATTTTGATCACAACAAATTTCTGGTCTTCACTCATCTTTGTGGTGACAGTAATACAATTAGGATCTTTGCTAATCTCACTAAAACTTCTGCCAGTATTTGACTCTTCTAAAGCATCAATAGCATTAGCAATCAAATTCATAAATACCTGACTCAGTTGACCGGGAAAACACTTGATAGGGGGCAAATCACCATATTTTTTCACTACTTCAATAGTAGGGCGATTCTGTGATGCTTTCAGTCGGTGCTTCAGAATCAAAATTGTGCTATCAAGAATTTCATGAATATTGCAAGGGGTTAATTTTTGACTATCGGCTCTGGCAAAAGTACGCAAACTGACACTTACTTCATAAATACGATTTACACCTTTTTGCATAGAAGTAAATAGTTTGGGTAAATCTTCCCGCAGATATTCTAAATCTATAGCTTTGATTTTTTTGCTAATTTCTGTTGTCGGTTGAGGATAATGCTTTTCATATAAATCCACTAGCTCTAACAAATCATTAACATATTGCGAGCCTGGCTCTAAGTTGCCAGCCAGAAAACCAACAGGGTTATTAATTTCATGAGCTATACCAGATACTAAGTTACCCAATGCAGACATCTTTTCACTCTGCACTAGTTGTAACTGCATCTGCTTGAGGTCAGAGAGGGAATTTTCCAATTGCTTGGCGTAATCTTGGGCTTTCTGATAAAGTTGAGAATTTTCCAAAGAAATAGCTGCTTGGGATGTAATCAAATTCAAAGTTGTGATGCGATCGCCATTAAATGCACTAGTAGTTATATTATTTTCTAAATACAATATGCCAATAAATTTTCCATGAGAGAAAATAGGAGTACACAAAATTGATTTTGGTTGATAGTGTTTGATGTAGGGATCTGCCATAGCAATTGTCTCCACCATAGCATCATTTATCACCAGCGATTCTTGGGTTCGAGCAACATATTCCACTATTGATACTGGGATATCTGCACTTGTTTTGACTGGACTTGATTGCAAAATAATCGTAGAGTTATCTTTGCCGCTAATTGCTTCTATAAATAATTCATTGTCTTTCAGTAAAATTAGACAGCCTTTTTGAGCAGCAGCATTTTCTAATATAATACGTAAAAGTGTGTCTAATAGTTTATCTAAAACAATTTCCCCACTAATTGCTTGAGATGCCTTAACTACAGTAGTCAAATCTAAAGCGACCTTGTTATCATTAATTGTGCCTGTATAATTTATTTTGGTTGTAGCTATAGTTTTACGTACATCTAATGTTGATTCTTGTCCATTTCCATTCCGAATTATCAAATTATTATAGCGTTCATCTAATTCTTTAACTTTAGCTATAGCTCCCCAATATATATAACCATAATATGCTTCAGTCATATACATTTTTGCAATTTTCTCTTTACCCAAATTTAAATAAAATTTGGCTGTGAGTTCATTAATTAAAGCTTCTTCTTGAATATAATTATTTTTCTTAGCTCCAACCACAGCAATATCATATAAATCTATCGCTGCTTGAACTTTTCCTAATACTCTAGCTTTTTCTGCCTCTACTAAATCATATTTATGTTGAAAGTTAGATGGTGCTTGTTTTACCCACTTCTTCATTTGCTTTTGATTATTTATCACCTGCTTTAAGTATTGCTGTTTTTGCGAAGGAGAAGCTTGGTTGCACAAAGCCAATAAAGCTAAAGAATAATAAAAGTTATTAGCTGTATGAATTAACCACCCAACATTTTCTAAACGATTATTTTCTGCTATTTCAGCATTTTTTATAGCTGAATCATATTCATCAAAGAAATAACATAATATAGTTTTACAACCATAATACAAACCTTTAAATGAATAATTATTGATCACATCATCTGCCATTGTTACTTCATCAAAAGCATCACCGATTAAAGCTGATTTACTCGATGATTTTGCCTGTAAGTTTAAAGCCGCTTGTCTAAAAATATTTGTAGTTGCTGCTAAAGTTCCTAGGTTTAATTTCTGCATTAAATCAACATAGCTAGCAGTTTTTTTGTCTACTATTTCCAAATTTTCTCCAGATAGTAGCGTATGATAGCCAGCGACTACAGCACAATAACCAGCATTTTCTATATTCCCTAGCTCTAAACCACTTTGCATTCCTTCTAAAAGTTGCATTATTGTATCTTTTACAGGTTCTTTATAAAACCTGATAGTACCATTATGTACAAAATAAACTGTAGCCTTAATAGAGTTATCATTAATTTTTGCTAGTAAATTAATAGCTAAGTTTCCTAACTTATATCCTGTTTCAATTTGGTTAAATTTATCAGTTAAAATAGTGCCATAAGCTACATAACCATAAGCTGAAACAGGCGAATTACCATATTTAATAGATAATCTGACCATAGCTAACACAGCTAATACAAATAAAAAAGATCCTGCTTGACTAGCAGCGGGAACAATTTGTAGGAGAATTTGCATCGCCGCTAGCTTATAAGGGTCTGACATTGCCGGCAATGAAGCTAGGTTTTCTATCTGTTTACCTTTTAAGGCAATTTGTGTGTTAACTAAGTCTAGTAAAACATTTAATTTGGTTGGATTTTGCGGTAATTTTACACCTAGCTCTTTCAGAGATTTAATTCCAATTTCTAAGACCTCTGGCATCCGATTTTGTGCCATATAAGTGAGCATTTTCACTTCATAGAGCTTCACTTTATCTAAAATGCTACGTGCTTGATTTAAGGCAATGTCTCCTAGATTATTGGCTTGAGCAAAATTGCCATTTAAATACTCAATTTCTGTAGTTTCAGTATATAAATTCAAAGTTAATTCATATTCTTGTTGCCAACTATCTAATGGTAAAAGTCCTAAACTTATATTTAAATATCTAGCAGCGACTTCATAGGCAGTAGCAGCTTTAGCTTTTTTAGCAGCTAAAAGATTTAACTTTGCTAGTTCATATTTTTCTGATACTTGAGTTAATAAATCTAAACCAACATTTAGTTGGTTAACAATATCTAAAATATTTTCAGCGAGTGATGCTTCTGGTGTTTTTTCTAGTAATAATCTGCCTATTCTTAAATGGGTGTTTTGTTTCTGATTTTCGGGAATTAATGAATAAGCTGCTTGCTGAATTCGATCATGTAAAAACTTATAGCTAATTTGTTTAGAGTCAAATGTGAGTTTAGCAGATTCTTCTTTTTCAAAGGCTAAAGGTATACGATAAGCATCACTCAACGGCAAAATCAAACCAGATTGTAATGCTGAATAAAGCTCATTTGCCGTACTCGTCGGAGATTTAGTACTAATAATAGAAAGTATATCTAGCGAAAATCTATTGCCAATACAAGCGGCTAGTTGCAAAACTTCTTGTGTTGCTAATGGCAAGTCTTCAATAACATTCGCAATTAGTTCTACTATGCTTTTATCAGTTATACCAATCGCCTGAATTTTTTCTATATCCCACTGCCATAAAGCTGTTTCAAAGTGAAAATACAAAAACTTCTTTTGATATAGAGCCAATAAAAGCTGTGTTAAAAAGAATGGATTACCTGCGGTTTTATTATAGAGTAAATCTACCAACAGTTTTATTCTTTCAGAATTATCATGTAATGTATCAGCAATTAACTGACTAAAATTTTCTAGAGAAAGGGCTTGCAAGATAATATTAGTAACGAGTGTATCACCTTTATTTACTGCTTCTATTGTTTGAGTTAAAGGATGAGTACTGCTAACTTCATTATCTCGATAAGCCCCAATTAAAAGTAGATATTTGGTATGTTGGTCAGTAATTAGTAATTCAATTAATTTTAAAGTTGCTGAATCTGCCCATTGCAAGTCATCTAAAAAAATGACTAAAGGGTGTCTTTTTTTGGCAAAAACACGGATAAAGTCAGTAAAAACTTTATTGAAGCGATTTTGTGATTCTACCGCATTGAGTTTAGCTACTTCTGGTTGTTTACCTATAACTAATTCTACTTCTGGAATTACATCAATAATTACTTGACCTTGGGACTTAACAGCAGCTAATATTTCACTCCGCCATGTTTCTAACTTCTGATTATTTTCTGTCAGGAGTTGCTTCATTAATAAACTAAAAGCTTGAATCAATGAGGCATAAGGAATATTACGTTGAAATTGATCAAATTTACCCCCAATAAAAAAACCTTTAGCGCGAGTAATTGGTTTGTTAACTTCATTCACAACCGAAGATTTACCAATTCCTGAATAGCCAGAAACTAAAATCAGTTCACGGTTGCCTTTGCTGACTCGTTCAAAAGCCTCTAATAGTAAATTAACTTGATGTTCTCTACCATAAAGCTTTTGAGGAATTAACAATTGACTTAAAACATCTAACCGACCTGGTGTAAATTCGCTAATTTTACCTATTTTTTCTAACTGTTCTTGACAAATTTGTAAATCTGAGAGAAGTCCTTTCGCTGTTTGATAGCGGTCTTCAGCATTCTTCGCCATCAATTTTTTGACAATAGATGAGATGGCACTA
Organism: Nostoc sp. FACHB-110; assembly: GCF_014697425.1. Classification (GTDB taxonomy): domain Bacteria; phylum Cyanobacteriota; class Cyanobacteriia; order Cyanobacteriales; family Nostocaceae; genus Nostoc_B. The sequence goes on from NZ_JACJRU010000001.1 coordinate 322,224, forward strand.
GGAATTTCGGGATTTAATATTTCAATTTCGGTTGGTTCTTTGGCAATATGACAGTAAACTAATTCTAGAGGATCGTCACTTTCAAAAGGTAATTGTCCAGTCAACACTTCATAGAAAGTAACCCCAAGAGAATAAAAGTCACTGCGATAGTCAAGAGTACGGTTCATTCTCCCAGTTTGTTCTGGGGACATATAAAGTAAAGTACCTTCTAGCTGGTTGGGGTTAGCTAGTTGTGGTACTTCTTTGTCCAGACGCGAGGCTATACTAAAATCTGTAAATTTTACAATTCCAGTGTGGGAATTAATAATAATATTAGCTGGTTTAATATCTTTATGAATAATGTGACAACTATGTACAGAAACAAGAGCTTTGGTTAGCTGAATTGCAATATTAATAAAACTTTTTAAATCTTGTTGTCCTTGAATCAGTAGTTCTTTAAGAGAGTGACCATCAAAGTCTTCAAATACGATCGCTAACCGATTTTGGTGAGTTTCTAGACTTAATACTTGAACAACGCCTTCTAAATTGAGGTTTTCTGTAATTTTATACTCATGCTTGAGGCGAGCGATCGCATCTATCGAAGGATAATCTGATTTGAGTATTTTTAAAATAACTCGTTTTTTGTCTTGCGTTGCTACGGCTCTGTAAATAATTGTATCATCTCCTTCATGGAGCATTTCGTTGATGTCATACCCTGAAAGTGAGCTAGATGTCAGCATTATCTTGACCCTGTTATTAAACACAAAACTTGGTTATTTTATGATTCCCAATATTTGATTCTTCAATCAAATTAAATTTTTATCAAAATGTCATTAATCTTTGTGTGCTTTGAGTAATATCAAGTTACACAGCAAAAAAGCATCTAATAACAAAACATTAAGCCAGCAAGTAAATAAAGTAACTTGTTAACTACTTACAATTATCAGTTTAATTTCTTGGAAAACTCACTGTCATGAATTTTTCCCATTTTATAAGTAGAACAGCTTCAATATTTATACTGGGGAACAGGTAGGAGGCAGCAGGAAAAAGCACTTGGATTTAATTAACTTTTATGAATATAGGTTGCTTTTTTCTCCTGAGTTACTTATGTCCTTCTATAGGACTCATATTTGATTTATAAAAAAATCAGTACACCCAGATCAATCTTCTTTCCTATTCCCCTAACCCTACTCCTTAACTACACAACTAGATTCAGAAATCAAGCCTGATTCCTATAATTGTTTTAAGTGGTTATACACCCTGACCAGATAAAAATTTAAATATTCAGATTCCCCTTATGTAATAAAAATGGGAATCTGGTGTTGGCTAATAGTGGAGATTGCCTACATTTTGCAGTTGTCTGGTTGCGAAATTTTTGTCAAATTTGGGTAAATACTGTCTCATTAGTTCTTTGTCAATTTTTGGGCAGACAATACCAGTACCTTGTATTGCCGCAAGTGTATTGTGTACTTGGGGTATAGGAGAAAGATGATGTATCTCTAGGATAGTGCTACGGTCTTGATAAACTTTTTCTTGAAAGAACGATATCAAGGGATACAAGGGATTAGTAGTTGTCAAATTAGAAAGAGCGTTCAACCAGTTTTTTGGGGAAATTTTTTGTAAGGAATAACCAAACTCATTAAAACACTCAAAGATTTCTACATTAGTTAACTCCTGTTCTCTAGGCACAACAATATTGTAATTACCACCTGTGTATTTTGCGTCTGAAGAAATATGAGCGATCGCAGCAGCCACATAATCTACTGGTACTGGAGTCCAATATTTTTCTGGCCAGTCTGGATACATCCCCATTTCAATACAACCTCCGACAAAGCGGTAAAAAGTGTCATTAACGTTAGCAACTCCTGTTTGTCTGTGACCAGAAATAAAACCAGGACGATAAATAGAAACTGCTAATCCTTCGGCTTTTGCCGTTCTGACCATACGTTCAGCCGCCCATTTTGATCTGACATAAGCACACTCTACGGACATAATTGGTAGACTGCTATCAATATCAAAATCTTCAAAGAGTTTGTTAATTCCTAAGAATGAAGTTACTGCTCCATAAACAGACATCGTGGATATGTAATGCAGTATTTTGTGACGACGATAAGCTGCTAAAGCCAGAATATTTGCAGTCCCATCGACATTAGATTTTTTAATTAGCGAATAAGGCTTGATGTAATTAGTGTCAGCAGCTACATGATAGATATGAGATACTTCCTCACTAAGTTTGTCAAATAATTCTGCTGATAGTTGTAACTGTGGTTGTTCAATGTTACCAGCAATGACATTGACCTGCTGTAACATTGTTGTTGGTAGTTGGTATTGGAGCAAAGTTGCACGCAGTCTTTCAACCGCTTCAGCATTACTTTTTGCTCTGACTAAGCAATAAATTTTTCGGTAAGTGCCTTTGACCAATAATTCATAGAGTAAATGTGCGCCGAGAAAGCCAGTTGTGCCTGTAATTAAGGCACAGTCATACTGAACTGGTGGTTGTTGTTGCCAACTTGATACATCTAAATCTGAAGCCAGGGCTGCTGCTGCTTGTAGGTCAATATTTCTATCATGAAAAGCACTTTCGCTTTTGTTTTTTAACTGCTCTAACAATTTGGCTAAACTTACTGGTGTAGGATATTCATAAATGAAACGAGAAGGAACGGTAACACCAAAATCACGATTGAGTGCATACAATACATGAGCTATGCAAAGTGAACTACCCCCTATCTCGAAGAAATTTGTATGAGGCTTACAAGTTCCTGCGGGTAACTCTATCGCTTCATCAAAAATTATTGCTATTTTCAGCGAATTATCTAGCGTATCAGCCAAGAAAGAAGGTGTTTGGGGTATTTGTGGTAAAGCCTTTCGGTCTACTTTGCTACGATTAGGTAACAAAGGCAATTCGTCCATAAAAATAAACCGTGTAGGCACCATATAATCTGGTAGTTGTTCGGCAGCAAAACATTGCAAGTGCTTTTCTGTCAAAAACTTGCCGGGTTTAGGCACAATATATGCAGCCAGCATTGATACGCCATAATTTTCCGGTACGTCGTTACTTTCTGGGCGAGTAGTTCTGATTGCTTTGACAGCGTTGGCCTGCACATCAGGATGCTGACCAATGATCATTTCTATGGCTTCTATTTCTATACGCTTGCCCCGAATTTTAATCTGATGATCAGATCGGCCTACATAGTGTAATAGCCCAGGCTGATGCGGATCTTCGTAAACAATATCGCCTGTCTTATATATTTTGCCTAATCCAAAAGGGTTATTGAGAAAACGACTGTTGGTAATTTCCGGTTTATCTAGGTAGCCTTGACCTACTCCTATACCACCTACGTATAGCTCCCCTTTTTCACCACGCTGACAAAGTTTCAATTCTTCATCCAGCACATAAAGTTCTATGTTTGGTAGTGCATGACCAATGGGGAGATGAATATCTTGTGGTTGAAATTCGTAAATAGTGCAACAAACTGTGATTTCAGTTGGCCCATAGGCATTAAAAAAGCGTCTATTAGGTGTCACCCATGCTTTGGCAAGCGATAGGGGACAAGCTTCACCGGCTACCACTACCATTTGTAAGTTAGATAGTTGGTCGCAAAATGGTGTGAGTGTTGCCAGTACGGAAGGGGCTAAAGTCACCCATTGTACTTGTTGTTTAGCTAAAAAATTGGCCAAGATTTGCCCAGGAAGCATTTGCTCTCTTGGGCCTAGTACTAAAGTGGCTCCACTACATAATGCTGTGACTAATTCCCACACAGCTGCATCAAAGCTAATAGAGGCAAACTGAAGTAAACGCAAGCCTGGTTGAATATTAAAAACCTTACCACTCGCTTGAGCAAGATTTAGCAAACCCTGATGCTTAATCATCACTCCTTTAGGTACACCTGTAGAGCCAGAAGTGTAAATTATATAAGCTAGTTGCTCAGGCTTGACAACAGGAGGTAACGCTAAAGATGTGGGTAACTCTTGCCAGACTGTGGGAGTATCGAGAAAACACATTTGCCCATTCAAACCACTCTGACGCATAGCTGGCTCAATATCAAAAGCAAATTTTTGCTGTGTCAAAATTGTGGTTAATTTCGCGTCTGCAATCATGTAGCTAAGACGCTGACGAGGCAAGTCTGGGTCAAGGGGAACAAAAGCTGCTCCTGCTTTCAAAATTGCATAGATAGCAATAATCATTTCAAACGATGGTTCTAAACACAACCCGACTAAGCTGTTGGGTGCTAGTAAACCTTGGGCTGTCAAATAGTTATATAGTTGTTCGGCTCTTGCGCCTAGCTCTTTGTAGGTTAATTGTTGTTCTTCTAGTAATAACGCAACATGATTGGGATATTTTTGGCAAATCAAATCTAGGTAAGAGACAACTGTTGGAGCCGATTGTGAATTATCAGAATTGATTTGGAAATTCAGCATGATGATTAATAAAGCAATAACGACTAAAGAAAAATTGGGTACAGAAAGTAGACAAGCAATAATTTTTTGGTATCGCTTATCTTTGAGATATTAAGTTTTAAAAAAAGCTAAGAACTTAATGTATTGTTGGTATTTTTTTAATTACTTATTTCATATTGCGTACATCATCTATGTTTTTTGATTAAAAAAATATAATCATTTATTTTTTAGGAAGATTAAGGATTATGCCATGATTTTCTTTAATCAAAATATGAGATTCCAAAAGATAAATTGCCCAAACATGATGATAGAGATAAATTCATTTGCCAGCAAATTTTATGATTTTTCTAGCCTTTGAAGGAAACTTTAGCGTTAATGTGACAGTCTAAGCTGTTTGATTTCCTACCTTCAACTCTAAATATTTGGTATCTACTGAGAAAATGTGGGTAAGTTTCCATAAAAGGATTTTTTTAAGTTTTCAGGTAGTTAATTTTGTGTGCTTGAGTTCAGATTAAATGCATATTCAAACAAATGAGAAGTTTATATTTATGTTGTTAGATGCTTATTATGGCAAATAATATCCCTAGTTTCTAGTGTTTTTATCCAATCTTTATCTGAGTATAAATAGCTGAAATTGAGATACAAAAGATATCAAAATAGATGTTGATACTATATGTATAGTTAAAGAAAAATCAGTGTTTGTACGAGGAGAATTTGAGAGTAAATATAAAAAATTAAATTTTTATTTTTTGCTACTGATGATTAAATAGCTAGCAATTAAGCTATCTATGTCAGTTTACAATCATCCAACATGAATATGATACATATATAAATGCTTGTGGGCTTGCTAATTATTTGTAAAGCTTCAATAGCTAGCTATATTAAGCAAGTATCATAAATAACAAATATATGGCGATCGCTAGAGTTTTCTTCTTCTCTACCTAGACAAATATAAAAAAGGTGTGTTAGATAGCAGCACACCCTAATATTATTAGATATGGCATTGTGTAGAGGAGTAATAGAGTAACTTTCTACGTAAGAATTCAGGAGTCAGAATTCAGGATTCAGAAGGTTAGAAAATTTAGTCACAGTTTTCTCAATCAAATATATTGATTACGCGCTCATTACTCTTAAATTCTGAAGAAATGGCGATCGCTATTTTGATACTAAGTTGCACTCAAAGATAGTAACCTAGGGTGGGAGTAGGGAGTAGGAATACGACTATTTCAACAAAGCAACTTGGTATGAATTCTGTTTTGATAAGAAAAAGCTAGAGACTAAGAAATTTATCTAGCCTCTAGCTTTTAGTGCCTAGCCTTAAATCTTTAGCTTTCTTGATTAACCCAACTTCTTGAGAGTTTCCAATAAACTCATAACGGTGGAAACTGTGACTTGAAGTTTTTGGGAGTGATCGCCAGCTGTTTGATCAACAGCCTTGATAAACTGTTCTAAAGTTTGGGTTAAGTTTGCCTGAGCTTGTTGAACAGCAGGCTTATCAGCTGATGTCTGCTTAGTTGCTGCTGCTGTGGGTAGCTTGATAGATTCAATGACAGGGCGATCGCCTGTAGAATTGTTACCAACAGCTAGTTTAATCATGTGTAGCGTCAAAAATCAGCCCATATCTACACTTTCTGGATGCACCACCGAAGCAAAATCTAAAAACTTCTTTAATTTTTAAATTAACCTCAGTCATACTTAGAGCTATCTATGACATTGGACACATATTAACCCTGAAATTACAGTATATCCTCAGTAATACTACGAGGATTTTGCTGAGGTAAATCAGAAGAATTGTTGAGCAAAAGTTACTATTTATACAAATAAAATTAAGTAAAATTAAGCTAGTAAATAGCTGATAATATTTGGAATAAAAATCCAATCAACTGCTCTGACGCATCTGAGTATATAGAAATTAGCAAGTGTTAAAAAATACAGTGAATTCTTAAAAAATTGTAAAGGTAATTTTAAGTGTAAAAAAACAACTCAAAGTCTGGCTTTGGTATACTGCGACAGTTAATGAATGAGGCTTTTTCTTGAAAATCCAAACTTTTTATCATAGCCGAGCGCTGCTAATAATTTGGAATATTATCTCCAACAATTCCACCCAAATAAAGATTTACGCGCAAAGATTACCTGTAAAACTTAAGTATCAAGTTGATTAATAATGCTGCCACTCATACATTAATCGTCCATGATGATCGCGCACAAGTTCCCATTCTCCATTACGATATGGTTGTCCAGAATAACTTCCATAGCGATAATGTCGTCTGGTGCGCTGGCGTTGATAATAATAGTGTTGATTTCGTTGCCGTCTATGATAACGTCTGCGATTATCTCTGTGAGCTAGTAAAAGCTCTCTATTGGAATCTCCAACTAAAGTCTCTGTGTTCAGGCTATGTTCATTCAGAACATGATTTAAGGTATTCTCCTTGGCTTGGGCTAAAGCAGGTGGATAAATGAAGGCTAATAGCAGGAACACAATTGAGGATAGCTTTTTGAAACTTTGCACGTCTTTGCTTTTCCAAGACTATTGGTAATAAGTTTATTTAATACTTGAAGTTGAAAAACCATATAGTTCAGAGTTCACAAACCTGAGGGACGCAAAAGTAATGAAAGTACTTATTTTAAATGCTGGCTCTAGCAGTCAAAAAAGTTGTTTGTATGAAATAGCTGATGATGCTTTACCCCAAGAAGCACCATTACCGCTTTGGGAAGGCAAAGTCAACTGGACACAAGATAGAGGTGTCGCAGAAATTGAGGTCAAAACAGCTTCCGGTGCAACTTTTCACGAATCTATTTATGGTGACTCTCGTCAAGCACACGTCGCTTATATGCTCTACACCCTCAGTCGGGGTACTACCAAAGTTTTGAGCCAATTGTCAGAAATTGATGTGGTGGGACATCGGATAGTTCATGGTGGACAAGATTACCGCCATAGTGTGGTAATTACGCAAGAAGTTAAAGATGCGATCGCTCGTCTGGCTAATCTTGCCCCTGCACACAACCCAGCCGCTTTAGAAGGCATCGAAGCCATCGAAAAAAGTTTAGGCGAAGTTACTCAAGTTGCTGTATTTGATACTGGGTTTCATTCCACCCTCCCGGATGCGGCAGCAATTTATCCTGGCCCCTATGAATGGGTAGAACAAGGTATTCGTCGTTATGGATTTCACGGTATCAGTCATCAATATTGTGCTGGACGGGCGGCGCAAATTCTCGGTCGAGATTTAGCATCGTTGCGAATTATTAGTTGTCATTTGGGTAATGGTTGTTCTTTGGCCGCAATTAAAGATGGTCGCAGTATTGATACCACAATGGGTTTCACACCTTTAGATGGTTTAATGATGGGTAGTCGTTGTGGTTCCATTGACCCAGGCATTTTAATTTACCTACTGCGCCAATCTAATCACTCAGCAGAAAGCTTAGATTATGTATTAAATAAAGCTTCTGGATTACGGGGAATTTCGGGAATATCCAGCGATTTACCGCAAGTTATCGAAGCGATCTCCCAAGGTAATTATCGCGCCCAACTCGCTTGGGATGTGTACGTTCATCGCCTACGGTCTGGAATTGGGGGAATGCTGGCTAGTTTAGGCGGATTGGATGTATTGTTATTTACCGCAGGTGTCGGGGAAAAATCTGCTGGAATTCGTCAAGCAGTCTGCGAAGCCTTTGGATTTTTGGGCTTGAAAATTGACCCAGCCAAAAATCAAAATCAACCTGTTGATCAAGATATCGCCACACCTGATTCTACAGCGCGAGTGTTGGTTATACATACTCAAGAAGATTGGGCGATCGCACAACAATGTTGGCAAATTCTCAAAAAAAGTCGGGAGTAAATTTATTTATGCAAAAATCTGCTGCAAGTTTAAAACGAAACCAGGGAGAATATCTTCACCAGATAAACTTGTAGGCGATTGTAAAACTTCAGGTGCTTGATTCGGGCGATAAATTATTACTTGTTTATCTTGAGGATTAATTAACCAACCAAGTAATAAACCTGAAGCTAAATATTCCTCCATTTTGGCTTGAGTGTCTGCCACATCATCAGTTTCTGAAACTAATTCCACCGCAAAATCAGGACACAAAGGTAGGAATTTTTTTCTTTGTTCCGGTGTGAGTGAGTTCCATCTTTCTATCCTTATCCAAGCCGCATCAGGAGAACGAGTTGCACCATTAGGAAGTCTAAAACCAGTGGAAGAATCAAAAGCTTTTCCTAAATTATTTTGGCTGTTCCAAAACCATAGTTGACCTAACAAATCAAAATTACGACTTCCTGTTTCTCCCCCAGTGGGTGACATAATTACTAATTCTCCTTCAGCAGTTAATTCTAAACGCAACTCTCGATTAACAGCCACAATCTGTTCAAATTCTTCATCTGTAAATTTGAGATGAGGAGGTAATTGTAAGGTTAAAGCAGTCATAGCAATTTGTTTTTTATAATTTTCTAGGGAAAATTTATCAGCACAAAATCATACTTACCTAATCTTGGAGCGATCTCTTTGTTTACGGCAAATATTATATATTCTAAAATATAGATTCTTGCATATTTTGTTAAACCAATGAATTTACGAAAATTCCAGGGAAAATTGTTTGCTGACGATAACGATGAATCTCGTGATTTGGAGTTTGTTGCTAATTTAAAGGATGAGGCGGAATTTATTGAAAACCTTCGTTACTGGCAAATTGGTATAGATAAGTTTAACCAAATTTATTTAGTCAGCCTTGATTCGGATTACCAAGTTAGCTTTTTGGATTTTCTTCGCTTAAATAGTATTTTTCAAATATATAGGTGGGCGACTCCAGAATGTTTTTATGAACTGACAGGATTAGTCTTGTGTTTAGAGACCATTCAAAAAAAATATATTTTACATAAACAGTGTCCTGATAAAATTTCCTTAATATCAGAATTGCCACAAGATTTATTAGAGGGATTATTAAAAGTACATACAAATTTAACTAAAAGTAGATGATTACTGTTCCCTTTCAATTTTTTATGGAGTCATAAACAGTTTAATTAGTTGTTTTTGAAGCGATTCCTAAGAGTTGTGTCTTGTTAACTCTTGTATCAATACCTGACATTGTTTACTAGCTTCTCTAGCTTGTCTCATCAGATGTTTGCTTTGTTCGCGGTTAGTTTTACTTACCTCAACAGCTTGCTGACTGAACTGTGCGGCAAGTTTTCCCAACTTCCGAATGCGTGTTTTTAGCTGCTCGATAGTTTTCATTCACCCTCCAGTTCCTTAACTCTTTGCGCCTTTGCACGGCAGTCGCTTCAAGTCGGCAAAGCCGCCCAACGCGCTGCCTTGTCTTTGCGTGAGGCTAAAGATTCTAGTTTTTCAATATTCGTGCAATAAGTCTATTAGTAGGGTGGGCAAGACTTGTACTGAGCTTGTCGAAGTATGCCCACCTTACAATAGTTTGATTTAATTCAATTATGTAGATTACTTATCTGTTGGGAATTCCGCAACTATCGGCGAGTGATTATTTGGTGAAACTGGTGGTTTATTCACAACTATGGGCTGTGGATGTAAAGGTGTTGGTGTGACTTCACCTTGCTTGGCGGTTTGATTCCATAAAATCATTGAGAGTAAACCATCGACCAAGCCATTACCATTACCGTTACCACTGACTAAAACTTCTGGTATCAACCGGACGTTGCGATCGCCTATAATCTGCATCAGTTGCATAGCTGTATAACCTTGTGGCCCCAAGGCTTCCACACCAGCGCGGTAGGTTTCGGCTTTGGCGTTACCTGTGGCGCGGATTCCTTCGGCTTCGGCAATGGCGCGTAATTTTATCCCTTCTGCGTCCCCAGTAGCGTGTTGAATCTGGGCTTGGGCTTTGAGTTCCGCAATTTGGACGCTTTTTTCTGATTTCACCATTTCTTGTTGGATATCAGCCAATGCTGTTTCCCGCACCAGTTGTTGGCGTTGGGTTTGGGCTACCTGCTGTACTTCGTAGGTTTTGCGTTGTTCTTCGGCAATTTTGCGGTCGGTTTGGGTTTGCATCAAGGATGCTGGCGGTTGAATATCACCGATTAAAGTGTCAATTGCTTGCACATCATAGGCGCGTAATGCGGCGCGAATATATTCAGCCGCTTCCGCTTGGCGATCGCTCCGGGCGGTGAGAAAATCAAGTACAGTGTAATCTTGGGCAGAGTTGCGGAAATAGTTACCAATGGTCGGTTCTAATACATGGTCAACTAAATTTTGCATAGAACCCACACGAGAAATTACCTTTGGTGCATCCAAAGCGCCGACATGAATAATTTGGGCGACTTCTAAATCAAAGGCAAAACCATCGCGCGATCGCACTGTCAAGGAAGCTAAATGAGCATCATAGCTGTGGCGTTCCGTACGACTTGACCAATTCAACACAATGTTAGTCGTGGGAACCAACTCAATTTTCATAATTCGAGAGTTGATGGGATGCTTACCTGGATACAACGGTTCTATCCACACACCTTTGTGTCCAGGATTCACCAAGTTACCATGCGTAAAAGTTGCGCCACTGACATCTTCTTGAGATTGACCAACGAAAGAAATCACCACGCCCACATAACCAATCGGGATTTCAGACATTGGAACTTGCTCAACCTGCACAAACCAAGGGTTCAGGTTCCAAGAACCAGACAGTAATATTTGCTCTTGCAAACCTCTCCGTCCACCAGCATTGAGGAATTTTTGACCATTCTGGAAATTATCGTGTCCAGGAATCATCGGCCCTGCAATTTCACCAGCCGGAATCGGTAAACCATCCAAAGTTGTGACAATACCGACTTTATCTGATGCAACACTATACACCCGTAACTGTTCGGACTGCATATCATTGTTTTTGGCGTTGGCTGCCATAATGACGCGAAACAGTGCGGTGTTAATACGGTAAGTACCAGCAGTCAGAAAGCCCATTTGACGACCTTTCTCGCCACCATTGGTCAGAAACTTGCGTGCATCTTGGAAATTATCACAATCGACAATTTTGCCCAAAATCCTTTCCGGTGGGTTGGATGCGCCATCTGCGGCTACAATCAGAGCGATTTCACCTTGGGGTACTACCACCACCGATTCTTTACGAACCGAATATTGCCAAGGCCAGTAACCCCAATGCCAACCCGGTGCAAGGGTATCAGCTTGCAAACCAGCCTCACCGTTGATGGCTATCAATCGTCCTGCTGGCAATCCGCGTCCCGAAAGGTCAAATTTTTTCACGACAATGCCAACTTCCCGTTCGCCAATGACTACCAACCCACCAAAAAACAATGGCACAAATATTACAACGCCACCAAGCACCACTATGGGAATCAATGGTGCTATCTGCATTGCTTGATAGGAAGGCTGATTAGTAACGGTTTGTGTTTGACTGAGGCTGACTGAGGCTGAAGCGATTTCTGCCGAATTTTGGGTTTTTAGGGGAGTAGCATTAACTGAATGTATACCGCCTGTGATAGCTAAAGCCGTTAATGCGGACAATCCCAAACGAACTAATTTATTTTGTTGACTCTTACCAAAGCAAGATGGAAAAGTTTTCATATAATGCGCCCTGCTGGGCAACTAATCATCTAAGTTAACACTTCACTTGCTCAGGTCTGATTTTCTTAAACTTGGTGTAATTTTTTATCAGATGTGCGACTTCTTCTTGAAACCCCTCTCCTCGAAGCGGAGAGAGGCTTTGAATATTACTCCCCTTTTTGAATGCCTGATCGACTTCCATTTAGGTTTATTGACCAAATACACCTATGCCGTAGTAACAAGTATTAGCATTACAATTAGCCATATCAACTTGGATTTGATATCTACCGCTTCGAGAGGGATTGAGGCTAATCACGGGAATGTCATCATCTTGTAAATCTGAAGCAATCAAGTTTCCTCGGTGATCGTAAAGAGAAATGTCTAAATCTTGACAATCGCTGTCACACACTCCCACAATTCCATAGGACATACCTGCACGCAGATTTATATTGATATAGTGGGAGCGACCTTCACGAAGGGTATCGATGGTAGGTTCGTGAGTTAAAGTGTAACCATCCAAATCTGATGCGATGGCTGCTTTGACTAGCTGCTTTCTGACTTGATAAATATATGGGCGATCGTCTTCTGCACGAACTACGCTTGGAAAAAGGGAGCTAAATGCGAAGACTGCGGCTGCTGTGAGATTTTTGATTTGTTTGTTGCTGAATGCTTGTAACATGAAATTGTCTGTTGAACTCGACAATTTCATCAAACACTGGAATTATAGGTGTTTCGCTCTGAAACTGGTTTAAATCTCTTTTGATTTTCTTTTGAATATAAATAGAATATTTTCACCTTCCGTTGATGCTGAATTCGTAACAAACAGGGGATTAAAAATTTTGGAAATATTGTCGATATAATTCACAACTGGGTATCACACCATCATTTGTGATTTTGACTAATCCCATTGCTTGTAATTTGAATTTGATTTCAGAACTTAACTGTATTGGTCGATTAAGTTTAGCAACTTCCCGCATTGATGCTAATAATTCTGGTTGTTTTTCGAGGGCGGACATAAGACGATGTAAATGTTTTGAGTAAATCCCTGAATCGGTGGCTGCTGTTTGGAGAAAGTTATCTAAACTGACATCTTGACAGGCAATATGATATAAAGCAAGGCGGACTAAAAACGGGTGTCCACCTATCATCGACATAATTTTATTAACTTCTTTTTCACCCCAATTTAATTGATGTTTTTGGGCTAATTCGGTTATTTGTTGTGAATTAAATTCTGGTAAATCGACGGGGAAACCTGCATTGAAGGGAGAACGGTTGATATCTAAAGGGACATAAATTTCGGTGGAATGGGCGAGGACTAACCGAAATTTTTGCCAAATATTCTCTCGCCTAGCTTCTTCGTGGAGATATCGCAGTAAGCCAAAAAAATCGCCGTAAATATCGGGATATGCAAATAATCTATCGACTTCATCTAAACCGAGGGTTAATGGTTGACCTATTTCTGGTAATATATATTCTTCAAAATAGGTTTCGCAGCGCATATTACAACTAATATCATCTTCCCAATATTCATCTAAGCGATTTTCTAATTTTAATTTACGACTAACACTTGCACAGAACCAACGCAGGAATTTATCTAAGTTTGTAAAACATTGATTGTCTGCTTCTTTTAAACTGATATAAACAGTGCGATCGCCATTTGTTTGTGCTTGGTGCAAAATCCGAATTAGTAATGAAGTCTTCCCTCTTTGTTCCGGTGCTTTGATGCGAATTAATGCGCCATGTTTGCTAATTTCTCGGTAACAATCCTGTTCTTTGGGGGGACGCTCAAGATAAAAACTTGAATCTAATGCAACTGGCCCTTCTGGATATTTGATGGACATATCAGGGGAGAGGATTAATATTGATGTTGTGGAAGATTGGGGAACTTGAGGAGTAATTGGGTTATTTGGTCTATCGGCGATGTCTTCCCAGTTTAAATCTAAATTTTGACAAATTTGCAGGAAAGTTCCCAGAGCAACATTTTTACCATTGAGAAAACTACTTAATGTCGATGGAGCAATTTCAATTGCATGGGCAAAAGTTTCTTGATTCTTCTTGCCCATTTTCATCATAGCGGTCTTGTTGGCATCTTTAACTTTGTTGATACAGTCCTGACGCACCCTAAAACCTAACCCCCCAACGGGTTCTGGATTGATATTCATAAAAAAATAGATAATAACTATACCAACAGATTAGAGGATTTCTCGCTATAGATAAACCCCTAAAAATCGTACTTACAAAACTCAAATCAAACTCAAATCAAATTCAAATTAAATTCAAAGTTTTTACAATCCCACTTCGGCTAAACTTATATAACACAAGCTTTTGAGGTTGTTTGATGTTTATTATTTTGCAGAAAAAATAATTAGATAAGGGATTTCCAGATAAAAAAATATCCAAAATGTAGGGTGCGTCAGTGCAAGAAAACCTAGCTGTACCAAGAAATTATTCATACTGACGCACCCTACTAACCGTAAATTTGGTAATAATTTATTTTTTGGTGTTTCTTAACCAAAATCAGAGAAATTGAAAAAGTAATGGTTGACAATTACGAATACCAAGTTGGAGCCAGTCTCCCCCCGGATGCTCCTAGTTATGTGGTGAGGAAAGCTGACTCGGATTTTTATCATGCTTTGAAAGCTGGTAAATATTGTTACGTCTTTAACTCGCGCCAAATGGGTAAATCGAGCTTGAAAGTTCGGGTGATGCAAAGACTTGTCAACGAAGGGGTGGCTTGTTCTAGTATTGATGTTTCTGGACAAGGTAGCAAAGATAACGTCACTCAAGAACAATGGTATACGGGTATTGTTTCCAAAATTGTTAAAGATTTGCAAATTGCCAAACCAATCGAATTTCGTCGGACTTGGTGGCGCGATCGCCATGATATTTCCCCTGTGCAGAGGCTAGATGAATTTATTGAAGATGTACTTCTGTCATCTATCTCAGGGCAGATTATTATCTTTGTTGATGAAATTGATAGTACCCTGAGTTTAAAGTTTGCGAGCGAAGATTTTTTTGCTCTGATTAGAAGTTGTTATAACAAACGCGCTGAAAATCCAGCTTATAAGCGGTTGACTTTTGCTTTATTAGGAGTAGCAACCCCTGGTGATTTAATCCAAGATAAAACCAGAACCCCGTTTAATATTGGCGAAGCAATTGAGTTAGATGGATTTAAAATTCACGAAATAGAACCTTTAGCAAAGGGATTAGCAGGGAAAGTAGCAAATCCCCAAGCGGTGATGCAAGAGGTTTTAGCTTGGACAGGGGGACAGCCATTTTTAACTCAGAGAGTTTGTGAATTGTTGGGGAAAGCTTTAAGTATCGAGAGGCGAGATTTTAAGTCTGTTGATGAAAATCAGATTATTGAATTAGTAAAAGAAGTTATTAACAATCAAATTATTGATAATTGGGAAGCAAACGATAAACAAGAGCATTTAAAAACGATTCGAGATAGGTTACTAATTAACGAAGAAGTTTCTGTGGCTTTGCTGGGGTTATATCAGCAGATTTTACAACAAAAAGAAATGACTGCTGATAGTGGCTTTGAGCAGATGCGCTTGCGTTTGACGGGTTTGGTGGTACAGCAGCAGGGTAAATTAAGGGTTTATAACCAGATTTATGGGAGTGTTTTTGATATTAATTGGGTGGAGAATGAGTTAGGTAAATTGCGTTTTTATGCTGATAAATTACGGGTTTGGGTAGAGAGTAATTATCAAGATAATAGTTGTTTATTGTGGGGAGAAGATTTAGAAAAAGCTCGCGTTTGGGCGAATATAAGAAAGTTAAGCGATGTTGATTATCGGTTTTTGTCTACGAGTTTAGAAGCTGAGTTAAATCAGAAGGTTGTGAAGGCGGAAACTAGATTAAATCAAGCTTTTCAAGAAGAAGAAAAAGCAAGGCAGCGATTAACAGAGGTGGAGAAAAAGACAAATCAAAGAATCCGCATTGGCTTGATTGTGCTGGTTATTTCCATAATTGGGGCTGTTGGAACATTAATGAAGTTTAATGATGAACGGGTGACAGCAAACCAAAATCTTAAAATAGCAAAAGATAATTTGAACAACCTTAATAGACAATTAAATCAACAAAAACAGTCGGTCAACAGCGTCGCCTTGAGTCCTGATCGCAAAACCTTAGCTTCCGCAAGTTTAGACAATAAAATCAAATTGTGGAATGTCACCACAGGCAAAGCAATTACCACCCTCACCGGGCATCAAAGTGGGGTCAGCAGCGTCGCCTTTAGTCCTGATGGCAAAACCTTAGCTTCCGCAAGTTGGGACAAGACCATCACATTGTGGAATGTCACCACAGGCAAAGAAATTACCACCCTCACCGGGTATCAAAGTGGGGTCAGCAGCGTCGCCTTTAGTCCTGATGGCAAAACCTTAGCTTCTGCAAGTTGGGACAAGACCATCACATTGTGGAATGTCATCACAGGCAAAGAAATTACCACCATCACTGGGCATGGAGATGGAGTCAGCAGTGTCGCCTTTAGTCTTGATGGCAGAACCGCTACTGTCAAAATTACGGATAGCACCATCAAATTCTGGAGTTTAGATTTAGATGATTTACTAGCGCAGGGTTGCAACTATCTCCAAGATTACCTCGCTACCCGCGATGAGTTGCGTCGGAAGATTTGCCCGAATAAATAGCGAAATAGCATAAATTATTCGCTATGCTAATATCAATCCACAGCTTAACGAAATTAAGATGACAGAACTAAATCTTGACGAAGATAAAATTAAGCAAATATTTAAAATTGCACTAACCGAAGTTATACAAGAACAAAAAGAAGTATTTTCCGATTTATTAGCAGAAATCATTGAAGATATAGCACTAGAAAAAGCCATTAAAGAAGGCGAAAATACCGAGCTAGTGAGCCGAGAGGCAATTTTCAAGATTTTGGGAAATAAAGGATGAATGTTGAGTTTAGAAAGAGCTTTGAAAAAGATTTAAGCAAAATCCGAGATGAAACCTTGCTACAAAAAATACAAACAGTAATTGAAGAAGTCGAAAATGCCGAAAGTCTTTTAGATGTGAATAATGTTAAAAAACTGAAAGCTGACGGCGATTATTATCGGATTAGAATAGGAGATTACAGAATTGGGTTAACAATCTCTGATGGCATAATTGTTTTTGTTAGAGCATTACAAAGAAAGGATATTTACAGATATTTTCCTTAACTATAGTAATGTCTGACGACAAGTCTTATGGCTATGTGTTTATAGGGGTTTTTTGTGTGCGTTAGCGTGGCTGAACGAGGTTATCACCTGTGTGATTTTGGGGAAGTGCGATCGCTTTTGTGATGTTGGAGAGGTGCGATCGCGTGTATTAGGATTTGTGGGGAGGTGCGATCGCATTTTGGTAGTTTTGAAGAATGATATCGCCTGTGTGATGTTGGGGAAGTGCGATGTCTGACGACAAGCCTTACGGCTACGCATTTGTGGAAATTATGGGGAGGTGCGATCGCGTTTTAGCCTTTGCATACTACAAATTACCAACGCTCTAACATCAAACCATCAACATAATCGAAATCTGTATCATCTGTCACTAAAACCCAACCCTGTTCCAAACACTGTGCCGCAATCCAAACATCATTCATGGGAATGGGTCGTCCCTTCCGTTTCAATATCAATCGAGTTTGAGCATAAACTGTGGCTGTTTCTCGACTTAATGGTACAACTACACAAGCCTCAATAAATTCCAGATAACGCGGTAAATTTTGTAATGGACGAGTTGAATTTTCCGCACCAAAAAGTAACTCACCAACCACAACAGTAGGTAAAACTATTTCTGGTAAAGCTAGTACCCGCGAAACAACCACTTCATCCCCATTCAAAAAACGCACAGCCACAGAAGTATCAAGGGCAATCTCACCACTCATTTACATCCACCTGCCGACATTCTGCGATTATCACCCGTTTTAATTCTTCGGCTTCGACATCACTTAAAATACCTGCAAATTTTGCTAGGGGATGAGTTTTGCGTGTGGCTTTTACCCGATTCAAAAAATCTAGTACCGATTGAACTATATCATCAGGGGCTTGTTCTAGTTCTTGAATTAATTCTTCACGATTTGTCATCATTCAAATATTATCAGCTAGTTGATTCTAGTTTGAGTATATCTAAAGTCCCACCGCGATCGCTTTTATTAGGGTTGATGGGAGTGCGTTACCTTTCCTAGTCTACTGAAGTACAAATTTATCTGCGTCCATCTGCGTTTATCTGCGGTTAATTATTCTTCTCTGTATTTCACTAGAGTAAGAAACGCCATAATATAATTTTGATAATTTTAAACTAAAAAGCCCGTTCAATGCCCAGAAAAAAGCGACCAAGAGAACATATAATAGCAGATTTAAGTGTCAATTATGTCGAAAGATATGTCTTGCTATGCGGGTATTCTGTAGAGCGTATTGAGTATGATTATGGCTACGATCTAGTGATTTTTACTTATAATGCTGGAGGTGAGATTGAAAATGGTCAGATATATGTACAGTTAAAAGCTACAGATTCCCTCTCTATACTTGCAGACCAAAAAACCATTACTTTTACTATCACCCGCTCGGATTTAGAATTATGGTTGGTTGAACCAATGCCATGTATTTTAATTGTATATGATGCAAAAAATAGCCAAGCTTATTGGTTATATATACAAGCATATTTTGAAAGCATTGAGGGATTCGATTTAGCGAATGTTGGTGATAGTTTAACTGTGCGTTTATCTAAAGAAAACATATTAAATATACAGGCGATTAAAATATTTGCTAAATTTAAAAATAATGTTCTCAGCCAGTTACAAGGAGTGATTCGTCATCATGGTTAGAGAAATTAAATTCACAGAATTAGAAAAATTGCTTTTAGAGACGGGGTTTGTAACTATGCAGACCTTTGGCTCTCAAAAGATTTACCAGCATCCATCATCTGGTACACTAATAGTCCTGCCTGGTTACGAGCAACAAGCGGATGTCAGAACATTGCATTTAGTTACAGTGCGCCGCATACTATCGGAAAACGGCTTGATGGATAGCGATCGCTTCAACAGTTTTTTGAACAAAGTAGCAAGCTAAATGCCACATGCGATCGCTTTTTGGTAGTTTTGAGGAATGCGATCGCGTAGCTTAACGAAGTTATCCCACTTTGGTTTTGAAGAATGCGATGTCTGACGACAAGCCTTACGGCTACGCTTTTTGGTTTTTGGAGATGGCGACTTATAGTTATAGTCTAAATTACCGGACGTACAACCCGAATCAACTTACCTGCCAAAGATTCCTCAGATACCAAAGCTTCATTAATACGAATTGCCATTCGATTTCTGTCAGTATCATTCGTACAAACAATAATACCAAAATGCTCAGAATTAGCACGATGCAAGCGGACAAAATCTTGACGATTGAGGGTTATGACTGCGCGATTATCTCTAATTGCAAAAGCTAATACTTCCTCATCAGGAATACCTAAATTATCGTTACCAGCTTCCTGTACAGTTAAAACATCATGTCCCATTGTCCGCAGCAATTCGCTGACTATCCGAGGAAATTGTTCATCTGTATACAAACGTGCCATCGATTAGGCTGCCTCATTATTAGCACGAATTGCGGCAGTAATTTCTTCGGGATAAGCATCAGCATAAGCCCAAGCATTGACTAAATCTGCTGCGGTAATGTGAGGATAGTCCTGCAATAATTGAGCTTCATTAATACCAAGTTGCTGTGCTTCCACTAAAAGCCAAATAGCAATTCGAGTTCCCGCAATACAAGCTTCACCACCACACACACCAGGAGTTTTAGTAATTCCCCTTCCACTGGTGCTAAGGTTTTTGGTCAGACTTTGGATAATATCTGCTTTGTCAGCAAGCGATAAGCCCAGAAGTTGCTCTTCGATTTCTTGACGAGTCATAGCGATCGCGGATGATAAAAAGTATCTGCATTCTAGCAATTTGGGTATGAGCAATAAAGGAATCACACAACCCACCAGCGCGATCGCCTTTTGCTAGTTTTGAGAAGTGCGATTACTATAGCGGTTCTTACTTGCTTGTAATACAGTCGGAACCCCACCCCGCATTTGCTAACGCAAACGCTCCCCTCCCCGCACGCGGGGAGGGGTTGGGGGTGGGGTTGAATGTACTTCATCCAACCGAGAACCGCTATAGACTTCAGGAAGCGATCGCTCATATCCCCAAAAAAATTTGTAGAGCAAGCAGATAGCCTACTCTACAAAATTGCAGATTATGAGCAATGTTTACACCAAACCGCCAGCAGCTTGAAAACGAGCGCGGGCGCGTTTGTATGCTTGGTTAGCTTGGATTTGAGCTTGTCGATCGCCTGCTGGAACTTGAGCTAGGCGGGTTTGGGCTTCGTTGTATGCTGTGCGGGCGCTTTCTACGTCAATAGCGTCGCCACGTTCTGCGCCATTGACTAAGATTGTCACTTCATCAGATTCTACTTCTGCGAAACCACCCAAAAGTGCGATCGCTTGCCAGTTAGTATTTTTGCCGGCACGAACACGCATTACCCCTGTATCCAAGGCGGTTAACAGTGGTGCGTGTCCACTGAGAATACCTAGCTGACCAGTTGTACTGGGTAAAATTACTTCTTCAGCTTCAGCATCCCAGATTGTTTTGTCTGGGGAAATTACACGAACGGTTAATGTCATAGAAAGTATGAAGTGTAAAGTATGAAGTATGAAGTACGGAGTATGAAGTATGAAGTTAACATTTCATACTTCATCCTTCAGACTTCAGCCTTTATTTAGCCTTTGAGCTTTTCAGCTTTGGCGATCGCTTCGTTGATATCGCCTACCAAGTAGAAGGCTTGTTCTGGCAGAGCATCTAATTCACCAGACAGAATCTTCTGGAAGCCTTTGATGGTGTCTTCCAATTTTACGTATTTACCAGGAGAACCTGTGAATACTTCTGCTACGAAGAAGGGCTGAGACAAGAAACGCTCAATCTTCCGAGCGCGGGCTACAGTCAGACGGTCATCTTCAGACAATTCATCTAAACCGAGAATTGCGATGATGTCTTGTAATTCTTTGTAGCGTTGTAAGGTTGCTTGCACAGCACGAGCAGTGTTGTAGTGTTCGTCACCCACAATGTTGGGCTGCAACATTGTTGAGGTAGAACCCAGAGGATCTACCGCAGGGTAAATACCTTTAGCTGCCAAACCACGAGATAGTACTGTAGTACCATCCAAGTGAGCAAAGGTGGTTGCAGGTGCGGGGTCAGTCAAGTCGTCCGCAGGTACGTAAACCGCTTGAATGGAGGTGATAGAACCTTCGGTTGTCGAGGTAATCCGTTCTTGTAATGCACCTACGTCAGTACCCAGTGTAGGCTGATAACCTACCGCAGAGGGCATCCGACCTAGTAGCGCAGATACTTCTGAACCTGCTTGTACAAAGCGGAAGATGTTGTCAACAAACAGCAGTACGTCTTGTTTG
Source organism: Nostoc sp. FACHB-110 (assembly GCF_014697425.1). Taxonomy (GTDB): domain Bacteria; phylum Cyanobacteriota; class Cyanobacteriia; order Cyanobacteriales; family Nostocaceae; genus Nostoc_B. Next base: position 343,544 of record NZ_JACJRU010000001.1, read on the forward strand.
TTTACATCACGGAAGTACTCAGCCATTGTCAAACCAGACAAACCAACCCGCATTCTCGCTCCGGGTGGTTCGTTCATCTGACCGTAAACCAGCGCGATTTTCGATTCGTTGAGGTTGTCTTTGTTGATAACCCCAGATTCAATCATTTCGTTGTAGAGGTCGTTCCCTTCACGGGTACGCTCACCTACACCAGCAAATACGGATACACCACCGTGCTGGGTAGCGATGTTGTTGATCAACTCCATCATGATCACGGTCTTACCGACCCCTGCACCGCCGAACAGACCAATCTTACCGCCACGTCGATAGGGAGTTAGCAGGTCAACGACTTTAATTCCGGTCTCGAAAACGGAAGGTTTGGTTTCCAGCTCAGTTAGTTTGGGAGCATCGCGGTGGATAGGTAAGGTTTCCTCCGCATTTACTGGCCCTCTGTTGTCAACAGGTTCGCCAAGGACGTTGAAAATCCGACCCAGGGTAGCTTTACCCACTGGTACACTGATGGGAGCGCCTGTATCGACAACTTCCAAACCGCGTACTAGACCATCGGTGGAACTCATCGCCACAGCTCGAACTTGGTTGTCGCCCAGCAGTTGCTGTACTTCGACGGTTAGGTTGATTTCCTGTCCAGCTTCGTTAGTGCCTTTGATGGTCAAAGCGTTGTAGATTTGCGGTAATTTACCGCCAGGGAATTTAACGTCTACAACAGGACCAATGATTTGGGTAATGTAGCCTATGTTTGTTTTTTCTGCGGTGACCATGCTGAGCCTAATGATTGAAGCTATATTTCAGATGAGGTCTTTGATGACAAAAGATTAAGCAATGTCATCTTTCACTCTAACACTCTGGGGTTACACATTTCTGTTATCAATTCCTTAAAAAGTATCTTGGTGGCCTGAGCGGTCATTCTCATGGGGATCAGCTTGGCTGGCAGGACTGCTAATTTCTCAGTATCTAGCTGATAGCCTGATTTTTCTCCAACCTCATTTTTCAGCCTTAAGTTTAGGTTTTACAAGGGCAAAAACCAGCTTTCATCAGGCTTGTCGGCATAAATCAAATCCACCCATTACCTGCCAATGGCGATCGCTTCAAGATTTGCGCTCTGTATTTGTATAACTCTTGATGAGTATTTCACTTATTTATTAATTTGCAGGTGGCTGCTTGAGTCCGGCGTTTACATTTAAAGCATGAAGCATCTGCTTTAAATAAAAAGCCCCTGGTTTACGCCAGGGGATATCTATCTCTATCAGCATCAACCTATTCCTACATAACGAGAATCGCATTAGTTCGACAGTATTGCATCAGTTGTTATGCAATTTTTACATAAATTCAATTCTTTTTATGCAAGATACAAATAAATAAGAAAGCGATCGCACCAAAATTTCCCGACAAAACAAGTAGTCAAGGCTGGAATTAAGTATGCAAAATGATACTTGTAAAAAAAAGGCTTAGTAGTTAACTAAGCCGAAAAATGTCCTAGTGCTTAAGCAGACATCTAAAATCAATGTAGACATCATTCACTCACACTTCATCTTCCTAGAGGTTGTATTCAGGGTACTTAGGCATCAAAAGGTTTGGTAGGGAATAGGGCTGGGAGAACAGGCAACAGTAATTTTTGTGTACTTCCCTTTAAGTAAGTCGGTGCAATAAAACCAAACTGTGTGAAGAAAAGTAAATAATGCTCAAACTCTTTCTCCCCCTGCTCCCTGCCCCCTGCCTTATCCCAACATTGATTATTTACGCCGACCTACTTAGTTGCGTCTCAAAGCAGTGCGTTGCCTGTTGCCCGTGAACCTGACACCCCTACACATAAATCAATTTTTTATTTCCAGGACTTACGAAAAATCAAGGGTTTGGAGAAGGGGGCAAGGGTGTAGGGGTGTACGTATCCAAAACCCATTAACCCAGCCTCCACAGACAATCTTTGTGCGTAAGTCCTAATTTCTAAAAGTGTCTCAGGTTGCGTAAAAAAATTCTAAATTCTGTTCCTTGTTGACAATTAATTGTCATGCTTCCTCTTAACTGCTGCACTAAACCACGCACAAGATTAATCCCTAAGGTCTTAGATTTTTGGCTATCAAAATTTTCTGGCAGACCAATTCCATTGTCTTGAATTAGCAATATTAAATCATGTTCATTTTCTTGATAAAATTTGACTTTGATTTTGCCATTACGCTCATCGGGAAAAGCATACTTTAAAGCATTAGAAATTAATTCGTTAATAATTAATCCACAAGGTACAGCTATTTCGATATCTAAAATGACATCTTCAATTTGAGTTTTGATTTCGATTTGTTGATATTTAGTATTGTAAGAGTCAAATAAATGAGTTGTTAATTTAGATATATATTGAGAAAAATCAATGTTGGCAAGGTCTTTAGAAGAATAAAGTGTTTCATGTACTAGAGCAATAGAAGCAATGCGGTTATGACTATCACGTAAAATTTCATTAGCCTGAGCATCTTGAGTGCGTCGAGACTGCATTTGAATTAAACTACTAACAATGGCTAAATTATTTTTGACGCGATGGTGAATTTCTTTGAGCAGTACTTCCTTTTCTCGCAAAGATGCTTCGATATGCTCTTTGGCTTGTTCGCGTTCTGTGATGTCTTCTACTATATAAGAAAATCGAGGATAGCCATTAGCACTAATAGCAATTGGGCAAACGCTAGCAGAAAGCCACCTTTGACCTTTGGTGGTTTCATGAGGGTATTCAAACCGCAGTGGAGCCTGAATTTGTTGAGCCTGATAGTAATGATTTACCCATTGCTGGATAATTATTTGGGGTACACCCAAATCACTAGCAAATTTATTTTGCATAGCTTCGGGAGTTGTACCAAAAAATTGCGCAGCGGCTAGGTTATCAGAAATGTGAAGAATATCGTTATTATGTAGTTCAACAATGCCCATCAGCATAGCACTACTGTTAAAGAAACTACGGAGGATAGATTCACTCTGTTGTAAGTTAGCGTTGATTTTACGTAACTGGGCTGTGCGTTCAGCCACTCGAATTTCTAATTCTTCCTTGGCTTGTTTTAGTTCTGCTTCTGCTTGTTTGCGTTCGGTAATTTCTTCGCAAACTGTACTAATGCCAATAATTGCATCGCCATTTTTTAATGGCAAAAAACTTTCTAGCCAAGTTCTTTTTACGCCAGGTTGAGCCGGAGTTGTGCCACTAATTTCGACATTGAGAAGCGGTTTACCTGTTTCTAAAATTGGGCGGAGTAATTGGTCAGATGTATCAGCTAAATCTGGTAATAATTCACGTACTGTGCGCCCAATATGTTCTTCTACAGAAAAACCATTGATTTCTGCTAGACGCTGATTGATTCTTACAAAGCGGAGGTCAGTATCTAAAACATTTAAACCTATGGGGGCTGATTGGTAAATGTTTTCGATTTCTGCTAATTGGCGTTGCAGTTGAATTTGATTTTCTCGTAGGGTTGCTTCGGAAAGTTTACGTTCTGTAATATCTGTACAAGTACCAATCCATTCGCTAATTTCGCCATCAGCATCCAAAATCGGCACGCCGCGAGCGAAAAAATAGCGGTAATTGCCATCTTTCATCCGCAGACGATATTCAGTTTCGTAAAATGTGCGATTTTGATAAGATTCTTGCCAAGCAGCAAAAGTGCGATCGCGGTCTTCCGGGTGAACGCAATTCAGCCAACCCCATCCTAGTTTTTCTGTGGGAGTTTGCCCGGTGAGTTCTTCCCATTTTTCGGAAGCAATAATAGTCATACCATCAGCATCAGTCAGCCAGACAATTTGGGCTGAAGCATTGACTAAAGAACGATATCTTTGTTCGCTTTGCCTTAAAGCAATTTCAATTTGCTTACGTTCTGACAGTTCAGTCTGTAACTGTTGAAAGAGAGTTGATTGCTGAATTGCAATGCTGACTTGGCTAGCTAATTGTTGTAACAAAATAATTTCTGAGGATTGCCATTCGCGTGGTTCTAGGCAGTGGTGGGCAATTAATAATCCCCACAATTCATCTTTGTTGAGAATCGGAACAACGAGATTGGCTCTGACTTGGAAATTTTCTAAGAGGTCGAGATGACACTGATTAATTTTTGGACTATAAATATCAGTTTTTGCTGTCACTAAACCTGCTTGAAAAAGTGCTGTATAATTTCCGCTCAAGCAAGGATCTTTGATATTGGTGGATAAGATAGCTGTAAAGTTAGGGCTAACAGATTCAACTACGACTGTGCCACTCATATCCGGAGAAAATTGAAACACAATCGCCCGATCGCATTTTAAAAACTGTCGCACTTCATCAACAGTAGTTTGCAAGATTTCTGGTAAATTCAGTGATTGCCGAATTTTTTGCGTCATTTCCATGACTAAACGTTGCTGCTCAAATTGCTGTTGTAGTAAATTTTGTACTTGCTTGCGATCGTCAATCGCCATAATAGTTCCTATGACTCGCCAAAGCTTACCTGCTGCATCACAAAAGGCCTGGCCTCTGCTCTCAATCCAGTGAATACTACCATCAGGCCAAATAATTCGATATTCTGACTGATAGGGAGTTTGATTATGTAATGTTTGTTGTAGTGCCTGAGTGACTTGGTGGCGGTCTTCTGGATGTAAACAAGCCGCAAAGGTGTCAAATTTTCCATCAAAACTACCAATAGCAATGCCAAATAATCTTTCGTGTTCTGGCGACCATTTAATGTCACCTGTGACTACATCCCAGTCCCAAATAGCCATATGGGCGGCGGATAAAGCCATTTGTAACTGCCAGGAATTTTCTTGAGTGAGTTGTTGATTAAGTTTTTTAATTTTCTGTTTACTCTGCTGAAAATTGCTAGTGAGCAGATTAATGATTAAAGCAATAATGATAAAAGTAATTAACTCAAATAAATCTTTTGGGTGCGACAGCCAAGGTTGATTTTTTGGAGGCAGAATAAAATAATCAATTACTAACGCTGACAGAAATATTGTGACTAATCCTACGCGAAAACCACCATACCAAGCACTTAACAAGACAGCTATATAAAAAATACTGCCAAGACTTCTGGAAAAAAGTGGTTCTAGCCATAGTTTGATTAGCAATGCGATCGCACTGAAGCTAATTCCCACAGCGTAAGACAATAATGACGAAAAAAAACTCACTATTTTTTCCTCCTGCCCCCATTTAACATGTCGCCTTGTTAGACAATTAATGGTAAATTAGTACCTTAATTATGAGTGAGCATTGTTATCCCATCGTAGATAAACAATTTGAAATCACGAAAAATCGATGTTTGTTGAGCAGGATCAGTAATAGTGTTTTGTGGGGAGCATCGATAAACCCCGATTGATGACCAACTTGTAGCAAAACTTTATCAAACAGAATCCATACTTCAGTCGCCAGAATTCAGCTTGGGAATTATGGGCAAAGCCACGGATGAATCAACGGGTTTAATAAATTGTTACATCTGTATAGTCATCAAGTTGCTAGGTAATGTAACATTCTTGATGTAAAAATTCGGAACCAAAATTAAGGCGATCGCATTGATTGTAAGTCAGTGCGATCGCTTTCTAGTTAAATGGGGTGTTAAGGCAGTCCCGATGAAACAAGTTTCATAGCCAACAATGAAAGAGGGGCAGGCATTTTTACTCAGCACGCTGCTCAACTCCCGCTACCGCTAACAGCACTCAGCACTTTACCAATAGTTACTATGCTTGAAAATTATGACTTGATTAACTAAGCTAAGTGAGTGTTTTTGTCCTGAGACAGAGAATTTCGCTTCCTTGTAAAGTTCTGCACTCAAAAAAGCTTCATAGATTTTAGCTAACGTCTCGATTTTTACTCAGCAATTCAATATAAAATCAAAAATTCACTATCCCACACTAAAATGGCAGACCTAACTCCTAATTCCAGTTTTAGTTTGACTCTACGCTTGCAGATTCCCAATAAGGTGGGGATGTTAGCATCGGTAACGCAAGCGATCGCTCATGCTGGTGGTAATCTGGGTCAGATAGATTTAATTGAACAAACCCGTCAAGAATCTACCCGCGATTTGACTGTTGATGCTGCTAGCACAGAACACGCTGAGACGATTGTGCAAGCAGTCAAAGAATTACCAAACATCAAAGTGCTAGATGTATACGATCGCACGTTTAATTTACATCGTGGCGGTAAAATCAGCATTGCTAGCCGCATCGCCTTAAAAAGTGTTTCTGACTTAGCAATGGCTTACACGCCTGGTGTCGGTCGAATTTGTAAAGCGATCGCCCAAAACCCAGAAGAAGTTTACAATCTTACTATTAAACAAAACACTGTTGCTATTGTTACCGATGGCAGTGCGGTTTTAGGCTTGGGTAATCTTGGCCCGGCGGCGGCTTTACCAGTGATGGAAGGTAAAGCTATGCTATTTAAAGAATTTGCTGGGATTGATGCTTTCCCTATTTGCTTGGCTACGCAAAATACGGATGAAATTGTGCAAGCTGTTAAAAATATTGCCCCGGTGTTTGGCGGTGTGAATTTAGAAGATATCGCTGCGCCCCGTTGTTTTGAAATTGAACAAAGATTAAGGCAGGAGTTAGATATTCCCGTCTTCCACGATGACCAACACGGTACAGCCATTGTTACTTTAGCAGCTTTATACAACTCCCTGAAATTAGTTAACAAAACAATGGCGAGCATTCGCATTGTGATTAACGGTGCAGGAGCGGCGGGAGTGGCAATTGCACGACTACTGCGAAAAGCCGGCGCAGAAACCATATTAATGTGCGATTCCAAAGGCATTCTCTCCATTAGCCGCACCGACTTAACCGAAGAAAAACGGGAATTTGCCGTCAAAGCCCAAGGTACTTTAGCTGGGGCAATGCAAGGCGCAGATGTCTTTATTGGTGTGAGCGCGCCAGGTGTATTAACTGTAGAGATGGTGCAAGCAATGGCTAAAGATCCAATTGTGTTTGCTATGGCCAATCCCATACCCGAAATTCAGCCAGAATTAGTGAGTAAAACTGTGGCGGTAATGGCTACCGGGCGGAGTGATTACCCCAATCAAATTAATAATGTGCTGGCGTTTCCGGGAGTGTTCCGGGGTGCTTTAGACTGTCGCTCCCACACAATTACTACCACGATGTATTTAGAAGCGGCAAGTGCGATCGCTTCTTTAGTTAACCCAGCCGATTTGAATCCAGAACATATTATTCCTTCTGTGTTTGATGCCCGTGTCGCCCCAGCAGTAGCGGCGGCTGTACAAAGGGCGGCGCGCGAGGAGGGAATTGCCAAGAGTTGACTATAATTCTTTTGGGATGGGCTTTTTGCCCGTCCTAGAGAACCAGCAACAGGGGTAGTAGATGAACTGCAGATGTAGCAAAGTGCTGAGTGCTGAGTATCAATCCAGTATCTTTAATTTAATTATGTACTACCCCTTTAAAAGCGAATTTATTGCCCAACTGCCGTTAATTTTGGCAGGGCCGATGTTACAACATACTCAATCAGATGCAGTGACAGTCTGGGTAGCATTAAAGCAGTCTTGTCAGGTAATACTAAAGGTTTATGACACGACTAATCAAGGCGCAACTTTAGGTAATTGCTTATTAGTAGGGCAAAGTTCGACAATTGCGCTGGGTAAGCATTTGCATATTTTGGCTGTGACGGCGCATTCTGAAGATGGGAATTTTTTGGTGAGCAACTGTATCTATGCTTATGACTTAGAATTCATTACGGATGCAGAACAGCAAACCCTATCACAAGCGTTAGTTTCAACCAGTTTCCCCACTGCCAACATCAGTTATTTTGCACATCAAAAACCAACCTTTGCCTTATCTCCTAGCCGTCTACAAGATTTAAAAATTGTCCACTCTTCTTGTCGTAAACCATCTGGTCATGGGATGGATGCGCTACCGATTCTGGACTGTTTAATTGAAGTAGCAGCAAATCAACCCCAAAACCGCCCCCATCAATTGTTTTTGACTGGCGACCAAATTTATGGTGATGATGTGGGAGATCCTTATTTGTGGGTAGCCACGAATTTAGGTGATGCTTTGTTGGGTTGGGAAGAACAATTACCTGTGAGTCCCATTCATCGCACTCCTAAACAGCTACGTCCAGGAGAACGGGCGGAAGTTGCCACCCAACAAGCTGGTTTTACTGCAGGATTGCACAATAAAGTTGATAAAGTCAGTAGTCATCTTCTGAGTTTGGGTGAATATTACGCTGCTTATTTATTAACTTGGTCGCCTGTGTGCTGGCCGCGTCAATTTCCTGAGGGAAAAGAAGTATCAACAGAGCGCGAAACTATCAAAAAGTGGAATCAAGAAGTCCGCCACTTACAACAATTTATTTACACCTTGGGGAAGGTTCGCCGTGCCTTGGCGAATATTCCTATGTACACTATTTTCGATGACCACGATGTCAGTGATGATTGGAACCTCAATCAAGCATGGTGTTTACGCGTCTTAGGCAAACCCTTAGGACGAAGAGCGGTGCAGAATGCTATGTTAGCTTACGCTGTGTTTCAAGCTTGGGGCAATACCCCAGAAGAATTTGCAGCAGGAAAATCTGGCGCAAAACTCTTAATAGCCGCCCAAGCTTGGTCTGCTTCTCACGGTACAGATATTGATGCGGCAGAAGCGATCGCGTGTTATCTTGGTTTACCAGCTATCGATACCCGTACAGGTTTGCCAAACTTTGTGCAAGACTATTCAGTATTGGTGCTAGCGCGACATCCGGAATCACTTAATTGGCACTACACAGTCCGCAGCCCCATTCATGAAGTTATTGTTTTAGATACCCGCACTTGGCGAGGCTACCCAGCCGACCAAAAACCCATCGCACCGCCGAGATTGTTGTCTCCCCACGCTTTAAAACAGCAATTACTTGAGCCTTTACAACAAACGGCTAACAGCGATATTCAAGCTACATTTGTGATTGCACCTACCAATGTGTTTGGATTAAAAGTGATTGATTGGGTACATCAGTGGAACTTAAAAAACGATGCTGTTTTTGCCACCGATGTGGGTGATGCTTGGAATATTCATACGGAAGCTTTAGCCCAGTTTATCAGCACATTGTTTGACCAACGTCAACAGGTAATTGTCTTGTCGGGAGATATTCACTACAGTTCGGTAGTCAAGTTATCTCATCAACGCACTCATTCACAATGGCAATCTGTATTAGTGCAGTTAACCTGTAGTGCTTTAAAAAACGAAGAATTGCTGACGCGGTTAATTCATACAAAATTGAAACACTGGCTATTACCAGAAAAAGTGCGGTATTGGCTGGGCTGGATAAATCCGGCTGATATGGTAGAAGTCTCAGCCAAACAATGGCAACGCGATCGCACTCATCATCCTAAAATATCTCAGCAGCAGTTAATGGCCGCCGATTGGCATTGTGCTTTAGAAGTCATCCCACGCTCCAAAACCCAAAATGCTAACTTCAGCCCTGATATTTTAGCTTTAATTGCCCCGTGGAATCGACCCGAAAAAAACAAATGGCGATCGCTACAGCCATTCATGTTTTGGAAAGCCCGTTGGTTTCAAGACGGTAAAGAAGTCGTAGGAGTGAATAATATCGCCTTAGTGCAGTTTGAAGTCAGCAATGAAAACCAACCTGGCCAAATCATCCAAGACTTATATTGGTTTTGGGCTTGGTATCAAACAGAATTAGTTTACTCTCGCTTTAAAACTCAGTTAATACCTAATCGTGGCTTGTTCGATTAGGAATTTCCTCAATTACTGATGTAGCTATGAAATAACAATCAATAAATATAGTTACTGATTACTTAGTAATTGAAGATTAAGGCCATGACTACATACACCAATGCTCAATTTCGTTCTATCCTTTTTGGTCTAGGATATTTATCTCCAGAACTCGCTGTCTTCGACCAAGACTTCCCACTCACCAGCGATAACTCTCCTTTGACAGGCAATAAAACCATACAAGCAATCAAAAACTTTCAAGCAGATTACGGACTCACAGCTGATGGTATAGTTGGAGCAAAAACAATGGCGCAAGCAGAAAAAGTTATCAGTATTCTGCAATATGAACTAAATGTAGTTGTTCAAGCAGACATTCCCAAAGATCATCCTTTTTACGGGCCAAAAACTGTTGCAGCCGTTAAGAAATTCGCCGCCCAATATTTTTCTGAAGAATCGCAGTTTATCAATGGTGTAGCTAGTTTAGAAATCCGCAAAACTCTTGATAAAGTAGCAAAACAATTAATTTAATATACATAGGCTGATACAAATAAAGCTAAATAGTCATAGTGTCGTGGCAAGCCTGAAATATTGCCTTAAAATTTTCTTGTAGTGCGGGCTAGAAGTCCACACCACAAAAACTATATTTTTGCATTACTTTAGCCTTGCCACGCCAGTCAGGTGTGTTACGGCTTGAACCAAACGCACCGCTACATTAGTACTCCCCACTATTTCCGGCGCGGAATTTAATCTGAATTTACAAATTCCAAATACCCATTACTAAGTTCCTTCACCGCCAAATCATAAAATTGCTTACCATGTTCTGGTGTAGCTAAGGCAGGATTTGAACCCATACGCCCATCTGGGTAACGCTTGCGAAAATCAGTAGCACTGTAAATGTTGTGTCCACTAGCAACTTCTGGCGAAAGAGGTGCTTGCTTAATTGCTTCGGGATACACATATTGTGTTACAGCTACTTCACTAGGCGTTGCATGAGATCCTTCTTTATCGCCATACAATTCCTTGGCTAACTGAAACACTGACTTGCACATAAACCAGTTCGCTACCTGACATTGCACTTGATGGGCGTGAGGAATTTGTAAATCTTCGAGATAAGCGTAAGTTTCTGAAAAAGCGGCTTTGAGAGTAGCAATATTCCCGCCGTGGCCGTTGATGAAGTAGAACTTAGTAAACCCAGCTTTCACCAAACTAGACACATAGTCGCGCACCACTTGAATCATCGTGCTAGGACGCAGACTAATCGAGCCAGGAAAAGCCGTATGATGTAACGCCATCCCTACATTGATTGTAGGGCCAACGATCGCCCCAGTCGCTTCACCCACACCACGAGCGATCGCTTCTGCACAAATCGCATCAGTCCCAATTAATCCCGTCGGCCCGTGCTGTTCTGTGGAACCAATGGGAAAAATGATCCCCTGAGACTGCTGTAAGTAAGCTTCAACTTCCTGCCAGGTACTCAAATGCAATAACATTTTTCTCTACATCCTCATGACAACTGCTCTATAGCATAACGAAGTGCTGAGTATGAACCAGCAGCCTCAAAGCTTGAAGCAATTAACCATCTGCTAGTTTATGAGGATTTACGCCAACTCGAATTTTGTTTAGTCAAGCGATGAGACTATTGATTTTTAAGAAAAACTTCTTGGTGATTGGTTCGTAACGAGCTTTGCAAGGTGCGCTGCTTTATATTAGGCGATCGCTACGAATTACTCTGCAAGTAAACTAAGTAATACCTGCGTTGGGATCAATCAAAGATATAAGAGAATCAATCCTTGATGATTTACTAATTAACTAAAGTAATAATGCTTCTTCACGTCGCTGATAATTTCCCATGTACAGGACATCCCAGCCGGAAAAGTCACCAAATCTCCTTTACCCATTTGCACTGGTTGTCCGCCATCCGGCGTAACAATCACATCACCTGCCAAAAAGTAGCAAGTCTCTTCAGTATCATAAGTCCAGGGGAAATTGGAGACTTCTTTTTCCCAAATCGCCCATTTGAACACACCCAAATTCTTGAGATATTCTTGACTGGGTTGATGCTCAATTTTGATTGCCATGTTGTAAGTATTCATGGTTTGCGTTTAACAGTAGGATTGAATATCTTCTCCACACTCATCTACTAAATAACACAAAGCACGAAAACGCAAGCCCACAAATTGATCGTAAAGGGGATTTAGCTTGCACATAGGAGGAATGTGAGCTATTGTGCGACCAAACAAAACAATATCACGTTCAAAAGGACACTGGGCAGGGATCAATTTTGCAATAAAGTGTGCTAACTTACGATTTTGAATTTCTAGTTCGTCTAGCCATTGGCGTAATGGTTGTAGAACATCATATTTAGATTTAGCGAATGCCTTTTTCTTTTCAACCAACGCAGTTTGTCTTAAGTTTTCAGGTTGAATGAAAGCAGGAAAAATAATAGATAGATTAGTTGTTTTAAGCATAGCCGTTACCAAAAATTGTCTCAGGTTTAATCAACTAACGGGTTGCAGATTTAAGTCTGAACTCGTAATTATTCCAGCAGTTTGTGTCGCACTTGCAGAGATATGTTCTCCAAGTGCAAAATGCTTATTTGTTTTACAAAATGCAGGAAATGTTGACTTAATTGATATTTAACCCCACCGTATGGTGTAGAACTGTCCCGTTAACTACAAAATAACAAAGAAAAGATAAAAGTGGGATTTTTTTAACTTAGTAATTGCTAATACGGGGGATAGCAATTTCATATCTTGACTTTAGATCATAGTGCGGAAACAACACAGTACCTGGAGGTGGACTTTTGCCGCCCAAAGCACAGTTAAATTCTGACTTAAGCTAGACTTCCTAGGAATTATTTCACAGGGCTAAATGATTGTAGGACAAGGAGTATAAAATAAATTGTTATGTAAGATACATAAGAAGCCCTAGAGATTATTTAATTAATCATCCAAAATTGTTTGATAAGCAAAAGCTAATTGTGTTATGTAAGTAACCAAGCAAAACATCAAAAAAGTAATTAAATCTATGGAGGTAGGGAATACCAAGGTAGTAGGTGAGAATTACTTCCATAAATTCTCAAATAAAAATACCCAAAATCTTCACACTATCTTCATACAAAGGTAGAGAAATCAGCTAATATACTGGTTGCTTGATATTTAACTGCTTGCAAAGCAACTTGACTAACTTTCTGACGATCACTTTACCACGCGATCGCTCTTGTCAAAACCTCTTTCTCAGCGCACCTTTGCGCATACCTCAGCGATACTCCGCGTTAAAAAATAAAAAAAGTGGGCACATACCCACCCTTTTCATTTAACCTTTCACACAAACAACCTGCTTGAGCGTAGCGACAACTTCCACCAAATCAGCCTGATTCGCCATCACTTGCTCAATTGGCTTATATGCACCAGGAATTTCATCTAACACATCATTATCTTTGCGGCATTCTACACCTTTGGTTTGCTCAATTAAATCATCAAGAGTATAGACATTTTTTGCCTTATTTCTAGATAATAATCTGCCTGCACCGTGACTACAAGAACAAAAACTATGGGCATTACCTTTACCTTTAACAATGAAAGATTTCGCCCCCATTGAACCCGGAATAATCCCATAATCTTCAGTTTGCGCGCGGACTGCACCTTTACGAGTTACATACACATCTTCGCCAAAATGTACTTCTTTTTCGGCGTAATTATGATGGCAATTTACTTGCAATAAAGGTTTCGTTACCTTCCCACCTGCTAGATGTTTTTCAATGATGTGCTTAAAACGCGCCATCATCACATCACGGTTGACACGCGCATAGTCTTGCGCCCACTGCAAATCATTCCAGTAAGCTTGAAATTCTGGTGTATTAGCAACAAAGTAAGCTAAATCAGGATCAGGTAAATTATTACCTGCCATTTTTGCTAATTCTTTGGCAGTATTAATATGACATTGAGCTAATTTATTACCAATGTTACGTGAACCAGAATGTAACATTAGCCAAACTTGATTCTCTGTATCGAGGCACACTTCCAAAAAATGGTTCCCACCGCCGAGAGAACCCATCTGTTTCATAGATTTATTTTCTAAGTCTTGCACACCTGGATGTAAGCCTTGAAAATCATGCCAACGTTGCCAATTAGTCACAGATTTTTCAATGTCTTTATTTTCATTGAAACCTGTAGGAATTGCTGCTTCAATATCTAGGCGAATTTTTTTGAGTTTACCTTCTAATTTATCGCCTGTGAATGGCATTTTAATTGCACTCATCCCGCAACCAATATCCACACCCACAGCCGCAGGAATGATAGCATCTTTAGTAGCAATTACAGAGCCAACTAAAGCACCTTTACCTAAATGTACATCTGGCATTAAGGCTACGTGTTTAAATACAAATGGTAGCGATGCCACATTTTTAGCCATCTTGGTTTCATCGCTAGCTAATGGATGATTCGCCCAAGATAAAACGGGTGTTGGTGTGTTAATTTCTAAGTTCTCGTAAGGCATAATTTTTTGTCTTAGTGTTGAGAAATTGTCTAGCTGTAGTCACTGTTTTTTTGTCTGGCAAAATCATCACTTTGATGAGTTGATACATAAATTAAATTTTGCATTGGGTTTTAATGAGTTGCCTGCATAAAATTGCTTATATAGCCAAGTGCTGTTAGCGGTAGCGGGAGTTGAGCAGCGTGCTGAGTTAATATCCAGTCTGTGAGAAGTTTTGAGTAATCAAGACTGCCCTAACCTATACTTCGACTAATATACTACAAATGTAGTATAAAACTAGATAAGCGTCAATCCCCACTCATCGAAGGAAAAGCAGATTTTGCTAAGATATATTAAAATTTGTCAAGAAAATGACTAATTCATCAGGTCAAAATACATTTTATGGCTGTGCATCAAAATACCATCTGGGACACCTTTTTATCTCCAGTAGTACGTTTTTTGATTGATGAGGAGAAGTTACAACGATACGCTAACAGTATTGATTGGGAAAAAGAAAGCAGCTACATCCGTTCTAGCGATGTGACAATGCCTGCGTACTACAACCAAAATTTTCACGGAATTAAAGGAGGATACCTTAACTCTAGTGCAGCTGTAAGTTACGACCCAATTACGGAATACGCCCTAGCACCGAATGAAACTTGGGTACGCCAAGCGTTAATTGATGCGGTAAAAGTTCAACCAAGGCGCATACTTGACTTAGGCTGTGGTACGGGTTCCACGACTTTGATGTTAAAGCAAACTTTTCCGCAAGCTGAAGTTATTGGGTTGGACTTATCACCTTATATGTTGGTAAGAGCAGCAGATAAAGCCAAAACTGCTGGTTTAAATATCATTTGGCGACACCAAAATGCACAAGAGACGAAATTTCCCGATGCTAGTTTTGATTTAGTCACAGTTTCCTTGCTATTTCACGAAACACCCAGCACAGTTACTCAAGCAATTTTGCAAGAAAGCTTGCGGTTATTAGTTGCAGGTGGACAAGTTTTAATTTTAGATGGAAATCAGAAAGCTTTACGTCAGCTAGATTGGCTGAATAATATTTTTGAGGAACCATATATTCGTGAGTACGCTGCTGATAGTTTAGACGCGCGTATGGGTGCGGCGGGTTTTGAGGGGGTACGCACGGAAGATATTTTTTGGATACATCAAGTTTCTAGTGGAATAAAACCCATTCCTGTTACAGGTTCAGCAGTACAAGCAAAAGTTCGTCAGTACACTACGGGATCAATAGACGACACAATAGATAATAATGATTTGGAGGGTTTAGGATCTCCAGCATTTGGCATAAAGGCATGAGTTTAAAGGCAGTTCTATTTGATTTTAATGGTGTCATCATTAACGATGAACGCATCCACCTGCGACTAATAGATGAAATTCTCGTTCAAGAAAATCTCCAACCTCAAAAAGTGCAAGAGCGTCAGCGTTCTTTAGGCAGGAGCGATCGCGCTTGTTTTCAAGAACTGCTAAAAAATCGCGGTAGAGTAGTAACGGATGAGTATCTCAACCAGTTACTTAACCGCAAAGCTGAAGCTTACGTGCTGGAACTGGAAAAATTAGAAAAACTGCCTATATATCCTGGTGTAGAAGATTTAATATATCAGGTGCGTTCGCGCAGCGTCTCCGGAGGAGATTCGCTCAATTGCAATTTAGGTTTAGTCAGTGGCGCACTCCGCAAAGAAATAGAACTTGTGCTTAATCGTGCCAAACTAGCTACTTATTTTACAGTTATTGTGGCAGGTGACGACATCACTACTAGTAAACCTCAACCAGATGGTTATTTACTAGCTGTAGAACGCTTCAATCAAACATATCCCGAATTAAATCTGCAACCACAAGAATGTTTAGCTATAGAAGATACTCCCGCAGGTATCCAAGCCGCAAAGCAAGCACAAATGCAGGTAGTTGGTGTAGCGAATACCTACCCCTTCCATATGCTTCAGCGTTGCTGTAACTGGACTGTGGACTATTTAACTGACTTAGAACTAGAACGAGTCCAAAACGTATTTTCTGGTGGAGAAGGGCAGCCAACCGTCAGTGAGTGTTAAAATGTTTTTTGGTAGCAGAGCGTTGATTAAACTGCTGATATTTTTCTTAATTCAGCACTCACAACTCAGCGAGAAGTTGCGTGCGGGGGTTCCCCCCATTGAGCAAACTTCGGTGACTCAGCACTATTGTAAGGGGAATTAGCTCAGCTGGTAGAGCGCTGCGATCGCACCGCAGAGGTCAGGGGTTCGAGTCTCCTATTCTCCATTAAGGTAAAACCTTCTAAGCTTACTAGGGCTGTCCTAACTGTCCTAATGCTGTCCTAATAATATTTCATGATTAGTTTAAATAACAAGTGCTTCAGGCTTAGTTGACTATCTATAGGTATCAGTTTGATATCTCCTATGAAATCTAAAAGGATACCTCTTACCCTAAATGACCAACTTTACTCTGACCTCAAGAAACTGGCTAACCAAAATAACATCTCAATGGCTGCCCAGATTAGATTACTTATCTCCCAAGCAAGCAACTAAGGAAGTTGAAGAGACCAATGAGCGCATCATCAAATGCTTAGAAAGACTGGATAAGGCAGTAGAAGCTAATACTCAGGTACTTCTTAAGTTAACTCAATATCTGGAGGATAAAGGCTTATGAAATCTGTAAACAGTAAACAGCTTATCCAGTCTCTAACTCCAGAGCAAAGACAGAGATTAAAGGCAGTATTAGCTAAGAAAGGACAGCCAAAGAATGCTACAGAAGCTAGAGTAAACTTTGTTGATAGCCTAAGCCCAGCCCAGAGAGAAGCCTTTATTGAGTTACAGAAGTTAGAGAAAGCTGAGGCAGATGATAAGCGATCGCCTAAGTTACAGGTTAAATACTTCAATGGTTCCGCTACTAGACCTCCTAAATAACTCCTAGAACCCTTTAGGTTAACCCCTAGAGGGTTATTAGTTTATCTAAGGGGTACTGTAGCCTACCTTATCTACTCAAATATACTCAAATAGGGTTAACCCTAATGTGCCAGTTTATGCCTTAAGTATGCCAGTTATTGCTTACATTGGTAGATATTTAGGTTACAATGATGTCATAGATATCAAAGACATCAGAGGTTATCAATATGGCAGCAGATAAGAAAACTCTACCCTTGCGACTTAGCTTAGATGAGTACCAAAAGCTAACCTTTGACCACATAGCTTATATGGCTGAAACAGGTCAGAGGGTTACTCTAACTGCATATATCAAGATTATGCTCGACCTATTAGAGCCAGCTAATGAGAACATAAATAAACCTGATTAACCCTTAGGCGACTTATCAGGTATTCAAAAGCAAGAGGAATATTTAGAGATTATCTTTTGTTATTCATAACTTACCTAGAGATAATCCTGGCTTATTCTAAATGGCTGAAACCTTGATTATTTGGTAGAACAGGGTAGTTGAATAGAAAAATGACAGTTTACTAGAGACAGGACTAAAGGGAGTAACTCAAATGATTACTAAACCACACAAGATTACTGTTAAGGCTAACCCTCAGGAACTAGCACTCATTAAGGCAAATGCGGCTAAGGCTGGCTACTGCTTATCAGAGTACATCAGGCTAGCTGCTATGGGGCTACCTGTACAGCCTAAAGATGTCTAAACATCAAATAGGGTCAACCAGTAACCAGCTAGTAGACCCTAAGAAACAAGTATTCAGATTAAACAACATTAGGGCAGATGCCCAAAGGATTCAGATTATGTCAGATTATAACACATCTAATGGTATTCAGTCAAGCTTTGATGGTTCAGAAAGTATTGAAACCATCCTTAAGCAACTTAGTAGGGTTGATATCTTAAGCCTAAATAAGAGAGGTTCAGCTTCATTTGATAATAAGGAGGAAAGAGACCAAGTTAACCTGATTAATAACATCAGAGTTTATATTAATAAAGCGGGTTCGGAAGCTGGGTATATTTGGTTTGAAGTATTTAAGGCTGTATATCAAGGCAGGGTAGAGCTTAATGCTTGGACTGGTGAGTTAGTTTTTGATGGTCAAATAGCTACTCCTGAAAGCCTCATTGATAGGCTAGAACAGTCACTTAAAATGATGATGAAACTCAACAGAGAACAGTTTGATAGAAAGTTTCAAGTGTGGATTCAGGCTTATACATTTAACCCCATTAGGCTGCAAATAGAGGGGATTATTAAAAATAGAACAACAAAATGGGTGTTCCCTATTGGTGCGGATAAAGGGCATTATGAACACTCGGATATAACCCCTATGGCTGATTGGGATAACCTAGCTAATATTTTATTTGGGACTGAGGATAAACTTAGCCAGATGATGTTAGAGAAGTGGCTAATCTCCGCAGTAGTCAGAGCATATCAACCAGGATGCCAAGCAGATTACAGCCTAGTATTAAAAGGTAAGCAAGGTGCGGGTAAGTCTACTTTCTTCAGATTATTAGGAGGGGATTATTTTTTAGACCTTGATAACTCAACTGATGGGACAGAGACCAAGAGGCAGTTAGATAGATCCTGGATAGTAGAAATGGGTGAAATGGAAGGGATTACCCGCAAGAAGGAAGTAGAGGAGTTAAAAGCTTTCCTAACTAAAACTAAAGATACTTTCAGAGGACTTTATGAGCGCAAGCCATCCGATCACCCCAGGCATTGTGTGTTTGGCGGTACTTGTAACTCTGATGAGATTCTGAGAGATTCCACAGGTAACAGAAGATTCTGGATTATCGACTTAGGCGATCGCAAAGTAAACACAGATTATCTGAAAGTGAACAGAGAGGATATTTTAGCTACTGCTTACTTGAAATGGATAGATGGTTATACTTGGTATCCTGATGAGGCTATGTCTGAACAGTCAGAGGAGCGCAATAAAGACTATTCGGTAACTAATGAATGGCTACAGAAGGTTATCAACACTTTGGCTAAACTCCAAGGTTACATAGACTCTAAGAATGACTCCCAGAAGGTAAGAAATGGTTATGAACCTTATGATGGGTTATCTATTAGCCTCCATGATTTTATGGAGTTAAGTTTAAGCATTCATCCAGGCTCATTCAAAAGTTATGAGAAGAAAGTAAAGGAAGCATTAGAGGAGTTAGGTTATACCAAGATGAGGAAAACTATAGGTGGGAGTAGGGTTTATGTATATATCAAGCCTGAAACTAGAAACCCTTATTTAGTAGAGGCTAAGTCTTTAGAACAGTTAGCAGAGTGTTGGAAGTGATTTAAAGTAAACTGACTAACCCTTGGGTTCCTCAAGGGTTTTATTATGGCTGTTTCGCTTTAATGCGCTTAATCAGAATGATTTAGTTACCCTATAATGTCCTATGTGTCCTGTGACTGTCCTATGTAGTTACTAGAGCATAGGACAGATGAAATATGGTCATAGTAGGGGTTTCAGATATATTGTCCTATGTGTCCTATGTGTCCTATGAGAAATAGAAAAGTATATGAACTATAAGTATACTAGGTAATGGCTGATACCATTAATACTTGTATCAGGGGTAAACCTAGCATTTTACATAGGACACATAGGACAACTTCTAGAACCTTTGCAGGGTAAGCTTTCTAGCTGTCCTATATTTTTATTATCATAGGACAGCATAGGACACATAGGACAGTTTCTAAAGTCTAAAGGGTTAAACTCTAGAATAAATAAGGGTTTCAGGCTGTCCTATGACATAAATCACTCTACATCACATCTATCAGAGTTAAACATAGTTGGCTGGGCTGACTTGGCGATTGCCTCAGTTCCCATTGCCGCATAAGGGTACATAGATAGTATTTCATTGAGTTCATGTATACCTTCAGGCGGTAAAACTTGTATTAGCCCGGTATACTCGGTATTTTGAAAATCTTGCCTAGTCCGCCACAGGTGGAGGTTATTCTTCTCAAAGATTCTTATGACCTCATCCCGATCAGCAACCATTACATAAGCCAAAGCATTATCAGTAGTTTTGAACTGGTAAACAATAGCACCTGCTAAAATCCCCACTGTGTAAACCTTGCATTTAGCCTTATCAAATGTTTCTTGGCTAGGTTGGTCTAGTGGCTCATCCCCTTCTGATAGGTTTTGTTCTTGTACAGGGGTTCTATGATAAGTGTTTATACTTTGAATAATAAAGAGTGGTATTGAAATCAATGCGCCAATGATAGCCGCCTTCTTAGGATTTTTCTCAACAAAAGCTAGTAGTTTGTCTAGCATAAGAGTATCTAATATTACTCATATTAGTCTATGCTTGGTATTAGCCAAGGTCAAGACTGCTTTGCTCTACTACTTATTTACTATTAGGATTAAATAATATACTTAGATAATATATAACCCATTAATAAACCCCTCCAGATACCTAGAGGGGCTGCTTGTTATATTTAGTGGTTTACTATATTTCCTTAATCAGTCAATAAAGACCCCTAGGGAACCCTAGAGGTCAAAGACCTAATCAAACAATGCCTGGATGTACATAGCATCATCTAAGGTTAACCCTTCTATCTCTGGTAACTCCTGAGTAGCCTGTTCAGCCTCAATGATGCGCTTAAGTAATGGTAAAACTCTGGTCTTTACTTCCCCAATCTGGGCATAAGCTGGGAATGCTGTAGGGTCTTCAAAATGAAAGCTAAGTAACTCATAGAACCAACAGTCAGTACCAAAAGGGTCATTGGCTAACTCGCCTAAGATGGAGCCAAATACAATCTCCAGATACAGCTTCTCAGGGTCTTGGTATTGCTTACCCTTGTACAATAAACCTCCATTGCCAATAAAAGCAGTCTGGCATTCAACCCCATACCAGCTATGGCTAATCAGTTTAATAACTGTACTGATAAAGAAACTTAGCTGATCATCAGTATCCTGGTAGACCTCTTTATACTTTCTATAGACATCAAAGAAGACATCTGGGGTAAGCTTACCTAGCTTAATACTATGGTCTAAGTACTGTTCTAGGAACCTTACCAGCTTAACCTTAGAGTTCCATTCAAAAGCCTTAGCCTTAGCCTTCTCAGCTTCCTGTTGGGCTTTCTGAATCTGTAAAGCAGCTAACTGTTCTGCCTGTTGTTTAATCTGTTGTTCTAGGTTCATACCTATCTGTTCCTACTAGGGTTAACTATCTGGATTTAGTCAACCTACTTTGGCTGACAAAATACCTATAGAAACCAATAGAGGATTACTAAGATGGCTAAGGGTAACAGAGTATCAATCCGCTTAACTGAGAGCGATCGGGAATGGCTAGAAGACTTATCAGCTAAGTCTGGGTTAACCCTAACAGAGGTTATTAGGGAAGTATTAAAGATAGCCAGGATGTCTAATGAGTCAGCTAGGGCTTATCATGATTGCCTTGAGTACCTTTCTGGGTTGGAGCCTGAGAACTTTCTAAGCCAGCTAGATGAGCTAATCAGCCAGCTACAGGAGGTCAAGGCTAATGGTAAATAGGAGATGTTCAATATGCCGATTAGACCCTGATAAGTTGGCTGAGTTCAACCAAAGGGTAGCTATGGGTTTACCTGCCTCAGCCCTAGCTGATTACCTAGGGACTCAGGGTATCTCTGTTACTCCCCAGAATATCTATAACCATTTTAAGCATTCTAAGAAACCAGCCAAGCCAGTAAGCTCAGAGGTACTAATACCTACCAAGGTTGCTAAGTTGGTATCTGAGGATGGCTTAACCTCTGATGAGAGACAAGTCAGGTTACTAGATATAGCTTGTAATATGGCGGATGGGTTGTATGACCAGTACCAGCAGAATAAATCCCTCAGGGTATCTAGAGAGCTTAGAGAATGGCTTGATGTCTCTAACAGGATTATTAGGGATAGACAAGACAGAGAAGGACTACCAGAGACTGAGGTTAACATCCAAATAACTATGGAAAGTCTGGAGGAATCCTTAGGGCTACCAGAGGATGACCTAAAGTTTGACCCTAAAGATGCTACCCATAGCCTAAGAATAGCCCTAGCACCTAGACCAGATGATGAGGAGTAAGTTATCTAACCCTTAGCCAACCATCAGCTAACTATTTCGATGGCTGGCGAAATCTTTCTAGAATGAGAATCATTATTATTTCTAATGTTCAAACATGAGTAATCCTCATATTGACTATCTAGTAGTAAGGACATAAGGGATTACTCTAATGTCCTAATGCAAAGCCCCTTAAGTATCTGCGAAATACTCAAGGGGTACTAGTAAACAAGTATAGGGTTACAGCCCTAAAGGATTAAACAATGTTTGGTAAGAATGCTCAGTACAGTTATTATAGCACATCTGGGGTAGTTTGTATAGTCCCTAGACCCTCTTTAGCCTCTGTTAATATCAAGGATGGTCAGCCTGTATCTGTTAACTATCCTACTAAAAGCCATTATGGGGAAGTAGTTAAGTTTTTCTATGACCTTAAGGGTATCCAGGTAGAAGACTACAAGCGCATCCAGCCTACCCTGTTAGTCTATGAGTTAGCTAATGGTACTCTGTTATCTGCCAGTAAGGAAGTTATAGAAGCCTCCCAGGTTAGCCATACTTCTGGTTATCACACCCAATGCTATATCCATCAGATCAAGGATTTACAGGTATTGGATAAGCTACCCTTAGAGGCTCCATCAGTAGTCTTTGAATAGCCCTTAGAAGCCCTTAGAGATCGCTAAGGGCTTTCTAGTTTATATGGGTACACTCGGCAGATTAGGTCTATTAACCATGTGACCATAGTTTCTCATGACCATAGTATTATCACTATGTCCTAGCAGATAAGCTACACCAGTGATAGGTATACCCTGGTCTATGGCATGACTAGCCATTGTGTGCCTAGTGGTGTAAGGTTTCCTGTAGGGTATGCCTTGGGCTTTCAGTACCTTAGTCCATTGCCTACACCTAAAGTTATCAGCATCTATGATACAGCCTTGAGGAGTAGTGAAGACCAGGGTATCAGGGTTAACCTTGGCAGGTCTAAGAAACATTAACAGAGCTTGTAACTCTAGGGACATGGGTAAATACCTAATGTTTCCTGTCTTAGTCTCTTTCCTAACCCTGCGGTAGCCATTCCCTGTTAGGTCTTTGGGTAAACTTTCCTTGATAGTTATCTCTGACCTATCAAAGTCCACATGACCCCAAAGTAACCCAATAGCCTCAGAAGTCCTAACCCCAGTAGCCAGTAGAAATCTAACAAAGGGGCTATAGTGTGGTGCTAGTTCATCAAAGCCAGCCAGTATGGCTCTAATCTCTGTCTGGGTAAATGGCTTGATTTCCTTAGGGTTATCTTTCTTGGGCTTAAGATTTTCATAGGGGTTAACCTCTAGCCAGCCTTTAGCTACTGCCCATTTACCACAAGCCCTAACAAGGCTTAAGCGGTCTTTGTAGGTTCTAGGTGAAATGTTAGCCTGAGTTAACCAGCTAGTTTCTGTTAATCCTGGGTTAGCCTTGGTTATCATCCGCCTAACCCATTTATAATGATTGGCTTTGGTAGCTGGCGGAAGGTCTAAGGACTCTACCCAGGTATCCCAGAGTTCTAATAAGGTCTTAGGCTGTGTCTTGGTTAATGCCTTAGGTTCTAACCTGTAGCGATTTAGGGTAGGGTCAAAGTGACCAGCTAGAATATCATTCTGTATCTGTGTGGCGATCGCTCTGGCAACAGCCATATCCCTTTTATCATCATAGTGGCTGCCTGGGACTGGGTTAAAACTGTATCTTTTACCGCCAAAGCTAAACTTAAGCTGAATAGACCCATTATTGTTAACTGGCTTAATCTCTCTCATCTGTCCTAGTGATGTCCTAAAGGCATCATCAAGACAGTTAGGGAACCTCTACAGTTAAAGGTTTAACCCTTTAGGATGGCTGCGATCGCACCGCAGAGGTCAGGGATTCGAGTTCCCTATTCTCCATTCATAACATAAAGCGACAAATTATTTGCCGAACGCACTAACTAAAATGCTGTGCGATCGCAGCACTCTTTTCAAGTATTGTAATAATTTATACTAAGTTACTTTGCGGCAATAGTAGTATTCCTACTCTCTAGATTACTATCTTTGACTGCAACTTGGTATCAAGTATACTCTTTAACTATTTTAAAGTCTGGTTAGTGTGCGTAAATAACCTCTATATACTTTCTAGCTCAATGGTTATCCTTGCCACCGCTAATGCCGTCTTCACACTCAGGCATACCCTATCCTCTACACCCTGTTGCTGACGAGGGTAAGGCGTGATTATACAGGTATAGTTTTATATATATGTGTTTTTTTACGTTAAATTTGGGTAAATTGTCATGAAACTGGACTTAAAGAGGTTTTATCAGGCGTGCAACCCAATGAAAACCCTGGTTGTGAGTAAGCCGGAGGATCGACAATATTATATAGATTTCTCTAAGGTGCGTGGTAGCAAGATTATTAACGAATTAGGCAGAACCATTAGCCGACTTTCGCCTGATGAACCTACTTGTCAATTATTTACTGGACATATTGGCTGTGGTAAATCTACAGAGTTGCTGAAACTGAAATTAGAGTTAGAACAGCAGGGATTTCATGTAGTTTACTTTGAATCTAGCCAAAGTCTAGATACGGCTGATGTAGATGTTACGGATATTTTGTTAGCTATAGCTCGTGAAGTAGGTCAAAGTCTAGAAGCAGTTAAGATTAACCTTAAGCCTGGATACTTTCAAAACCTATTTAGGGAAGTGGCGGAATTTTTGCAGACACCTTTAGATATTGGGGTAGAGGCTGAGTTGTCGGTGGGAATTGGGAAAATTACTGCTAAAACAAAAGATAGTCCTAACTTGCGATCGCAATTGCGGCAATATCTAGAACCCCGCACTAATGGTATTCTAGAATCTATCAATAAAGAAATACTCAAACCTGCAATTGACAAGCTAAAACAGCAAGGTAAACAAGGTTTAGTTGTCATTATTGATAACCTTGACCGTATTGATAATACCTTAAAAGGTTACGGTCAAATTCAGCCAGAATATTTATTTGTGGAACGTGGCGAACAGTTAAACCAGCTAAGTTGTCACGTTGTTTATACAATTCCCTTGGTATTACTTTTCTCCAACACTTTAGGTAGATTAACAAATCGCTTTGGAGTTGACCCCAAGGTTTTACCAATGGTTCCGGTAAAACTGCGGGATGGAACTAGATCCTCCGAGGGAATGAGATTATTGCAACAAATGGTGATGGTAAGGGCTTTTCCTGGGGTGAGTTGGGAACAAAGCCAGCATTTAATTACAGAAGTGTTTGATAACCCTGAGACCTTAGAAAGACTGTGCTTAGTTAGTGGTGGTCATTTGCGGAATTTGTTAATGATATTATTTCGCTGTCTTCAGCAAGATGATCCTCCCATTTCTAGGGAGTGTTTAGAAAGCGTGATTAAAAAACGTTGCAATGAACTGACTTTAGCTATTACCCCTGATGAATGGGAAGTGCTGCGTGAGGTAGCGAGGGTGAAAACTTTAAGAGGTCATGAAAATTACGAATTATTATTGCGTAGTATGTTTGTATTTGAATATCGGGATGATGATAGTTCCTGGTTTGATATTAATCCTATTTTGGCAGAGGCTAGGGATTTTCAGTTATGACAACTAAACGGACTGGATATAATCTCTGTGTATGAGAAATCAGCAGGATGGAGAAAATTTAACGCCGGAAAATGAACGCTCTTTACAAACTCTGGTAAGAGCAATTACTTTGTCTCAGGGTGAATTTTCGCTGATTTTATTGCGCTGTAATTATGGGGCTTTGCGGCAGCAAATTACACGCAGATTACACGCGTTATCTCCTTTAGAAATACGGGAAATTAGTTTACCCACATCGGTAAAAACGCTGTATACCAGCATAGTGGAGCAGTTGGGAGATGAACAGCCAGAGGCTTTAATGGTTTTTGGTTTGGAGTCTGTGCAAGATATTGATAGCGTTTTGACTACGGCTAACCGGGTGCGGGAGGAGTTTAGAAATAACTTTCGCTTCCCGGTTTTGTTGTGGGTAAATGACCAAATTTTGCAAAAGTTAATTCGGTTAGCGACTGATTTAGAAAGTTGGACTACTGCTATTGTTTTTGAAAGTTCTACCCATGAGTTAATTGAGTTAATTCAACAAATTACTGATGAGATATTTCATGGTCATATGATTCCTCATGCTCAGGTTTGTTGGGAATTAAATCAGGCTAACCAAGATTTACAGCGTCAGGGGGTAGATTTAGACCCAGCTTTGTCAGCTAGTTTGGCGTTTGTGCGGGGGTGGTATGATTATCTACATGATGATATAGACGCTGCTTTAGAAAGTTATCAGCAGAGTTTAAATTTTTGGCAGGGAAGTAATCATTTAGAACGTCAAGGTATTTTATTATTTCATTTGGGGTTGGCTGGGGAACGTCAGGCGCAAAAGCATCAGGGAAATTTGCAGACAGCTAGAGATTATTTCCAAACAGCTATTGCAGTATTAGAAGCGGGACAATTTAGGAATTTAGTTGCTAAGTATATTAATAAATTGGGTGAAGTGCTGCGACATCTGCAAGCTTGGGATGAGTTGCAAAGTCTGGCGAACAAATCTTTAACTCTACAGCAAAGTTATGGTACGGCGTTGCAGGTGGCGCAATGTTATGGTTTTTTGGCGGAGGTGGCTTTAGAAAAAGCGCGGTGGAGTGAAGCTCAAGATTTTGCTAAACGCGCATTAGCTAGTAGTGAAAATGTAGCTGATGAGCAAATTCATGAGCGGGGTTTATATCGGTTGATTTTGGCACGCGCTCAATATGCTACCAAACAAATTAATCAGGCTATTGCTAATTTAGAGTTAGCTAAGGATGAAAGTGATCATCAATATAATCCCAGGCTTTATATTAGCATTTTGGCATGGTTGCGGGAGTGGTATTTTGAGGAAAAAGAATATCTGCAAGCGTTTAGGTTGAAGCTACAGCAATTACGAATTGAACAACAGTATAAGTTTAGGGCTTTTGTAGGTGCATCTTATCTTAACCCGCAACGGCAGGAGATTAATACAACACAGTTGCAAGGAGAGAAAACCGGAACAATTGCTGATGAAATTCGGGCTTCTGGGCGGGAATTAGATGTTAATCGACTGCGAGATAAAATTACTGGGAATCAGAATAAATTAATTGTGATTCATGGTCAATCTGGGGTGGGTAAAAGCTCAATTTTACAGGCGGGTTTAATACCTGCTTTGCAGCAACAATCCATACAGGCGCGAGAGGCTTTACCTGTTTTGGTGCGGGTTTATTCTGATTGGGTGAGTGTGTTGGGAAGGGGGATATCAGAGGCTTTTGAGGCGGTGCGGAGAAGTAAATTAGCTGTTGATTTTAACTCGGACGCAGTGATTATTGAACAGTTACACCTGAATAATGAGCGTAAGTTTTTGACGGTGTTAATTTTTGACCAGTTTGAAGAGTTTTTCTTTGTGTATCCCGATAAGGAGCAAAGACGAGAATTTTATGATTTTTTGCGGGTGTGTTTGGATATTCCTTTTGTGAAGGTTGTGCTGTCTTTGCGGGAAGATTATTTACATTATTTATTAGAGTTAGAACGGTTATTTGATTTAGCTGTTGTTGATAATAATATTTTAGATAAGCAAAGGCGTTATTATTTAGGTAACTTTTCGATAGAAGATACAAAAAAAGTTATTAAAAGTTTGACGGAGAGAACCCAGTTTTATTTAGAAGATGAGCTAGTTGAACAATTAGTGAGTGATTTAGCTGGGAAATTGGGAGAAGTACGCCCGATTGAATTGCAAATTGTAGGGGCGCAGTTACAAACAGAGAATATTACCCGTTTAGCACAGTATCAGCAAGTAGGAACTAAGGAAAAACTGGTTGAGCGATTTTTAGAAGATGTAATTAGAGATTGTGGCACAGAAAATGAACGGTTAGCGCGATTAGTTTTATATTTACTTACAGATGAAAATGGCACACGACCCCTAAAAACTCGTGCGGAGTTAGTAGAGGGTTTGGCGGCAGAAGTTGATAAGTTAGATTTGGTTTTAGAGATTTTTGTAGAATCTGGATTAGTTTTATTCTTGCCAGAATCACCTGCTGACCGTTATCAGTTAGTGCATGATTATTTGGTGGCTGTTATTCGCCAGCAGCAGGGTAATGAAATATTAGCAGAACTGGCAAGAGAAAGAGAACAGCGTCAACTAACAGAAGAAGAATTAAAACGGGTTGAACAGAAAAATAAAATATTAGCTGATGCGCAAAGGGAAGCTGACCAGAAAATTAAGCAGGGGCGAAATCGGTTGTTGATAAGTTCTGGTTTATCAATATGTTTATTAGCCGTCACAGGGTTGTATGCTTCTAGCTTATTTCAACAGGCGGAATCTGCGAAGGGCAAACAGCAAGCTTCAGAAAAAAAATTCAATGAAGCGCAACGGGGTTTGCAAACAGTTAAGCAAGAAAAGCAGCAGACAGAAATTCAACTGGCTAAGAACCGCAAACAAGCTCAGGAATTAGCAAATCAAAGCAAGAATTTAAATAAAAACTATCAAGCAGCATTGAAAAATAAGCAAGAGGCAGAGGCGAAGTTTAAAGCGGCACAATTAGAAAGCCACAAGGCAAGTGAGAATTTAGCTAATGCTAAAGCAGACTTAGATAAAGTAAACAAGGAAGCAGCAAATTTACAACAGAAAAATGCTGAGGCTGAAGCCAGAATTAAAAATGCGACAGAAAAAGTCAAAGCTGCTGAGGTGAAAGCACAACAGGCAAAGAAACAGCAAGACGATGCGGAAGCGAAAGCTAGACAAGCTGATGAAACTTTGAGGAAAGCAGAAGCCGAACTGGCGAACGCAAGGAAAGCAACGGAAGCCGCACAAGCAGCCCAAAAGGAAGCGCAGAAAGGAACAGAACTAGAACGAGCCGGGGTGAATGCTTTAAGACAGTTTGAATTTGCACAGTTAGAAGCTTTGGTGGCGGTGATGCACTCGGCTAAAGAGTTGAAAGCATTGGTGAAAGATGGCCGCCCTCTGGAAAAATACCCGGCTATTAGCCCTATGTTTGCTTTAGATAGTATTTTAAGCAGGATTACAGAACGTAATCAATTGAAAGGGCATCAGGGCTTCGTCTTAAGTGTGAGTTTCAGCCCCGATGGCAAAACTATCGCCACCGCCTCTGGTGATGGGACAGCGCGGTTGTGGACTGTTGACGGGCAACTGTTACTGAAACTTAAAGGGCATCGGGGCTTTGTCTATAGTGTGAGTTTCAGCCCCGATGGCAAAACTATCGCCACCGCCAGTGATGATGGGACAGCGCGGTTGTGGACTGTTGACGGGCAACTGTTACTGGAACTTAAAGGGCATCGGGGCATTGTCTATAGTGTGAGTTTCAGCCCCGATGGCAAAACTATCGCCACCGCCTCTGGTGATGGGACAGCGCGGTTGTGGACTGTTGACGGGCAACTGTTACGGGAACTCACAGGGCATCAGGGCATTGTCTATAGTGTGAGTTTCAGCCCCGATGGCAAAATTATCGCCACTGCCTCCTCTGACAGCACAGCGCGGTTGTGGAGTGTTGACGGGCAACTGTTACGGGAACTCACAGGGCATCGGAACAGTGTCTGGGGTGTGAGTTTCAGCCCCGATGGCAAAACTATCGCCACCGCCAGTGATGATGGGACAGCGCGGTTGTGGACTATTGACGGGCAACTGTTACGGGAACTTCAAGGGCATCGGAGCATTGTCTATAGTGTGAGTTTCAGCCCCGATGGCAAAACTATCGCCACCGCCAGTTATGACAGAACAGCACGGTTGTGGAGTGTTGACGGGCAACTGTTACGGGAATTGAAAGGGCATCAGGGCATTGTCTGGGGTGTGAGTTTCAGCCCCGATGGCAAAATTATCGCCACTGCCAGTTATGATGGTACAGCGCGGTTGTGGAGTGTTGACGGGCAACTGTTACGGGAACTCAAAGGGCATCGGGGCATTGTCTGGGGTGTGAGTTTCAACCCCGATGGCAAAACTATCGCCACCGCCTCTGGTGATGGGACATCGCGGTTGTGGAGTGTTGACGGGCAACTGTTACGGGAATTGAAAGGGCATCGGGGCATTGTCTATAGTGTGAGTTTCAGCCCCGATGGCAAAACTATCGCCACCGCCTCTGGTGATGGGACAGCGCGGTTGTGGAATGTTGACGGGCAACTATTACGGGAACTTAAAGGGCATCAGGGCATTGTCAGAAGTGTGAGTTTCAGCCCTGATGGCAAAACTATCGCCACCGCCTCTGGTGATGGGACAGCGCGGTTGTGGAATGTTGACGGGCAACTGTTACTGGAACTTCAAGGGCATCAGGGCGGTGTCTGGGGTGTGAGTTTCAGCCCTGATGGCAAAACTATCGCCACTGCCTCTGGTGATGGGACAGCGCGGTTGTGGACTGTTGACGGGCAACTGTTACGGGAACTCACAGGGCATCGGGGCATTGTCTATAGTGTGAGTTTCAGCCCCGATGGCAAAACTATCGCCACCGCCTCTCGTGATGGGACAGCGCGGTTGTGGACTGTTGACGGGCAACTGTTACGGGAACTCACAGGGCATCAGGGCAGTGTCTGGGGTGTGAGTTTCAGCCCCGATGGCAAAACTATCGCCACCGCCAGTGATGACAGCACAGCGCGGTTGTGGACTGTTGACGGGCAACTGTTACGGGAATTGAAAGGGCATGGGGGCAGTGTCTGGGGTGTGAGTTTCAGCCCCGATGGCAAAACTATCGCCACCGCCAGTGATGATGGGACAGCGCGGTTGTGGCCTGTGCAGAGTTTAGATGATTTGTTAGCGCGGGGTTGTGTGTGGTTACAGTATTATCTGAAAAATCCCATTGCGAGTGAGCAGGATAAAAAGTTGTGTGAGGGAATTAAATAGGGCTTGGTGAAAAAGTTCTTTGGTGGGTTTAGGGGTGTAGGGGAGAGGGTTTTGTCGTTTCTGCACAGATGTGTTGAATCATCAGTGATTTGCCGGACATGAGATAAATTCAAAAATCTTCATCGTCAACAAAAAACTCGGCATCATCCTCATATCGATTATCTCGCTCAGAATCAGCTAAACCCCAAAGCGGTTGCAGCACAGCTATGCCAATTACCCCAAGCGCGGCACTAAAAGCCAGAACTAAACCGACTGGTATTTGAATTGATTGAAAACTTAAAAATTTTAGCGATACTGGTGTAGCATTTTGGACTGAGATAATGGCGATCGCTACTATCCAAACAGCCACAACTACAGATATCAATAAATTAGCAATTGTCTTCATAACAAACCACAGATAAACGCAGATGAACACAGATAGTGTGAATCTGCATCCATCTGCGGTTTAAACTTTTATCCTAACTTAGCAATTTCGCTTTCCATTTCTTGGGCGATTTGCGAGAGTTTTTCGGGGGTATTAGTTTCTAGATAAACGCGTACCAGTGGTTCTGTACCGGAAGGACGCAATAAAACCCAGCTACCTTCTTCTAGGTAAAGTTTAATACCATCTTTCCTGCCCACTTCTTTGACCTTAATACCTGCCACTTCTGAGGGTGGGTTTTTGGTATAAGAGTCGATCACAGCGTTTTTGTGGTCTTCGGTTAAGTGTAAATCCAGACGCTTGTTATACAAGGGGCCATCGGCTTCCGCGATCGCTTCTTTGACGAGTTGGCTTAAGGGTTTGCCTTCGTAGGCGATCGCTTCTGCCACTAGCATATCAGCTAAAACACCGTCTTTTTCGGGAATATGCCCAATTACACTCAAACCACCTGATTCTTCACCACCAATCAAAACGGCTGTTTCCCGCATTTTTTCCCCAATGTATTTAAAGCCGACTGGGGTTTCATAAATTGGCAGACCATACTTAGCCGCCAGATTATCTAATAGGTGAGTTGTGGCTACTGTGCGGACGATTGCGCCGCTTTTACCTTTATTTTTGATTAAATGCCTGGCTAATACCAACAACACAGTGTTAGGGGTGAGGACATTGCCTTGTTCATCTACTATACCAAAGCGATCGCTATCACCATCGGTTGCTAAACCTAAATCAGCTTGGTCACGGCGTACTGCTTCTACTAATTCTTCTAGTTGTTCACCTTTGGGTTCTGGCATTCCGCCACCAAATAATACATCCCGCCAAGTGTGGAAGCTTTCTAATTCTGTGCCGCTTTGTTGCAAAACTTCATCTAAATAACCGCGTGAAGTCGAATACAAAGCATCATATTTAACTTTTAAATGAGCGCTTTTAATGCGTTCTACATCCAGCAATGTATAGATAAATTGCAAATAATCGGGTTTGGGGTCAAAAATAGAAATTGACCCGCTAGGGTTGTTACTAGGCAGATCATCCGCAGCACTTTCAATATTTGCCACAATAGTATCAGTGATTTCTGGAGTGGCAGGCCCAGCATAATCGGGGATATATTTAATTCCACAATATGGTGCAGGGTTATGGCTAGCTGTAAACATTAACGCCCCTGCTGAATTTAAGTGACGGGCGTTGTAGGCAATTACTGGTGTGGGGCAATCTCGATCAGTAATTTTGACCGTCCAACCCAAGTCTGCTAAGACTTCGGCGGCTGTACGGGCAAACTGATCAGCTAAAAACCGCGTATCGTAAGCAATTAGAACTGGTCTGTCTTTAGAGTAGGCTGTTTCGAGGTAGCTGGCGATCGCTCTTGTTACTTTCCGCACATTGGGGAAAGTAAAATCATCGGCAATAATCCCTCTCCAACCATCAGTCCCAAATTTGATTTTGCTGGAATTGCTACTAACACTCATTGTTGCCACTTTCTCCCATCCATCTTCAGTACTCTATTAGAAAGCTTCCCGCAAAGCGCGCGTAGCCGCAACTATCTCTCTCTAGAAGTTATGAGCAGCAAAAATTAATGCTCAAATTTCTCCCCTCAGTATTTCTTCTCACTGCTTGTTAGCGATGTCAACCCCTGATCGACCTTTTGTCAGTTATCACCTTTGGTCTTTAGTTACCCCAGCGACTGGACAAGAACGCTGGCATTGTCAGATGCGACGGGGGTTTATCAAAGCGCGTCAACACGAACCGCAAGTTAAAGAACTACTAGGCCAAGCTACGGCTCCCCAACGGATTGGTATACTCGCGCAAAAAGGCGTTTATGAGTTTCATCATAATAGACATTTGTTAAACAAATCTGATGGTGTAGAAAAAGTTGCACAGTTATTAAAACTCAACAATACCAGCCATCAAGTGCAACAGCGAGTAATTCAGATTTTAAAGAAATATCAAAATGCACCGTTTTTAAGGGGTAAAAACATCTTGCAATTAACCCCAGGTGATGAAGGTTTTCCGAAACCAATTTTAATTGGTCAAGGAGATACTTGTTTCCGCTTATATGCCGCGATGGATTGCATTTTTATTGATGGCGATCGTACTTTACATATCTTAGATTTCAAAACCGGAAAATCTGCTTTTGACCAGAGGCAAGCTTTAGTTTATTTGCTAGCGGCTCGTTATCTTTATCCTGGCAGACCAGCAGTAGCATCATTTTATAATTTAGAATTGGGGAAAAAATCGGACTTAATTAAAATCTCGAATCATGAATTTGAAAATTTAAAATATGAGTTAGCTAAAATTGCCCAGAAGCATCAAGATGATTTGCAAAAATATCATCAACAAAAGAGCGATTTTAGCCAGATTTTCCCCCCAAATCCTGGTTATCACTGCCGATTTTGTCCGTTTAATTCTATTTGTGAATTTGCTAATTTAACTGCTTCTTCTCAGCCAGTCTTGCCAGTGTGATAATAGCAGGACTTACGCATGAAAACGATCGAAATATGTGCAACTTCACATTCAAGTGGTATAACAAAAAGCCATCGCCATTAACTAATTTCTTTAAAATACGAAATATCAATCTTGCCGAAATAAAGTACCATCGCAATATTAATTTGTTCTAACACTTGCACTAGCCACTCTATACTGTTATTAGTTGCCGATTCATAGTGATAAAATAAAATAGCTAAACGTTTTTCTAGAGATGGTTTGACTTTGTGACAAATTAAAACAATTTTTAGCAATAAAGTTGTAGTA
The DNA here is from genome assembly GCF_014697425.1 of Nostoc sp. FACHB-110. GTDB lineage: Bacteria > Cyanobacteriota > Cyanobacteriia > Cyanobacteriales > Nostocaceae > Nostoc_B. The sequence goes on from NZ_JACJRU010000001.1 coordinate 377,634, forward strand.
TTAATTGTTCCTTGGTTACTAACTAAGTCTATTAAATTAAAATGCTGGATAGAAAAGTGACTTTCAATGATTAAAAAATTTAATAACTGGCTACAAGTTCGGAGAATTAAAAATTCATCGGGTTTTTGAGCATCAGCTTGTGCTAGTGTATTTTGTAATTGTGTCGATAATTTTTGTTGAAATTGCCGCTTTCCTGAGCCGTTACCAACTGATGAAATTAAATATTCATATAAATCTTGTTTAAAATCACGAAAGCAAGTAGCTTGCTGACTAGACTGCAAAAATTTTTGAGCTAACTCTGGATATGTATAGTTACCTTCAACTTTACCCAAAAAATGTTTCAGGGTGTCATGGAGTTGGCGATCGCTTAATAATGTAGGATTATTTACAGGAAGCAAAATCCGGTCTGCTTCATCCCCGGAAGTTTTTTTTAATATTTGGCTGCGTCGCACTTGGTAAGTCACATATTTAGATAAATCAACTTCAAATTGTCTTTGTACCTTTGCTTGCATTTGTTTGACGCGCCACTGATGTTCAAAGCTAGAATCATCATTCATCAAACAATGTTCGTATAAATAGGGATAACGGCGAATTAAAGTAATTAACGGTTGATTTTCATCGATAACATTCACTGCTGGAGTTTTTGCCATTACCTGGACAAAGCGGCGTAACATTAAATATTGTTCGCTTTTAAGAAATATCTGGACTAATTCACGCAAATGCCTAATGTGGCGATGGCGAAAACTTGTAGCTCTGGATCTAGTAGGCGAAGATTCAAATAATTGTATTAATGTAGGAATAGCATGATGCAGTTGTGGCTGCATATGCCAGCGATTAATCAAGATATGACAGCAGCGATTGAGAAAAAAATTAAACTCATGGATAGCATTTTTATTGGAGGTAATGTTATCTAAAGTTAATAATATTTCTGGTTCAGGATAATCTGCACCTTCAATAAATAAAGCTCGACATCGCTCAATCATTTCATTAGTAGATTTCACTTGTACTAAGTGCAGCAGATGTTGATATATTTTTTGTTCCTCAGCATTATTAGACTGTTGAGTAGTATTATTGAAATATCCAGAATCGTAGGTCTTATTGCCAGCTATTAGCTGTTTAGGGATTTTTTGAGATTGAGGATTTATCCAATTAGTCACTTTAACGTTACCGCTTTCAAATTGGGGACAGGAATTTTAATAAATGAAGATTTAGGTTATTTCAACTCGATAAATCTAACCTCTATGTTTACTGAGCTACCTAATTCTTTTCAGGAAAATGCAGATAAGTTTATAATGTCTTGAATAAGCCAGCCACAAGAAAATGCTGTGCAAGTATATACAGGAAGACTATCCTAATTCAGCTAAACTGTCTTGAGGGTGTATACGGGTTTAGCTATGTATTCGTCTAGAGAAGGATATCCATACTGTTACGAATAAGCATGATAAATTTCTGATAAGTCAGCATCAATAAATGATATTCTTCAGTAAAATCCTGAGTGAAGAGTTAGTTTTGTTCTCATACTTATCACCCCGACTTTTTTTGAAAGCCGGGGTGATGATTGTTGACGAAAAAACAATTAATTAACTTAACAAAATCAAAAAGGTGAAAGTTCTTTAAGAATTGTAAAGCGAATATGATTAATTGCTAAATCACCGATGGCAATGTCTTCTTTTGTGAGTCTTTGACCTTGACTACTGAGAGTTTCAAAAGAGATACCTTTACCAATTTCAATGTGATACCAACACAAACCCATAAAAAAGCGTGTGGGATAGGGGCCGTAGTTTCCTAAATCATCAGGGTTAGATTCCATTGGCAACCAACCAAAATTGGGAATATAAAATTCTAACCATACGTGGTTAAAATCAGGTTGTAATGGTACTCCTTGATGTTCGCTGTAGGGAGGGCATTTGTATCTACCCACAGTGCGACAAGGGATGCCATTTAAACGGCACAAAGCTAGTAAAACACCCACATACTCGCCACAAGAACCAACGCCTCGTTCTAAAACAATATCTGGGGTGTCGATGTAGGGTTTAATGCCATAGGATAATTCATCGTAGACGTAGTTACGGATACTATACATTTTCCGTAATAAATTGCTTTCCGAACCGATCGCATCACGGGCAGCACGCCGGACAATAGCAGTATCCATTGCCAAATCATCATCATCAACGAGGTAGCGGCTTTGTAATTCTGCCGACAGTTCAGGCAAATCTTCTACATCTTTAGGCGTAATTCGATACTTAATCCCCCGTACTTCTAACAACGCTTTCCAGCCAAATATATGGCGTTCCCCAGGGGCCAGGGTGTCAAATTTAAACACTGCTACCCGTTGTCCATCAATGACTTCTTCTGTAAAAGGCAGACCAATAGGTTCAACTTGTTTAAGTGTTTGGCGTTCTGTTTCTGAGGGTAAAGCGATGCGCCATTCTATATCTTGGAGATATACCTCTTCTAAGGGGGCAATTTCCTCAACATAAGACATTTCGATGAGATAGCCGTTAGAAAGGGCGTAGCGTTTCTCCGTATTGTAATGATAATAAAGCGGGTGAATGAAAGTGCGATCGCGGTAAGTTAACTCATGATTTGGGTCAGCATTGGGATTATCTCGAATGTATGGTTCCTCCGAAGAGTAGGCAACATAAAGCATTTGTTTGCCATCAGCATCTTGATGTACAGCAATGCCTGTAGGAGAATCAAACGGTGTCAAAACGCTGAAATTGACTTCGCCAGTAGCTCGATCCATCGAGTACACTGTTTGTTCAGTGCGATCGCAAATCCACAGCGTTTCTTGAGTCACTGTTAAGTTTTCTACACCCACCCCAGGCGCATAAAACTTAGTAATTTCTTTGCGTGTGTTGCGATCAAAAATCAAAATGTAACCCAGCTTTTGACAGCTAACATAAACAGTTGATTCCCAAACAGCCACACCATTAGCGGTATAGGGCAAGGTAGCAAAATGTTCTAGTCCTAAAGAACCAAGCTTAGATACATAAACACTGTTACCGCGAGTCACCCACAGGGTATCTTCCCAAACTGCTAAACCAGTGACATCACTAAATTCTTTAACCTGATGCGGATTGATAATTTTGCTGTTGTCAGACTCAGGATCAATCTCAAGTAGATGTCCCTTTGTACTGTCAATGGCAATCAGTCTATCGTCAATGAAAGCAATACCACCTAGAGTGGCAGCCGTAAGCGGTCGAATTGTCCTTTGCCCAAACATCTGGCTAGCAGTCTAATTAGGGAGTGCAAAACTTATCTTAAGCATATCTATTCAACGGTTTATCACGCCTAGCATTAATTTTGCTATTATCTCTAGACATAAGTGCGAATTTTCTTGGTGAAGAATTTTTGCTAATTGTTATTAGAAATACTAGGAATTACATAAAAATACATATAGGCAGCTGATTTGCTTGTGGAAATTATCTGTACAAGCTGCCAGACCATTGATTCAAAAATCAAATCAGCTAGCAATGTCACTAAATAAAAATTAGCAAAGAACCAAAAACACATTTAAACTTGTACAAGTTGGCAATAGCCCTAATATAACTTTAGTTGATGGTTTTCCTGCCATCACTAAATTATGATCGAATTTTGTAACCTTTTTCTGAACCTACACAATGTCTGCTAATTCTCTGCCTGACAGTGCCGCAAATTGGCACACTTTGGAAGTTGATAAAGCGCTAGGCCTGCTTAATAGTAAGGCAGACAGTGGCTTAACCCCCCAAGAAGTTGACCAACGGTTGCAAAAATACGGCCCCAATGAATTAGAAGAACATGGTGGTCGTGGTGCTTGGGAAATACTGCTAGATCAGTTCAAGAATATTATGTTGTTGATGCTGATTGCAGTAGCTTTTATATCAGGTTTTTTAGATTTTACGGCTTGGCAAGCTGGCGAATTAAAGCCAGGGGAAGTGCCATTTAAAGATACAATTGCGATTTTGGCGATTGTAATTTTAAATGGCATTCTGGGTTATGTCCAAGAAAGCCGCGCAGAAAAAGCCCTAGCCGCCCTCAAGCAGATGGCTTCTCCCTTGGTGCGAGTCATCCGCGAGCGCAAATTGTTGGATGTAGCTGCTAAAGAAATCGTTCCTGGCGATATCATGCTACTGGAAGCAGGGGTGCAAATAGCCGCAGATGGACGCTTAATCGAACAATCCAATTTACAAGTGCGAGAGTCAGCACTGACAGGTGAAGCGGAAGCTGTCAATAAACAATCAAATTTACAACTACCAGAAGATACATCTTTAGGCGATCGCCTGAATTTAGTTTATCAAGGTACGGAAGTTGTTCAAGGACGCGGTAAAGTTCTGGTGACAAACACCGGGATGACAACAGAACTAGGTAAAATTGCCGCGATGTTGCAGTCGGTGGATAGCGAACCCACACCCCTACAACAAAGAATGACCCAACTAGGTAACGTTCTCGTTACAGGTTCCTTGATTTTAGTAGCGGTTGTGGTGATTGGCGGTGTCATTCAAGCCAGAGGCTTTAGCAACCTCAAAGACTTGTTAGAAGTGTCTTTAAGTATGGCAGTGGCGGTAGTACCCGAAGGTTTACCCGCCGTGATTACCGTCACCTTGGCATTAGGAACCCAGCGAATGGTACGCCGCAATGCCTTGATTCGTAAACTACCAGCAGTGGAAACCTTGGGTTCAGTCACTACAATTTGTTCTGATAAAACAGGCACACTGACACAGAACAAAATGGTGGTGCAGTCAATTTTTACTAATAACAATACTTTTCGGATTACAGGCGAAGGTTATGCCCCAGTTGGGGATTTTCAATTAGATAGTCAAAACGTTGCTGCTGAAGATTATCCCGAAATTCCGGCTTTGTTAGTTGCTTGCGCCGTTTGTAATGACTCAGTATTGCAAAAAGAAAAAGGCGAATGGGCAATTTTAGGCGACCCCACCGAAGGTGCATTAGTTACATTAGCAGGCAAAGCTGGTATTGAAAAAGACCAGTGGAACAGTAAGTTACCCCGTGTAAGTGAATTTCCCTTCTCCTCAGAACGCAAACGGATGAGCGTAATTACCCAGGTAGAAGAAGTAGCCACAGGGGAACCATCTTTAACAGGGATTGATCCGGCCATTTCCGGTTTTGTTAACTCTGAATCTTACCTGATGTTTACCAAAGGTTCACCAGAGTTAATTTTGGCTCGTTGCACCCAAATTCGTCTAGGTACAAACACCTCACCTTTAAATGAAGAACAACGCAGCCAAATCCTAGCAGCCAACGACCAAATGGCAAGTAAAGGCTTGCGGGTATTGGGTTTTGCTTATAAACCCTTGCTAGAAGTTCCCCCAGAAGGCTCAGATGAAGAATCCGAGCAAAGTTTGGTATGGCTGGGATTGGTGGGAATGCTAGATGCACCACGCCCAGAAGTGAGAGCAGCTGTAGCTGAATGTCGCCAAGCCGGGATTCGCCCAGTCATGATTACAGGCGACCATCAATTAACAGCCCGCGCCATTGCAATTGACTTGGGAATTGCGCAAGAAGGCGATAGAGTGCTGACTGGTCAAGAATTGCAACGTATGAGCGACCAAGAATTAGAGCAGCAAGTTGACTTAGTAAGCATCTATGCCAGAGTAGCCCCAGAACACAAACTGCGGATTGTGCAAGCATTACAACGTCGGGGTAGATTTGTGGCTATGACAGGCGATGGGGTGAATGATGCACCTGCTTTAAAACAAGCAGATATCGGGATTGCAATGGGTATTACTGGTACAGATGTCAGCAAAGAAGCTAGCGATATGGTGCTGCTAGATGACAACTTTGCCACCATCGTTTCCGCCACTAAAGAAGGTAGGGTAGTTTACACCAACATCCGCCGTTTTATCAAATACATCTTGGGCAGTAATATCGGTGAAGTTTTAACAATTGCCGCCGCACCCATCTTAGGTTTGGGTGGTGTTCCGCTCACACCATTGCAAATTCTCTGGATGAACTTAGTCACAGATGGTTTACCCGCATTGGCTTTGGCTGTGGAACCACCAGAACCAGACGTGATGAAGCGTCCGCCGTTTAGTCCCCGCGAAAGCATTTTTGCTAGGGGGTTAGGTTCTTACATGATCCGGATTGGGATTGTGTTTGCGATTATTACGATTATTCTGATGGAATGGGCATATAGTCACGCCCATGCAGTCACAGGGCCAGACCTCAGCCCAGATCGTTGGAAAACAATGGTGTTCACAGCCTTGTGCGTGGCTCAAATGGGTCATGCCATCGCCATTCGTTCTAACAACCAACTCACCATTGAAGTGAATCCCTTATCTAATCCCTATGTACTGGGTGCGGTTGTGGTGACAACGGTTTTACAATTGATGCTGGTTTACGTTCCACCCCTACGTGATTTCTTTGGCACTCATTGGCTACCGCCAATAGAGTTGGCAATTTGTTTTGGTTTTAGTGCCTTAATGTTTGTTTGGATTGAAGCAGAAAAAATCTTCTTCCGTCTAAGAGGCAAGAAAACTGTTTAAAAGTAAAAAGGTAAAAGTAAAAAGGTAAAACAGAAGTTAGTTGATATCTTAAGTCTTGCTTCAAGAATCTTGAGCTTTTGCCTTTTACCTTTTTCCTTTTTATTGAAAATATGTATCTGAAAACTTTACACCTGAGACAATTTCGGAATTACCATGAGCAAAAAGTTGAGTTTGATGCTGCCAAAACAATTTTGGTAGGTAATAACGCTCAAGGAAAGTCGAATTTGTTAGAGGCGGTAGAGTTATTAGCGACATTGCGATCGCATCGGATGGCACGCGATCGTGATTTAGTGCAAGATGGCGAAACCTTTGCGCAAATTAATGCCAGCCTCGAACGCCAAATTGGTATTAGCGATTTAACTTTAACTCTTCGTAGTAGTGGTCGCCGTAGTGTAGCAATTAATGGTGAAACATTCAGGCGACAAATGGATTTTTTGGGCGTGATTAACGCCGTACAATTTTCTAGTTTAGATTTAGAATTAGTGCGTGGTAGTCCGGAAGTACGGCGTAACTGGTTGGATACTTTATTAATTCAACTCGAACCTGTTTATGCCCATATTTTGCATCAGTATAATCAGGTATTACGCCAGCGCAACGCCTTTTTGAAAAAACACCAAGACTCAGGAATTAGCACTCAGCAATCAGAACTTGTGCTGTGGAATGCACAGTTAGCAACTACAGGTACAAGAGTAATTAGAAGACGCGATCGGGCTATCCAAAGATTAGCTCCTTTGGCTGCTGCTTGGCACTCCAGTATTAGCGGCAGTACAGAAATCCTCGAAATTAAATATTCTCCCAACATTATTTCTGGTCAAAATCAACCCGAAGAAATCCAGCAGGCCTTTTTAAGTAAAATTCAGCACCGTGCTTTTGCCGAACTGTACCGAGGTACTACCCTTGTTGGCCCTCACCGCGACGAAGTAGAATTGACTATTAATCAAACGCCTGCTCGACAATATGGTTCTCAGGGTCAGCAACGAACCTTAGTTTTAGCCTTAAAACTGGCAGAATTACAGTTAATTGAAGAAGTTGTTAAAGAGTCGCCACTACTATTACTTGATGACGTTTTAGCCGAATTAGATCCATCCCGCCAAAATCAATTGCTCGATACAATTCAAGACCGTTTTCAAACCCTAATTACAACTACTCACTTGAATTCTTTTGATTCTCAGTGGTTGAATTCTTCCCAAATCTTGTATGTGAAATCAGGAGAAATATCAACGCAGTATTAAGAAGTAAAAAGTAAAAAGTAAAAAGTAAAAATTAATCCCAATAAAGTTATGAACTTGTGAGCCTTATTCTTGACATTTATTTTGCTTTTTAACTCTGGCGAGTGACGCTCCTGTGTCGCTAACGCCAGTTGACGACAGTTGCCTCAAGTCGGGAAACCCACCAACGACGGCCATGTCTCCTTTATGCCGGAGAACCTGTCCACGGCACTGGCTCACTTTTTACTTTTGACTTGTTTGGTCAATAGTCAAAATCAGACATGACAATTGACAACTGACAAAAAATAAATGACGAATGACAATTCATTTATGCAAAAAACCAATCACATTTTAGATAAACAAGAAATTGCATCCTTAGGTGCATCACTACGAGCAATTGAACAAAAGCTACTCAAACAAAGTCGCAAAGAAGGATATAGCAAAATTTGGTTCCAAGGTGAAGAACCTTATTTTGATGTTTTTTTTGAATTTGATCAAGAAGAAATCGTTTGGTTTCAATTTACTTTGCGTGGTAAATCTCTTTCATGGGATATCAGAAAGCCAGAATTACAAACAGGTAATACGAATGAATTATCTATTGATGATGTTAGTTTTTATGCTGCTAGTAAAACTATAGAAAATGACACCCAAATAGATTGGGCGTTTATATATTTAGTTAAATCTATTTTAGAAACTAGAGCCGAAGAACAGATTTTTGCCAAAGCATTGTCTTTGTTTAAGTGAGGCTGGGGGAATTAGGGGCTAGAAATATATAGATAAAAATTTTGTTTTTAGGCTCTAGACAGGTATTCTCGAACCCCGAACCTCTATCCCCTAGCCCCCAATACAGTTCAGTTAAGGCAACAACTTAGACTGGTGTAGGTTGGGTGGAGGAACGGAACCCAACATTCACGCATACTTTGTTGGGTTACGCTATCGCTACACCCAACCTACTATTCTCTTAACTGAACCGTATTGCCCTAGCCCCTAGCCTCTAACCGTTTCACCACATTCAAAACTACAAAACTCAAGACAGCAGCAGTTAATCCTAATTGCCATAAACCACACCCAGCAGTAATTCCTAAAGCGGCTGAAACCCAAATAGCGGCTGCGGATGTCAAGCCATGAATTTCAGATTGCTGTGATTTTTGAGAAGATTCGCGTACAATTTCTCCAGCACCCAAAAATCCTACGCCAGCTGCAATGCCCTGAATTACACGACTGAGAGCATCACCAGTGTGTTCTGGTATACCTGCTTGCAAAGGGATGAGTGTTAACAAGGCTGACCCAAAACTGACCAGCATATGAGTTCTTAAACCAGCCGGTTTATGTCTAATTTGGCGTTCTATACCAATAACCGCTCCTAACAGCAAAGCTAGGCATAGCCTAAAGATGATGTTGAGCCAATCATTGGGTGAAATGTAGTAAGGATTTGACAAGGGTGTTTTCAGAAAATAAAAATACTAGATTTTAAAAATGGGTTCTAGTGGTGCAATATTACCTAATTCATTGCACTGAGAATTCTGATATTTTTGCTAGATTATTTAAAATTGTACTTAAAACTTATGAAAATATTAATAATCTAGACTAATGCAAGAGCTTGTAAACTGAAGAACTAGCAATTTGAGTGTTCAAGGTGATTAGTTAAGTAACATTTTAACTCAAATTGCTAAATGTATGCTTTAACTCAATATTTGAATGCTATATCTCTATTGAAGATTTTTTGGTGAGTCTACCAAAAATGTCAATCTATCGAGAGGTGAAATTACTAAAATACTAAAAGAAAGTGGGAAGTCTCGGAAAAACACGGGGGTATATGGTGACAAGGTGTAGAGAAAGCAACAGTGTTTATTTGATATTTTACTAGTGTGTCACTGTGTCAGTCGGGGCTAATCACTAGATTGGCATAAATATCTTCAATACACAGAACTTGGCTCGGCAGATACTTTGAGTAAATGCTCTGTGAGCGTTTAACCAGAGTAATAGCTTGGATTGGTATATTGACAATTGACAAAAAAAAGTGAGTGGAAAAAGTCTACTGGCTCGACCAAATTAAACTGCAAGACCGCGCCAAAATAGGTGACAAAGCATTTTACTTAAGCAGAATTGTACAGCGTGGCTACTCTGTTGTCCCTGGTTTTGTGGTGTCCGCAGAAGTTTTACGAGAATTTCTGGAAAGTATTAATAATTCAGAGTCTTTAGCGGCGGACTTGCCTGATTCTTCTTTGTATCTTGACGTAGCTAATTGGCGACAACTCCAACTTGTGGCTGGTCGCTTGCGTCAAGAAATTATTGCGGCAAATTTACCCCAAACTTGGGTAAGTGCAATTATGGCAGCTGCTAAAGAATGGCAGACAAAATATTTAATTTTGCGACCATCCTTGTCAGTATCGCATACCCATCAAGGGGTAGGAAATACATCGGGTTTATTGGAGTCAGTTTTTTGTGCTTATGATGAAGATGCAATCGCCACAGCATTAAAGCGCACATGGAGTCAATTATTTCGCGCTAAAAGCTTACTTTATTGGCAGCGTATGGGGATTGATTTGCAGCAAATTAATTTAGCTGTATTAGTGCAACCAATCCAAAATGCGATCGCTAGCGGTTCACTCAATGTTAATCCATCTGGTTGGACAATCGAAGCTACCTGGGGACTAGGAATAGCTATGACTAGAGGGGAAGTACTGCCAGATATGTACTACATCCAACAAGAAACAGGGATGGTACTAGAAAAACATTTAGGTAATAAGTTGCTGAGTTACGGTTTAGATGATGGGGCTGAAACCTTTAATCAATCTATCCTCCCATCAGTAGTGACAGATGAAAACACAGGCCTAGTCGCTCAGTTAGTCGCAGAAGATAAACAACAAAAATACGCTTTAACAGAACCCGATTTGCAAAGACTGATTGCCCTCGCAAATCAATTAGTCAGTGAACTAGGCAAAAGTTTTACGGTGAAATGGACTCTTGTAGATGCAGAGTCTATTCCCCAATTTCAGATTACAGAGGTTAGTAATCCACCGTCGGCAATTCCCAATGTACCCAATAATGTACAGTTAATCAAAGGTTTAGGTGCAGCCACAGGTAAAGTTAGCGCAACAGCTTATGTAATTAACACTCCCGAAAAACCGGAAAATATCCCTCAAGGAGTAATTTTAGTAGCTCCCGCGATCGCTCCCGATTGGTTATCTTTGCTACATCAAGTAGTGGCAATCATCACAACCCAAGGCGGATTGACCAGCCATGCCGCTATTCTCGCCCGAGAATTAGGTATTCCTGCTGTCGTCAGTGCTAAAGATGCTACAGCTTTAATTCAAACTGGAGAACAATTGCTGGTAGATGGCGATAGGGGAGAAGTTTATCGTCTGCGAGAAAGCAAAAACAGTAATGGCGAAAATCAACCAGTAAATGCCGCGGTTTCCGCTTTCCCCTTATCCCCAGCGCTGGAGAGGACTCCCCTACCTATGATTGCTACTCAACTATTGGTGAATCTGAGTCAGCCGAGTTTAATCGAGCGATCGCAAAGCTTACCTGTGGATGGTGTGGGATTGTTACGCTCAGAACTCATGTTATTAAATATCCTCGAAGGGCAGCATCCTAACAACTGGCTTTTAGATGGTCGTAGGGCAGATTTGTTGGAGTTATGGTCACAACAAATTATGCAATTTGTTCGCGCCTTTGCTCCCCGACCAGTTTTTTACCGTTCGCTGGATTGGCGATTTCACGAGTTTCCCTCATTAAGTCATACTTCCACAACTGCATCCCATTCAATTTTGGGCGATCGCGGTACATTTACTTATGTCAACAATCCCCCCGTCTTTGAATTGGAATTGGCAGCATTAGCCGCAGTGCAGAAAGCAGGATACAGCAATCTGCGGCTCTTGTTACCTTTTGTGCGGAGTGTGGCTGAGTTTAGCTTTTGTCGGCACAAAGTTGAGCAAGCTGGGTTAACTCAGACATCCCAATTTCAAGTGTGGATAATGGCAGAAGTACCTAGTGTCTTGTTTTTATTGCCAGATTATGTCAAAGCAGGTGTAGAGGGAATTTCTATTGGCACGAATGACCTAACACAACTCTTATTAGGCGTAGATCGAGAACAAGGACAGCTCACAAAAGTATATGATGAACGCCATCCGGCAGTGATGGGTGCAATTGCCCAATTAATTCAGATGGCGACAAAGGCGGGAATCCCCTGTTCCATCTGCGGTCAAGCACCAGCAATGTATCCCGAAATTATCGACCAACTGGTGGAATGGGGTATTACTTCCATTTCTGTTGAACCAGAAGCAGTAGAACGAACCCATAAAGCGATCGCTCGTGCCGAACAGCGTTTACTATTAGCAGCAGCACGCCAAAAACTTCATTAAATGATAATTTAGCTATGAACAGTCAACCAAAACCAGATAGCCAAGATATTGAAGCCATAACTCTATTGTTGGCTAAAGTTTCTCAGCGTACTCCATCAGAAATTAAACCTCACTTAGATGCTATGCTTCAACAGCTAGTGCAACCATTAGAGGAGCATCCTTTTTATGCAACGGCAACCCCTCAAGAATGGATAGCAGCATTTCAGGAATGGGTCGAAAGCCATCGAGAACTTAATCTTCCCACCCTTTCTGATGAAGCTATTAGTAGGGAGAGTATTTATGGAGAACGTGGTTAAGTGCCTTACCTTGTAGATACTAATGTTCTATTGAGAAGCGTAGACCTTAGCCATCCCATGAACTCTGATGCAACAAAAGCTATCAGTACACTGCGGGGTCGTGGTGAACAGTTGCACATCGTACCTCAGAATTTAATTGAATTGTGGAATGTCTACACACGCCCAACCGAACGAAATGGTTTAGGGCGTAGTGTAATTGAAGCACAGGCCGAAGTCACTTGTTTGAAAATGTTGTTTTCATTATTACTAGATACTCCGACTATTTACCAGGAATGGGAAAGACTGGTTGTTGCTTATGGAATTAGGGGAGTTAACGTACATGATGCACGATTAGTTGCAGCAATGCTGGTGCATAAGTTAACCCATATTCTGACATTTAATATTAGTGATTTTGCTCGTTACGCAGAAATTACTGCTGTTAACCCCAGCACTTTTTGAGTGATTGAGATTACTTAATATATCCAGTTTCGCGGAGAAACTTGCGGACATCGGCAAAATATTGATTGCGATTGCTACTTTTATAAACTTGTTTTACTCGTTTCCAACCATCCTCACCTTGTCCGAGTAAATACTTATCTGCTAGGTACGCGGCTAAAAATCCTTTACCATCATCACCTTGCTGACGAATCTCAGTATAAGTTTTCCATAAATCTGCGGCATGGCTATAGATTAACTTGGGATAGCGGCGAGTCACATCAACCATTTTGCCGTGGCGATATTGCCAAATTTGTAACGGATAAGCAGAAGCAGCATAAGCTGTAAAAGCATAGGCAAAGCGATCGTCTCTAGCTTCAAATTCTGGGAGTCCATCTTTATCTAGATCATTAAATCGATAACCGCCATTACCCCACTCATGCCTAATTTGAGTGTATTTTTGGGATTTATTGTCGTAGCGGTAAATTAAAGAATAAGTACAACAGTGCGCTCCACCTGTAAAGAAATCGGCAACTATTTCTGGTTCTTTATTGCCGTCTAAATCTAGCACTGGTAAATTATTTTCTTGTCCGTCAAAACCCCCAACAGGGCGGTCATATTCACTTTCTTGCGGCAGTTTTTGATCTAAAACAGTTTTACCTGCTCGGCTAATTTGCAAACGGACATTTTTATATTGAAATTCCTCTGGTTTGTCATAAGATATTTCGGCGCGGACATTACCAGATTTCCCAGCAATAGTTTCTGCACTACTGGGCTGGGCAAATACAGCCATCTGGCTAAAAACAGCTAAACCGATCAGCGATTGACAAAGAAAAGCACGACAATTATTCAGCATGGGTGTTGTATGTAACTTGTTCAACTGTATACAACACTACAAAAATCATCAATATCGTAAAATTGCTGCCTTTTTGGGTAGCGATGCGAAATTGAGCATCTTTGGCAGTTTCGTCATATAAAAGAGCTTCATCAAGGCTTTTTGGCAGATTTTCTACTACTACCTTATTCAGACTAGAGCGAGTACCTTCAAAAAATTTTAAATCCTGCTGGCTTAAAGCTAGAACATAGAACTTGCCATCATTATTTATTAAATGTAGTAATGGCTTGATGTGAAAGCGATCGCTCACAACTACCAATTCTTGAAATTCCATTGGCAGTTGATAATAATGAAACAAAAAAGCTACTAAACAATCATTCTTTAGATGGATATGTCTAGATCCCTGACTTCTTAAATAAATCTGGTATCTGTTTTCTCAATAGGTGAATGAGTAAATATAAAAAAATACGCCTATTTCGTTTTTGGCGTATTAATTGAAATTTGTATTAGATAATATGAGCAACAATCTGAGCAAGATTTTGCATTTATCCAGCATTGGGTGTATCAGGATTGGTAGAACGTGACTTAACAGCTATTGCTTTTCGTGATTGATTGACAAATCCTAAACTGACGCGTTTCATCAGCCAATGCAAACCTGTAAGAATCACAAAGGTAATTGCAATAATTACTAAAGGCTGTTTACCTAAAAGTTCTTCTACACCTTTGGTTAACAAAGCATCAGGTTGCGTAATAAAATCCCAACTATTGAAACGCAAAAATCTGCCCCAATAAATCCCAATAGCACTAAGAGCATGAGTAATTAACTCAACTCGAAAAATCCATTGACTCTTGCCAATGCGGTGTAAATAGTGACCTAAATTGATTAAAGAGATAACGTAAGCTTCAAACCCAGCAAAAATTACTAAAAAATAAACTGGGATTAACACCAATGTAATCATCCATACTGATTGAATGGTGCGGATATCATCTATCAGATGGATGACATCGGTTAACAAGTATGGTGCATTTGGTAAGAAAGCATAGAATACAATAAATCCTAGCCACCAAACCCAAGAACGACCACGTTTAATCCGAAACAGCCAAACACTTAAAGCTAAAGGGATAAAAGCCAAAAACAGGTTCCACGTCATCCAACTCATGTTGATTCGTAAAACCTGTAAAACTCTGGCTATCAATTCAATCAATTCCACTTTCATAAATGTTCACTTGCAAGATATGTGATTGATGTAGTTTAGTTTTAGAGTCTTAACTTCAGTGATTGACTGATAACTTGGGAAAAAATTTAACTGTGAGATGTTTATATATAGTCTAAGCAACTAGTATAACGAGAAAATTATCCTTAATGAATCTATGAGAAATCTGGAAGTGTGGATGGCGAAAATGCTACCCAACTTCCAGTATAGTTTTTGCTCTAGGAGGTCGTACTTTTTTAGTCATGATTTAAATACAATCTCCCTTTGAGCAATTCCTGATAATGGTGAGAGGCTAACGCACTAGTACGCGACTGCGGGGGCCAATGGCTTTCGCAGCAGTCACTTTTGGGCCACATTTGAGAGAATTTTGGTGACAAATATTGGTAGCAACGGTAGACACTTCTAAATTCAGGGGTGAAGTTGCTGGGGAATTACCATTACTAAACTCCATATTCGCTTCGGTAGATGGTGATGGAGAATTATATTGATTGGAGTTAGTCAAAATTTGACTACTAGGATTAGTTGGTGTAGAAGTAGTTGCGATCGCACCACTATCTACTGAGGCTGTAACTGGTGTGGGAGTCGGGTTATTAGTGACGACAGGTGGAGCCGGTGTTGGGTTATTAGTAACAGGTGTAGCGTTTGCAGGTACGGTAATTGTCAATCTTACCAAGGGAGTATTTTTCATCTCATAGGTGGTGACACTTGGCTTACCGGGAATATCAGATTTATAATCAAATACTGTCGGACTTTCGCCACCGTTGCGATCGCTATATCTTGGCCCTTGGCCATTCAGTTGAAAAGTCCCTTGATATTGCTTACCAGTTTTGGGATCAGTAACAACGCCAGTATAAAAAGCTTTAGTTAATCCAAATTCATCTTGCACTACACCTTGAAAGGAAGTGTTAGGGATTTTGCCTTGATAAGTAAAAGGTTGCAACTGTCCACCTGAAAGTGCAGGCGAATTTAACACACCATTGAGAGAAATTACGGGAATGCCTTTAAAGTCAACAAAATAATGCAAACTCCCATCTGTACGAGTTTCAACTTTGACATAATTTGATTGGTAAACTGGTACGTAATTTGGCTTACTTTTAGTACCGATGTTGCGTTGATATACACCTTGGGAATCAGTATCAATGCGCGTTACTCTATTATTAAAATTAGGGTTAAAACTGGGAAGTTGCAGTGTACCTGATAATGTTCCGGTGCTTTGAATGACGAGTTGAGCCGAAGCATTAGTCGCCCCAAAACCCAAAAAAGCTGCGGCTAAACTGCTACTACTCAAAACTGCACAGCCTAATTTTGTTACAGACGGCTTTATTTGCATAAAAAATATGCTCCTGAATTAAGCATGAAAACAACACGCCTGGGATTTTTAGGCGTGGAAAAAAAGTTTAAAATCTGACTGATAGTTGCTGACAGTTGAGAAAGCAAACACGGGGATGAGGGGTTTGGCCCCTTGTGATTACATTTACATGAACACGTAATTAAAACCGGAAAGTTGCTCTCATTGCACCAACAATTAAAGTATCGTTAGCTGCATTGTGATCAGGATTAAAAATAACTAATAAGCCTGGTGTGAGAGAAAGATTGTTATTTAGCTGAGTCCGATAAAAAAGTTCTAGATGTAGCGATGTATCAGTACGCCCGCCAGATGTTCCCCCATCGGAGAAGTTAGGAAAGTTATAGCCTTCAGGTAAGTTACTAGCAGTAATTTTAGGTGGTTGTCCAACCAGAACGCCTCCTAAATTACCCTCACCACCCAAATTAGGAAATGCAGCAAATACCATCCAGTTAGTTGTTTCTACACTACCGGAAAGGTTGACTGGTTTAGAGTAAGTAAAACCACCCCAACCGCCTAATTGAAAGTTCTCATTAATCCGCCATACTACAGTTGCACCAACAGCGTGAGTATTAAATTCTGTAGTTGGTGCAAAAGGCGAAATTAATTGAGCATCACCGATACCTGTACCTAATAAATCATTTGGTGAGTGAGAGTAGATGTAATGTATGCCAATATCGATATTATCTGTAGGTGCGAGAGTTAATTGTGCGCCTGCGGTATATCTACCCCCAAATAATCCAGCAGAAGTGTTATTAGTAGGAAAACTCGGAATTTCTGCACTATACACCCCTTGGAGACTGATGCGATCGCTAATTTCCCAGTCAAAACCTATACCGCCAGTCCCATTCCCAATATTCAAAATAGGATTACGCTGACCAAATTGGGAAATTGCCCCATCACCAGAACCTTCTAAGGGATTAATCCCCCGAAAGGTAGTTGCTGCATTCACGCCTGCTGTACCAACAACAATTCCTAAATTATTAGATAGTGAAAATCGATAAGATAAATCATTAATAAATACATTATTATCTGTATTCGACTCAAAACTTAACCGCCCCATATTATTAAAAACTGCTGAGGCATTTGAACCTAAATTTCCCGCAGATAGTCCTGTAATTAATAAATCTTTGCCAGTAAATGAAGTTGCTAAGGTTAATTGCACGCTATTTGTAAAAGTTAAATTTGTCTTACCTTGACGTTCTGGTACGCCATCTCTAGGAAACAAATCAACATTGGTAAAATTTGTGCCTTGAACACTAGCAATAGCTTGACCAAATAATCTAGTTGTTGGAGAAAACTGATTGCTTTCTAATTTTTGAGTTTGGTCTTCTATAACATCTAGACGCTGCTGTAATTGTTGTAATTCAGCTTGAAATTCTGTTTGTAAACGTTGTAGTAGGTTTAAATCTTCTTGACTGATAGTATTAGCAGTATTTTTAGTAATTAATTCTTGAATTTGATTTAAGCAAATATTTAAACTCTGAGCAAATTCATAACGCGTGACACTGCGATTTCCTAGATAAATTCCAGTACCATTTTCAGAAATACAACCATAGTGTTCAACTATAGTTTGTAAGGCATTAACAGCCCAATCGGTTGGTTGTACATCATCTAAATTTGATACCGATGTAACTTGAGACATCCCATCATTAGATGCTGAAAATTCTGGCACTACTGGTGATTCAGGGGAAATCGGTAAAGAAGAAGAAGGTGTTAGTTCTGGTGTCTGAGTGGTGAGTGATGACGGCTGAGAAGATTGAGTATCAGGTGTAGTTGCAATAATATTTTGAGGAATTTTTTTTAGTAGATTTTGATACTGATAGCTTTCTGGTGACGTAAAAACTGGCGAAGTGCTATCAAGCGAGATAAATTCAGGTGGCGTAATTTCAGAAGTCCGAGAAATTTCGGAGAAACTCTCCTGATTTTGCGGTTGTGATATTGATTCCGGCTCAATTATTGGCTGTTCTGGCAAATTATTCGGCGGCGATGCTTGCCCAGCTGTCAATACGCCTAACATCAGTAGGCTGAATTCACTCATGGTATATCATTTGACTAACACCAACATATCTATTGACAAAGCTTGTTAGTGTTATTCAGGATATTTCTGTATAAAAAGTCTGAAGTATGAAGTATGAAGTATGAAGTCGGAAAATATAGCGTTTCCTAGTCTGCTGAAGTACAAATCTCTGCGTACCTCTGCGCTTAACTCTGCTACCCTCTGCGTTTCAAAATATTACCTGTACCTCACTTAACTGGGAATCGCTATATTAGATACAAACTCTAAGTCATTAGAGTTTGGTGATTAGCTCTAAAAATCTTCAATTTCACACTAGCCTGCGGCAAGCCGCTGCGCGTCTACACACTTCACACTTCAATTACGGTTGGTTACAGTATTTATTCAAATCTTGCATTAAAGTGTCTGAGTCTTTACCAGTGGTTTTGGAAACCGTGGTTAAGGCTGTATCAATTTCACTTCTGGCTTTTTGGAGTTTTTCTCTACCGGATGGCGAGTTTTCAGCTGATTTTGCTGTGGCTAAAGCCTTGGCGGCTTTGGCGATGGCTTGGCTGAGGCTATCAAATACCTTTTGAAAACGAGTTTGATATTCTTTGAGTTTGGGATCTGCTAATTTGAGTTCTTCTAAAGATGTGTTGATGGCTTCTAAATCTTTAGAGAGTTGCAAGCTAGTAATCGCTTGCTTACCTTTATTTTGATCGATTAGCGCATTACCTTCGTTGACGACTTGAATTAAACGCTGACACTGGGAGTTTTTATTTTCACAACCCGTAACTAATAAAGCAATACTTAAACTAACAAAAGCAATAATATTATGTTTACGCCACACAGATATCACAATCCTACAAGCAATTAAATCGAGACAATCGTAACTAATAATTTCATAAATTGTGAAAATTGTTGCGTAAATTTCCTAGAAAACGTCATATATCATGTGACGAGTGACTAAAAGAGGTAGGACAGCCCGAAGGGGGTAGGATTCAGGATTTGCTCTGCCTACAAGAAATTGTCTGCTAGAAGCTGTCATTTATACTTGGATTTAATTAGGCTATGTAGCATTAATTTTTACATTTAAATCCTCGGAAAAACTGAATTTTAGTGAATATCTAGCAGAATTTAGGATTATATAGGTTACAGTAGCGCAAATAACTGGATACATAAGATAAAAGCTGATGCGAATTTTTGTTTGTTGTTTTTTACTAGTTATCAGTCTGTTATTCTCATTTACACCTTTAGTAAAATCAGCAACGTCTGTTTCTGATATTGAGCAGTATTTAAGCAATGCTGAATTTGAACAAGCAGAAACAGCTTTTGCTACAAAGCTGGAAAAAGACAGTAATGATGATGAGACGCGATTTAAGTTGGGAGTTGTGCAGTTAATGGGTACGACTCAAAAATTAATGCAATCCCTCTATCGTTATGGTTTGCAACAAAATTTTGTCACTCAATTTTTCCCGATTTTGCGTCTTCCTGTACCGATAAATCCTCAACCAGAATCAGTCACCTATGAAGATACGCGCCAGATTTTGCAAAACTTAGTCAATGATTTAACTAAAATTAAAAACACTCTTGAACCTATCAAAGATGCTCAAGTCAAGCTACCACTGCGACTTGGTTTGACACGAATTGATTTCAACGCTGATGGTAAGTTGGCAGAAGATGAATCTTTTTGGAAAACCTTCAGCTTATTGACAGGAATACCCGCAACAGAAAAATCTGCACAAAATTTAGCGATCGCGTTTGATGCAGGTGATGTAATTTGGTTGAGGGGATATTGCAATTTGCTGTCAGCGATCGCTCAGGTGGTTTTAGCATACGATGAAAGTAAATTGTTTGATGCTACTGCTCACTTGGTTTTTACTCAACCAAAAACCGCTTATCCATTTCTGATTAATGGTAGAAACCCATCAGGTGGGTTTGATTTGGATATTATTAGCGACATCATCGCCTTTGTACATTTGATTAATTTTCCGGTTGCAGAACCAGAACGTTTAACAGCTGCAGTAGAAAATTTACAAGCAGTCACCGCTTTAAGTCGTCAATCTTGGCAATTGATTTTAGCGGAAACTGATGATGATAGAGAATGGCTACCAAATCCTCGACAAAAAAGTGTAATTCCTAATGCAGCTGTCACTCAATCCATGATTGATGGTTGGTTGACTTTTTTAGATGAAGCGGATGCTTTGCTGACAGGTAAAAAGTTAGTTCCGTTCTGGAGAAAACGCGAAGTTAGAGGTATTAATTTAAACAAAGTATTCACTCAACCCCGTACCTTTGATTTGGTGTTATGGGGGCAAGGAACTGCTGCTGCACCTTATCTAGAGTTAGGTAAAGTAACAGATACAAATACTTGGTTACGGTTGTTAGAAGTTTTCCGAGGGCAATTTTTTGAGTTTGCAGCTTGGTTTAATTAGGGCTGGCTGGAAAATTCCTGTGGAACTCTTAACGGGCGACTGGGAACAGTTTCACTATCAATCTATTTAGCCAAGCTTATTTGGGGACACTATATTTTGTGTCCCTTTTTAATGCGTTGGGACTGATGCTATGGCGATAAGTACTTTTTATTAAGAGCATTAAACTTTTTTTGTCAAGTCATGTTGACAGTTCGTAACAAATTTGTTAAATTTATTTACATAAGTTAACAAATAAGGAAAAAAACCTATGTACACCACAGTTAATGAAGACGGCATTTTAAATAACTATGCAACTGAACCTCAGATGTATTACTCTGAGTACCCAGCCATTTGGGAACAACGCCGCTATGTTTTACAAGGCGCGGTTGCAACTATGTTTGTTAGTCTTTTAGTGTTATTTGCTGTTGCTGTGAGCTAAAAATTTTTGTTTTCGGTATCGGTATCACTCATCGTCATTTGAACTTCTCCCTTTTACCTCGGTTAGTTTCGCCGAGGTCTTTTGTTTTTAGGGACTTATATAAGGTTGTCTGTGAAGAATAGGTGTAAGGATTTTGAAAACCTACACCCTTCCCCAAACCCTTGATTTTTCATCTCCAGAGTTAGTCGTAGCAACTTAGGATGAAGCCTTGATGAATTACCAATCTACGGGTAAACCTAACCGTTCTAAAGTATCGCCATTTTGCAATAGTGGTTGAATCTGGCTATCTAGATGAATTCGACCACCTGAAAGTACTAAAGCGCGTTGTGTCACTCTGCCTAGCCAATGTAATTCGTGAGAAGCGATTAACATAACCTGCACTGGCAATTTTAATAATACTTGGGCTAAGTGTCGCCGCCATGCCGGATCAAGACCGTTCGTTGGCTCATCTAAGATCAAAATCGTTGGTTCTAAAGCTAAAATTGCAGCTAGGGCGGCTAATCTTCTTTGTCCTCCTGATAGCTCGTGAGCAGAACGATTTGCATAGGCTTCTAAACCAAAGTTTGCTAATAACTGCCGTGCTTTATCAATGGCTATGGCTTTTGGTATGCCATAATTCAGCGGCCCAAAGGTAATATCTTCTAGGATGGTGGGCATAAAAAGTTGATCGTTGGCATCTTGAAAGCTAAAACCGATGTAACGACGCACTTGAGGTAGATTTCTCGGTTCTACGGGGATGTCATTAATCAAAATTTGCCCAGTTCGCGGTTGTTTTAAACCAACCAAGTTTTCCAGTAGGGTGCTTTTACCAGAACCAGTTGCACCCATTAAAGCAACGCGATCGCCAGCGTTTAAACTAAAGGAAATATTTTGCAATACTGGCTCTTGATTGGGATAAGCATAAACTAAGTTCTCCACTTCAACGACGGCGGTGGGGAAATCAGAGGTTGATTTTTGATGATTAGAAGTTAATGATTTCAAAATTTACTACTCAATAATTCACAACAATGTTGCTGTCAGCCTTTAACCGCACCTGGAAAGTAAGAACTTAGGGTTAAACAAATCACAACCGCCCAAGTTATCAACAAGACAAAACGCTCTTTTGGTTTTAATGATGCGTCTACTGGCAACTTTCCTTGATAACCACGAGTTACCATAGCCGCGTATACTCTCTCTGCTCTATCTAAACTACGTAGATATAAACTACCAATCATGGCAGCACTAGCATAGCGCAGCCATCCTGCAGTACCTGTGAGGCCACGTAGTTGAGCGCTGCGGATCATTTGTGTCACTTCATCTACCAAAATCTCCATATACTGCCCTGCTAAAAGTAAGTTTTCTTTGATAGCAGCAGGGACGGGTAAGCTTTTCAGCGCAATACCAAAACTATGGGGCGGTAGAGTTAACAAAAAACTATTCATGACTAACAGACATACCAGAGAACGCAACAATAGAAAGCTCGCTCTCTCCCATCCCAAAGGCAATGCTAATAACGATAGAAAAATCAATTCTGTACCTACTAAGCTAGCCAGATGGCGTAATGGTACGCGTAATATACTGGCCCATAAAAGTGCGATCGCACCATACACACCCAACCAAGGCCAAGCATGATATTTTAATAACGCTGCTCCGATAACTATCACCAGGGATAGATGTAAACGTAACGGTAAGGCGAATCTAAGCATTATTTGGTTTCACTACCTTGGCTATCCCAAAGGCAATAGCAAAGCACACCGCAGCACCTAAAAGCCCGGCAATACTTGTGCCAATTGTCCCTAAACCTTGAATACTGTAGTCAGCAAAGGGGGTTGGTACACTTATGCGGACATTTTCAGCTAAGTTAATAAAGCCTAAGTTTCCCGCTACCCTTTCCAAACCATCCGGCCATGCAGAAGCAAATAGTGACAGCACTCCTGCAATTAAAAAGATACTCACAACCGGAACTAACCAGCCTTTAAATTCCTCCTGTTCTCCTGGTAATAAATCCGGCCTTGCGGTAATTAAATAAGTTAAAACACCACCAGTAATTAAACCTTCACCCACACCAATTAAGATATGTACGCCAGTCATTGCGGGTAATGCAATCGCTATAGGTGCAGTTCCCGAAAGACCTAATTCAATAGCACAAGCTATGGCAGCTACCACTACACTAATACCAGATGCTATCCCAGCTGCTAGAGGTAAACGCCCTTTAGAACCACCAAATAAGCGTTGCAAAGTTTGGGTTAAAACCCAACCAACCCAAACACCAACTATAGCCATATTGAAAATATTTGCACCCAAGGCTGTGATCCCACCATCGGCAAAGAGTACAGCTTGAATAATTAAAACCGTAGCAATAGACAACATCCCTGCCCAAGGACTACCTAAAACAATCGCCGCTAAAGTTCCCCCCAACAAGTGACCGCTAGTGCCTCCAGCTACCGGAAAATTGATCATCTGGGCAGCAAATATAAAAGCAGTAGTTAAACCCAAGATAGGCGCGCGACGCATACCTAAAGCTGCTTGCGATCGCCCAGAAGCAATGAATAGTGCTATCACACTTGCTAAACTTGTAGCCCCTGCTACTGACCCTGAAACAAATCCATCAGGAATATGCATGATCCGCCCCGTTTTGAATGTGTTGACTCACACAATTAAATCAATATAACCACGGTATTTATATTAACAAAAAACAAAATTTTCCGGCTTTTTGCAATGCCCTCTCAGGGGATTTTTACTACTTCTTAAGGAGGATTGACAAGCGAATTTATGTTAAATATTTTAGTTATTTACTAGTTTTAATATTTTGTTATATTTATTTAAAAATAAATATTTAAATTAAGCAAAATCCTCATATATGTAGAAAATGTTGTAAACCAAACTAATAATTTATCGGACTCATATTTGATTTAGGAAAAAAAATCCGTACCTCCAAAAATTACTCTTTCCTACTCCCCTCTCCCCACTCACTACTCCCAGGCTACGCAGATAATTTCAATAATCAAACCGGATTACTATATAAATACTGATGTTTATCAAATAAATTAGAATTACTGCCTATAGTAATTTGATTGATATCTAATAATAGATTAGCAGAGCAATCTTCATTGAATAAGGCATGAACAAATCAATAGTTAAAAGTAAAGGCGAGTTTAAAATATCATTAAATACTATAGCGTTTCCTAGTCTGCTGAAGTACAAATCTCTGCGTACCTCTGCGCTTAACTCTGCGACCCTCTGCGTTTCAAAATATTACCTGTACCTCACTTAACTGGGAATCGCTATAATGATACTTTGAGTAAACCCACCTTAATTCTGGAAAAATGTATTTAGCCGATGTTGGGTATGTCTATACAAAACTCACAGCCTTTTCCTAGTTGAGAAACAAAGTTGAGTTTACCGCCGTGTTTGTAGACAACAATTTGATAACAAATAGAAAGTCCTAAACCAGTGCCTTGTCCAGGTTGTTTAGTCGTAAAAAATGGTTCAAAAATGCGCGATCGCACTTCTTCGGGAATACCATGACCATTGTCAGCAATCTGAATTTGAATTGTATTTTCAGCCGTCACTTTTGTCCGAATCCAAATTTTCGGTTTGTCCATGATTTTGCGTTGAGTAGTTAAGTCTGCTAGGGCATCAATAGCATTATTCAAAATATTCATAAATACCTGATTCATCTGGGCAGCATAACAAACTACTAGCGGCAAATCACCATATTCTCTAATTACTTCAATAGCTAAATTATCGGCACTGGCTTGTAGCCGATGATTCAAAATCAATAAAGTACTCTCAATCCCCTCATGCAAATTAACAGGTTTCATTTCGGCTTCATCTAAACGCGCAAAAGTGCGTAATGACAAAACCAATTGCGAAATTCTGTCTGCTCCCATCATCATCGAATTCAGCATTTTGGGCAGGTCATCAGCAATAAAATCGATATCTACAGTTGCTGCTTTTTCTCTAATTTCTACCCTGGGCTTGGGATAATATTTTTGATACATTTGCAGCAAATTCAGCATATTTTTGGTGTACTCAGCCACATAAGTAATATTGCCAAAAATAAAACTAATCGGATTATTAATTTCATGGGCTATACCTGCGACTAGTTGACCTAACCCAGCCATTTTTTCACTTTGAATTAACTGGCTTTGAGTTTGCTGTAATTCTTTGAGAGTCTGTGTTAATTCTTCTTTTTGTCGCTGAGTTTGTTCGAGTAATTCTGCTTGCTGAAGTCCTACACCTAACTGATTCCCTATTTGTACCAGCAAATCCACTTCTTCTTCTCGCCAATCACGGGCTACAGTGTTGTGATAAGCCGCTAATAATCCCCATAACTGATCGCTTTGGAAAATTGGCACAATCATATAGGAACGAGCTTCCATTAATTGGCTCAAAGAAACATATTGATGAGCATCTTGATTGTTATAAATATCTCTAACCACCAGAATTTGACCTTTGGCAAAGTCTCCTCCTTGGGTTTCTTGTAAATAATCATTAGCAATCACACTCAAAAGTTTGCGAACCGAAGCCCAACCAGGCGCAGCTGATTCTGCGACAAATTCCCCACTCCAATCAGCCCGGAAACGATAAATTGTTACTTGATCTACTTCTAACAACCGCTGGACTTCTTGGGTACTAGTAGCAAAAATTGTATGTAAGTCAAGGGATTGGCGGATTTTTTCAACGGTAACAGCTAGTGCTTTTTCTCGTTCTGCGGCTTTTCGTTCTCGTTCTGCGGCTTTTGCTAGTTGTTCGGCTTGTAACTGTACTTGTTTTAAGGCTTCTGCTTGCTGTAATGCAACTCCTAGCTGAATACCGACTTGAGCTAATAAGTTGATTTCTTCATCTTGCCAATACCGGGGTTGGGAGTTTTGATAAGCTACCAACAATCCCCATAATTTTTCACCTTGGGAAATTGGTACAAACACTTCATGGCGCGGATATTTACCAGCTTGCGTTTCTTGAAGCAAGGCGCGTTCTGTTACAGGCTGGGGTTTGACAATGGGAGTCCAGCCATCGACGATGGAATCAGCGACAAATTCACCACTCCAGTCAGGGTAAAAGCGGTAAATTGCGACTCTTTCTACTTCTAATAGTCGTCTAACTTCTTGAGTAGTGGTTTTAAAAATAGCTTCAATATCTAGAGACTGGCGAATTTTTTCCACAGTATTTGCCAAGGCTCTTTGACGTTCAGCAGCTTTACTCAGTTCTGCGGCTTGGCGCTGCATTTGCTGTAAAAATTCTGCTTGTTGTAAAGCTACACCTAGTTGCGTACTAACTTGAGTGAGTAAATAAACTTCATCTTCTTGCCATTCGCGGCTATTACTGTTTTGGTATACCGCTAGTAATCCCCAGAGTTTTTGACCGTGGTAAATGGCAATGATTACGTAAGCTCTGGCTTGATAACGTTCTAAAAGTTTGATGTAGCAGTCAGTAAAACCATAACTATAAATATCATTACAAATACGATATACTTCGCTTTTGGTAAATTTACCTCCTTCTGTATCGCGTAAGTAAGTATCCATGACTGGGGTTTCAGTCAACTCTTGCACGCTACACTCGCTGACATTTTCTTTTAAATTAGAGTCTTGTGATTGTTCTTCAATCAGAGAAATCCAACCCTCGGCTACTGATTCAAAAACAAATTCACCACTCCAATCAGGATTGAAACGATATATGGCAACCCGGTCTGCATTGAGTAATTCTCGGATTTCTAAGGTACTAGTGCGGAAAATTCCTTCTAAATCTAAAGACTGACGAATTTTTTCGACGGTGATGGCGATGGTTTTTTGCCATTCAGCGGCTTTGGCTCTAGCTTGGGCTTGTGCTAGTTGTGTTGATTGAATTTTGACTTTTTCGAGATAATCTGCTTGTTGGAGAGCAACTCCCAGATGGGCAGCGATGAGTTGCACAAACTCAATTTCTGATTCTTCCCATTGTCGAGGTGTGCCACATTGATGAATACATAACAATCCCCACAAGTCTTTGCCTCTAATCAAGGGGGCGATGATATTAGCGCGTATTTGGAATTGTTCTAAAAGCTGGATGTAGCATTCACTAGCATCAGTTTGATAAATGTCAGCCGTGGCATTAATCCGTCCCTGCTGATATTTACTGGCAAATTCCACACTAAAGCATTCATCGCGGAGTTTAGCTGCTAATACCGACTTCCAGCCTGGGCCGACATCTTCATAGATAATTTCTCCACCCCATCCCGATTCAGGATAAAAACGAAACACACCGACGCGATCGCTCTTCAGTAGTTGCCGGACTTCTGTAACTGTGATCTTGAAAATAGTGTCTACATCCAGAGACTCTCGAATCCGAGCAATGACACCAGACAGGGCTTTTTGCTTCTCGCTTTGATCTAGGGAGAATGTCATATCTGACTGATATTGTAATTGCGGAGAATTCTGGTGTATAGATTTGAGATTAGAGGAGTTTTCCATTCTCTATCTGACTTTAAATAACGAAAGTCCTTCATATCATAATTCCCTGATTAGTTTCAAAGGTAACAGTTTGCTCATGTCGGGAAAGCTAGTCAAATTCTCGCACAATCTTAGAGGCTGTCTCTAAAGAAATGTAAAGAGAGCTAAGTCAGAAAATCACTATAAATAAAAATTGTTTTTGAAGCGATAAAGTACTGGTTTCAATAATAGACTTGTCCGAAATATTAACTTAGGGAAATAAAAATGGTAAAAAGTTAAATTGAGCATTTACCATTTTTCTGAAATAGTTAGGGTTTTTGATTATATTGAGAAATATCCACATAGAACAAAACAAATTTTAGGTATTAGTTATGAACAACTCCAATCATCGTTAAATTCGTTAAGCTAAAAAACATTTAAATTGCATAATATATTTCTGCCAAATTCTTGTGGGGTGGGACGGACAGCCCGCCCTGATTATCCAATTTAAATGCGTAACAGCTTAACATCGACATTAATTTGTTAATAACGACACTAATGTGTTAACGACGACAAATAATTAGTTATTCGACAACACCAATCGGGATGACTGGATTCGAACCAGCGGCCCCTTCGTCCCGAACGAAGTGCGCTACCAAGCTGCGCTACATCCCGTCAAAAAATGGCAATATTTTTTATTATACCACAAAGAACTTCAAAAAGGAAGTTTCACAGTTAGTAAACTTGGTTAACAAGCGTAAATTGTGGCGATCGCATTTCAGTTTATCCTTATTAAGGTCACTTTTCCCCATATCAGTAGACCAGTTCTCATGAAAAACTCAACCAATTCGGTGTTGTATGCTTTGTGCCTAGCAAGCCATAATTCAGACTACAACTAAAAATTACCAACAATATTTTCGCTCGATATGAACGTTTAAGGCAATTTGGGAGCTAATTCTAGAGCAAGAGATTTTTGGGGATTACTCCAGTAAAATTTCCAAAATTAAAATTTTCTCAAATAAAGATAATTATGACCACAAACAAGGGATAACTAAAAATAGTTCCATTCAGGGTAACTATTTCGCCTTTGTTCTATGACTTATTGCCTCAGAATTGCCGACATCCCCACAAATGAACGTCCGCGTGAACGCTTAATGACACATGGGCCAAAAATTTTAGCCACTGCGGAGTTAATTGCAATTCTCTTAGGCACAGGACAAGGGCCAGGCAAACTTTCAGCTGTGGGTTTAGGGCAATATCTGTTGCAGGAACTCAGCAAACATCAGCGCGACCCATTAGCAGTGCTGCGCGAAGTTACGCCTGCGGAATTAATGCAAATTCCGGGTATCGGCCCAGCCAAAGCCACAACTATTTTAGCGGCGGTAGAACTCGGAAAACGTGCCTTTCAATCTCGTCCTTTAGACCGCACACCCATAGAAAGCCCAATGGCCGCAGCCGCAGCATTGAGTCACGATTTAATGTGGCAGACACAAGAGCGTTTTGCGGTACTTTTATTAGATGTTAAGAATCGCTTGTTAGGTACAAAAGTAATTACCATCGGTACAGCCACAGAAACTTTAGCTTCGCCGAGAGAGATTTTTCGGGAAGTAATTCGTCAAGGCGCAACAAAAGCAATTGTCGCTCACAACCATCCTTCGGGTAATGTGGAACCTAGTGATGAAGATATAGAATTGACGCGTCAACTTTTAGCAGGAGCGCAGTTATTAAATATTCCCTTGCTAGATCATTTAATTTTAGGCAATGGCAATCACCAAAGTCTCCGCGAAATTACAACCTTGTGGAATGAATATCCGCAAGGTGATTAATTGCCAATTTCTCTATTCGCTTTGGGTGCTTAATGACAAGTCTTGCACCGGAAACGATATCTAACCCAAAAAAGCAAACTCTGTTTTTATCTGCCAACGTCTACCATCGTGAATTAATAATGTTAACCTGTCAGCCATAAATTCAAAATATACTTGTCTATGGGCAAATTCTGGCCAAGCAGCTTTAAAATTTCGTCTGGTCAAATCTCGAAAGGCGACTGTCATGTGAGGCGCAAAAGGACGTTTTTTGCCCACCTTGTCTATAATGCCTAATTCAGCTTCCATTTTTACCATTAAATGGGCTTGGAGTTGCAAAAGTTCTTGGCTTCTCACCACATCAATATAGATAACACGGGGAGCAAAAGCATTAAAACCGTTGAGTGTAATTAATAATGACTGTTTTTGATGAGCAAATTCCTGTAAAAATGCTTCTAACCGTGGCGTATCAGCATTCGCCCATTTAAATGGCGGTTGTAGGGTAATGTGGGGTGGTGATTTTTGGGCGTGGCGACTAGCGTAATTCTCAGCAAAATATTGCTTGATATTGTTAGCGTAATCTTGAATTTCTGGTGGTGGTAGCAGGGCAACAAAAAAAAGGCTGATTTTAGGCATAATTATTGCGATCGCTCTACCAAAACCTACTACTCATTTGCTACTCAAAACGGTAGCCTAAAAGTGGTAGTTTGATTTACTCCCATACTTATTATGCTGCCTAAACCCACTAAATATTGGACACCTCAACACTGGGCTAGTTGGAAGCCATTCGGTATTGGCGAACAGTACCCCAATAATTACTGGGAAGTATTTCGCGCTATCTGGTTGTCACGCCATAAACTACCTTACGCCTGGAAAATTCTCAATCAAGGTGTTTGTGATGGTTGTGCGTTAGGAACAACCGGGATGAAAGATTGGACTTTAGATGGTATCCATCTGTGCAATGTGCGGTTGCGCTTGTTGCAGATGAATACTATGCCTAGTTTTGATCCCGATTTACTGCAAGATGTCGCCCAATTGCAAACTCAAAAAAGTTCCCAGTTACGGGAATTGGGGCGACTACCCTACCCAATGATGCGTCAACGCAAAGAAAAAGGTTTCCATCGGGTTAGTTGGGAAGAAGCCTTAGATGTAATTGCTACTCATATCCGCGCTACCACACCAGACAAACTCAGTTTTTACGTTACTAGTCGCGGGACTGTCAACGAAACTTATTACGCTACCCAAAAAGCGGTGCGGGCTATGGGTAGCAATAATATTGATAATGCCGCCCGTATTTGCCATTCTCCTAGTACGGCAGGGTTGAAAAGCACTCTGGGCGCAGGGGCTACCACTTGTTCTTATAAAGACTGGATAGGTACAGATTTATTAGTTTTTATTGGTTCTAATGTCGCTAATAATCAGCCAGTCACAGTGAAATATCTGCACTACGCTAAAAAAGCTGGCACAAAAATTGTAGTGATTAACACTTACCGCGAACCTGGAATGGAAAGGTACTGGGTTCCTTCAATTGTGGAAAGTGCTTTATTTGGGACTAAGTTTGCCGAAGACTTCTTTTTGGTCAATGTCGGTGGTGATATAGCTTTTCTCAACGGCACAATCAAACATCTAATTGCCCACGCATGGGTAGATGAATCTTTTATCAACAATTATACCTCTGGTTTTGCCCAACTCAAAGCATCTTTAGAACAACAAACTTGGGAAGAGTTAGAACAACTATCGGGCGCAACCCGCGATGAGATGTATGCCTTTGCCAAAATGGTTGCAGCCGCAAATAAGGCTGTATTTGTTTGGAGTATGGGCATAACTCAGCATGAATGTGGCGAAGACAATGTACGCAGTATTATTAACCTGGCACTGACTAAAGGCTTTGTTGGGCGCGAAGGCTGCGGTTTAATGCCAATACGCGGCCATTCTGGCGTACAAGGTGGGGCAGAGATGGGATGTTATGCGACGGTGTTCCCCGGTGGTAAACCTATCAACTCAGAAAATGCTGCTAAGTTAAGTCAACAGTGGGGCTTTGCAGTACCGACTAGTAGAGGGTTAATCGCCCCAGAAATGATTGATGCTGCCTATCAAGGGCAATTAGATGTGTTGTTTTCTGTGGGTGGGAATTTCTTAGAAGTATTGCCAGAACCAGATTATGTGGCTGGTGCATTAGCAAAGATACCTTTGCGGGTACATCTGGATATTGTGCTTTCTAGTCAGATGTTAATTGAGCCTGCTGATACTGTGGTGCTTTTACCTGCCACAACTCGTTATGAAATACCGGGAGGTGTAACGGAAACTTCTACCGAACGGCGGATAATTTTTAGTCCGGAAATTCCCGGGCCGCGTGTTGGTGAGGCGCGTCCAGAGTGGGAAGTGTTTATCGAATTAGCCAAGCGGGTGCGTCCAGAGTTAGCAGATAAGGTAAGTTTTGCGAATACCTCTGCGATTCGTGAGGAAATTGCCCAAGTTGTACCGTTATACGCCGGTATTCAACATTTGCAGCAAGCAGGCGACCAATTTCAATATGGTGGTTCGCATTTGTGCTTTGGTTGGCATTTCGCTACACCTGATGGCAAGGCTTATTTTACACCTCTATCACCACCGCAAAAAGAATTACCAGAAGGTTGTTTTTTGGTGGCTACCCGTCGAGGCAAACAGTTTAATAGTATGGTGCAAGAACGCAAAGATGCAATTACTGGGGCGTTCCGTGAGGCGGTGTTAATTAATGCGGTGGATGCAGCGGAGTTGAATTTAAAGGATGGGGAGCGGGTAATTTTAAAAAATCAGTTGGGCGAGTTGGTGGGGAAAGTTTATATTGCACCCATTCAACGGGGAAATTTGCAAGTCCACTGGCCAGAGGGAAATGTACTGCTTGATAAAAGTAAGCGATCGCTAGAAGGAGTCCCAGATTACAATGCTGTTGTCAGACTGGAAAAATACACTAAGTAATATACATCAAATATGCTAGGAGCGATCGCAATTTTTTCCATTAATAATCACTGTCAGCTACACAAATGCCTTTACATTTAATCCCGTTGGTAGCAGTACGCAGGCAATGAGGACATAAAACTTTTTCAGTTTCTGTTGCTTGATTGTTTGTATTATTAGTTGTTTCTGTCTGGATTTTTTCAGCCATAATATCGTGTTTACTTAAATACACTAGTACAACAAGGCAAAAGTAAAAAGTAAAAAGTAAAAAGTAAAAAGAAATAATCTTGATACCACAAGCTTTTTAGCAATTTCCGATGGTCTGTTTATTTAGACCAATCTGTACTAGGGAGTAGGGAGTGGGGCATAGGAATAATATTTTTACACCCAACTTAGTATGAGACGCGGGGACACTCAAGTTTTCCCTACACCCTACACCCCATTTTCTTTTACCTATTCCCCATTCCCCCTTCTCTTAACTTTTATCCTGATAACTAGCTACAGCCGCTCTCAAATTACCTTGATGTTCTGATAACAGTTTATCGCCTGCTTCTTTTTCTAAACCAGTCCAATGCATTAATAAAGCAAGCTTGACCCATTTACCACTACGTTCTAGTAAAGAATTAGCAGTTTCTCGGCTGAGGCCTGTGAGGTCTTGTAAAATTCGTAAAGCGCGATCAAGGAGTTTTTGATTTGTGACTGCAACATCTACCATCCGATTACCGTAGACTTTGCCGAGTTTGACCATCACCCCAGTAGACAGTATATTTAAAGCTAGCTTTGTGGCTGTGCCAGCTTTTAAACGCGTTGAACCAGCTAACACTTCTGGCCCAGTCAACAGGCGAATATCAATATCTACATCAATGCTAACTTGCTCTTGTGGAACACAGGCGATAAATATAGTTACCGCGCCTCGTTGACGAGCCGCACTCAGCGCGCCGTGAACAAATGGTGTTGTGCCGCCAGCCGTAATTCCTACCACCACATCTAACTGGGTAATGTGCCGTTGAGCGATGGCCGCTTCGCCATCTTCGGCGCGGTCTTCTAAATCTTCCGAACTGCGAACCAGCGCACCCGCACCACCCGCAATGATTCCCTGCACCAATTCGGGCGGCGTACAAAAAGTAGGCGGACACTCTGCTGCATCTAATACCCCTAACCTACCACTAGTGCCTGCACCTATATAAAATAAACGTCCTCCTTGGTGTAATCGCGCTGCTGTTTGCTCAATGGCTGATGCTAACTGCGCTTTAGCTGCGGCTACTGCCGCTACTGCTTTTTGGTCTTCGCTATTAAATAATTCTACTAACTCTACAGCACTGAGTTGGTCTAAATTGAGACTATCAGGATTGACCTGCTCAGTTAAAAGATGCCCACGTTCCTGCAAATTTACCATTTTTTCCTTTTTCAATAGTCAATAGTTATTGGTCAATAGTCAATAGGTTCAGGACTTACGCACAAGCTACTGAAAATCGTAGACGCGATAGCGGCTTGCCGCAGGCTACCACAGAGGCGCAGAGTTCACGGAGAAATGAGAGTTTGAGAGATATTTTGCGTAAGTCCTAAGGTTCTCTTCCTCTGAGTTAAAAGTTAGGAGTAAAAAACCTGACTTTCTAGCCCCTAGCTCCTTTTTTACAACAACCCTTCTAGTTTGCGGCGAATATCAGCGAGTTCAGAGTCGGAAAATTCGGTTTCTGCGGCGGGTGGGACTTGTTCAGTTTCCAAGGCATTTTCATCAGCCTCATCAGTTGCGGCATCACTTTGCCAGTCTGGTTGTTCTACGTTAATTTCTGGCGGAATCACTAAGTCGCTGTTTTCGGGAACGATTTCCCAGCCATAATTAGCACTTTCGCAAAATTCTTTGATTTCTTCTGAATCAATTGCTTCTACGGTGGGTGTAGGGAAATCTTGAGCTTCTAACATTAAAGCAAACCGCAAAGCATCATCTTCTGACTCGAACATCAAAATTTTATTGCGATCGCCTACTCTAATTGTATGAATGCCTTCGTTATCTGTATGAGCATTAAAAATTAATACAAATATACGCATTGGACTAATCATCTATCCTTTTACTTAAATTTTTCTTCACTCTAGTCATTGTTTTCCAATTTTAAAACCCCACTGTAACCTAGTGCTTCACCACACAAACTTTGCTTCGTGGCAAAGCTTCAGGGAGAAGATCAGGGGTAAGGAGCAATTTTGTAGCTCTTGACAAGACAAACTAGTCTCTCGTGGGGATTCGAGGTAGCCTAGTATCACCCGTGAGAATTTTGAGGCCAAAAGTATGAGCAGTGTCGTAAAATCTCCATACAGCAGCGAACAAATTGCCGCTTGGTTGCGTGGGCTATTAACAATTGCATGGGCAGATGGGAACTTTGATGACCACGAACAGCAATTAATTGCCAGTCTGACTCAAGAAGAACTAGCACCTAGTCTCAAATGGGAGTCTTTTGAGATCATTACACCAGAGGAATTAGCCGCAGCCTTAGGTAAAGATCAATCAGCATCTGAGAATTTTTTACGTACTGCTGTTATGGTAGCGATCGCTGATGGTACATATTCTCCCAGTGAGGATGAATTACTACACAAGTTTTGTGTCATCTTAGAACAACCAGAAGATATTATAGAAGCCCTACGCCACACTCTTGAACATAAAGATTGGGCAGTCATACCTCCTAGCGTATCTGTAGGACAGCAACATGACCCACTTCACCCCCTGCGTGACTGGTTAGATGGGTTAGATATCCAAGATCCCAGAGTTGCTAGGTTCCTATGTAAAATGATTCCTTCTCAATGTCCTTTTGAGCGGGATGTCACTTTATTTGGCCGCAAAATTGTCCACATCCCACCTTTGTGTAAAATTAATCCACTTTATGAGCAATTAGTGGGTTTACGTTTCCGCGCCCTCTCCTATTTGGCAGATGACTGCGGGGAAGATGTGACACCATATATTTAGAGGAAACCTCCGCTAAAGCAAATGTCATTGCTGAGTTTTGAGTTAAAAGTAGAGAATAAAGATAAAGCATTAATAAAAAACTTATAATTTAGAACTCACAACTCAGCACTATCAAACTATGCAATTTATCGATCAAGTAGAAATTGAAGTAGAAGCAGGTAAAGGAGGCGATGGTATTGTCGCCTTCCGCAGAGAAAAGTATGTACCTGCTGGTGGCCCCTCTGGTGGAAATGGTGGACGCGGGGGTTCTGTTATTTTCCAAGCCGTAGAAAACTTACAAACTCTCTTAGACTTTAAATATAACCATCTTTTTAAAGCCGAAAATGGTGGACGAGGCGGCCCCAATAACCGTACAGGTGCATCCGGTAAAGATTTAATCATTGAAGTTCCCTGCGGTACAGCAATTTATAACGCAGAAACCGATGAAATAATTGGTGATTTAATTCAACCAGAACAAACTTTATTAATTGCAGAAGGCGGTAAAGGTGGATTAGGCAATCAATATTTTTTAAGTAACCGCAACCGCGCCCCAGAATACGCTCTGCCAGGTTTAGAAGGGGAAAGAAAAAGGCTACGTCTGGAGTTGAAACTATTAGCAGAAGTTGGCATTATTGGATTACCAAACGCTGGTAAATCCACTTTAATTTCATCTTTATCTGCTGCAAGACCAAAAATAGCTGATTATCCATTTACTACCCTTGTGCCAAATTTGGGCGTAGTCCGAAAACCCACAGGTGATGGTACAGTTTTTGCCGATATTCCTGGCTTAATTGAAGGTGCAGCCGAAGGCGCAGGTTTAGGACATGATTTTTTACGCCACATTGAACGCACGCGAGTATTGTTACATTTAATTGATGCCGCCAGTGATAATGTCATTCAAGATTACACAACAATTCAACAAGAGTTACAAGCCTATGGACGTGGTTTAGCAGAGCGTCCCCAAATTTTAGCACTGAATAAAATTGACGCAGTTGATCGAGAAGCAGTCGATTTAGAAGCATTGGCTACGCAATTAAATCACCTTGCTTATGCTCCTGTTTTTCTAATTTCTGCCGTAACACGTACTGGACTAGAGCCAATGTTACAGGAAATTTGGGGCATTCTTGACCAAATTAATAGTGCTGAAGCCGAGCAAGTTTTGAGTTAAGTTAACTTACAATAAAACAAAAGATATATAGCAATTCGATTTGATTTCTGAACTTACTTGTGAAGGTAGGCAACTCTTAACAGGGAACAAGGTTTGGAAACTGTATGAGTTTTTGTCAGAAATCAAATACGAGTCCTATCTACAATGTAGCTAATTGAGTCTTGATAAATAATTGGATGCTAGAAGCCCTGATAAATTTATCCTTCAGTCATAATACCACTGGCTAAAATGCCAAGAATTTTATTCACATCTTTAAGATAGTATTCACTCAAATCAATACTTAATATTTGTCCTTCTAGCTTTAAAAATTGCCAAATACTACCTGTTGTAACTGCACCATAAATTGTTTTAATTTCTGTTAGTGCTTGTTGATTAAAAATTTGGGCTGCAATCATTTCTGCTGCACATTGACCTAAACCTGCGTTGATATTCTCCTTTTTTGCTTCAACAACCGTGATTACTGGTGCTGTGACTATCAAAATTTCTGGGGATTTTGTAATAATAAAATCACAAGTGCCATTTAATCCTTGACTTTCATCAACCGTAAAATCTATCCCAGAAAATAAACTAATTTTTTCCTTTAACTGTCGGCGTAAATCTACGAGAATTGGGGCAATAATCAGTTCCGAACGGGCTTTTTCACTGTTACTTGCCAAGGCGATCGCCAGGTTATAATTCAAAGTTTCTACAAGCAACTGACTGGCTGATAATTCTGGAACATTGGCAAAAATATCGCGTTGCTCTACTGTCGTTAAACCAAAGGCTTGTTTGGCTTTAGCTAAACTAAACTCACTGTAGGCCATATTGCTATAGCGTTGTTTGAGAAACTTGCAGTGCAGATACAATCTTATTTTATCTAGGAACCGCAGCACAGGTTAAAGAGGTTTGCTTCTGGGTAGAAGAATTATCAGTAACTAACTCAACTTTACCTTGGGCATTACGT
This sequence comes from Nostoc sp. FACHB-110, assembly GCF_014697425.1. Classification (GTDB taxonomy): domain Bacteria; phylum Cyanobacteriota; class Cyanobacteriia; order Cyanobacteriales; family Nostocaceae; genus Nostoc_B. The sequence continues at coordinate 414,821 of NZ_JACJRU010000001.1, forward strand.
CGCCAAGAAGTAGCTTGGACAAGTGTTACTGGAGATTTTGATATTTGGGCTTTGACTGGTTGTGTTGTGTAGAATGCAGAGATGTCACGAGTATCAGACCAAGGTTGTTCGCTCCTCAACCCTTGTGTGGGATTTTGCGGTATTCCTCCCCTGCCTGTAGCGACAAAACTACTACCACTAGTATCTGCACATCCTGTAGCAATTTGCTGTGATGAGTCAGTAATATTTGTAGGTAGTTCTACTAAAGCCGAATTGAGGTCAATGCCAATGTTATTAATTTGCACCGTGCCGTTGACGTTGAATTGGGAACTAGCCGTGATGTCATTGCTGAGATCAACTCTGGGAGTGAGAGTATTACGAAATACTAGCCCATTAACACTTTGAGTCGTGATATCAATATTGCCACCGCGACCTTGTACGGCATTAGCGATGATGTCGCTATTTTCTAATCCGACTATGACTGGTGATTTAATTGACACATTACCACCGTTACCTTTACCCAAAGAAGTGGCTGAAATCACACTATCGTAACGCATCAACAGATACTCTTGCAAGTTTAATCTGACATCTCCGCCATTACCCGAAGCAGTGGATGCACTGATATTACCTTGGTTGTTGAGCAACAAGGAATTAGCGTTAATTTGTAAATCTCCTGCTTTGCCAGGGCCATCATTCTTCACACTCACGAATGCACCATTAGTAACCCGTAATGATGGGGTATTAATTGTTAAAGCACCAGCATCACCACTAGGAATGGGCGGTAGTTTAAAAGTGGCTTGCAAAATTGGGTCAAGAATTTCAGACGAGGAAGCGATGTTACTGCCTCTAATCGATCCTGGTGCTTTACCTCTCACCTCTACAAACTCTGACGCATTAATTGTCACATTCCCCGCTAAACCCCGATTCAAAGTGCCAGATCCCAGACTTCCTCCGTCACTAGCAATTAATCTGGATGTGTTAACCAATATACTATTGGCATTGCCAGTGCTAAAAGTTGTGGAAGAGATGCCGCTAGGTGCTAAGACAAATGGATTGTTTCCAGTAACTTCGATCAGTCCTGTGGTATTGATCAATATCGCTCCGCTCTCCCCAGAACCCGCAGTTACAGAATTAACATTTCCCCCACTGGTAATTCTGAGGTTGCCCGACGAGATATTAATATCACCAGCTTTACCAGAGTTAGTGGCAACTGTTCCGATAACGGAGGTTTCTGATGGGACAGCAGAGATAAAACCATTGATATTAATGAAATCTTTAACATCAACCTTAATATTTCCGCCGATTGCTGTAGTGAAATTAAGATTATTAATCCTGGCACCATCCTGCATGGAGAGTTGATTAGCAAAAACCACAACATCTCCTGATGAACCTATTCCTAAGTTTTCGATTCTGATTGCACTGCTCAATCCTTGTTGAGGGGCGTTGCCTGTTAAATTCAAAGACTCGGTGGCGTGGACAGTAATTCCTTGTGATTGCGCTCCCAGGTTTTGCAGCAGCAAAGTAGAGCCTTCACTCAAGCTGATATTTTTTCCTTGTACTTGAATTGAACCATTGTTACCACTGGCATCTAGCATGGATTTTTGGGCTAGATGGATATCATTGAATTGCTGAATCTGGGAGTAGTCTCCTACCCATCCCGTAAGTGTGGGATCGAGTCCGACTTGCCCCTGTTGAACACTTCCTAGTTCTAGATGTCCACCTCCGTTGACTGCCACAATCCCCCCTGAGAATTTGACTTGGTTGCCAATCAGTGCCACGGTATTGCCTGACTTAACTTGTAAACCTGTAGGATTCTGACTGCGATCTAGGGGTGTAAAAGACCCAGTTATGAGGCGATGCCCTAAGCCCTCGACAGTAATACCCCCCGAATTTTGACCGATTTGCAAACCCACAGGTACACTCATTGTCAACAAAGGTTTACCTGCACTCTGCACGGCACTAAATTCTGTCCCATCGGCAAACTTAATACTATTAGCAGTTGTCCCTATAAATGAACCACCAATATTTAAGCTGGCATTTTGCCCAAAAATAATACCTGCGGGGTTCAGCAAGAATAAATTCGCACTACCATTGGCATTAATGGCACCATCTATGTGAGAAATATTACCACCAGTCACTCGACTAAAAATATTTTCAATATCAGTAGCATTGTCAAATGATGCCGAACCATTTGTAGGGATAGAGAATTGACTAAAGCTATGAAATAGATTGTTGCCAACACGATCGCCGTTGGTAATGGTGTAATGATTACTGCCAGTCACAGAGGTGTTGAGAGTCCCATCAGAAGTTACCTGAGCATGAACATCACTGTGGCAAATAGCAGACATCACAATTGCACTAATTAAGCCCAAACCCGCAACATTTATTTTCATTAATCGATTTCTTGTGTTCTATTGCGTACTTATTGTTCCCCAGAACATAAATTTTTAACGGTAGTTAATTTTGAGATGTAGCTGCACAGGTTAAGGCTGGTTGTATCTGCAAAGAAGATTTATCGGCAACAAGCTCAATTTTGCCTTGGGCATTACGTCGCCAAGAAGTAGCTTGCACAAGTATTTCGGGAGATTTTGATATTTGGGCTTTGACTGGTTGTGTTGTGTAGAATGCAGATATATTGCGGGTGTCTGACCAGGTGCGATCGCTACTCAATTCTTCTGTGGGATTTTGCGGCACACCACCCCTACCTGTGGCGACAAAACTACTAGCAGTATTCGCAAAACAACCACTGGCGATTTGTTGGGAAGAATCAGTGAAATTAGCTGGTAATTCCACTAAACCAGAATTGGGGTCAACACCAATGTTATTAATTTCCACAGTCCCATTCACCCCAAACTCGGAAGTGGCAGTGATATTGTTTTCTCCTGTCAGTTGGGAACGGTATTCTAAACCAATAATTCCCTGAGTAGTGATGTTAATATTACCACCTTTACCTCGAACAGCATTAGCCGTGATATCGCTGTTTTCTAAGCCGATAATAGTAGGTGAATTAATGGTGATATTGCCTCCGTTACCATTACCGCCTGCGGTGGCAGAAATCAAGCTGTTATGACGCATCAGCAAATAATTTTGTAAGTTTAATTTGATATCCCCCCCATTACCAGAGGCGGTGGATGCCGTTATGTTGCCTTGTTTATCTAGAAAAATAGAATTGGCATTAATCTGCAAATCTCCAGATATACCAGGCCCATCATTTCTAACAGTTATGTATGCCCCATCTGTGATAATTAATGACGGTGTGTTAATGATTAAGGAACCTGCATCACCTGTAGGAATTGGAGGAAGTCCAAAGAAAGCTTGGGTGATTGGATCGAGAGTTTCTGCGGTGGAAACGATACGACTAGGCGTAATCGATCCCGCACCTTTACCTTTAATATCTACAAATTCAGAAGCATTAATTATTACACTACCAGATGAACCTGTAGCAACAGTACTAGACCCTAAAAATCCACCGTCTCGAACCACCAATCTGGATGTGTTAACAAAGGTGTTATTGGCATTTCCAGGGCCGAGAGTTGTTGAAGTCAAAGCACTCGGTGACAAGATCATCGAGTTGTTACCAGCAATTTCGATTAAGTCTGCTGCATTAACTTGTACCGTTCCTGCCTGTCCAAGTCCTATGGTTGTAGAGGATAATCCACCACCATTGAGAAGTCTGAGATTGTCAGTTGAGACTGTAACATTACCTGCATTAGCGGAGTTAACTGTGGTTGTTGAGATTGAGGACAATCTGATTGGATTGCTAGGGGCAAAGCCACTGATATCGATTGAACCTGCTACATTGGCTGTAATATTGCCTCCAGATGCTTGGGTAAACATCCGAGTCGAGATTAGTCCACCATTTTGGATCGATAGTTGCCCCGCAGATATGGTAATATTACCCGCTTGAGCAGTTCCTAAATTGTCAATTTGGATAGCACTCCCGATACTTGCATCGGTGACATTACCGATAAGATTCAAAGACTCCATAGCCTTGATTTTGATACCCTCAGATACTGTTGCACCAAAATTTTGGATTACAATAGCAGAACCATTGCTCAAGTTGATATTTCGCCCTTGTAATTGAATCGAGCCATTGCTACCACTGGCATCAAGCAACGATTGGTTTGCAAGGTGGATATCGTTGAATTTTTGTACTGCTGAATAATCTCCATCCCATCCTGTAATAGTAGGTTTGAGTTTGATTTGACCCTCACTCACACTCCCTACTTCTAGATGTCCACCTCCATTAGTGCTAATAATCCCACCAGAGAAATTCACCTCATTAGCGATTAGTGCTAAGGTATTGCCTGTCTTAACTTGTAAACCCGTAGGATTCTGAGTGCGATCTAAAGGTGTAAAGACCCCACTTGTGATCCGATGTCCTAAGCCCTCGACAGTAATCCCCTGGGAATTTTGACCCATTTGCAAACCAATGGGTACATTCATTGTTAATAATGGTTTAGTAGCAGGATCTACAGCACTAAATTCTGAACCCTCAGCAAATGTAATGCTATTAGCAGTTGTGGCAACAAAGGAACCACCAATATTCAAACTGGCATTTTTGCCAAAGATAATCCCGGCGGGGTTGAGTAAAAATAAGTTGGCATTACCCTTAGCACTAATTTCACCATCAATATTAGAAACCTGACGACCAGTTACCCGACTAAAAATATTTTGAATATCAGTGGCATTTTCAAATGATGCAGAACCATCTGTAGGGATAGAGAACTGACTAAAGCTATGAAATAAATTGTTGCCTACATGAGTGCCGTTGGTGATGGTGTAATGATTATTGCCAGTTACCGATGTATTGAGAGTTCCATCAGGAGTTACTTGAGCCTGAACATCACCGTAGCAAAGAGCAGACATCAAAATTGCACCAGTTAAGCCCAAACCAGCAAAAGTTAATTTCATGAATCGATTTCTTGTGTTTTAGTCCATATTGATGTTTCCCAAGAGAATAAGTTTTTGAACAGTAGTTAATTTTCGGCTACAGCAGCACAGGTTAAAGAAGTTTGCTTCTGAGTAGAGGAATTATCAGTAACTAACTCAACTTGACCTTGGGCGTTACGTCGCCAAGAAGTTGCTTGGACAAGTGTTTCTGGTGATTTTGGTGTTTGGGCTTTGACTGGTTGTGTTGTGTAGAATGCAGATATATTGCGGGTGTCTGACCAGGTGCGATCGCTCCTAATTTCCTGTGTCGGATTTTGCGGTACACCACCTCTACCTGTAGCGATAAAGCTACTACCAGTTTCGTTAGCACAACCACTAGCTATTTGTTGTGATTGATCAGTAACATTTGCTGGCAATTCCACTAAACCTGAATTGGGGTCAACACCAACATTATTAATTTCTACTGTCCCATTCACCCCAAACTCGGAACTAGCGGTGATATTGTTTTCTCCTGTCAGTTGGGAACTGTATTCTAAACCAATAATTCCCTGAGTAGTGATGTTAATATTGCCGCCTTTACCGCGAACAGCATTAGCAGTGATGTCGCTGTTTTCTAAGCCGATAATCACTGGTGCATTAATATGGATATTCCCACCATTACCTTTACTGCCTGCGGTGGTTGTAATTTTACTGAGATCGCGCATCAGTACCACATCTCTGACTTGCAAACTGATATCACCACCATTACCCGATTCTGTTTGTGCCTGAATTAAAGCTTGATTTTTCAATTGAATTTGATTGGCAATAATTTGCAGATTTCCGGCATTTCCAGTACCTTGGCTAGCAACTGTGACTGTGCCACCATCTGTGAGTGTGAGTTTAGGTGTAGTAATACTGACATTACCTGCATTTGCTGTGAGTATATCTGGCAAACCAAATGATTGACGTATTTGCGGACTGTAACGCACAACAGAAGAGCCAATATTACTGTTACTACTGCTACCACGACCACTAATAGCGATCGCCTTACTAGCATTGATTTGGACATTACCGCCATTACCGACAAAGAATGCAGATGAACCAATTACTCCACCATTTAATATCTGCAAGTTCCCAGTATCTAATCTTAAATCTTTAGCATTTCCATCTGAAAATGTGATGATACCAATATAGCTAGACAGGCCAAAAGGATTTTCACCTATGACGGTGGTATTTTGATTGCGAATCATGACCTGACCACTGGAGCCACTCCCCAACGTCCCCGATGTTATAGAGGTTCCCCCAGAGAGTAATAAATTATTCCCATTAACGACGACATCTCCAGCCGCTCCTTTTCCATACGTGGTAGTGTTAATGGCTGTATTTCCAGTGGGATTCTGGGGTGAAAAACCTGATACCTCCATATCTGCTGCTTGAATTTGGATGTTACCAGCCTTAGCAGTTCCAAAAGTGAGAGTACTGATTGCGGCACCTTCTTGGAGTGTCAAGCGGGGAGTAATAATACTGATATTTCCACTGTTTCCGCTTCCGAATGCTTCCGTACGAATCGAACTACGAATTTTTGCCTCAGGTGTGCTACCAATAATGGCGATCGCTGCTGATGCTTGCAAATTAATATTTCCACCCGAAAGATTGCCATAATTCTGGGATAAAATCAACGAACCATCAGTAAAGTCTATATTTCTTCCCTGGAGTTGAACTGCACCGGAGTTAAACCCACTCACATCTAATAATGACTTTTGCGCCAGTTGAATATCGCCAAAACTTTGTCCCTGCTCGTACTCCAATTTATAACCCTGAGTAGTCGGTATTAAACTAACTAATCCTGCACTTCCTAAACTACCTAATTCTATTTGACCCGTTTGGGTACTTAGAATAGCACCATCCAAAGTAATATTTCCACCCACCAATGCTAAGGTTTTTCCTGACTGTACTTGTAATTGAGTGGAGCTAGGATTATAAATTACAGGAGAAAAAAAATCGGTTGTATATAGCTTATGTCCTGTACCTTGAACTTGTATTGCTGAGGGATAATTACCCATTTGCAGCCCAATGGGCACAGTCATTGTTAATAATGGTTTAGCAGCAGAATTTACAGCACTAAATTCAACTCCATCAGCAAATTTAATGCTATTGGCAGTTGTAGCGATAAAAGAACCACCAATATTTAAGCTGGCATTTGGCCCAAACATAATCCCTGCGGGGTTGAGTAAGAATAAGTTGGCACTACCCTTGGCACTGATAGAGCCGTCTATGTTAGAAACATTACCACCAGTCACTCGGCTAAAAATATTTTGAATATCGGTAGCATTGTCAAATGATGCAGAGCTACCTGTAGGGATAGAGAACTGGCTAAAGCTATGAAATAAATTGTTACCGACACGAGTGCCATCTTTGATGACGTAACTATTACTACCAATATCTACAGCAGTATTGAGAGTTTTATCAGGAATTACTTGTGCGTGAACACCATTGTTGCAAACCACCCAGATACAGATTGCACCAAGACAGCCAAGCCCAACAAACGTTAATTTCATAAACGGATTTCTGATTTTGTGTCCCGTATATATTGTTCCCAGAATAGTGATTTTTATAACATACATTAATTTGTGGGTAGAGCCGCACAGGTTAATTTTGGTTGTACCTGAGTAGAAGATTGCTCGGCTATTAATTCAATTTTGCCTTGGGCGTTACGCCGCCAAGAGGTAGCTTGGACAAGCGTTTCTGGTGATTTTGCTGTTTGGGCTTTGACTGGTTGTGTGGTGTGGAACGCAGAGATATCACGAATGTCTGACCAGGTGCGATCGCTCCTAATTTCCTGGGTAGGATTTTGTGGTATGCCACCCCTACCTGTGACGACAAAACTACTACCAGTATTAGCCGCACAACTACTCTTCATTTGCTGGGATGGGTCGGTAACATTTTCTGGCAGTTCGAGTAAACCTGAGTTGGGGTCAACACCAATATTATTAATATCAACTGTACCGTTCACTCCAAATTGCGAACTAGCCGTGATGTCACTTTCTGTAGTTAGTTCTTGACGGTATTTCAACCCAAAAATGCCTTGAGTGGTAATGCCAATGTTACCTCCATTACCTTGAACGGCATTGGCAATAATATCGCTGTTTTCTAAACCCAGAATGATTGGGGCATTAATTTTAAGATTGCCGCCATTGCCATTACTGCCTGCTTCGGTGGTAATTTTACTGCCATCACGAATCACGAGGGCGTTGCCCACCGTTAATGTCAAGTTACCGCCTTCTCCTGAGGCAGTGGTAGCCTTAATCCCTCCATTATCCAAAAATATCTGATTGGCTTGGATATTTAACTCTCCAGCGTCACCTGTGCCTTCATGCGCGACGCTAACATTACCACCATTACGAACCGTTAACTTGTTGGCATTAATGTTCAATATACCGGTTTTGCCCGTGGGTACATCAGGTAGATTATAGAATTTACGGGTAGTTGCATTCAAAATAGCGGCACTAGCTCCAATCGCGGAGGCACGTAAATTTTTCCCTTCTACTAAAATATCATTTGCCTGGATTGTTAAAGCTCCACCATTGCCAGTGCTGGTAGTACCGTTGGCCAGAGCCCCACCATCAAGTATCTGCAATTGATTAGTTTGAATTTTGACATCACCAGCTTGACCATTACCGTAGGTAGCAGTTCCTATGCCACCGGGAGCCAGTGTAAACTGATTAATTCCAGTAATGGTTATACGCTCTGTGACATTTAAACTAATATTGCCACTATTTCCTAGATTATTCGACTGAGTGCGATCGCCAAAGTTACCAATAATCGGCAGCGTACTTGTACCCAAGGAAGCCCCAGCTTCTATTGACAGATTAGGTGTTGTTAAAAAAACATTGCCGCTATTGCCGGAACCAGCTGTAGAAGTCCCCAAAAAGCTGATTAGAGTGGGTGAAATTGGTGATGTTCCCACAATATTCACACCTTTGCGTGCCACCACTGAAATATCGCCTGTGTTACCAGTACCTGTTCCTGGTATTCCTTGCAAGCGAGAAGTGAAAGTCAAAACGGTTCCACCATCAATCAAATTCAAGATGTCTGTGGAAATTTTGATATCGCCACTCTTACCACTACTGAATGTGTAAGTATCTATACCACTGGAAGTTAAGCTAATGGGGCTAATTCCAGTGGCATAAATTTCATCAGCCACATCCACAGAAATATTTCCGCCTTTGCCCGTAGCCCCCGGAAAGACAATGGTTCCGACTAAACCACCATCTTTGAGAGTGAGTTTACGCGCAACTACGCTCACATCTCCCCCATCTCCCAAAGTATAGGTTTGACTACCGATGCGGCTGGGGCTACTACCAGATGGTGCTAAGGGAGATGTTAGGGCAACCGCACCCGTAGCAGTAATGGTATCTGCTGTGACCTGTACTTTGCCTGCTGCCCCTGTACCCAAACTGAAGGTTTCAATGGCTGCACCATCTTGTAATGTTACATTCCCGGCTTGAATATTGATTGCACCACCTTTTCCTGTTGCCCCTTGTGCCACCTGATTCACAATCCAAGCACTGGGAGCTTGAGCATTAGCATTGATTCCACCCAAAAATAGCGATCGCGCTGCATTTACAGTAATATTACTACCCTGTCCACTTCTAATTGCTGCACCCGCAATTTGCGATTGGTCGAGGCGTATATCTCTGCCTACTACTTGAATGCCACCAAAGGGATTACTTACGGGATTAGGATTCCATAAAGAAGAGCGTTGTGTGAAGTTAATATCTCGAAAATCTTGCACTTGTGCATAATCTAACTGCCATCCTGTGGGTGTGGCGATTAAATTCACTGTGCCACTATCGACTGCACCAATTTCAATTCGACCTAACGGTGCAGTAATGACACCCCCACTCAAGGTGATATCTCCACCAACTAAGGCAATGGTCTTTGTGGCACTGCCTAATATACCTAAATTCTTTGTCGGCACAATTCCATCATTACCATTACCATATACCTGTATTGGTTTGGCATGACTACTCATTTGCAGTCCAATGGGTACACTTATGCTTAACAATGGTGGTTCTGTAGCACTGAACTTTGTACCATCAGCAAACTTAATACTACTGGCCGTTGTCCCCACAAATGACCCAGCAACACTCAAGCTGGCATTTTTGCCAAAAATAATGCCTGCGGGGTTGAGTAAGAATAAATTAGCATCAGCTTTGATGTTTCCATCAATATAAGAAACATGATTACCAGTGACTCGACTAAAAATGTTTTGAATACCGTTAGTCTGGAAGACTACAGAATTTTGGCTAGGAACAGAGAACTGACTGAAGCTATGAAATAAATTTTTGCCAACGACAGTACCACCTGTAACAGTGTAAATATTAGTTCCATCCACAATGGTGTGGAGGGTACTATCAGGTATCACTTGCGCGCCAGCACTGCTGGTGCAAATAGTAAGTAGGAAAATTGCACTAATGAAGCCTAAGCCAGCAAAACTTGTTTTCATCTACTTATTTATCATGCTTTAACCCGGATTTATTATTCCCATATAAGTAGTTTTTATTACTAAAAATAATTGAGTTTAACTTTAATTTAAGGAATTACTGCACAAGTTAATGATGGTTGCACGTTGCTCGAAGACTTAGCAACAATTAATTCGATTTTGCCTTGGGCGTTACGTCGCCAAGAAGTTGCTTGGACAAGTGTTTCTGGAGATTGTGGTATGTGAGCTTGTACTGATTGGGTTTGTGGAAATGCACCCAGATTGCGGATGTCTGACCAAGGGCGATCGCTTATGATATCTTCTGTGGGATTTTTTGGTATTCCACCGCGTCCTGTGGCGACAAAACTACTACCAAGGCTATCTGCACAGCCTGTAGCTATTTTTTGAGATGGATCATTAACATTGGTTGGTAATTTAAATAAACCAGAATTGGGGTCAACACCAACATTATTCACTTCGACTGTACCATTCACCCCAAATTGCGAACTGGCAGTAATATCACTTTCTGGTGTTAGTTGTGGGCTATATCTTAAACCAAAAATTCCGTGAGTTTTAATGGCAATATTCCCACCTCTACCTTGCACCGCATTAGCCACAATATCACTGTTTTCTAAAGCAAAAACAATTGGTGTGTTGATAGTAATATTACCGCCATTACCCACACTGCCTGATGTAGCGTTGATAGCACTGTTATAGCGCATCAATAAAGTATTAGCATTAACAGCTATATTACCTCCTTCACCAATTTTAGTAGTAGCTGTAATAGCACCCTGAGTATTTAACATCAAAAAGTTAGCATTGATGCCAACTTTTCCCGCATTACCCGTGCCATCATTTCTGACATTCACTAATCCACCATCGGCAACTTTTAACTGCTGGGTTGTAATATGAACATCTCCACTATTGCCAGTCAAAACTCTTGATGAACCAGCCTGCTGCACAGTTGATGAACCGATAAAACTCGGAATTAAGAAAGATTGTGCTGGCTTACCAGCCACTTCCACTGATTCGGAAGCATTGAGAATCACATTGCCAGCATTGCCACTAGCATAAGAAGAAGCTTCAACTCTTGCCCCATGATGAACCGATAATTTAGCCGTATTCACAATCAAGTTACCAGAATTACCCACACCCAAAGTTGAAGAACTCAAGGAACTAGGAGCAAAACTAGTTGAAGCAGTTTCAAATCCAGACAAGTGGATAGATTCTCGCGCGTTGACTGTCACATTTCCCGCATCACCTTTAAAGATTGTGGAAGTTGTCACCACAGCACCATCTAAAATCACTAATTTATTTGTAGAAACATTGACATTCCCACCTTTACCAGTAAAAAAAGTCAAACCAGAAATGCCACTGCGATTAGTTGATATTTTACCTACCCCTGCTACTTGAATCGTTCCAGAGGCATTAACTGTAATATTACCTCCGCCTACAGAAGCACCAGAATTATTTGTCAAAATTATGCCGCCATTATTGGCAATCAAGTCTTGCGTAAATATTTCCATATTGGCAACCATCCCAGTACCAATAGCTCCTGCTCTAATTGCAGTAGTAGTACTGCCATTAGTATTATCACCAGTGACTGTGAGTAATTTTGATGTATGAACCGAAATTTTACCGGGAGTTGGGACATTGGTGGTGTTTTGAACTGACACACGAGAGCCACCACTTAAGGATACATTAGCCCCCCAAATCTGAATTTCTCCATTTCCACCAGTAGAAAGTAGAGATTGCTGAGATAAATTAATATCCCGAAAATCTTGAACATCTTGATAACCTAGACTCCAACCTAAATTATTGGGAATGAGGCTGACAGTTCCGCCATCAACAGCACCAATTTCAATCCTTCCTTGAGGAGTGGAAAGAGTACGGCCATCTATTAAAACATCTCCCCCGACTAATGCTAAGGTTTGACCTGTAGAGACTTGCAGTGGGGTTGTAGATGCTTGAACTTTGATTGCTGCCGGATTTGACCCCATCTGCAAACCAATGGGTACACTCACTGTTAATACAGGAGAGATAGTTGCATTGGTGCTAAACTCATTGCCATCAGCAAATTTGATGCTATTTGCAGTTGTGCCGATAAAAGAACCACCCACATTTAAGAAAGCTTTGTCTCCAAATATAATTCCAGCCGGGTTGAGTAAAAATAGATTCACACCGCTATTGGTTTTGATGGAACCGTTAATATAAGAAACATCACCCCCAGTCACCCGACTAAAAATGTTTTGGATGCCAGAAGTACTGTTGAATGTGGCAGAACCGTCTGTAGGAATAGAGAATTGGCTAAAGCTATGAAATAAATTTTTGCCAATGACAGTACCACCTGTGATGTTGTAACTATTACTGCCAGACACAGCAGTGTGGAGAGTGTTATCGGGTATTACTTGTGCTTGAACACTGCTGTTACCAATAGCAGATATGTAGATCGCACCAACTAAACTTAAGTGAGCAAAAGTTACTTTCATCAACTTATTTCTAATTATCTACTTAGTGTCTAGTTTTCCCAAGGTAAATTTTGTTATTAGGGTATCTGTGTAATGTTATGATGAGTTTTTTTCAGTTTTGATTAACAGCAGCACAATTTAATGATTATAAGAAGTTCACAGAAGATTTATCGGCAATTAATTCAATTTTGCCTTGGGCATTACGTTGCCAAGCAGTAGCCTGAACAAGAATTTCTGGCGATTTTGGTATTTGGGCTGGTAATTGCCGGGTTGTGTGCAATGCAGAGATATCAGGGATGTCTGATCAAGTGCATAGATGCTCTAGACTTGTCGCTAGATATTGCTCCTCATACCAAGTTGCAGTCAAAGATAGTAACCTAGAGTGGGAGTAGGGAGTAGAAAGTAGAAAGACGACTATTTCTGAAAGCAACTAATTTCAGCCCTGGAAGAATGCAGTGATCCTTTGTTTTTCATTCAATCTTGCTTTTGCGGCTGCTCGTACAACTCGATGTGCATCTTGCACGAGAATTTGGAGAATTTCTGTAGTTACTTGAGGATGTTGGGTAATAACATAACGTTCATACCAAGAAAACGAACGTAATTTCTGTAAATTTTGAGCTAAATATTCAAGCGGTGCGGCGGGATGTTGGAGCAGCACCAAACGAAAAGGTATGGTATCGAGGTTATGAAACTTTGGTTCAATAAAATTAGCTAGATATTTACTAGCAATTGTAGGCGCAATTTGAATTAATCTTTTAACTGCTGCTATAAAAACTTTATGTTCTTTACGCTTATGATAACGCGGAGAACAGATATATTCATAATGGTCATATTGAGAATTAGTAGCCAAAATTTCTAGTATATGAATGGGGGTGTTGATGTTATTGGCAACAGCTATTTGTACAAATTGATTTTTATCTTTGGCAAGTCTTTCTAAGCAGTTATTACTCTTTGGACTACTATACGCTTCTATTATCCGAGGATTTTTCGCCACGGCTTCGCGGATAAGTACTGATTTATGCTTGGCTAGTTCAGCTAATTTTGGCAGTGGCGTATCCTCATTAATAGCTTCGTTGTATTGAATGATAAAACTTATATTTGCCAATTTTTCTTGGCAGATTTTTAAGGCATATTGACGAACTTCCACATGTTTATCGTATAAAGATTTCTCGATAAAATCTGATGTTATATTGGGATTTTTTAGTATCAGTAAGCGCAATCGGTATTCTTTAAATTTAGCTATTTTCTCGCAGACTGCATCCGAGATGTGAGGATGAGAAGCTACTGCTGCATATACATCTACACTACGAACATCTAAAATTTCTAATAATAGTTCTGAAGATATATCATGATGGCAAACCACTTGTTGACAAATATTATGCACTGCTTCCCAATAAATATCAACTGGTGTAATTCTCAACAGTTCTAATAATTGAGTAATTGGAGTCATTGCACTTGTGGCTATTGCATATTGTTCTTGTTGATCTATTTCTTCAATTTGAGTTCCTTCATAACTATGTGGTGCGCTAAAAAGTCTCCAGTGTAGATAAATATTATGAGGTTTGGTCTGAGGAAAGTATAACTGTAATTGCTGTTTTAATTCTTGTGGAAGCGCAGAATTATAGGCAAGCTTTTGCAGTATACGGCTATCTTGGGTTTGGTAAAGAAGCAGTAAAATATCTAATGGAGTATGAGGATTTTTAGCTACATTAGCACGGACAAATATATTGCGATCGCCTGATAATTTCTCTAGACATTCTGGCGGTGTTTGGCTATTTAACGCCACTGCTTGACGAACACGAACGCTCTTATCTTGAGTTAGCTGTTGGAGTATATCTAAATCAGCACGAGGATGACTCGCAACACCTACTCGTATTCTCCAATCAGCAGATTGCGCTAATGTGTTTAAGTCACTTAATTCTAAATTGGGATGTTTTGCAACTCGCCATCGAATAAATGACCATTTGCTACTACACAGTTCTCGCAATTTTTCTACTTGTGTATGAGGATGAGTAGCTAAAAATCTCTCTTGACAAAAATCATTGACTATTGACCGTGGTAAACTAGGATTCCGCATAGCAGCTTCCTTTATTACTCTACTTTGATGATGGGCCAGGTCAATTAAACATTCAATAGGTGTATTTTTATTTTTAGCAACTTCAATAAGCGTAGTAATGTTGATTTTGATATCTAACAATTGCCGTAAGTATGCTGGTGGCGCATCAATGAATTTAGCGATCGCCTGTTGCACATGTTCTGAAGTTTTATTAAGTTGCCAAGCAGGTGTAATTCCCAATTGCCACAAGATAAATTGATAATAGTATCCCTGAGAATTGTTAGTCCCATAACATCCTACTTCTGCAAAGTTAGAAAAACTAGCTGCGATAATCTGTGGTAATTTATTATCTGCATATTCTTGCCAACCTGAATCCATTTCTCCGGCAATATTTACGTGCATTTTAATCAATTCATGAATAAACGCATCGCCAGATGGATTTTCTGCCGCTAATTGTAATACTTGTTTATTGGCTTGAGGATTCTGCACAATTCCTAATAAATGATAATGATATCCAGAAATTGCGAATCTGTGTAACCATTCTTGAGGTGCATTGTCACAAGCTAAAATTGTCTGTAGAGAGGAACCAGGAATTACTAATTCTGGATTTTCTAAATCTAGTGTAGGAAAAATAGGATTGTGAAGAAAATCTTGGGGAAACTCTTCTGCCAGGAGAAATAAAATATATGGTGGAGTATGAGGATTTCCGACTACAGCTTGACGGACTTTTATATCTTTATGTCTTGCCAATTCTGTTAATAATTCTGGTGTTGTATTAAAACTTTTGGCAATAGCAATTGCTGATTGATCACTGACTTGCATCAATTCTACTATTCTTCCTTTGATAGACTAATATCGTGTTCACTCTTGAGGAACAGCTTTACAGGTTAATTGTGTTTGTACGGGAATAGAAGACTTATTAGCTATTAGTTCAATTGTACCATCAAGCCGACGATGTACACCTGTTGCTTGGACAAGTGTTTCTGGAGATTTTTTCATTTGGGCTTGTGCTGATTGTATTTTGTGGAATGCAGAGATGTCACGGATATCTGACCAAGTGCGATCGCTCCAAACTTGCTGCATCGGATTTTGCGGCACTCCACCCCTTCCTATAGCGACAAAACTACTACCAGTATTGGCATTACAACCACGGGCAATTTGTTGCGCAGGATCAGTGATATTTACAGGTAATTGCACTAAACCCGAATTGGGATCAACGCCAATATTATTAATTTCTACAGTGCCATCAATATTAAACTGAGAACTAGCCGTAATGTCGTTAGTCAGGTCAACTCTAGGAGTTAGGGTATTGCGGAATTCTAGACCAATAATGCCTTGTGTAGCAATTTGAATGTTGCCACCACGACCTTGAACAGCATTGGCGATGATATCGCTGTTTTCCAAGCCCACAATTACTGGTGAGTTAATCGACAAATTACCACCATTACCTTGTCCCTTAGCAGTGGCAGAAATCACACTATCGTGGCGCATCAGCAGATAATCTTGCAAGTTCAATCTGATATCTCCGCCATTTCCAGAAGTTGTTGATGCAGTAATACTCCCTTGGTTATCTAAAAAAATTGATTTGGCTTGAACCTGTAAATCTCCAGCTTGGCCAGTTCCATCATTTTTCACACTTACCGCACCTCCATCTGTGAGGCGTAACAGTGGCGTGTTAATCTTTAAAGAACCTGAATTACCAGTAGGAAGAGAAGGCAGTTGAAAGACAGCTTGAGTGACCAAATCTGGAATCTCCACATTGGAAAAGATGCGAGAGGGTAATCCGATAGTCATACCCTGGGTTACACTACCTTCAATATTGATGGACTCAGAAGCATTTACTTCCACACTACCGGCCGAACCACTGGCTGCGCTAGAAGACCCCAGAGATGCACCCCCTTGAATTACTAATCGAGCAGTATTGATAACTGCTCGATTAGCATTACCAGAACCTTGAGTAAATGTAGATAGCGAACTTTCGGAAAATGCTTTCGGGTTGTAACCTGCTATTTTAACTTGATCTGTGGCATTCACTTGAATTGTGCCAGTTTGTCCAGAGTTGACAGCTACAGAAATAATTTCGCCAGAATCCAGAATCTGGAGATTATCAGTGGATACTGTGATGTTCCCTGCATTGCCCTGCGCTAATGAAAATGTGATGATCGCAGTATAAATAGCTGGGTTATCGTGGTTAAAGCCACTGACCTCAGTCTTACCACGTACATTTGTAATAACATTGCTACCATCTGCTGTAGTCCTAGTTCTAGTAACAATTCTGGCTCCATCTTGAAGAGATAACTGGGCGGCAGAAATGGTAATATCTCCTACCTGACCTGTACTGAAATTGTTAATTTGGAGCAAGCTTCCCAATTGACCGTTGCTTGTATTCCCTGTCAGATTCAGGGAACCTCTGGCATTGACTGTGATACCTCCAGAGGATTGTGTTCCCAGATTTTGGAGCAAACCAGCAGAACCCTCAGTCAAGCTAATATTTTGTCCTTGCAACAGGATTGAGCCATTGCTGCCAGTGGCATTCAACAGCGATTCTTGTGCCAGATGAATATCGTTATATTGTGACACAGCAGAGTAATCCCCCACCCAACCCCTAGAAGTGGCATTTAGTCCAACTGTTCCCCTACTGACACTCCCCACTTCTAAATGACCACTTTCATTGGTGGAAGTAACACCGCCAGAGAAGTTCACACCACTGGCAATCAAGGCTAAGGTTTGATTGATTCCAGCTTGTAATCCTATGGGACTTGTGCTGGCATTGGCAGTACCAAAACCAGTACTATCTGTTAACTTGTTTCCTATTCCCTGCACGGTGATGCTACCAGAATTCTGCCCCATCTGTAAGCCGATGGGTACACTCATAATTAGTAATGGCGACTGATTGAGGTTGATTGCACTAAATTCAGTTCCATCGGCAAATTTGACACTGTTGGCAGTTGTCGCCACAAAGGAACCAGCAATACTTAAGCTGGCATTTGGCCCAAAAATAATACCAGATGGGTTGATTAAAAATAAGTTGGCGTTACCCTTGGTACTGATTTGACCATCAATTGTGGAAATATGACTACCACTGACTCTACTAAAAATATTTTCTACAGTAATATCATTGTCAAATGTTGCATAACCCCCATTAGGTATGGAGAATTGACTGAAGCTATGAAATAAATTGTTGCCGACACGAGTGCCATTAGTGATGGTGTAATTACTACTACCACTCACAGAAGTATTGAGGGTGTTATCTGGTGTTACTTGTCCATGAACACAATTGTTGCAAAAAGCCCAGATGCAGATTCCACCGAGAAAGCCAAACCCAGCAAAAGCTAATTTCATCACGAATTTCGGATTTTGTATTCCGTAATTATTATTCCCAAAGGTGTATTGCTTGTAACATTAATTACTTTATAAGTAGAGCGGCACAAGTTAAGGCTTGTTGTACCTGGATAAAAGATTGATTGGTAATTAGTTCAATTTTCCCTTGAATGTTATGTCGCCAGCTAGTTACTTATACCAGCCATCATATTCACAGCACAGACACCAATAATTTTGCAGCTAAAGAATAGCTATTTGTTATAAATATCTTGAAATTAAAGTACTTCACTAGCTCTTCATGTTTTTCAAGTAAAATTTGAGCAAATTCACTATGTTAAGACATCTCATGTGATGGGCATGATAGGACTATCTCACAGTTGAACAAATTTACATATTTTGGCACGAATGTTGATATCTTCCACCGCTTTAACAGAAGGTGAATTGGACTCGGCAATTGTTCGCAATCCTTTGATAGTTTCACCAGACACATCTGTGAATGCAGTGATCGCCCAAATGAGTGGGATTCGTGCCTTTTGTCCAACGGAAAGAGTTGCAGATATTGAAATTGCCACTTTGCACATAGAAGCGCGTTCGAGTTGCGTATTGATTGCACAAGGGAATCAATTATTAGGGATTTTTACAGAACGTGACGTAGTTCGCCTGAAGTCTCAAAATGTCTTGCTAGAAGATATCACAATTGTTGAGGTGATGACACATCCAGTCATTACCTTACCGCAATCTGCCTTTACTGAGCTGTTCTTTGCTGTCAATTTACTCCAGCAATATCACATTCGCCACTTACCAATACTCGATGAGTATAACCAAATCGTGGGCTTACTTACCCATGAAAGCTTACAACAATTATCCCGTCCCATAGATTTACTGCGTCTTCGTGTCGTTGCAGATGTAATGACGGCGGAAGTAATTTGTGCAGATCCTCATGTTTCTGTGCTAGCTGTCACTCAATTGATGGCAAAACACAAAGTCAGTTGTGTCGTACTGGTTGAGGAACGCTATCAGGAAGAACAAGATAAAACAATCAAAATACCAGTTGGTATTGTTACAGAACGAGACATTGTACAGTTTCAAGCATTGGAACTGGATTTTGAGCATCTGACAGCACAGGTTGTCATGAGTATGCCAATATTAACCGTTAGTGCCAATGATTCTCTGTTGAAAGTACAACAGCTTATGCAGCAATATCTAGTCAAGCGGTTAGTAGTAATTGGCACACAAAGTGAGTTATTAGGTATTGTTACTCAGACTAGTATTTTGAAAGTTTTGAATCCTCTGGAGCTAAATAAATTAGTCGCAGCCTTGGGTGAACGGGTATCCAACTTAGAGGCAGAGAAGTTGCTACTGTTACAAAATCGCAATACAGAACTGGAGCAGCAAGTACAAGAGCGCACAGCTATTCTTCAGATTCAAGCAGAACGAGAAAAGTTAATTGCTACTATTGCTAACCAAATTAGAAGTTCGTTGCATCTGCAAGATATTCTCGACACCACAGTCACACAAGTGAGATCCCTTTTACATTGCACTCGTGTTAACATCTGCCAGTTTCAAACTGATTGGAGCATAGTTGTAGTGGCTGAATCAGTGGCTGATGGTCATGTTTCTTATCTGGGCAAACAAGTTTATGATCACTGTTTTACAGAAAATTGGCTAAATATATATCGTGAAGAAAGAATTCGAGTTGTCTGCGATATCTACACAACACAGATGAGTAGTTGTCATCGTCAACTACTAGAAACTTTACAGACTAGGGCAAAAATATTACTGCCCATCGTCAACGGTGAACAACTCTGGGGACTAATGAATGTTGTTGAGAGTCAAGCACCGCGACAATGGCACACAGATGAAATCAGATTGTTACAACAACTTTCTACCCAAATGGCGATCGCCATTCAACAAGCTACTGCCTATCAACAGTTGCAAACTGAACTAGCAGAACGACAACGGACAGAAGCACATTTGCGCGAAAGTGAACAAAGATATGCTTCTTTAGCAGCTGCGGCACCAGTCGGAATTTTCCGCACTGATGCTCAAGGACTTTGTATTTATGTCAATGAACGTTGGTGCAAAATTGCTGGCTTAACTCCTGAAGCCGCCTTGGGGAGTGGCTGGGTATCCGTACTTCACCACGATGATCGAGAAAAAGTTGTCCTTGAGTGGTATTGTGCAACTCAAGAAAATCGTTCTTTTCAGGCGGAATATCGATTTCAAAAACCTAATGGCATCGTGACTTGGGTGTTCGGGCAGGCTGTTGCAGAGTTTGATTTAGCAGAAAAAATTACAGGTTATGTTGGCACAATTACGGACATCACTGAACGTAAACAAGCTGAAGCACAAATCTTGTATAACGCGCTTCATGACCCTTTAACTAACTTACCCAATCGTAAATTATTGATAGAACGCTTGGAATTAGCTATTAACCGCGCCAAGCTGATGGAAAATTATCATTTTGTGGTTTTGTTTGTCGATATGGATCGGTTCAAAATCATTAATGACAGCTTAGGACACATAGTAGGAGATCAACTTCTGACTATGATTGCACAAAAACTCAAATCCAAAATTCGTTCCATCGATTTGGCAGCTCGCTTAGGCGGCGATGAGTTTGTCATTGTACTGGAAAACGTAGAAGGTACTGAAGAAGCCGTGATGGTTGCCAAGCGCATAATAGGAGAATTTGAAGCACCTTTACTACTTAATGGCTCTGAAATATTTATCACTGCAAGTATTGGTATTGTTCTAGCCACAGCAAGTTATGAGCAAGCTTTAGATTTACTTCGAGATGCTGATATTGCTATGTATCAAGCCAAGGCTCAAGGTAGAAACTGCTACAAAATTTTTGATACTCAAATGCACATTCAAGCTCTCAAACGGCTGAATTTAGAGAATGACCTCCGAAAAGCACTGGAACAAGAAGAACTAATTGTTTACTATCAACCAATTGTTGATATCCATAGCAATCATTGGATTGGCTTTGAAGCATTAGTGCGCTGGCAAAATAGCGAGCGTGGTTTCGTTTCTCCCGCAGAATTTGTTCCCATAGCTGAAGAAATAGGTCTGATTGTCCCTATAGATAGCTGGGTACTCAAAACAGCTTGTCAACAACTTGCAACGTGGCAAACTAAATTTTCAGGTTTGCAACTCAAGGTAAGTGTTAATCTCTCAGTTCAAGATATCCGCAAAGCCAGTTTAGTTAGAGATGTGCAGGATATTTTGACTAAAACTGGTTTAGATGGTCATTATCTCGCCCTAGAAATTACCGAAAGTATCTTAATTGAGAATATCACAGAGACTATCTTTGTCTTAGAGCAATTAAAAGCACTAGGAATTCAAATTAGCATTGATGATTTCGGCACTGGATATTCATCACTCAATTATCTGCATCGATTACCTGCCGACACCTTAAAAATAGATCGTTCCTTTATTGGTCAAATGCAGCAAGGAAATCGCAATTATCAAGTTGTCCAGACAATCATCACACTTAGTGACCAACTGGGATTGGCTGTTTTAGCTGAAGGCATTGAAACACCGCAGCAGAGCCAATGGTTACAACAACTTGGATGTGAATTTGGTCAAGGTTATTTATTTTCTAAACCTTTGCCTGCTGATGAAATTGATTTACTACTGCTCAAAAAATGCTCTGGGACTAATATTTGATTTTGGAAAAAACTCCGTAAATTTATGAGCAAAGACACTGACTTAAAAATCTACCCGCAGCTAACAACTTGGGTAGAGTGCCACTTAAAAGAAAAGATGGCCAGAATTCAAGGATAATGTGGCCTCCACGCAGAACTTAACTCCGAAGAGTATTTGAAAATGGGGCAATCATTATTTTATATTTTATTCTGTATAAATTGTTCACCTTTTTAGTAGCTTATGTAATATTGAGTTTGTCAGGTTAATTAATTTTAAGGTGTAGCCGCACAGGTTAAGGCTGTTTGTACCTGAGTTGGAGATTGATGGGCAATTAATTCAATTTTTCCCAGTGTATTACGTCGCCAAGAAGTAGCTTGGACAAGTATTTCAGGTGATTTTAATATTTGTGCTGGTTTTGTGGTGTGGAATGCAGTTAGATTGCGAGTATCTGACCAAATGCGATCGCTTTTAATTTCCTGGGTCGGATTTTGCGGTACACCACCTCTTCCGATAGCCACAAAACTACTACTAGTATTAGCCGCACAACCACTAGAAATTTGTTGAGATGGATCAACAATATTTGCAGGCAATTCAACTAAACCTGAATTGGGATCAACACCAATATTATTAATTTCTACTGTGCCATTCAGATTAAATGCAGAACTGGCTGTAATATCATTTGTCAAGTTTTCTCTAGGAGTTAAGGTATTGCGGAATTCTGAACCAATAATGCCTTGAGTTGTAATCGCAATATTACCCCCCTTTCCTTGTAGGGCATTGGCAATAATGTCACTATTTTCTAGTCCAACTATCACTGGTGCATAAATACTAATATTGCCACCATTGCCAATACCACCTGCTTCTGCACTAATCAAACCAGCATCACGCATGAGTAATAAATTTTGCAGTTGCAGGTTAATGTTACCTCCTTCACCTGTTTTTGTATTGGCTAACAGATTTCCGCCATTTTTTAGTGTGAGGGTATGAGCATTAATTTGCAAATTGCCAGCTGTTCCAGAACCAGTGTTTTGGACAAAAATTGTTGCACCATCAAAGACGTTAACAATAGGAGCGTTAATAGTAGTATTCCCGGCATTAGCACGGGAAATTGTACTAAAAGCACCAACAGGCAAAACAGCAGTCCCAATATAACTAGGAGTTTCTTCTGGTTTTACTCCACTCACATCAATTGATTCTGTTGCATTGATTGTCAGTGAACCTGCATTTCCTAAAACTATGCTAGAAGCCGATACTCTAGCACCGCCTTGAACAGATAATTTACGGGTGTCAATGTTCAAATTACCAGCATCCCCAGTCCCGAATGTGGCTGCTGAAACTAAAGTAAAATAACTACCTTTTGGTGTTCCTGCACCTATGATCTGAATTGTATCTGCCTTGATATTCAAATCGCCGCCCTTACCGGAAGAATAAGGTCTAGCTGCTATGTTGGCTCCGGCTGCAACAGATAAATCTTGTGTGGAAATAGAAATATTTCCGCCCTTTCCTGTACCAAAAGAAGCGGCTAATATCTGGCTAACAGCCCGAAAAGCAAGCGGATCGCCCAATGCATAACCATTCACATCTGTTGCATCGCTATTGATGACAATGTTACCTCCAGAAGCTGCACTAAATGTGCGGTTTAAGATGTAACCACCTTGATCAATATTTAACTTTGGGGTATTGACGATGATATGCCCTGCCGAAGCAGAAGATACGGTGTCATTAACTAAACTGCTAGAACTCGCAAAATTAGGAGATTTACCGATAATATTTAATGCTTCTGTAGCATTAACAACAATATCCCCAGCAGCTTGGTTACTCCGATTTTGGACTAATACCAAAGAGCCATCACGGATACTTACTTGCTTGCCTTGAATATGGACAGAACCGCCATTTCCACGGCTGAGATCGCGTGTGGATGCTAACGCTTTTTGAGTTAGGGTAATATCACCAAAACTTCCAGTATTGGGATAACTCAGAGTAAATCCTGAAGAAGTGGAACTGAGACTCACGTTGGCATTACTGATGCTAGCTAATTCTATGGTTCCTCCAGGTGCAGAGAGTAAACCACCATCCAAAACAGTATTCCCCCCTACTAATGCTAAGGTTTTGCCAGATTGTACTTGTAATCCTCTAGTACCAATGTTGAGTCCAGATATTGAAGACGATGAACTGAAATTGGCCTCGTGTCCAACTCCTTGAACAGTAATTGCCCCTGGATTACTACCTAGCTGCAACCCCACGGGGACAGTCATAGTTAATAAAGCTGGTGATTTGGTATCGATCGCGCTAAACTTCCAACCATCTGTAAATACTATGCTATCGGCGGTTGTTGCTACAAATGAACCACCAATGCCCAATTTAGCATTAGCCCCAAATAAAATCCCGGCAGGATTGAGCAGAAATAAGTTAGCACTACCGTTGGCACTAATGATTCCATCAATATTAGACACGTTACCACCAGTAATCCGCACGAAGATGTTCTGCACAGTCGTAGGGTCGTTATTGAATAAGACAGTAGTACCGTTGGAAACAGAAAATTGACGGAAGCTATGAAAGAGATTGCTTCCTTGTTGAGTACCATTGGTGATACTGAAGCTATTTGTACTGGTTGGGGAGATTGTGGTATT
Organism: Nostoc sp. FACHB-110; assembly: GCF_014697425.1. Classification (GTDB taxonomy): domain Bacteria; phylum Cyanobacteriota; class Cyanobacteriia; order Cyanobacteriales; family Nostocaceae; genus Nostoc_B. Next base: position 439,280 of record NZ_JACJRU010000001.1, read on the forward strand.
AAGTGTGCCATCAGTTGTTACTTGGGCATTTGTCGCACTGCTCCATAGAAGTGTCACAACTAACACTATTCCACTTCCGATTATTCTTGTTTTCATGATTGAGTTGGCCCTAGATACCTACAATTGCCAATTGCCGAAATTTAGGATTCCTCGGTTGAGGAATAAGTAGTCACTTCTCTCAAAATAGTGAATACTGCATGGAAAAATATAAACCGTTTTCTTGGAGCGATCCTTTGTTGCCATCAACTGAGATTAATGGAATACCCCAATCTAAACGAGCCGAAAAGTTATTACCTTGTTTCCACAACAAACCGAAACCCGTACCTACTAATGTACTAGTTGCCGGATCGCTACTTTTTGTATTCCAACCTTGGCCGACATCAATAAAAGGCGTGAGTTGCAATACTCCACCTATTTTGGAGGCACGGAAAATGGGAAAGCGGAATTCAGAGGAAAACAATAGGCCATTATCTGTAAGTAATGTATCTTGACGATAGCCACGTACGCTTAATTGCCCACCAAGACCAAATTGCTCTAAAGGCACTAACGAATCTGCGGCTAATTGTAAATCACCCCTAACTAAAAGTAGAGTTTCTGGCGCGAACTGTCTCACCCACTGTGCTTGTCCTCGCCAAGCAAAAAAGCGACTATCTGGGGCATTGTTGCTGACATTAGCATCAAACCAATCTACTCCAAGACTAAATTGCGATCGCGCTGCAAAAACTTGGGTGTTACTACGTTGGGTATACTCTTGGGTAAAGCGCAAGGCCGAAATTTTGGTGTTGCCATTTTCATCTGCACCAGGCGACAAAGGAAAACCACCAATATTATCCAAACCTAATTTTGTTTGACTTTCTTGGCGTGAAAATGATAACCCAATTGCTAGTTCTTGGGTTGGCTTTTGAATTAATGGTTGTCGAAATCCCAGTTCGTAAGAAGTGCTATTTGACTGAATATCAAGAACACTGAAAGGCTCTTCAATCACATTATTCCAGCCTTGGTTAAAACTCAAAGATACAGTCCCATTGTGGGCATTAACGGGTAATGTATAACTTGCAGCTATTGTATTGCTACCATTTGTATTGGTATAGCCGACACTCAAAGTATCTCCCAAGCCCAGTAAGTTGGTTTCCTGCACATCTATGCCACGGCGAAAACTGCCAACACTAGGCGAACGGCCATTATCTAAGCTGACTGTCGCCGAGAAAGTGTTAGCTTCTTGAACTTCGACGCGTAAGATATTAGTTCCGGGAGTTGTACCTGTTTGTAATTCAGCAGAGAGGTTTTTAATGCGCGGATCGAGTCGTAGTAGTTGCAGCTTTTCTAATAAACGAGGTACATTCAAGGGTTTTTCTGCACCGAGTTGAATACGATCTCGAATATAAGAACTACTTAATCGCCGATTGCCCACAACTTGAATTTCTTGTAAGCTGCCTTCAACTACCTGAATTTTGATAACTCCCGCCTCTACTGTCTGCGGTAAAATCACAGCACCAGTAGTTACATAGCCTTTATCTGTATAGAGTTTGCCGATAGCATCTTTGACTTGTAATAACTCTGCAAAGGAGACTTCCCGCCCTACAAAAGGGGCTGTGATGGCAGCAAAATCCTTTGCTTGAAAGACTGTACTGCCAAGCACTTCAATGCGTTCAACCTTGAATTTAGTCTCAGGATCGTCTTCTTGTGGTGTTGGCTCATTAGGCAATTGTACTGGTGGAAGTAATGGCTGCTGCTCTGATGGTTGCTGTAAGGCATCCGCAGGTAAAGGATTGACTGGAACTTCTTCTATCCGTCCAGGTGGTAAAGTCTCAGGATTAACTGTTTGGGCGATCGCTGGATGGTTGTAAAATACTGCCAAAACCATCAAGCCGAATGTGAATAGTTGACGGTTTAAAGAACTTTTGGATGCTGTTTGGAAAAATGCTGCGTTAATGAAAGAGTCGCCAATAAAAACTTGTTGCACCAAGATTTTTCTCCGTAAATTTACATACTTATGACACAGTGATATTTCCCATTACTTGAACTATGAGTAAAAGGCAGATTTTTCGTATTTTTTAGATTTCGAGTCTGTTATGTGTTTCTGATAAATTCTGTAAATTTTTCTCAGTTAACTCTGCTGTTCTAGAGAGTTTATAAATCATTAGCTTTACTTCTCGTAGCTAATAGTTAATTTTTTGCATAGATGAGTCCCAATATTTGAGTCAATTATATATTGGCTGTTTTTTTTACTAGCATCACCAGAATAAATACTGGTTTTTATTCAAAGTAGTAATTATATTGTTTTAATTTTTAGCAGATGTGTTAAAAATTGAGAGCTATACTAAAAACACCTCTGGGAAACCGATAGACCTTGAAACTCCCATTCAGCAGTAGAGTATAGCTTAGATTGTTGGCAAATCAATGTTAGCAATCATACTTGGTAAATCTTTTTATAGAATAATTTAGAAATCATAATCAATTAGTAGAGGGTCTTTTTCTTCTATTAATTAAAGACCACTAAATCTTTGATTTAGTAGGAGTCTTAAAACCATTTATTCATCCGCGGCTTTGCACTCCAATTCAATTGGATAATTCTGACGACTGACGGATGTATTCTGTTTTGATAAAGCTTGTAAAAACTCATTCGTCTAACAATATGCAATTATCATTAATCTGCACCACTGTGCCAAAAAATTAATTACTGACTCTAGATAAAACAAGAATTATTAAAAATAGGTGGTTTTTTCAAAAATTCAAGAGGAGTCTTAGAGCTTCATCCAACATTTTAAGTAATGTTAGGGATGTAGTTATTAGTTCAGACACTCTATAACAGGTAATAATACTAATTTTGGATTTTAGAAGCAGGACTAACGCGCAAAAATTATCGCTTGAGTCTAGGTGTAACGGTTTAGGGATTTTGAAAACCTATATCCACACACCTATACATCCTGTGGATTTTTTGTTGTCATGGGTGAGTCCTAAAAAACTTAAATCAAGACTATCTATATTCAATTTGGTATAAAAAATTAACTATTATCAACAAAATCAGTGTAGGAAATCAATGAAATTATCTTTACTTAGTTTATTATCTAGCATCACCCTAATTTGTTGTTTAACTGCAACATCAAATGTTAATGCAAGCATTATTAATAATCAGCAATCTCAACCAACATCTACACAAGAGACAGATTTAAAAAAGCAAATTTTATCAAACTTAGTTTCAGTTGGACGCGCCCAACAATCATATTACTTGGAAAATCAATTTTTTGCAAATCAACTTAAAAAATTAGGTTTATATAATACTGTAGAAAATGGTGTTTCTGGTTATAAATGGCAAATATTTACTGATAAAGCAGCTAAAAAAATTGCCATGAATGTACTATTGCCACAACAGAAAAACTCGCGGACTTATATTAATTTTGTTGTTTTCACTATAACAGATGCAAATGAGGCAATTACTATCTCAACTCTATGTGAAAGTGAGCAAAATCAATTAATAGTTCCTAAATTACCAACTAAATTTTTAAAAAATCAAGGAGTTGAATGCCCTGCTGGTTTTAGAAAATTAGAACTGAGTGAAAATGAAGCTAACGTATCTGGAAATTCAGAAAAAGAAAAAGAGCAAAAATTAATAGTAAGTATGCTCAATTCTCTACAGCAGGAATATTATTATCGCCATCAAGTATTTACAGATAACGTTGATGAGCTTTTTGGTTTTTCTATAAATAAATATGCTTCAGATCAAGACTTAAAAATCAAGTTTTTACCGCTCAAAAGTATACAAAATGGAATTATTACAATAGTACCATTTCCTCAACAACAACAAAAAAGTTATATTGGAATAGTTAGACCTAATCAATCTAAAATAAAACAGCTAGACTCTATTGTTTGTGAAATATCAGCACAAGCTTCTCTAGATTTAACACAATTAAACAATCTTCCTCCGAATGGTTTACTGACTTGTCCTCAAAATTTTGTTAAAGTCAGTCTTAATTCAGAAGAAGCAACAGTGATCAGCCAAGAACTTGAAAGCTTTAAAAAGTATCAGGCTGAAATGAGCGAAATTAATAAACCCCAAAAAATTCAGATTTTACAAATTGCTGATAACTTGGCTAAAGAAGGTAAATATCTCGAATCTCTACAAAAGTATTTTTTAGCTTTAGAAGTTTTGGGAATTACTGAATATGATATTTTGACTGAGATGAATGCAGAACGTAGCTACAATCCAATTGCAGATACATTTTTTCAGAAAATTAATCCTATTTTAGAAGTAGCAAAACCATCTTTATTAGGACAAAAAAGAACAATACAATCCAAGATGTATGCTTTGTTTGAGAATTATAAATTAGAGACTAACAGTACAGCCAAAAAAATTCAAGAAGTAGGAGCTTTACAATTAGGGTTCAATATTTTGACTGTACCTAGCCAAGAGTTGAAAATATCTGAAAAGAACATGAAAGCTTTTGGAGAAATTTCCGAATTATTACAAGAGTATTTTGATGAACAATCACCAGATTTTAATAAAAATTTACCTAAGCAACTACGAAGTTATATAAATAAAAATACAACTGCGATCGCTACTATTCGTAACTTGCTATTAAATAGTGAAATACCACGCTGGGGATTAGATTATAAGTGGATTAAAGAAGGAGACTTTCAGGCTACCATTCCTAGCTATATCGGGATGGTAAATTTACAACGTTTATTAATAATTGATATTTTAGATAAACATCAGCAAGGAAATACCCAACAGATGCTGCAATCTTTAGAAGCATCTTGGCAACTCAGTGAATCATTACAAGACGAACCATCTTTAATAGGTCAATTGGTGAATGTAATTATTAGGCGATCGCAACTCCGCGTACTGGTTAAAATTGATAATCTACCTGTAGTTTGGCAACAGCGATTACTAACAAAAGACTATACAAAAGCGATGCTTGTAGCATTAAATACTGAAGCTTTTTTTCAATTACAAGGTTTAGATAAAATTATTACTCCAGAAAAAGATACACCATTATCTCAGTTATATCGTAATTGGTATGGAGTAAATACATATCAACTAAACCAAGCGTTTACCACAGACATTGAACAGAAAAAAGATAATCTTTGTTCGCTCAATTTACAAGAATTAGAAAAACCGTATCTTTCTCAACAGAATATTATTAAACCAAGCTACATTAAAGAAGTTCTAAAAGCTCATCATTTAATGTTAGCATCAGAAATGCTACAAAAAGCCCTACAAGTAAAAGCAACTATTTCCCAAAAAAAAGCCTTACCAAGTTCGCTAGCTGAAATGCCATCAAATATCTGTCTAGGTCATAAATGGCTATATAAATCTGCGGCTGACGGTAAATGGTTTATTTATCTTAATAAACAGCCAATTTGGCAATCTCAAATTGGGCAATCACCACTTACTTACACAGGTAAATTTGATAATCGATAATAGGTTAGGAAAAAATTGTAGGAGTGTATGTATGCAAAACCCTTACACCCCTACACCTCAAATCAATTGTGTTGCGGTAGAAAGTCAAAAACCTAGACTTGTCAGCAATACTAATTCCCTACTCCCTACTCCCTTTTTTATACTAGTAGAGTTAAAAACTAGGTCATTGTGGGAATACTAAACATAGAGTACAGACGGTGACTAGTTTATAAAGGGAGTCTTCACTTCATGGGTTGGGTGAATCAAATACTCTTGAATTCGACACTCTTGCCATTAGGATTTATCTTATTGAGCAACAGTCCTACTCTGGCTCAAATACAGCCTGATGGAACTCTTAAAACCAATGTCAGTAGCAGTAACCCTCTTCAGATTACTGGTGGCACTATTGTTGGTAATAATTTATTCCATAGCTTCAGCCAATTCTCTATTCCTCGCAACGTTTCTGTATTCTTCCAAACTACATCCGGTATTCAAAATATTTTTAGTCGCGTTACTGGCAATAGTATTTCCTACATTGACGGAACTATCAACGCTAATGCCAATTTATTCTTACTCAACCCAGCCGGGATTATTTTTGGTAAAAATGCCCATTTGAGTATTGCTGGTTCTTTTATTGGGACAACAGCCAACACAATTAAATTTGCAGATGGGAAAGAGTTCAACACTGACATCACTCAAACTCCTGTGTTAACCATAAGCGTACCTGTTGGTTTACAACTGGGATCTAATGCCGGAGGCATCCAAATACAAGGACAATTACAAGTTCCGACTAAGCAAACGTTGGCGTTAGTTGGGAGTCAAATTGATCTGACAGAAGCCAGACTAACGGCTCCTGATGGGCGGGTAGAGTTATGGGCGGTGCGAAATGCTGAGATCAAAATTGATCATCAAACAGGCTGGCAATTGACGAGCATAGCTAATACACCTGATTGGGGTACGATTACTTTGCAAAAAGTCTCATCGATTAACACCAATGGAACTAATGGTGGTGCTATCAATATTCGTGGGCGGGGTTTGACCTTACAAGATGGGTCAAACATTAGTTCCAGTACTTCCGGTGGTCAAGGGAAAGGAATTATTGTTAGCACCACAGATTTTGTTGAGATATTGGGAGCATCTACTTCAGGAAGATCCAGGACTTCCCTTGGCACTTCTGTTAGTGCCTCAAGTACTGGTCGTGCTGGAGATGTGGTAATTGAAACAGGAAGTTTACGCATTACTAATGGTGCATCGCTTCAATCTACAACTAGGGGTAACAACTCTAGAACAGGGGATATTTATATCCGCGCTACCGATATAGAGTTGACAGGTACTAATACTATTCCTAACCGTAATTTAGTCTCGCCTACTGACATTAATACTGTTTCTAGCGGGATGAATAATATCGGTGGCAACATCACCATTGAAACAAATCGACTACGTACAGTTGATGGTGGACTGATTTCTTCCGATTTATTTGGTGGTCAATTAACAGCTACGGGCAGAACTGGAAATATTTCTATTCGAGCAACCGAGAGTTTTGAAATTGCAGGTAAAACTGTTGGCCAAAATTCCCTAGCTTCTGGAGTGACAAATTCTGTCCAGCAATCGGGAGCAGGTCAAGGAGGAAATATCGTCATTGAAACGGGCAGATTGCAGGTGAGCAATGGTGGTTCAATTCGCAGTACCTTAGCGGGAAATGGTACTGCAGGAAATATTACTATCCGAGCTACAGATGTGGCTGTCAGTGACTCAGTTATTGAACCTTTGAGTGGGTTAGTGACTGGCATTAATACCTCTGTAGGTAAAAATGTAGTTGGCGTTGGTGGCACTATTAATTTAACCGCAGATAACTTAAGAGTCTTCCACGGTGGTCAAATCACTTCCTCAACACAAGGTCAGGGAAATGCTGGCGGTATTAACTTACAAGTGAAAAATCTTGATGTGCAGGGTATATCTCAGCCCTTAAGTAATGGTCAGATTTTACCCAGTAGCATTGCCGCATCTTCAGTAACTAACTTTGCCGCAGGTTCTGTAAATATTCAAGCTGATACAGTACACATCCGTGATAATGCTCAAATCTCTGTCAGTAATATAGGCACAGGCGATGCCGGGAATCTGAATTTGAATGCTCGTCAGCTTTTCTTGGATAATGGCGCTGGCTTACGTTCTGAAGTGAATGGTGGCAGTCAGGGAAATATTCAACTGCAACTAGATGATGTGTTATTGCTGCGACATGGTAGCAAAATTAGTGCCAATGCCAGTGGTAATTCTACTGGAGGCAATATCAATCTTAATGCACCCATCATTGTTGGTTTAGAAGATAGTGATATTATTGCCAATGCGATTCAAGGTCGTGGCGGTAATATTCAAATTACCACTCAGGGAATTATCGGGTTAGCATATCGTTCGCAACTCACTCCAGAAAATGATATTACTGCCAGTTCTGAATTTGGGGTAAATGGGACAGTCGAAGTGAATAATGTTGGTGTTGACCCCAATTCTGGTTTAGTAGAATTACCCGCTAATGTCACTGATCAATCGCAGCAAATAGCAAATGGTTGTGATAGCAATCAAGGTAGTAGTTTTGTCGCTATAGGACGCGGTGGAATACCACAAAATCCGACTCAAGAAATTAATAGCGATCGCATTTGGTCTGATGTCCGCAATCTGACCACATTTGGCAAATCTGGCAGTATCAATGCACAAGCACCTCCTACTTTACAAGTGCTGACCCAAGCAACTTCTTGGCGGCGTAATCCTCAAGGACAAATTGAGCTTGTCGCTCCTCAATCACCTACAAATATCAATCCGCAATTAACTTGTAATGCGCTTTTACAAAATTAATTTCCTGCATACATTTTGGACAAGCGATCGCCATAATTTTTCTCTTACCTCTTAACCTATAACTACCTATGAATTTCCGCAGAAAACAACGTCGTTGGCTATATCTCAGTTTGAGTATTTTAAGTTTGTGTTTAGCAGTCACAATCACACCTGCTCAAGCATCTCGACCAGTATCGACTAATTCTCTGGCTAGTCTCAATGTCATCTCAACTACAGAATCTACCAATTGGCTAGAACAGGGACGACAATTTTACCAGTCAGGTAGCTTTGCAGAAGCAGTGAACGCTTGGCAGATGGCAGTACAAAATTACCATCAACAAGGCGATCGCGTTAACGAAGCCGTCAGTTTGAGCTATTTGTCATTAGCACAACAAGAACTCAATCAATGGGAAGCTGCACAAAAGTCTATCGAAGAAAGTGTAAAGATTTTACAAAGTTCTCAGCCTTCTGCTAATGCTATTATTTGGGCGCAAATACTGAATACTCAGGCGAATTTAAAACTACGTACAGATAAAGCAGAAACAGCCCTAGAAATTTGGCAACAAGCTCAAAAATATTATGAGCAGGCAGGGGATAAAATTGGCAGTTTAGGTAGTCAAATTAACCAAGCACAAGCCTTACAAAGTTTAGGATTTTATCGTCGTTCAAAACAACAGTTAGAAGCCTTAGTGCAAAAGCTGATAGCAATGCCAGATTCCGAAATCAAAGTGAGTGGATTGCGATCGCTTGGTTTAGCTTTGCACGCCATTGGTGATCACAACAGTCAGCAAGTATTAGAACAAAGTTTAGCCGCAGCCAAGCAAATTCAAGCTCAAACTCAGTTAAGTTCGATTCTGGCAAGTTTAGGAAAAGTTGCTTCTGACTTTAAAGACCCAGAAGCCGCCTTAAATTACTTTGAAGATGCAGAAACCGCCGCAACAAACCCCAATGAAGCTTTGCAAGCGCGACTAGCTCGGTTCAAATTATTAGTAGACTACGACAAACTCGAATATGCTATTCCCCTAGCACCACAATTACGACAGCAGTTATCAGAACTACCACCTAGTCATACTTCCCTTGGTGCAGCGATTAATTTTGTTGCCACCTTGAATCGGTTAAAAAATCCAGATCAAATCTTACCAAGTCAAGAGTCAGCACAATTAATGGCAGACACAGTTAAATCTGCCCAAAAACTTCAGGATGGCAGCGCTGAAGCCTACGCACTCCATGAATGGTCACAACTATACAGCCATACAAAACAGTGGTCTGATGCACAGCGACTAGCGGAAAAATCCCTGAATATTGCCCGTCAACTCCAAGCAGATGATTTAATCGCGCAATCAGCATGGCAAGTAGGCAAATTGTCTAAACAACAAGGCAAACATTCAGAAGCCATTAAAGCTTATACAGAAGCAGTCAAATCATTAAAAGCACTCCGAGGAGATATGGTTGCAGTCAACCCAGATGTGCAATTTTCTTTTCGAGAAAGTGTTGAGCCTGTGTATCGGGAACTAGTAAGTTTATTGCTAGATGAACAACCTACTCAAGCGGCATTAACCCAAGCGCGCGAATTGATTGAGTCACTGCAAATTGCCGAACTTGATAACTTTTTCCGTGAAGCTTGTTTAGATAAAGCACAACAAATAGACAAAGTAGACCCTACAGCAACAATTATTTACCCGATTATTTTAAGCGATCGCTTGGGCATCATTTTCTCCCAAGCAGGAAAACCACTGCGTTATTATGCCACTTCCAAATCTCAAACAGAAATTGAGCAAACTCTAGACCAATTCTTAATTGCACTCAATCCAGTCTCTAACTCTAAACTTCGAGATCAATTGTCCCAGGAGATTTATGACTGGCTGATTCGCCCAGCAGAAGCAGATCAAGCCTTTAAAGACACTAAAACCCTAGTGTTTGTCTTAGATGGTCGATTGCGAAACATTCCAATGGCAGCTTTGTACGACGGTAAGCAATATTTAATTGAGAAGTATGCAGTTGCCCTCTCACCAGGCTTACAACTGATGGCGGCGCGATCGCTCCAACAAAAGCAAATTGACGCAGTTATTGGTGGTATCAGTGAATCTCGTGCTGGCTTTAGTGCCTTGCCTGCTGTGGAATCAGAAGTTAAACAAATCTCTAAAAAAATTCCATCATCGTTCTTACTCAATCAACAATTTACCAGTCAAGCCCTAGCAGATCGCGTCAAATTAGGAAAAGCAAATATTGTCCACTTAGCAACCCACGGACAATTTAGCTCTCGTCTCGAAGATACTTTCTTACTTACGTGGGATGGACAAGTGAACGTGAAAGAATTGTCTGAACTTCTGAAAAATCGTAGTGGTAATTCAGCAAAAGCGATCGAATTATTAGTCTTAAGTGCCTGTGATACGGCTAGTGGTGATGATCGAGCCGCACTGGGATTAGCTGGTTTAGCCGTTAAATCCGGCGCTCGTTCTACTGTTGCGACACTTTGGCCTGTCAAAGATAAAGCAGCCCAGATGCTGATGACTCGTTTCTATGACCAACTACGGCAACCCAAAATCACTAAAGCTGAAGCCCTAAGACAAGCACAAATCAACATGATTCGCCAAACAGATTTTCGAGATCCTTTCTTTTGGTCTGCCTTTGTTTTAGTTGGCAATTGGTCATAATTACGTAATATCACTATCATAGAAAGCGTTAAAAAAAACGCTTTTTTTATACAATTTTGACCGATATTCAGATATAAAAGCTAGTAGTATTCGCCAATTTGCATATGGTTTAGCAGCATCAATGAATTATTGACACAGTGATTGTTTGAGTATTTTCCATTACCATTTAATGAAATGAGGTCAAGGATGATGAAAAGCCAATATCTAGCTAGTACATTGAGTATCATTGCTCTCATTGCTAGCAGTGCATGGGCTAGTGCCTATGCTGTTACATTTACACCTCCTGTCAAAAACACCGCGCCTACACAGTCAACAGGAGGAGCTTCTCGCGGTAGCATCTTTATCCCAAAACAAAGTAACAGCGCACCTAAACAGTCAACAGGAGGAGCTTCTCGCGGTAACATCTTTACCCCAAAACAAAGTAACAATGCACCTAGACAAGCATCTGGTGGTGCATCTCGCGGGAATCTTTTTACTCCGAAGCAAAGTAACAATGCTCCTCAACAAGCATCTGGAGGTGCATCTCGTGGCAATCTTTTTACCCCTAAAAAAGGTAATAGTACTCCCGAACAAGCATCTGCAGGCGCATCTCGTGGCAATCTTTTTACCCCTAAAAAAGGTAGTAGTATTCCCGAACAAGCATCTGGAGGTGCTTCCCGTCTTGGTACTTACTACTTGAATCCTTCGACTGTAGCTGCATCAGGGCCAGCAGCCCTAATCGCAGTTTTGCCAGAAAGTTTTTATGGCACAACAGTTTCGGAACGCCCCACAATTTTGGTATATCTCCCTACTTCTAATGCACAAGAAGCTGTGTTCAGCCTCAAAGATGAAGCTGGTAACACACAGTATCAAATGACCATTAATGTTCCCGCCAAAGCTGGAGTTATCCCCATCAAATTACCCGCAGATGCACCAGCTTTAGCGGTTGGCAAAAACTATCAATGGTTCTTGGCTCTGAAAGTAGACGGAGTACTTAATCCCAGTACACCTTATGTTGATGGTTGGATTGAGCGTATTCAACCTAATGCCGAATTAGCAACACAAATGCAAGAGGAAGATGCTCTCAAACGCGCAGTTGCTTTCGGTAAAAATGGGGTATGGTATGACTGTGTAGCAACAATGGCTCTGCTGCACACTACTCAACCTCAAAATGTGCAGCTGATTCAGCAATGGGAAGAACTGCTTTCTTCGGTGAGCTTAAAGGATATTGCAACAGTTCCTTTAGTCGCATCAACTAATTAAATACTGGGGAAATGGGGAATAGTTAATTTTTTGGCTGTTCCCTATTTTCTCATGACAAATCCGAAATAAGTGTGATTGAGGCTGACAAATATTCATTCAATTAAAACTTACGTAAAAACCTTTGATAGGAATCACCAAAGCAGTTATAACATTGATAGATACACAAACTTAGACAGCAAAAAAATTTTCACTCTATCATCTGCTTAAAACCTAATTCCACCATTTTCAGGCAGTTCCCACACCTTGCTGATGTCCGGCTTTGCGATTTGTTGATTTCTGGCTGGTACGTAAGTTGAGTAAATATTATTTGAACTTCAAGCCTCTAGCAAAATTTATGTGGCGTAAATTCCAAGTATTCATTCAACGTTCTCGGAGTGTTTTGGTTATTACTCCCAGCGTTGCTCTCATCGTTATAATTGGAAACTCATTAGGACTTTTTAACTTGCCTGAGTGGAAACTGCGTGATGAATGGGTGCGACAGAGAGCGCAAAACACTATAGCTAAAGACATTGTAATTGTCACAATAGATGAAAACGATATTCAATCTGTCGGGAAATGGCCAATTCCAGATTGGTCACTAGCACAATTAATCGCCAAAATCCGATCGCAACAACCCCGCGCCATTGGCTTGGATCTTTATCGAGATTTACCAGAAGGCAAGGGACATGAAGAACTTGTCAAGATTTTCCGTAGCACTCCTAATTTGATTGGCGTTGAAAAAATTACTGGAGAGCGTGTCAATCCTCCACCAGAATTACAAAAACTCGATCAAGTAGGATTAGCTGATTTGGTGTTAGATGGCGATCGCCATATCCGTCGAGCCTTACTGACCGCCACTGATGCTAAACAAGAAGGAAAAATTAAAGCAGGACTAGCAACTGTTATCGCACTGAAGTATCTAGAAGCCGAAAAAATTAGCTTAGAAGCTGTTGATGAAAAACAACAAAAGTTTCGACTAGGTAAGCAAGTTTACTTACCACTACAAAATCAAGAAGCTGGTTATTCTGATACTGATGTAGGCGGCTATCAAATTTTGCTCAATTGGTATGGTGCAGAAACCGCATTTCGTACAGTGACAATGCGCGATGTGTTGGCAGGCAAAATTCCGGCAAATTTGATGCGCGATCGCATGGTGTTTATTGGTTCAACTGCTGCCAGTACCAATGACTTTTTTAGCACACCTTTTAGTTCTTCCTTGGTTTCTGCTCAAAAGCCTACAGCTGGCGTATTAATTCATGCCAATATTGCCCATCAAATAGTCCAAGGCGCAAGAACCGGAAAAGCGAATTTGCAAGGTATTTCTGGAATAAATACTTCATTGTGGATTATTTTGTGGTCTTGGATTGGTGCTGGTGGCAGTTGGTATTTAGCAAATTTGCGTACTCAGCGAAAGATTCCAGGTGGCAAAATTCTTTGGGCAAGTGTTGGCATCAATGGCTTATTGCTTGGTGGCGGCTATGGAATGTTTTTATCGGGCATGTTAATTCCGATCACACCTACCTTAGCTGCATTTATTAGTAGCGTCATTGCCACAACAAATGCCAATAAACAACAGAAGTTAGAAGAAGCAAATCGGCAGCTAGAAATTGCCAATGGTCAACTACTAGATTATTCCAAAACTTTAGAATTCAAAGTAGAAGAACGCACTCGTGAATTGTGGGAAGCAAAGCAAGCTGCTGATGCCGCTAACGAAGCTAAAAGTGAATTTTTAGCTAATATGAGCCATGAGCTACGTACACCACTCAATGGCATTCTGGGTTTTGCTCAAGTGCTAGAACTATCGCCAGATTTAACCGAAAAAAATCGTGAAGGTGTTAGTATCATTTACCAATGTGGCTCTCATTTGTTGATGTTGATCAATGACATTCTGGATCTGTCGAAAATCGAAGCGCGAAAATTAGAATTATTTCCCACTGTTGTCAATTTGCGTACTTTCTTACATAGTGTTACGGAGATTTGCAGTATTCGTGCCGAACAAAAAGCAATTGGATTCAATATTGTAATTGACAATTCCCTGCCAGTTGCAATTAAAGTGGATGAAAAACGTCTGCGACAAGTGTTGATTAACTTACTAGGTAATGCAATCAAATTCACAGACAGTGGTAACGTTACTTTTAAAGTAGATGTCATTGATCAATATTTGCCGCAGACGACAAATGAGACCGAAGAAATCAGACATCTCAAGATTCGCTTCCAAATAGAAGATACAGGTATTGGAATGTCACCAGACCAACTCCAGAAAATCTTTTTGGCCTTTGAGCAAGTAGGTGAAGCGGGAAGAAAATCTGAAGGTACTGGTTTGGGATTAGCAATTAGCCAAAGAATCGCAGCTTTGATGGGTAGCGAAATTCAAGTGCAAAGCCGTTTAGGTGAAGGTAGTTTATTTTGGCTAGATTTGAGCGTACCAGTTCCCATTTCCCATGATTGGAATACAGAAATCATGAATTCAGACAATGAAAAAATTGTCGGGATTCAAGGTAATGCGCCGCAGATTTTAATTGTTGATGATGATCAAAATCATCTGTCGATGTTGAGTGGCTTACTCAAAGAAATTGGTTGTCAAACTTTAGAAGCAATTGACGGTAAACAAGGACTAAAACTAGCAAATGAACATCAAATAGATGTAATTATGCTTGATTTAGCTATGCCGAATATGGATGGCTTTGAGTTGATGCTTCACTTACAAGAAAATCCCCGAACTAGTTCTATTCCCATTATTGTTTCTAGTGCCAGAGTCTTTGAAGAAAATCAGCAACGCAGTTTAGAAGCCGGAGCTACAGCCTTTTTAAGCAAACCCTTGCAAATTGATGAACTATTCAATGCACTGAAATCGCTACTCAAAATTGACTGGATTTATCATCAATCTCAACTTCAGCTTTCACCTGTCAATAATCAGCCAATAAATCATCATGGTGAATTGATTTTGCCATCTCAAGATGTTTTGCAACAGCTATATCATCTGGCCATGATGGGAGATATTGCGGCAATTGAGGGAATTATAAAGGAGCTAGTCAAACAAGACAGTCAGTTAACGAACTTTGCAACTGAGTTAGGTAAACTCACAGCAAACTTTCAAACTGCCAAAATCCGTAAGTTCTTAAAATCATTTGTCACCACGGAGTCACATCAATGATCACTGAAGCTTGTTTAAAACCAATGCACATCTTATTGGTAGATGATAACCCAAATAATCTGAAGGTGCTATCTGAAGCAATTCAAGGATGTGGTTGGAAAGCACTCATGGCAACTGATGGAGAGTCGGCAATTGAACAAACAGAATACGCCCATCCTGATTTGATTCTCTTAGATGTGATGATGCCAGGACTGGATGGATTTGAAACTTGCCGCAGACTTAAAGCTAGTGATATCACCCAAAATATCCCCATCATTTTTATGACTGCTTTGTCGGATGCTACAGATAAAGTCAAAGGACTAGAAATTGGTGCAGTTGACTACATTACTAAACCCTTCCAACAAGAAGAGGTAATTGCGCGACTTAAATTACATCTCAAAATTTCTCAGCTGACGCGGACATTAGAACAACGGGTGCAAGAACGCACCGCAGAATTAACTCATTCGCTACAACAGCTACAGCAAACTCAACTCCAACTCATCCAAAGCGAGAAAATGTCTACCTTAGGGCAACTGGTTGCGGGTATAGGACATGAAATTAATAACCCGATTGGTTTTATTAGTGGAAACTACTCATATATCGAGCAGTATGTGAAGGATTTGTTTCGCTTAGTTAATCTGCAACAGCAAAAGCTATCACACCCCGATCCTGAATTAGAAGAACTAGTGGAAGAGATTGATTTAGAGTATATGAGTGAGGATTTACCAAAACTTCTGGTATCAATGCACCAAGGAATTGGTCGCCTCAAAGATATTAGCTTATCTTTAAGGACTTTTGCTCGTGCTGATATTTCATCTAAGATAAAGTTTGATATTCATGAAGGCATTGATAGTACTGTCATGCTCCTCAAACATCGACTGAAAGACCAAGGAGAACGCCCTAAAATTGAGGTGTTCACACAATATGGAGAACTCCCGCCAATTACTTGTTATCCTGGGCAACTCAACCAGGTATTTATGAATATTATTGCTAATGCTATTGATGCCTTTGATGACTTGTATGAAAAACGTTCAAATATTGAAAAAATTCAGTCAGAAGCTCATACAATTACAATTACTACATCATGCGATCGCTTGCAAGAAACAGTGACAATTTGTATCGAAGATAATGCCCTGGGTATGCCTAGTGAAGTGCAAGCTAGAATTTTTGAGCAATCTTTTACTACTAAGCCTGTAGGCAAAGGAACTGGGCTAGGATTAGCTATTAGCTATCAAATTATTGTTGACAAACATCACGGTAATATTATTTGCTCTTCAACGCTGGGCAAGGGAACTAAATTTATGATTACTCTGCCTGTCTAGCTTGTAAAATTTAGGTTTTATTTAAGTATTTCTGCACATATTATCATTATTGAATGTCTGATTATTTTCTAATATTTTTTTACTGGGCTGATAAATTGGTTCTTGACAACCAATGCCCATGACTAATAATCCCGGCCAGTATAAATAGACTAATATTTCTCAATTCTCACCAAAGGTATAAAGAAAAAGAATCAATACAATACTTAAACCAAATTTGGCAGTTGGACAATGAAAATGAAAAATCAAGGGTTTAGGGGTTTAGGGGTGTAAGGGTGCATGTATCCAAAACCCATTAACCCGACACCTGACACCCATTAACCCAGTCTCCACAGACAATCTTTGTGCGTAAGTCCTATAGTTAAATATAATCTGCCTTGTATTACTTCCATCGTCATTAGTTTTTCTAATAAAAATTTAATAAAATATTTTACAAAAATATTACGTGTAATTACTGAAAAAGCATTGATTTTTTGCTTGCCAAGTCTAGTTATTTTCCTCTAATTTTTGGATTCAGGTATGAATCTTGCAAAAATTTATACAAAAAGTTAGACAAGATAACTAAAAACAGTTTATAAAAATAATACATTCACTAACTCAGCTACTAGTTGGTTGAAAAAGTGATAACCAAGACACGGGTCAGGGAAAATCAGCGGTTTCGGTAACGAAACATTTTACTGTGTCAATCTCAATGGGGCATCTACCAGTCACTTAGCTATGGAATTCATAACTCCGTTCATCACATATGGGATGTACCATTGGGCTGGTAAACACTTATTCAACAAATATTGGTGATGCAGCAATTTATCTGGCGTTAACTGCCATAGCATCTGAGGCTAAAGTTATAGCTCAATTTCCAGATGCACAACCAGAGAAAATATCTGGATGGCAAATTGCACCGGAGATTAGCTGTTGTGATGCCTATATTAGTGTAGGCGGCGATATTTTCTATAACGCCCGGGAAAATTTGATCACAACAGCTTTCATCGGCAATTTAGTTCAGTTAACGCGATCTTCACAAAAAACATTTCTCTTTGGACAGTCAATTCTACGCTCTTGCCACAGTTGGAGTTTTCAGGCTTTAACTTTTTGCTTGCGCCGCTTGGCTGCTGTTTGCGTCCGGGATGCTGAAAGCCATCAACGTTTAACCAAAGCGGCAGTCAAGGCAACTTTGCCTTTTGATGCGGTTTTTAGCCTGACATTCTATGAACAGGCTAAAATTATGACAAAACAGGTGTTTCCAGCTTTAGATATCCCACCAGAGTCAACTGCAATGATTTCGTTGCGTGCTTTTGACTAGTGGTAAAGTTCCTTTTAATTTGTACTACTCCAATAAAGGCAAAGATTTAACTCAACTTAATCAGTCCAAATCAATTAGTTCCAATGCCGTTAAAAATTTCTCCCGAATTTTCTTTTAGTAAAGAGATTTTACATATGACAACCAACATTCAACAACAAATCAGCCACCGCCCTTTTATCTTAAATATCAGTGGCAATCTCCAACGCAAACGATTAGATGTCTTACTAGAAACCTATGCTCGTCTACGGTATCATCATCCAGAATTATTGTTAGTTAGAATCGGCCCCCAATGGGAACCGGAAATGCAAGCGCGAATCGAACGCTTGGGAATTCAACATGGTATTCGGTTATTCTCCAAAATCGAGCAACAAGATTTGGTAGAACTTTATCGCCGAGCCGCAATAGTATTAATGACCAGCGAAACCGAAGGATTTGCAATGCCTTTGATTGAAGCATTAGCTTGTGGTAGCGTAGCAGTTGTAAGCGATATTCCCGTGTTGCGAGAAGTAGGCGGCAATGCAGCAGTCTACTGTCCAGTTGGTCAGCCGGAAGTCTGGGCTGACACTATCCATCATTTGCTCAATCATCCAGAAGCTGCACCATCACTATCTGTCAGGTTAAATCAAGTGAAAAATTATAGTTGGTCACTACACGCCGCGACCATTGCCCAAGCTTATCAAGAAAAAATAAGGAGCCATTGCCCAACTCCACAACCATTAGAGGTTGTTACCTCATGAAAGTGCTGCATACACTCGGTTCTGAATGCCGAAGATTATGGACTTGCAGCTATTGTTTTGATGACTTACGAATTGATTCGTGTGTTGACCCGTAACGGTATAACCGACAAAATAGTGCAAGCAGATGAAAAAGTTTGGAGAGGGGTTTCTAGAATAAGTTGCACATCGCGTTACATCTTTCAGGATAGTTCATAATTAAATATATCAATTGACTTCTGAACGGCAGTTGACGACAGTCTGCTCAAGGAGAGCATTGCCTTCCTGTGCAACTGTTTTCTTTATGCCGGGAAACCCGTTCACCGCACTGCCTCCTCCTGGGTGCTGAATTCTTACATAATATTTTGCTTAATGCCTGAAGCTTATTTCTAATAAAGAACGGTCATCGTTAAATATTTGACTATTTGTGACATTTTTAATTGCTTCTAAAATAGAGTCTAAATCAGTAACTTGCTGATGAATTTCTGTAAGCAATTTGATAAAGTTTTCTAGATGCCACATATTTCCATCAGGCTTTTCAATTTCATAAACTCCATCGCTAAAAACATACAGTTTACTGCCTGATTTAATCTCACATACATCATTATAATATTGGTTTTCTGTATATATTCCAATCGGTAAGTTTTGAGTCAATAATTGTTGTATTTGTAAACTACTATTAGTTGTAGGAGCTAATAATAAAGCCGGGGGATGACCTGCACTGGCATAAGTTAACTGAGACGTAATTCGATTAAAAACTCCATACCAGATAGTGAAGTATTGATTATTTTGTTTATCCATTTGAAAAGCTTTATTTAAGCTTTGAAAAACTTCAGATGGATTATAGAGACTAGCGTGGGTTAGAGAGCGCGATCGCAATAAATTATGTATGGAAATAGAAGGTAAAGCCGCAGCTAATCCATGCCCAGAAACATCAAGTAAATATATCATCAAATTATCGTCATCTAGCCAATAATAATCAAAACAATCTCCCCCTAGCTGACTGGATGGTAAAAATCGAGAATTAATATTAATTAATCCTGACAAAGGCTGAGGAAGAATAGATTTGACATAATCGGCTGCTTCATCTAACTCTGTTTCTAAAAGTTGCTTTTGCGTTTGTAGGTCTTGCGCTAATTTCTGAAGTTCTTGATTAGTTTGATATAATCTTAATCCTGCTCTGACGCGAGCTTTTAATTCATTGGCTTCAATTGGTTTGCTCAAAAAATCATCTGCACCAGTATCTAAACCTTCAACTCTATCTTCTACAGCCTTGCGCGATGTTAACAAAATAAAAAATGTTGTTGATAAAGATGGTTCAGATTTGATTTTGCGGCAAACTTCTAAACCATCCATTTCATCCATTTGCCAGTCAGAAATGATCAGTGCTGGATGGTGCTGATACGCTTTTTCTAATCCTTCGGGGCCATTAGAAGCCAGAATTACCTCATATCCTTGAGCTTGCAGAGTTTGTTTTAAAACTAGTTGGATAATGCGGTCATCATCTATGACTAAAATTTTGAATGGAGATGCAGATATTTCAGACATATTCATGTGGATTTCATTGTATTTGAAACTGATGATTTCGCTATTGAATCTAAGTCAAGAATTAAACAAGCTTACTATAGATATTTTTTAAAGCGACAATCACATTGTTATATTCACTTTCTAACTGATTAACTACTCCAGAAAGTTGCTCTAATGATTGCTCTGTAGCAGTATTTTCTAAAGTTTCACAGATATCTCCTAGCTTAATTGCACCAATACTTACACTAGGCGATCGCAAAGCATGAGCCGCTTTTTGCAACTTAACTTTGTCTTTTAAGACAATGGCTTCTTGAATGGCTTGGATTCGCCTAGGGGTATCTTCAAAGTAAACTTGGATGAGTTCAGCAACTAACTTTTTACCATCGCTACCTGCCATATTTTGTAGCTCTTGCAAAAAACTTTGGTCAATCACCTCTTCTAAGTCAGATTCTAAAGATGCAGAGGATAATGCAGATTCAGCTTCATCCATTAATTCAGAACCTTGTGAATTTCGATATTGCTGCATATCATACTTTTTCAAGACTGCTTCGAGTGCTTCCAGCCGAATCGGCTTACTGACGTAATCATCCATCCCGACTTTTAAGCATTCTTGGCGATCTTCTGCACGAGCATGGGCAGTCATCGCAATGATCCAGGGTTGAGCATGAAGAGAGAATTCCTGACGAATACGGACTGTTGTTTCCCAACCATCCATTTCTGGCATTTGAATATCCATCAACACAACATCATAGAGTTGTCGTTGCAATGCTTCTAAAGCTTCACGCCCATTATTAGCGACATCAGCCCGAAAACCTAAGCGCTCCAACATCTTCAGGGCTATTTTTTGATTGACCAAAACATCTTCAACCAAAAGAATCTTCAGTGGCAAACTTTGGGCAAGCTCGGAATCTATGGTTGGCAGATTTGGTGTCGGTAAGCGAGAGTAAGAGGGAATGGTAATCTTAGCCTCGGCTCGTCGAGTTGACCAACTACCACGCATAATTTGTAAGAGTGTATTGTGCAACTGATAATGTCGCACAGGCTTGTGCAGAAAGGCAGTAAACTCAGCCGCTACTTGTTTGACTTCTAAAGTTTGCTTGCCCTTAAAACTTAACATTACCAAAGGTAAGTGCTGCTGTCTGGGTATAGCCCGAATTTTAGCTGTAAAATCAAGGATATTGAGGTTAGGGCTATCGATATCTACGATAGCTAAGTCAAAGTGGAGTTGTTGCATTAAGCCGAGAGCAGCACTTAATTTTACACTTTGAACAATGACTCCCAAACTTTGAAGTTGCCATATTAAGCATTTCTTTAATTGGTCATTATCTGCGGCTAGAAGTAATTGCTTGCCAACAAGCTCTGGATATATGTTGCCAAAACTATCGGTAGTAGAAGGATCGACTTGTAGCGTCAGGGTGAAATAGAAAGTAGAACCAACACCAGTTTCACTTTCCACCCACATTTTGCCTCCCATAATCTCGCTGAGGCGTTTGCTAATGGCTAATCCTAGGCCAGTACCACCATAACGTCGAGTCATAGAAGCATCAACTTGACTAAAGGGCTTAAACAGTCGATCTAAGCGATCGCTTGCTATGCCAATACCTGTATCACTAACAGCAAACAGAAAATCATAGTATACATGACCATCAGCTGTAGTTTTTTGATGATGAATCTTTTGGACAGAGATTGTCACCATGACTTGTCCAACCTTGGTAAATTTGACAGCATTGCTGACTAAATTCCAAAGAATTTGGCGTACGCGGGTAATATCACCAATAATTAAAGTTGGTGTGCGCGGTTGGAATTGATACATCAATTCAATGCCTTTTAAAGCTGCTTGCGGAGCCAGCAAATCTAAGGCTTCTTCAACGCAAACTTGCAAATCAAAAGGTTGTTCTTCTAACTCTAAATTGCCAGACTCAATCTTAGAAAAGTCGAGAATGTCATTAATAATAGTTAATAAGGCATCGCCACTGTTACGGATGGTTTCTACATAGTCGAGTTGCTCTGGTTTGAGGGGTGTATCCAAAAGTAATCCAGTCATCCCCACGATCGCATTCATGGGAGTGCGAATTTCATGGCTCATCGTGGCGAGAAAATTACTCTTGGCCATATTGGCAGCTTCAGCCGCTTGTTTGGCCAGACTGAGTTCTTGGTTTTGCTGTACTAACAAATTGGCTTGTTTAATTTCTTTTGCTAGCAATTGGGCTTGAGTCAGAGCAATACCCATTTGATCGGCTAGATGTTTGAGCAGATCCAATTCTATGTCAGTCCATTGTCTGGGGCGATCGCACTGATGGGCAATTAATAACCCCCACAAATCTTCGCGCACCAAAATCGGGACTACTAAATTGGCTTTCACCTGAAATTGTTGCAAAAACTCTATATGACAAGGTTGTAATCCTGCTTGCTCTATATTGGAAATGACGCTAATTCGTCCTTGGCGATACAAGCATAAATATTTAGAAAAACAAGGATCGTAAATATCCCGATCTAAGGTAGTAGACCATCCCGAAGTTACTGCCTCTTGCACAACTTTACCAGAAGCATCAGGGTTAATTTGGTAGATTAAAACGCGATCGGCTTGCAAAATCCGCTGCACTTCCGTTACCGTTGTCTGAAGAATTTTTTCTAGCTGCAAGGACTGACGAATTTCTTCAGTGATTTGCTTGAGCAGAAGAGCGCGTTGGTACTGTTGCTGTAACGCTGCTTCTGCTTGTTTGCGTTCGGTAATATCGAGATGGGTTCCTACCATCCGCAAAAATTTTCTGTTGAAGTCGCACTGAACCAACTTACCCCGATCTAAAATCCACTTCCATTCCCCAGATTTCGTTAAAAAGCGTGCTTCCGCTTCATAAAAAGGAGTCTTACCCTGAATATGCGCTATCAACCGTTTTCGCATCAAGCGTCGGTCGTCTGGATGAATTAATCTATTGAGAACTTTAATATCATCATCTAATTCCTCTGGTTTGTAACCCAAAATTGTGTACCATCGGGGGCTGCGATAAACTTCTCCAGTTGCTAAATTCCAATCCCACAGCCCTTCTTCTACTGCATCAAGAGCTAATTTTAACTGTTCCTCGCTCGACCGCAAGTCAATTTCTGACTGTTTTCTCAGGGTAATGTCACGATACTTCCACAAATGACCATAAAATTTGTTATCTACCACAATGGGTACATAATCTTGTTCCAAAATTCGCCCATCTTGGAGTTGCCATTCTTGATTGACAACTATTTCTCCTTGATGCAAAATCTCATCTAAGCGTTGGATAAATCTGTCTGAGTCAGCAACAAGCTGTTTGCTGGCTTCGGATGCTTGACGACAATCCATGCCTTGTAAAGCTTCTGGAGTTACTGGAATATTAAATAAGCTGCAAAACTCTTGATTTGCCAGAATTACGTGTCGATTTTCGTCTTCTAGTAAAACACCAACTTGTAAACTTTCAATCAGCGTTCTCAGTCGAGATGCAGTGGCTCTTAATTCAGCTCGTTGTTCGGTGAGTTTTGTCGTGAGTTTTTTCGCATCGTTGAGCGCGGAATTTTTGGCTTGTAAAAGAAACAGATAATCTGAAACTGAGTCATATAGAGGAAAATCATCAATGCTCAGTTCTAACTTTTTGAGGTCTGCAATATCTGTAATCCAGGGAGCGCCAAGAAAGACAAAATAATTGCTATCTTCTACATATACTATCTGTCCTTTTAGCTGCATTTCTTTGTGGAGGGATTGCAGCAGAAACAGAGATTTAGTTTGTTGACAAATAGCTTCAAAATTCACCGAACAGTTAGGACGATTAATAGAGAAATGTTCTTCTAGAGAACTATTAAGAATTGTCATTGGTTCTAGAATGCGTTGCAGCACATCACCCACCTGGACAATCTTCATCTGACAATCTACCACCAGATGGAAGGGAAACAACGCTCCAAATTGGTCAGCACTAAGAGTAAACTGCTTTAACCCGATAGCATTATAATTAGTCATCAGACTGCAAATCTGTATATTTTATAGAGAAAATATCGTGAGTCTCTCCTTGCTCACGAAAACTAACTTGGGTAACATCCACATTTGTCTGAAAACGTTTTCCCAATCCGTGGAGTAAACCAATTACCATTGGGGCCAGTCCTT
This sequence comes from Nostoc sp. FACHB-110, assembly GCF_014697425.1. Lineage (GTDB taxonomy): Bacteria > Cyanobacteriota > Cyanobacteriia > Cyanobacteriales > Nostocaceae > Nostoc_B. The sequence goes on from NZ_JACJRU010000001.1 coordinate 463,497, forward strand.
GGCGAGTCGATTGGTAATGGAGTTCCATAGTTTTGTCGCTAGTGTGTTCACACTCAAAAGATGGTGGACGAAGTTGCGAAAAACTTAAACCAACCCTAGCATGGAGATTATCAAGATTTTCGAGAAACTGCGGTAACGATGTTCCCGCACTAGCTAAAAGCTCTTTATATCCTTCTTCTGCCGTATAATTCACCCAATATTCTCCAAAAGCTTGGAGAATTTCATCAGCAGGTGTATTTAAAACTTCACAAGCAGCTGACACCAAACGATAGGTAACATCGTCAGAATAACTATCCATCCCAATAAAAAAGTCAATATCCTCAATATCTGCTTTTTGTTTAATCCTTTCCCAAGTTTCCTCCCCGTGATATTCGCAAACCATATCTTGAATTGCTTTGTTAACTAAACCATACATTGTGTTTGCTCTTTTGATGTAGTACATATTCTTTTGTAAAAATTTTAAAGCCAGATACTTCCTTTATCTTTGGGTATTAATACTGAAAAAAATAACTTGCTATCTAAATATTTTCACTGTTATAGACATCCGGTTTGATTTAGGAATTTACTTTAGTAGTCTGCCAATACAACTTTGCTAGGTGCATCAAATTTTCTAGTTCTCTCTTTACTCTTTCTTTGAGTAATTCGCGTCTTCGTGGTTTGTTTCTTTACCCCTTAAAGTTGACTTGCTAAACTACTAACATCTAGCCTATGTTCGTTATCTACTTGTACTGCACTCAACAGAAAAACGCTGTATATAGCGGTAGTCACCTAGCCTAGGACAGTTTTGATAGTTTAGCTTCAAGGCTTGATGAGATAAGAATCCGGTTTGATTTAAGTTACTTGTGTCTTGTAAAACGACACTCATCAAATTTCAGACCTTGTGTCTGGCTATATTGCAAGCTGCTCTAATGACATTATTGGGATGAGACTGATCAAGTGAAGTGGTCATCATAAGATTTACTCTAGCTTTTGAGCCTGCTATTAATTAGCGCTCATTGCTGATTCAATAAATTTGAGTGCTTTTACTGACTGTCAAAGAGTCTAAGGGAAAAGTCGTAGTCATTAGCAGTTAGTGGAGAAATTCTCAACAAGTCTCCTTTTTATTTCCCCGCCTTACTTCCTGGTTGAGAAATCAAGGAGGATGATGAGATTATGACTTGGGTGCACATGTTCTTGTGATATGGCTGTAAATGAGTAATTTCTTTGGGATCAACTATGCTCGCCTGACATCACAAACTTAGTCTCTTCTTCAAATTGAGTTGCTTAATATACTTATATTGGCTTGTGTGAATATAATCTAGTTTTCACATTCTGTGAGTAATGTTTGTGTTTTGAAGTAGACAAAATTCATATTGCTCTAAATGCCTCATTTCTTCACTCTAATTTTTAAGAAAGTAACATTTTCTTTACAACTATTTAAACTTAATCTCATTATTTATATCATTGTATTAACAGGATAGATGAGTGATATTTGAAGAGTTGTTAGCAAATATTGCTTTTATTAACTGTGAACAAAAAATGGGCTGTTAAACGAATTACCATTAATTTGACATCAACCGAAGCCGAAAAACTGGAAGTCTATTGCTCGCACACAGGCAGACCTGCAACTGATGTGATTCGAGAATTAATTCGTTCTTTAAAAACTGAAGAAAAAGAAACTAACGCTTGATAGATTGAAATCAGTCACAATTACATACCACGTTCTCTTTTTCCTGCTATCTCTCTATATATCACCTCCCAACTTCATCATTCTTTCTCTCAGTTATCAATTAACTTTTGTCAAGTTGAGCGGGTTTATGGCCACCAAATACCGCAAAGCTAAAATTTTTGTACCAACAGTCTACATTTTGAAAACCTGCGACTTCTAACCAACTCAGTTGAACATCGAGAGGTGTCATGAGATCGTATTTCATCCGTTCTTGTGCGGCTTGCAATTCTGTGGATGAAATTCCCGAAGCAATTACAGAATTTAACCAATTTTGACGATAAAGTTGTTCTAATGCCGTAGTTTTGCCTAACACTTGATCGGCATTCACAAACATCCCTCCTGGAGCCAAAGCATTGTAAATTTTATGATATAAACGCTGCTTATCAGAATCTGATAAGTGGTGAATGGATAAGGCTGAGATCACAAGATCGTAGGTGTCACTCAAATCAACTTCTAAATAGTTAGCAACTAAAATTTGAGGGACTTTACCCATTTTGCTAAATCTCGATTTAGCCTTATCTAGCATTTCCACGGCTAAATCTACTAAGGTAAATTCTGCTTGAGGAAATATTGATTGCACCATACCGGAGTAAAGTCCAGTACCAGCACCTAAATCTAAAACCTTCAGTGGTGCTAATTCATGGCTAGGAATAATTTCAACTGCTGTTTGATAAAAATCATCAAAACAAGGGATTAACAGTCGGCGCAAACTATCATAATCTGCTGCGGATTTATTAAAGGCTTCTTGAATATTCATCAGATAAGTTGTCAATTCTCAGATAATAACGGTTTACAGGCCAATCATACTACTGGACTGTCTAGACTAAAATAGTGCATTAAAGGTAGGTTGGGTGTAACGCAGTGAAACCCAACACTTTCAGAATTTTTTTGGGTTACGCTCCGCTTCACCAAACCTACAATTTTTTTGCAACATTTTAGCCTTGCCACGCCACTACATACCTAGTCTAGCAGCAGCAACCATGTAGCGAAAAATGTAGTCTAATAACTCAATATAGTTCCTAGCAGTTTCCAGAGAACCGGCCCAAACTGTCAGACCATGATCTCGAATTAGTAATGCAGATATTTGTGGTGCAGCTAAGGCAAAGCGTTTTTCAATATCAACAGCAATTTGGGAAACTTGGAAATGATTGGTAAAAATTGGGATTACACAAGAAGGGTTTTCTTGCCAAATTCCCAAACCTTTAAGCATTTCCAAAGGAGGTAAAGGTAGGGTATCACCTTCAACAAAACGAGAAACTAAATTGCTTTCAATCGAATGTATGTGATAACAAGCTTGTGATTGAGGAAACAGGTTGTAAATTAATTGATGAATAACTGTTTCTGCTGAGGGTTTTATCTGGAGACTTGATGGTTTTACTTTACCATCAGATGTAATGCAAACAAAATCGTTGAGCAATAACTCACCTTTAGATTTACCACTGGCAGTAATCCAAAAACTACCATCAGCTAATCGAGCAGAAAGATTGCCAGCAGTACCTACCATCCAACCTTTTTGGTAAAAATACCTTGCCGTGGCAATTAGTGAAGAGCGAGGATCTGTTATGTTTGAGTTAAACTCCATGATTTCGCTAAATAATCGCGGATTTCTAAAAAATCATTCCAAGGAATATAGGGTTTTTGATGTTCATCTAAATATCTTGTTAAGGGAGAGCGGGCAAAAACAACAGAAGCTTGCAAGCCCATATTTAAATCAGTGAGGGAGTCACCAATAGCTATTTTTTCATCTGCTGGGTACTTATCCATAACCTGCACCTTGGCGACAAGTTCTGTATCTCCTTCGTATGGAGAAATTACTTTTAAATAAGTACCGCTAGTATCAACATCTACAGCATAAATATTACTTACTCTCTGCACTAGTTTATCTAAAACAATTTCTACCATTCCCCTCAAACCACCAGAAATTACGATTAATGGCACTCCTTGAAAATCTAAAAAATCTAACAATTCTACAAATCCAGGACGAATTAATTGTGGTTGGGTAAATTCAATGATGTCTGCATAGCTGGCAGAGGGAATTGATTGTAATATTTGCTTTACTCCTGCTCGGAGTGACAGCCTTTTCGCATACATTTCAGGTATTAACTTTGCGGCAACTTCTGGTGCAAATTTCTGCAAAACCGCAACGAAAGTTTCCTCAACTGTAATAGTGCCGTCAAAGTCACAAAAAACAATTCGCTTCACTGGTTATATTGACTCTATATTTGGATGAATTTTTTTAATTTACCTTACTAGAGGTTGACGAGTGCGAATTTCTCTTCCTGTGTATTGTGGTGTCCAACCATCTGTGGTGATGAAATAACGTATTGCTTTGACTCGCTTTGCTGGGGTGAGATAAAACCAATGCTCGGTTCCGGCTGGGACGTTAATATATTCTTCTGGTTGTACTGTAAGTTCTACTTGAGTCCCATCAGGGCGTACAAAACCAAAAATTGCTTCGCCATCAATGACGTAGCGAACTTCATCATCTGCATGGGTATGAATTTGGTCAAACTTGGCCATTAATTCATCAAGATGATCAATTAGCGGATGAAGAACAATCAAATCACGAGATTGATAGCCTGCTGTTTGTTGCAGTTGTTCAAAGTAACTGTCTAAAGTTTTGAGTACTTGTTCTTTTTCATCTTCATTCAGGCTGGAATTTGCTAATAAGCTTTGTAATTCAGGATTGTTTGGGATATTCCAGCGATTAATTTGAATATTGAGAGGTGCTAATTCTTGGATAATTTGATTTAAATCAGTGTACAAAGTTCCATTTTCTAGTTTTAAAATTGCCATTGTGGTAATCCAAAAAAAGCTGCGTTGAGATTTTGTGTTTTGTAAATTCAGGGAGAATTTTTGCAAGATTTAACTGCACATATAGCCATCTTATTTGCACAGCAGTTGGTTTGCATATTTGTGCTAAATTATTAGGTAACTTCGAGAGCAGGGCGCGGTGAAACTTCTGTATTTAACCAATTTAAAAAGCCTTCGTTAACGCCTATGGGAGAAATTTCCCCGATAAAATTAGTATAACTAATGTACTCTCGAATAACTTTTTCAATTTCTAAAGTATACCCATTTTGGGTTTTAATGATTAAAACTACTTCTGGTTCTTCAGTAATTTCTCCTTGCCAAATGTAGGCACAGGTGATGGGAAACCAATTGACACAAACTGCTAGCTTACGTTCTAGTAATGCTCGACCAATTTGACGAGCTTCATCTGGATTATTTAACGTTACGTAATATAGTTTCATAAAAAGACCAACCTAAAATTGAACTGAGCAATAGTATTTGATTTCTTTAGCTGGACACAATTGTTAGCTAATATAGCGATTCTCGCGTGAGGTACAGAATCAATATTTTAAAACGCAGAGGAACGCCGAGGAAAGCGCAGAGGCACACTGAGATTTGCCCAATTCTATTAGCGATGTTCTTAGTACCTCAGCAGATTAAGAAACGCTATAGGGAAATGGCTATCTAGAGCTTTTATCCATCTGCGCCTTTTTAAAAGTAAGTTTATCTTATCTGAAACCTATAGAATAACCTAAATGAAGCCAAGCAAACTGGAGGCTGGTAAAAGATGATACTTATTTAGCAACTTCACCATACTAAATTAGACCACAAAGTAAGAAGTAAGAAGAGAAATAGAGTTTTGATTCACCTATCAAAATCAATTTGTTTAAGTACTAGTTGTTTTATTTCTGCATCTGCTGGTTGGTCTATTTCGATAAACTTTGGCCCAATAATGAGAACTATCACCATCATTAATAAACTTGTGACCATGATGATGCTGACTACGTTAGGGTCGGAAAAATTACTCGTACCTACTAATAATGCTGCGGCAAAATTGCGTTGTGCGGTTCCTACTCCTAGCACACGTTGGGTATCAATGCCAGGGCCGCCTAAAAGATAACCAACGCTAAAGGAGAAAATAATAAAGACTGCACAAACAAAGATTGCACCTGTTTTTAATAATGTGATGATATCGTTAGTATGAATAAATAGTCTGACTACTAAACCTAAAAGTAATCCAGCACTAGATAACTTGAAAAAAATTGGCTGGATAATGGGAGCGATCGCACTAAATTTGGCTTTGATCAATAATCCAATTACTAATGGGCTAACCATCAGCAATAACAAGGGTTTGCCAATATCCCAAGAGTTAATTTCTACACCTTGCACCACCAAGGGCAGTACTATCGGCATATAAAAAATAGTGCCAAGCATCAACAGCATCATTAATCCTACAGAAAAGGCGATATTACCCTTAACTATTTGAGCTAGTTTTGGCAAAGCTGGCGGCCCCGATGCTACTGCCATGACTAGTAGACCATCTTTTAGTGGTTCACTTAAAGGTACTATTTGTACTAGCAAATAGATAAAAATTGGCACTAACACAAAATTCGCCAGCAGAGATGACACAACGAGCCGAGGACTGCGAAGAGGTTCCCAAATTTGTTGTATCGTTAAACTTAAACCTGCACCCAACATAGTGCAAACAATAAATGTGAACAGTGCAAGTTTGTCGGTTAATACTAATAGTTCATTCATGATTTAATTCATCGTGCAGAATAAAGTAGTGAGGGATATAGGGCAATAAATTTCAGTTAAAGCTAAACTAAACTTCTAGGACTTACGCACAGGCTACGGAAGAACGTAGACGCGATAGCGGCTTGCCGCAGGCTACCACAGAGGCACAGAGTTTACGGAGAAATGAGAGTTTGAGAGAGTTTTTGCGTAAGTCCTAACTTCTTTATTAAACGAACCACATAGACGCGTAAGCGGCTTCCCGCAGGGTAGGACGCAAAGAGCGCGAAGAGAAGAAAAAATTACTCACTGAACTGTATTGGATATAGGGAACAGGGAACAGCAAAATCAGGCAAAGATTCGAGTTGTATTAAAAACCATTCCCCATTCCCAATCTCTATTACTTCAACTCCAAACTGACTTGTTGTAAGTTACCAGTAAAAGCAAAGGGTACTTGATAGCTATCTACAACTGGAGTACCTGTATCTCTGCCAATATCAAAGGTTTCGTCTAGGGCTAAACGGTAAGCGATGGTTTTTTCTATGCGTCCTTCGGCTACCTGTTGGTCGTTGATGAAGAGTTTGCCGATGCCACCTGCACCTACACCACCGTCATAATCAAAGTTGAATTGTAGTGTAGATTGACCAGGGGGTAATTTTTCTGGGGCTTGGATGATGTAACGGGCAGTGTTTGCGTAGTTGTAAATATATGTGGGTTTACCATCTTCTAGGAAGAAACTCCAACCAGCAAAGCGTCCACCTTGGGTTAACAAAACACCTTCTGCACCATTTTCAGGAATTTCTACGTTAGCTGTGATGTTGAAGGAGCGATTTTTGAGATTGGGGGCGCTACCTTCGGGGATGCCGACTGTACCGGGATAGTAAGTGAAAGTTGTGCGTCCTTTGGTGAGGCTGGGGCGAATTTTAACATCAAATCTTTCGCCTATGCGATCGTCTAATGGTAAGACTTGGTGTTTGCGGGCTTCTTTTAAAAACAACTTTTGCAGTTTTTCTAGCTTCTGGGGGTTTTCCTTGGCTAGATTCTTCGCCTCGCTGAAATCTTCGGCAATGTTGTACAGTTCCCATTCATCTGTCTCAAAGCTACCTTTTACCGTGCGTTCCCAAGGTAAGCGACCGTGACGTGCGGCTGCTACCCAACCTTCGTGGTAAATTGCTCGGTTGCCAAGCATCTCGAAATACTGAGTTTCTCGATGGGAGGGTACATCTGGTTGGTTAAAGGTGTATGCAAGGCTAGTACCTTCGATCGCCTGTTGTTTGACACCATTAACTTCTTTGGGGATAGCAATTCCCGCTACTTCTAAAATGGTGGGGGCAATATCAATTACATGATGGAATTGACTGCGAATACTACCTTGGTCTTTGATATTGTCGCCCCAGGAAATTACTAAGGGGTTACGAGTACCGCCAAAGTGAGAGGCGATTTGTTTTGTCCATTGGAAAGGCGTGTTAACTGCCCAAGCCCAAGCCGCCGGAAAATGGTTGAAGGTTTTGGGGCTACCCAAGTCATCATAAGCAGCTAGTAGTTGTTGGAGATTTTCGGGTACACCGTTGAAAACTTGCAGTTCGTTGACGCTACCTGTTAAACCACCTTCGGCACTCGCACCGTTATCTCCAACGACATAAATAACTAAGGTGTTATCTAGTTCACCGAGTTGGTCAACGGCATTAATTAGCCTGCCGACTTCATAATCTGTATGTGCTAAAAATCCAGCAAATACCTCGGCCATGTGGGCATAGAGTTTTTGCTGTTCGGCGGAGAGGGAATCCCACGCTGGCAATTCTTGGGGGCGGGGTGTAAGTTGGGCGTTGGCTGGAATTACACCCTGTTGTTTTTGACGGGCAAAGGTTTCTTGGCGTAATTTATCCCAGCCTTGGTCAAATTTGCCTTTGTACTTTTCAATCCACTCTTTGGGGGCGTGGTGGGGTGCGTGGGTGGCTCCGGTGGCGAGGTAGGCGAAAAAGGGTTTTTCTGGCGCGATGGATTGTTGGTTGCGAATCCAGGCGATCGCATGGTCTACTAAGTCAGGTGTCAGGTGATAATCTGGCTTGTTGGGTTTGTCTACACGTTTAGTATTTTCCACTAAAGCCGGACTCCACTGATTAGTATCACCACCAAGAAAGCCGTAAAAATACTCAAATCCTAACCCTGTAGGCCAGCGATCAAAAGGCCCGGCGGCACTGGTTTCAAAGTCTGGTGTATTGTGCCATTTCCCAAAAGCTGCGGTGTTGTAGCCATTTTGTCGCAGGATTTCGGCAACGGTGGCTGCACTTTTAGGCAGAATTGTTGTGTAGCCAGGATAACCTGTAGCTAATTCTTCTACTACCCCTGTATTGACTGAATGATGATTGCGTCCAGTTAACAAAGCTGCTCTGGTAGGCGAACACAGGGCTGTGGTGTGAAATTGGTTATAGCGTAATCCGCTTTCGGCGAGGCGCGTTAAGTTAGGCGTATCCACCGGGCCGCCAAAGGTGCTGGCTTGGCCAAAACCCACATCATCTAAAATCACTAACAAGACGTTGGGGGCTTTAGCTGGGGCGGTGATGGGTTGGGGAAAGTCTGGTTGTGATTCTTTATAGGTGAGGCCAATTTTACCTTTGAATTCTGGGAAGGGAACGGGTAAAACTTCTGATGTAGCTGCTAAGGCTGGGCTATTGACCATCAACAAAGTGATGAGCAAAGATAAAGCGATCGCCTTTGCTATTTCTCTGAAAAATTCCCAATGCTTGGATTTAAACTTCATTCTGCATCCTTTCTGTAGTCAAATTCATTACTAAGCGAAACCCAATATGAGTTGTTCCCGTATCGGGTGCTTGAGATTCTCGCGCCGCCGGACGGAAGCGGCTGCAATAGTTAGGCGCACACAAATAAGACCCACCTTTGATAACATGTAGAGCAATTTCTGTGGGTTTATTCGGGTCAAAGCTTGTTTCTGGGCCTGTGGGATTGAGCGTGTGGGTTTTGTGGTTGTGTCCCGGTTGAAACCAATCACTCGTCCATTCCCAAACATTACCCGTCATGTCATACAGACCATAACCGTTAGGCGAAAAGGAACCAACGGGTGCAATACCGACATAACCATCTTTTTTACTATTAAAAAAGGGAAAAATGCCTTGCCAGGTGTTGGCTTTTTTTGCGGAATATTGGTCGCCCCAGGTATAAGTTGCATTATCTAAACCACCACGGGCCGCATATTCCCATTGCGCTTCAGTCGGGAGTGATTTACCTGCCCATTGGGCATAGGCTAGGGCATCTGCGTAGGCAATATGCACGACTGGATAGTTATCTTGATTGATGATGGCACTTTCCCCGCCAAAGGGATGTTGCCAATTCGCCCCAGTCTGCCAATGCCACCAACTTAAATACTTTGAGCCTGGTTGGGCTATTTCAAACACCAGAGAACCCGGTAATCTCTGTTCATCTGGCAAATCAGGAAACTGTTCTTTGGGTAAAGGACGCTCTGCAATGGTGACATATCCTGTTGCTTTGACGAAGGCTGCAAATTGGGCGTTAGTTACTTCATATCTATCAATGCAAAAGGAACTAACTTTGACTTCTTGTGCGGAGAGTTCTTCTAGATAGCCTGAATTCTCCGATCCCATCGTGAATGTGCCACCGGGAATCATCACCATTTCTGCTGGACAGGAATTGGAACTAGTGGCAAAGGCTGGAGGCGTGATGAGTGAGAGTGCGATCGCTATTCCAATAACTAACGACAGTGTTAAAAAACTTTTTCTTGACTGGGACATTGTGAAAACTACCCCCTCAGTAGGGTGGTACTTGCTAGCTTCTGCTTTTGCTTAACCAGATTCAAGTTGTTTTGAATCAAAAACTCTGAGCTAGTAATGAACAACTTGAGTCTGTTTTTAAATACTGTATACCGATTGGTTTAGCGTATCTAATACAATAAAGATAAACTACCTCCTCAGCCAAAATAAGTCAATAAGCTAAGTTCAAGTTGCAGTCAGAGTTGTAGAGATGTTGGAAGCAAGGTTTCTATTAAAGCTGAGAGTAGGAATATTGAGGATGCGGTTACAGATGCGATCGCCTTGCCCCACTCATATTCATGATTATTTTCTGAGAATTTACTTGTTCGTATACAAAATATACAAAGTATACGTTAACTTCAACGCCAGCACCAACATAAATTGATACATCGGTTAGACATAATAATAATCGAGTCAGCCAAATCTACATACCCAACTAGCTTCAGGCATTGTCCAAGCAATTAGTTGTTTTTGAGCAATGCCTAAGCTTTTACTTACTCTTCATCCTGTAGATAGATTAATTTTTTTAGGGAACTTACAAAAAATAACGTTCCTGGCTTAGACAAAGATATTTAGCAATCAAATTTCTCCAAAGATGCGATCGCATCTTTCAATTTTGCGGTTAACTGTAATTTATTCATATTTGCAGAAATGCTGATATCTCAACAGTTCAGCGTGATTTTCCCACCACAATTTATTTTTCTTGAAAGATTAAAAATTTATAACAAATTCCGAAATAGACTAACGGTTTTAGTGGTTTTATTTATACTAAAAAGTGAGAATTAATAGGTAAATACAATGGACGAACTAGTTAAAAAAATTGCTGGTCTAGGTCTTCCTGGTATACTTTTCTTGATTGCATCTGCCGCATCAGGTGGTAGTATCCCTGCTGTTGCTACTCTACTCTCGTCTTTAGGAGGGCCATTAGGCTTCTTAGGTGGTTTAGGACTACTTGGTTTAGCAGGTATCCTCGGAGAATACATCACAGCATTTGGCATTGAAAACATTCTCAAGCTAGTTTATTCAGAACGTAGCAAAACTGAATCTGTCAGATTTCTCCTCAAAGAAATTCAAGACTTACCCATTACAGATTCACTCAAACTCAAACTCAAACATCACATTAGCCCAGTAGTAGTAACTGAAGCAGAAGAAAGCCCTATTCCAACAACAGCAGAATTTGTTGATGAGCAACCAGTCGGCTAGTTAAATTAACTTTGACACTGCCCAATGAATATGGCTGTTAGGATAGGCAGACAGTAAAAGTAAATAAAATTTGCCTAGTTAATTGCGATTAAAATAGGTAAATTTTTCCCAACAGCTTTTTTAGAACACTGATTCATTACTTACAATCATCGCTCAGAACTCATTTTCTTTTGCTTTTACAAAAAAATCTTTACCTGTAAAAGACTAAAAAATAAGTTTTTAAGTTATTGATGATATTAGTTCATCAGTGTTCTAATCTTTAATTTTAGCAATTGTACAACTTAAGAAATATCTGAGATTTTGTAAGAAAACATGCGTCTGAATCCAGGAGTCAGAATATTAGAAAATTGAGAATAATGTGTCTCAAGCAATAGAATAATTATACGCATATTGCTTTTAAAGCATGACTTCTGGCAGATGTCTGCTGAATTATTATGAGATTTTTTACGTTAAAAATTAAATAATTTTATTTTTTAAATTTATTAATTTAAATGATATTTAAAACTTGTTATTTTGATGAATTGATGATACATTTTTAAATGTTTAACGTCAATTTTCCGAGAGGAAATATTATGTCTATAAACACATTAACAGCGTCAAATACAGAGGCATTACCATTTTTTGCCCATTTTTTAGAATATCAATCTGCTGCTGAACCATCAGAAGACCCTCCATCAAATCCTTCTGACGATGATTCTTTTCCTCTTCCTCCTCCTATTTATACTTTGAAATTTCCTTCTGATTGGGAAGATAGGTAAGGATATCTAAAAAGTACTAATACGATGCCTAGTAAAACTTTTCTTGCCTGACTTCTGCCTCCTGCTATAAAATTCATAGGATGTGAAGCCACTTACTTCTTGTATATCTCTGAATTTGTCGAAAATTCGGAGATATACAGCGAATCCAGAGTTAAATACACAGTTTAATTTGATACCTATGGCACTATGCCGAATATTTGTACTATTAATTTAAAGCCATCTTGTCGCCCTTAGTTTTTATCGCCGAGCTAGTGCTTTCGGTCGCCAAACTAATAGGTGTAAGATATGTGTCGAGAGAATTTTGCTTTTTGAGTCATTTAATGCTTGCTTTGTGGGAATGAATTGTGATAACTTCCTAATCAAAGCTAAGTACGTTAATTCTATCAACTTACAGTAGTTTTGGTTGAGAACTCAATCACCAAAGTCAGCTTAGTAGTTTAAGGCTGAATACAAAGCATTATCAGGCTTTTTATGGCAATTCAAACAGTCGGTATTTTAAGTCCGGGTGATATGGGACAGGCTATAGGCTCTGTTCTGAGTCAAAATGGGTTAAGAACTATTGCCGCCCTAGAAAATCGCAGTCAAAGAACCCGACAATTAGCAGCCGTAGCCAATATTCAAGATGTTGGTTCTCTCACACAGTTGGTAATTGAATCGGATGTAGTGTTATCAGTTTTAGTCCCTGCGGCGGCGGCGGAAGTTGCCCAGCAAGTAGCCCAGGTAATTAGTAATGTGGGCAAACAAATTCTTTATGTTGATGCTAACGCGATCGCACCCCAAAAAGTAAAAAGTATCGCTCAAATCATTGAATCCTCAGGAGCGACATTTGTTGATGCTGCCATTATTGGCCCACCACCGAGAATTCCCGGACGCACTCGCATCTATGCTTCTGGCAAACACGCCACAGAATTTCAACACTTGAGTAATTATGGCTTAGATATCCGAGTCATTAGTGATGAAATTGGTCAGGCTTCTGGATTAAAAATGTCTTACGCCGCCCTCACCAAAGGATTAACAGCAATTAGCACAGAATTATTAATTGCTGCCCATCGTTTAGGTTTGGACGAGCAACTATGGCAAGAAGTATCTCATAGTCAACCAGCACTTGCGAGTATCTTGCTTCGTGCCATTCCGTCTATGACACCAAAAGCACATCGTTGGGTAGGGGAAATGGAAGAAATTGCAGAGACCTTTAAAGAAGTAGGTTTGACTGAGCGAATTTTTTACGGCGCAGCTGATATTTACCGTTTAGTCAAAGATACCTCTTTAGGAAAAGAAACACCAGAAGAAAGCGATCGCGAACGGCAATTAAAAGAAATCATTAATATTCTTGCTGACGAAACTGCGACAAACTAAAACTGTAACTTCATTCAAGTCTGGTCAAAATGAGTCAAATCCGTGCTGTTGTTGTTGACCCTAACGTATCAGGACGTTTAGTACTGCGTGATGTAGACGCACCAAAACCCGCTGCTAATGAAGCAATTATTCAAGTAGCAGCCATTTCCTTAAACCGTGGAGAAGTTAGACGTTCAACCACCGCCGATGCCGGTTGGCGGCCTGGTTGGGATTTAGCCGGTATCGTAGAAACTCCTGCGGCTGATGGTTCTGGCCCTGGTGTGGGCGCGCGCGTCGTTGGGTTGTTGCGTTCTGGTGCATGGGGAGAATTAGTTTCAGTCCCAACTCACTCCCTAGCGGAATTACCCTCATCTGTTTCCTTTGCTCAAGCTGCTACATTGCCTGTAGCAGGTTTAACAGCCTATCATGCCCTACTCAAAGGTGGTTCACTTCTAGCTCGTTCAGTACTAATTACAGGCGCATCTGGTGGCGTAGGACATTTTGCTATTCAATTAGCAAAACTTAGTGGAGCAAAAGTTACAGCGCATATTCGTCGCCCAGAATATCAGAGATTCGTTAAAGAAGCAGGTGCAGATTTTATAGTCATTGGAGAGGATATTGCATCCGCTAGCGAATACAGTCCTTATCATTTAATTGTGGAATCAGTAGGTGGGAAAACCCTAGGTACAGCCCTGAGTTTGTTAGCAGAAGATGGGATAACAGTATTGTTTGGTACATCAGGAGGGGCAGAAGTCACATTTAATGCTAGTCGCTTTTATGGCACAGGCGGTGCAAGTCTGTATGGCTTAATTTTGTTTCACGAATTGAGACGAGAATCAGCTGCAATAGGATTACAGAGACTTTTGAGTTTAGTCGCAGCAGATCAATTACGTCCGCAAATTGATATTGAAGCTGATTGGACAGAAGTAGCAGACATAGCGCAGAAATTATTAAATAGAACCTATCCTGGCAAAGCAGTTTTACATATATCAACTCCGTAAACCATCAAATTTTTGTAAATTAATGGACAAATTTAATTTAGTGATTTTTGATTGTGATGGGGTTCTTATAGACAGCGAACCAATCGCAAATAATATTTTGTTGGAAATGCTCACAGAACTAGGAATAGTTTTGACTTTAGACGATGTTTTTAATGTTTTTGTGGGCAAATCTACGTCTCAATGTATAGAAATAATTAAAAATCGCTTTGGTAAAAATCCACCAGATAACTTCAAACAGGAATTTTATCAAAGAGTTACGACCACTTTCAGAACAGATTTACAGCCAATCAAAGGAATACATGATGTTGTAAGTAAACTAAAATATGCTTACTGTGTTGCCTCAAATAGTAGTCATGATTGGATAAATACAGCTTTAGATGCCACAAATTTATTACCTTACTTCTCAGGCAAAATCTTCAGCGCAAAAGATGTTCAACGTAGCAAACCACATCCAGATGTATTTTTATATGCAGCTGCAAAAATGGGATTTGAACCTCAAGAATGTGTGGTTATTGAAGATACTCCTACAGGTGTAAAAGCTGGAGTTGATGCAGGGATGACAGTATTTGGTTATGCAGAACTAATTCACCCACAAAAGTTACGCGAAGTTGGTGCATCGGTTGTATTTCATGATATGAGGTTATTGCCAAACCTTTTAGAGCAGCAAAATCATACTTATTCTATTAACAGTGCTACGTAAAATATGATATCTAATAATTATTCTAATAATGGAAAAGAAAGATTTCTGGCATAAATTAGATAAATTAGTAGCTACTAGCACTATCAAAATTGAGCGCCCCAAAGGGAGCTTACATCCTAGATACCCATCATTTATTTATCCCTTAGATTATGGATATTTGCAAAACACTCAAGCCGGAGATCAAGCTAATATTGATGTCTGGATTGGCAGCTTATCTCATCAACAAGTCAGAGCTATTATCTGTAGCGTAGATTTGCAAAAACGTGACACCGAAATCAAAATTCTCTTAGGCTGTACGTCTGATGAAAGTCAAATCATTTTTAATATCCATAATACAGGCGAGCAGTCAGCAATATTATTAGTTCGTCAAGAAAAGGGTGTGGGGCGTTGGGGGTAGGGTGTAGTGAAGGCTTGGCTTAGTCATGAGTTTCTAGCCAGTTAATTTTAATAACTCTCATGACTTTGTATGAGACTAAGTAGGTCGGCGTAAATAATCAATGTTGGGATAAGGCAGGGGGCAGGGAGCAGGGGGAGAAAGAGTTTGAGCATTATTTACTTTTCTTCACACAGTTTGGTTTTATTGCACCGACTTACTTAATTTAGATTTTTCCGATCAAATAACTAACAGGTGAATTCTGATGACATTAGACCTAAAACTATCTGGTAAAACAGCAATTGTCACAGGTGGAAGTGCAGGTATTGGTTTAGCTACTGCCAAAGCCCTCTATAGTGAAGGTGTCAATGTAGTAATTGCTGCTCGTAATCAAGAAAGATTAGACAAGGCTGTAGCTGATATCCAATCGTTACCCACCCCTGGAGCGAAGATTATTGCTGTTAGTGCTGACCTCACCCAAGCAGAAAGTATTGAGCAAATCGTTTCTACAACTTTGACACAATTTGGTCAGATTGATATCTTAATTAACAATGCTGGATCAGCCCGTGCTGGGTCGTTTTTAGAATTGGGTGACGATGCTTTTTTAGATGCTTGGAATCTGAAATTGTTGGGTTACATCCGATTAGTTAGAGCCGTTGTACCACATCAAAAAAATCAGGGCGATGGGCGAATAGTTAACATTATTGGTGGTGCAGGCCGCACACCTCGTCCGAACTTTCTCCCTGGTGGGACAACTAACGCTGCTTTATTGAACTTCACACGGGGAATCTCTAAAGAGTTAGCCTTATCCAATATTCGGATTAATGCTATCTCTCCTGGTTTGACGGGGACTGAACGCGCTGAACGATTAGCAGAACAAAATGCTCAATCTCGTGGTGTGAGTATAGAAGAAATTAAAGCAGAATCACTCAAAGCCATACCTTTGGGCAGAATTGTCAAGCCAGAAGAAATTGCATCACTCGCTTTATTTTTAGTTTCTGACTTAGCTTCTTCAATTACTGGGGCAGAAATTCTGGTTGATGGTGGTACTACTCCAGGTGTTTGATAAATCTAGAGCTTAGGCCTTGATACGAAAAATCAATGGTTTAGACAAGAGTGTATAAGTATAAGGGAGTAAGGGTGTAGGTGTTAAACACCTATTAACCCTTACCCCCTTACACCCAGTCTAAACAGACAATCTTTGTACGTATTTAGCTAAAACTTTGGATTAGTTTACGTACCGAAACACAGTTCCTCTGTTAGAAGTACCACCAGCAGAGGCAGTTCCATAAAATGCACCATTGGAAAGTTGAATTAATGTGGAGTTCGGCGTTGCTCCATTTGTCCCATTAAAGCTAAATAGCAAACTAATGGTTCCACCAACCAATCGATAAATAGAGCCTTTGTTGCTTGCACCACCTGTAGAAGCCGTACCGTAGAAGTTACCATCTATTCCTCTTATCAGTGCAGCTGTAGGGTTGGCTCCATTAGTACCATTAAAGCTGGCGACTAAAACTGGTGAACCACCGCCAAGTGGAACTCTGAATATAGCCCCTCTATTACTGGCTCCACCCAAAAAAGTTGTACCGTAGAGAAACCCACTTGATTCAATTAATGCAGATTGGGGACTCTGACCATTGGAACCATTAAAGCTATATGAAGTTAATACTCCTGCAGGAGTTAGCTTAAATACCGTACCTCTATTACTTGTACCACCTGTTGAGGTTGTGCCATAGTAGTTTCCATCAGTTGCTAGTTGCAACCTTGCTAATGGAGTAGCGCCATTTGTACCGTTGAAGTTGACTACAATTGTCGGCGTACCTCCAGTTAAGGGAACCTTGAATACCGTTCCTCTACCATTGACTCCACCTGCTGAGGTTGTTCCCCAAAGTCTGCCATCACTACCAGAAATCAATCTTCCTGCTGGGTTGGCTCCATTCGTGCCATTGAAATTTGACAGAGTTGTCAAAGTCGTAAAAGTGGTCTTTGCGAGTCTAAAAACTGTGCCAAGATTACTAGTACCACCTGTAGAGGTTACTCCATAAAGATTGCCATCACTTGCCTGAAATAATCTTGCTATTGGGTTCGTTCCATTAGTTCCATTAAAGTTAACCAGTGTCGTCAAAGTACTAAAATTAGTACCTGTTAATTTGAATGCTGTGCCTCTATTTTGCGAACCACCTTCGGAAGTCGTTCCATAAATATTGCTATCTGTTCCTTGAAGCACGCCTGCTTTTGGGCTAGCTCCATTAACCCCGTTGAAATTGACAAGGGTTGTTAATGTTCCAGCAACAGCTTGTGGCAAAGGCAATACTAATGGAGAAGACAGCACTGCCAACGAAGTTAGAATCAATACTGTATTCTTGCTGGGACTTGGTTTGCAGAGATTGATTTTTTTCACCTTTAACCTCACAAAGATTTAGTAAAGAGTGCATAGATGCTTTTACAGGTTTTGTTATGGCTACTGCTGTTAACACTAATTAGTCAAACTAGTGGTATGCCACATAAATTGGGCGGGGTAAAGAGCAAGAATTAAGGGAAAAAGATTTTCTTTCTTCCCTTTTACTTTTGCCTTTTCCCAGCCTGAATACAGCAATTTTGGCTTGGCAGACCACTAGATACTCAACATTAGTACCTTTTTTTTCTTCAAGCCCAATGAAGATATGGATGGTTTTTTAACCTTGCTGGAAAATGATTCAGAAAGGTTAGCACCGCCTCAACAATAAAACTTGTATTAGCACTGAAGCTGTACGTCGTGAATGAATTTCGCTTGATAGCATAATTGATCGCTTATGCGTTAGATGTCGCCATCAACACTAAAAATATTAAATCCAATTTAAATTTCTTCATATAAAAAGAAAAGAAACATAGAAGCGATCGCATTGTGCAAAACTGAAGAGAAATTGCGATCGCCTACCCGCTAAAATTAACTTTGATATGGGCGCGGTAATTGGCGTAGTTTATGCGCCGTATCTAATTCACTATTGTTTTTTCTGCCATATCCCCAACCTAATATCCGGCGATATTCGCCCATAATGCCACTTTCAATCAAATCATCTTCAGTGACTGCAATCTCTGTATGAGACTGGGGTGCAACATAAAGCGCATCCGCCGGACAATACGCTTCACACATAAAACAAGTTTGACAGTCTTCTTTGCGAGCAATTACAGGTGGTTGGTTGGGAACTGCATCAAAAACATTAGTCGGACAAACTTGAACACAAAGATTGCAATTAATACAGAGTTTATGGCTGACAAGCTCAATCATAATTTTATTTTGGCTATAACTTTGATACAACGGGTGTGGCTTGAGTGGTTTCTACTGGTGATGTCACGGAAGCATCCGTAATCCAATCGCGTCTTACCCACAGCTTATCTAAACCGCCTGTGGCTTGGTAATATCGCTGGTTGGGATCAGTTTGGGGATGATCTATGCGGATATGTTCGCTGCGGGTTTCTGTACGATGTAAAGCACTAAAATAAGCCCATCTGGCGACGGCAGTCAAAGCCACTGCCCGCCGAGAAAATTCAATATCGCGGACACTATCTTGTTTGGGATTCCCTTGTACTTGTTGCCACAGTGTTTCTAATTTGGCGAGAGAGTCTAGAAGCTTCTGTTCCGAACGCAAGTAGTTTTTCTCTAATGGGAACATCTGGGCTTGCACACCACGCACGATCGCCTCATGATCAAAAGTATCAGAAGACGCGGAGGGCGATCGCATTCCCACCTGACCAGCTGCACGTGCAGTTCTTTCATCTGTATGTGCGCCCAAACTCTTGGCAAACTTAGCCGCCCCTTCTCCTGCCCACTGCCCTGTAGAGATTGCCCAAGCCGCATTCGGGCCACCACCGCCAGAAGCTAAACCAGCTAAAAATTCCCGCGATGCCGCATCCCCAGCCGCATACAGTCCAGGTACTTTTGTCGCGCAACTATCATCAATAATCCGAACACCACCTGTACCCCGGACTGTCCCTTCTAAAATCAATGTCACAGGTACTCTTTCTGTATAGGGATCAATCCCAGCCTTTTTATATGGTAGAAAAGCTATGAAATGAGACTTTTCAATTACAGCTTTAACTTCTGGTGTAGCTCTATCTAAACGAGCATAAACAGACCCTTTCATTAAAGCATTTGGTAAGAAACTAGGGTCACGACGACCATTGATATAACCACCAAGGTCATTACCCTCTTCATCGCTATAACTTGCCCAACCAAAGGGAACACCCCTTGTGACTGTGGCATTAAAAGCAGTGGAGATTGCATAGTGATTAGAAGCTTCCATACTAGAGAGTTCGCCACCAGCTTCTACCGCCATTAGCATTCCATCACCTGTATTAGTATTGCAACCTAATGCTTTACTTAAGAATGCACAGCCGCCATTCGCCAATACTACTGCACTAGCACGAACGGTATAAAAACGATGATGTTGTCTTTGTACACCCCTTGCCCCAGCCACAGAACCATCTTCAGCTACTAAAAGCTCAAGAGCCGGGCTTTGGTCAAGAATCTGCACCCCAGAACGCAGCAAATTTTTCCGCATTACCCGCATATATTCCGGGCCATAGTAACTCTGACGCACAGATTCCCCATTTTCTTTCGGGAAACGATAACCCCAATCTTCTAATAAAGGCAAACTCAGCCAAGTTTTTTCAACTACACGCTCTATCCAACGCAAGTTAGCTAAGTCTTTTCCTGCACGATAACGCTCTGAGACAACTTTTTCCCAGTTCTCTGGAGAAGGAGCCATGATGCCATTACCACTTGCAGCAGCAGCACCACTCGTACCCAGAAAACCTTTATCAACAATGATGACTTTGACACCTTGAGATGCTGCTGACCATGCTGCCCATGCTGCGGCAGGGCCACCACCAATCACCAGCACGTCAGCATTTAGTTGTAGTTCATTTTCTGTGAGCAATTTTTTTCTCCTTTTTGGTATTGCCTTAGCGGTAGTCGCTGATTTGTTTGTGATGAATGAGTGAGGTTTTATCGGACTGATTATGCAGAAAATAGAGTCTGCACAACATACACAAAGAGTCAGGACTTACGCAAAAGTATGAAGAAACGAACCGCAAAGGACGCAAAGGACACGAAGTTATGAGAGTTAGAGAGAGTTTTTGCGTAAGTCCTAAGAGTATGTAAAACGAATTACAGATAGTATGATACCCTAACTGTTAGTTTGTCAAATATTAAGTAGCGCAAGTTAATTTTGTTACTGTTGCCTGCTGAGAAATTTCTAAGCAACTTTCTGCAAGTGTCGCACACGCGGCATAATTTCTTCGGCAAAGCGTGTCATCTCTCGGACAAAGGGATTAAATTGCAGCATGAAAGTATCGATCCCGGCATCCACAAAAGCTGCAACGCGAGTGGCAACTGTATCATAACTGCCAACTAAACCTGCGGCTGTGCCACCATTCCCGCCAACAGCAGGATTTTTGGCAAAGAGTTGAAACATAACGGCTTCTTTGTCAACCCCTTTGGCAACACTTAATTTATATTGTTCTTCTAGCTTTTGTAGTGCCATGAGCCGTTCTAGTTCTGCTTGTGCTTCTTCGTCGGTGGGACGCGCAATCACAAAGGCTGACAAACCAAAACGCACTGGTTGGGCTAAGGAACGGGGACGGCTGATAACTTGTTGAATTACTTTGCGGACATCTTCAATCGGTTGACCGTTGATAAAGTAAACATCAGCTTGTTGCGCTGCTAATATCTGCGCTGGTTCTGATGCGCCGCCAAGATAAATCCGTGGATAAGGTTGAGCAACAGGGAAGGGTCGAAAACTTAAATCTTGAATTTTGAAATATTCGCCTTCAAAGTTTACTTTCTCACCACTCCACAAGGCTCTAACTACTTGCAACCATTCCCCTGAATAGCGGTAACGTTCATCGTGGGGGGGAAAGGGAATATTCGTCCGTTCCATTTCTGGACGGAACCAAGCACTAATTAAGTTAATGGCAAAACGTCCCTGACTAATTGCATCAATACCTAAAGCCATCTTGGCTAAGACGGCTGGGTGAAATAATAAAGGTTTGATGGCGGCGATAATTTCTATAGTTTCTGTGGCTTCGGCTAAGGCTGCACAAGCTGTCCAAGTTTCTAGCTGTTCTAAATCTAAACTGCGGGGGTTGGCAATGTGCTGGGCAACTAAGGTTGTGACATATCCTAAACGTTCTGCTTCTAATACTAGCGATCGCGTGCGCTCATAACTAGCATCAAGCGGCTCATCTGCTGTATTCAAAGGGCCAAAGTTACCGCCAACAGGCGACCAAATACCATAACGTGGTTCTGACATTGTTGCCTCCAATTTATTGTAAAGACGTTGCGTGCCGTGTTTGGGGTCGAGACGTTTCATGAAACGTCTCTACTGAACCAATCCCAAATTTTCTCTGAGGGTATTACCTGTGTATTCTTTGCGGAATCGTCCACGTTTTTGTAGTTCGGGAATGACTAAATCAACAAAATCTTCAAAGGCTCCAGGAAGATAGGCTGGTGAAATAATGAAACCATCGCCGCCTTGCTGTTCAAATATGTCTTCCAACTTGTCAGCAATTTGTGTAGGAGTGCCAACTAGTTGGGGTACAACTAAGCCTCTACCGTAAATCTTGCCCAATTCTCTAAGTGTTAAACCTTCTTCTACACCTAGTTTTTGAGCTACTGCAAACACTCCTTGGGAACCTTGTATGTCAATTTTTGCTAAAGGTTGGTCTAAAGAGTATTGTGCCAGGTCAACACCTATGTGATTTGATAAAGTCAATAACCCGGCCATCGGATGGACTAACTCATTATGGAAAGTTTGTTTTTCCTTGGCAATAGTTTCTGTCTCTCCCACAAAGGGCATAACTGCTGGCAAAATTTTGCAGGTGTCTGGGCTGCGTCCATACTTCGCCATACGAGTTTTCACATCCTGGTAGTAGGACTTCATCGTGGTGATATCTGGACTGATTTCAAAAATTAGTTCTGCCCATTTGGCAGCAAACTCTCTACCTTTATTTGATGCACCTGCTTGAATAATTAGTGGCCGCCCTTGGGGAGAACGAGGTACAGTCAATGGCCCCCGCACTTTGAACCATTGCCCTACATGGTGGACGTAATTAACTTTTGTCGGATCAGCAAAGATGCCATTGTCTCTATCTAAAACTAAGGCCCCTTCTTCCCAGCTATTCCATAGTTTAAAGGCTACTTCGAGAAATTCATCAGCGCGATCGTAACGTAAATCATGTTCTAAATGCTGGTCAAAACCAAAATTTCCCGCTTCACTAGCTCTACTTGATGTGACTACGTTCCAGGCTGCGCGTCCCCGGCTGAGGTGGTCGAGGGTGGCAAATCCCCGCGCTAAATCATAAGGTTGATAATAAGTTGTGGAACGGGTCACACCAACACCAATGTGTTTAGTAGCAACTGCCATTGTTGAGGCTAGTAATAAGGGGTCTAGCCTCAACGCCCCTTGTGCGCCATACTTGACACTCTCCGCAAAACTCCCCCCATAGGTGTCGGGCATGGTCAAGGAGTCGGCAAAAAATACTAAGTCAAACTTGCCGCGCTCTAGCACACGAGCAATATTCTGATAATATTCAGCTTCGAGAAAGCCTAACTCAGTTCTGGGATGTCGCCAAACAGCATGAGAGTGAACCACCTGAGAGGCAAGCAGGAAACCGGCTAGATGTATTTGTCTCACAATGATATTCCTTACCAAGCCACATCTTGGCTAACACTGCTGGATAAAATAGCAAGGGGTAAATGCTTGATCAATCCAATATAAAATCCAGATTTTCACGCACCCCTTGTTTTTTATGCTCATATATGCAAACCTCATAGTATACTACTATAAATCTACCGATTTACCGTAGGATATCTGGGTACAAAACTTTAGTTTTAGTGCCGACTACAAAGGTTCTAGAAAACTATGTCTGAACCACGCTATGGGATATGGATTCCCGTTTACGGCAACTGCGGCGTGATGAACCATCCTCTTGAACCTCGTGATGCTAGTTACTCACGAGCTAAAAGTTTAATTCGGTTGGCCCAAAGGTGTGGATTTACCACAACTTTAATAGCGCAACACATCATCAATCCCAGGAACCAACAACTTGACCAATTAGAAACCTGGACAGCCGCCGCCGCCCTTGCAGAAGCGACAAGTTCTATTGAGATTATTGCAGCTGTTAAGCCATTACTATTTCATCCTGCTGTCTTAGCCAAGATGGCTTTAGGTATTGATGCAATTAGCAAGGGACGTTTTGCAATTAACTTAGTCAGTGCTTGGTTTAGGCCAGAAATGGAAAAACCAGGGATCAATTTTTTGCCTCACGACGAACGTTATCGCTATTCTGATGAATGGATAAGAGTTGTCAAAGCTTTGTGGAGTGGGGAAAACGTTAACTTCCACGGCGACTATTTTCACATCAATGATTTAAAGCTAAATCCCCCACCTGTTGCTAAACCCCATCCGCGTGTGTATGTCGGGGGAGAGTCAGAACCAGCGCAGATATTAGCAGCACAACAAGCGCATACATTCTTTCTCAATGGTCGTCCGATTGAAGTTATCCGCGAAACCATTGCTCAAGTGCGGCAAAAAACTCATTCTCGCTCTGAACCTATAGGCTTTGCAATGTCAGCCTTTGTCATTGCTCGACCGACAGACGCAGAAGCCGAAGCAGAGTATCAAAACTTAAGAGCAATGGTACTTGCCCAGGACGATCGCACAGAACTACTCAAAGGCGTAGATTCTGAAGTAGTCATGTTCAAAAATATGGCGAAATATCCAGGTGTAGGCAGCAATGGCGGGACTGCGGCTGGTTTGGTTGGGAGTTATGAAACCGTAGCCCAGCGCATTGCTGAATTTACCAAAGTAGGAATTGATACTTTCATGCTGCAATTCCAACCTTTCGCTACAGAAATGGAGCGTTTTGCTACGGAGATTATACCAAGAGTAAGAGCGTTAACAGAAGAAAGTGAAGCGATCGCCAACGCCAAAATAGGGGCTAATACCAATTCGCAATTCTCAATTCGCAATTAACAAAGCCTGATTAATCAAGGTTTTGGGGATTGACATCTGTTTCGTAATTTTAGTGAATTGGTATTAAGAATTTTAGATTGAATCCAAACATCTTTTCCTAATCCTTATTACCCAAAGGTAACTTTATGACTGCAATCTTAACTCGTCCAGCTTGGACTACAGATTTAGAACTGGAAATCTTTGATAAATTAGTTGATAAACACGCACCGCACATTCCCAAAAAGCGATTAGTTGAACCAAGACCACCGGAAACTGATGAAGAAAGAGAGAATTTTTATCGTTTTCGTGTAGCTGGTGCAGCCCATGATTTATTTATTGTGCAAGTCTGCGCTAAGATAATTGACCAAATTCCAGACCCAGAATTACAGTTATTTTTGAGCAGACAAATAGGAGATGATGGCGCACACGCTCAAAACACCCGTTTAAGAGCGCAAGCAATATCTGGACATGACCCCATTGAAGATATCCAAAAACAAGTGCAGAAACATTGGGATTATATGGGTGATTTACCCATTCGTAATTGGCAAGGCTTTTTAGCATTTGAATTACATTATGAACTGCATATTGTGGCTTTGTTATTTATCAATAGTCGTACTAGCAAAATTAATGACCCAGACTCTGCCAAATATGCAGCAGAAAAAATCTTACCAGATGAAGCAGTTCATCGTTTAGGTGTGGTTGATTGGTGGCAACGTAAATTTGATCATGCTTCACAAGCCGAGAAAGAAGATTTAATTGCCCAAGTTTTAGAAGCTGATGAAGAAGGTCAACGTCGGCGGAATCCTTATCTTCGCAATCATTGGCAATTGAGTCAAAAAGCTATTGGAGTTGAAATTGATAATTTGCCAGTACTTTATGATACTTGGCGGCGAGAGGTACTTGCTTATTTCTTAGATATACCTGTATCTAAGCTACCCAAACTTGTGAGCGTTAATGATTAATAAATATTAAATCAAAAGTAGTATAAAACTACTTTATGATTTATTGAAGCTGTATTCATAACGTCTTTAAGTATTACTAATTATTTTAATAATTAGTAATCTTTTCTTTGTTTAATGACAGAAAAATTTGGATTTAAATTTAATATGTTAAGCTTTTAAATTTAGTCGCAACGAACACAACAATTGTTTAGAGAGTAGATATATTATATCCTTTCTAATAGAACTAATTTGCAGACAGGTTTCAACCAGCTTTAACGATATTTTTGGCATAGAGAAAAGACATTTTTCTATGCCTAATATTAGTTCGGAATACTTGCAAAAACCCCAAGATTTGCATTGGAATAATGTGACACAAAGGAGGGTTAATTTATGATAGGGCAAATACTAAATAAATTGTTAAGTTTTTTCAGAAAGTGGGGATTATTTCAGAATCAAAGAATTAAGACTTTTGCTGTATTGTTTGTGCTGGGTATAGGATTGAGTTTAGCGATCGCATCTTGCGCCCCCAGTAATTCAGCTGATACATCCACCCAAAAAGCCCAAGCACCAAAGCTCACAGTGCTGAAAATGGGTCATCAAAAAGGGATGGCGTTGTTGAATATTATCAAAGCCCAAGGAAGTTTAGAAAAGCGATTACAACCCTTGGGGATATCTGTAACGTGGAATGAATTTTCCTCCACAGCACCGCTTTTAGATGGTATGGGAGCAGGTGCAATTGTATTTGGTGGCGGTGGTGGTACAGGAAGCGTGTTTGCTCAAGCTGGTGATAAACCCTTTGTTAGAGTTGCAGCCGGGACAGGTAGCACCAGAGGTTCTGCCATTTTAGTTCAAGAAAATTCCCCAATCAAAACACTTGCTGATTTAAAAGGTAAGAAAGTTGCGTTTGCCAAAGGTTCTGGTCAACACTACATTATTGTGCGTGCTTTAGAAAAAGTTGGGTTGAAATTTAGTGATATTAAACCTCTTTATCTAACCCCAGCCGAAGCCTTACCAGCATTTGAACGTGGTGATATTGATGCGTGGTTAATTTGGGACCCTTACACGGCTGAAGCTGAACGCAAACTCCGCACTCGCTTACTAGCAGATAATAGCACCGTATTTGGAGATAAAGCAGCACTCGAAAGCCCTAGTTTTTATTACGCTGCTCCAGATTTTGTCCGCGATCATCCAGACGTTCTCAAAGTAATTTTGCAAGAGTTAGAAAAAGCGGGTACTTGGTCGAGAGAGAACTACAAAGATTCTGCCAAACTGCTTTCTAAACTGTACAAGATTGATTTAAAAACAATGGAAACCGTAGAGGAACGAGGTGGTAAACGGGAAGTGTTACCAGTTACAGATGAAGTTTTAAGTGGTTTGCAAAGGATGGCGGATACATTTTATGAACTTAAAATCATTCCGAAAAAAATAGATGTCAAAGATAAAAACTACAACTGGATTCCTGACCAAAAATGGTAAATCAAATTAAATCATAGTTACAAAAATGAAATTACCTATCAATACTAGCCGCCGATTCTTTTTCATCGCCATCACATCATTTGCAGCTTCTACAGTCTTTGCTAGTTGTAGTTCACCGCATAATAATTCGGCTGTGAATAATGTGAATCCTTCAGCCACCACAGCAGCCAATACAACCACAACTCCAGCCAAAGAAAAAATCAAAGTTGGTGTTACACCAGTTCCCGCCGGCGAAATTTTAGAGTTTGTCAAAAAGAATTTAGCACCAGAAGCGGGGCTAGATATCGAAATAGTTACATTTAATGACTTTGTGCAGAATAACACTGCTTTGAAAGATGGTGTGATTGATGCCAATTATTTCCAACATATTCCTTTTATGGAGGACTATGGCAAGAAACATAACTTTGAAATGTATGCTTTTACGCCACAAATTCATTTAAATCCTGTGGGACTTTTTTCTAAAAAATATAAGTCCCTTAATGATGTACCTAACAAAGCTCTGGTGACAATTCCTGATGATCCTAGTAATGCTCATCGGGCTTTAAAAGTCTTGGAATCATCAGGCTTAATCAAACTTAAGGAAAATGTTCGTCCGGCGAGTCCTAAAGATATTATTGCTAACCCCAAAAATATCCAAATTAAAGAAATACCAGGAGCGCAAGCAATTCCGAGTCTTCCTGATGTAGACTTAGCCGGAGTTACAGGTAATTGGATTGTGCAAGCTGGATTAAAAACCGATAAAGATGCTTTAGCTTTAGAGACTGCTAAAGACCCAATTTATGCGGTGACTGTCACAACATTAAAAGGTAAAGAAACCGACCCCAGAGTGCAGAAACTCTATAAGTTATTGCGGGACGATAAAGTCAAACAATTTATTAGAGATAAATACCAAGGCGCAGTGATTCCCATCCCTTAATTTTCATTATTTGTAATTAAATCAATGACTTTGCTTAACAACATTAATCGTCGGTTTTTTCTCCTAGCAGTTGTCTCTTTTACAGCTTCTACAGTTTTTACTAGTTGTAGTTCACCGCAAAATAACTCTGCTAATACAAATATTAATCCCTCTGCAACCACAGCCTCTAACACAACGACAACCGCAACTAAGGAAAAAATTAAAGTTGGAGTTTCACCAGTTCCAGCCGGAGAAATTTTAGAGTTTGTCAAGAAAAATCTCGCACCACAGGCGGGACTAGATATTGAAATTTTCACCTTTAGTGACAGTGTACAAAATAACTTTGCGCTGAGAGATAAACAAATAGATGCTAATTACTTTCAGCACGTTCCTTTTATGGAGGATTTTGGCAAGCAACATAATATTAAAATGGTGGCTTTAAATCCTCCAATTCACTTAAATCCAGTGGGTGTATATTCCAAAAGACACAAATCTTTGGCAGAAGTGCCGAAAAATGGCACTGTGATTATCCCTGGCGATATTAATAATGCTCATCGAGCTTTGAAGGTAATTGAAGAAGCTGGATTGGTGAAATTAAAAACTACTGCTAAAGGTTTAGTTAGTCCTAAAGATATTGCCGAAAATCCTAAAAACTTACAAGTCAAAGAAGTACCAGCGACTCAAATGATTCCTTCGCTTCCTGATGTTGATTTAGCTGTGATGACAGGTGCAACAGTGCTGGCAGGAGGACTAAGAACAGATAAAGATGCCTTGGCGTTAGAATCCAGTAACAATCCGATTTATGCGGTGACTGTGACAACATTACAAGGGCAGGAAAATGACCCCAGAATTCAAAAACTTTATAAGTTGTTACGGGATGATCAAGTCAAACAATTTATTAGAGATAAATATCAAGGCGCAGTGATTCCCATTCCTTAAAAAATAGTCATGATTAATTGTGGGGTAATTCTGAAATGATCACATTTACTGATGTTCGCAAAATTTATCACCAAGGTACTCAAAAAGTTGTCGCTTTAGATGGAGTGAGCCTGTTTGTTAAACCAGGGGAAATTTTTGGCGTTTTAGGTCAAAGTGGCGCAGGTAAAAGCACGTTAATTCGTTGTGTGAATCAACTAGAAAGACCAACATCAGGTTCAGTTGTGGTTGATGGACAGGAAATCACAAAATTGTCGGGAGATAAATTACGCATCGCCCGTCAACATATTGGCATGATTTTTCAACATTTCAACTTACTAAGTTGCAGAACGGTGGCGGAAAACATTGCTTTTCCTTTGGAAGTGATGGGTTTGAGTAGGCTACAACGTCGGGCGAAGGTAGAAGAATTAATTTCGCTGGTGGGTTTGCAAGGTAAAGCTGATGCTTATCCGGCGCAACTGTCTGGGGGACAAAAGCAACGAGTCGGTATTGCTAGGGCTTTGGCGGGAGAACCGAAAGTTTTATTGTCTGATGAAGCGACATCTGCACTTGATCCCCAAACTACAAGGTCAATTTTGGACTTGTTACGCGATTTGAATAAACGTATGGGTTTGACAATCTTACTCATTACTCATGAGATGGGTGTGGTCAAGCAAATCTGCGATAGTGTGGCAATACTCAATGCTGGCAAAATTGTTGAAAAGGGATATGTAAGTGATTTAATCGCTAGACCAGAATCATTTCTCGCCCAAGAATTTTTTCCCCGTCGGAATGGTTATAGAGCAAAACCGGGTGCTGTTCTCGCCACGATCGCCTTTGCAGGAGAACAAGCCAGTCAACCAATTTTCGCAACCTTAGCCCGACGCTTTGATGTCGATGTCAATATCCTGAGTGGAAGTGTGGAAACTGTGGGCGATCGCCGCGTTGGTCAATTCCACATTGAATTAGCAGGACAAAAGGTAACGCAAGCTTTGAACTATTTACATGAAGCCGAATTTGAAGTAGAAGTACATTGATCATGGCTAGTTTAACAAGAATCAATCGGCGATATTTTCTTTTAGGTATCGGAAGTGCGATCGCCCCTGCATTTTAGAGCTAGAAACATACATTATTAAAGTATTCAGTAATTCGGAAAATGGGAATCAACCGCCGCTATTTTTTACTTGCCACAGTCACTGCGATCGCATCTATTTCTTTCGCCAGTTGTACACCAAAACAACCTACTTCTACTGGTCAATTGGTGAGTCAATCAACTAAGACAACATTACTCAAAGTTGGTTCTCGCAATACCACCACCGAAGATGTTTTAAAGTTCATTCAAAAAGAAATAGCCCCCAGTCATGGCTTCGACTTTCAAATTGTGACTATTGCTGATTCTGTCAAAATTAACGATGCTCTTAAAAATGGCGAAATTGATGCTAACTTTTTCCAGCATGAACCATTTATGAAACAAGCTGCTAAAAGACTGAATGCTGATTTTGTCATGTTAAACCGTAGCTATACCACCATCACAGGGCTATATTCAAAAAAATTCAAAACAAAATCCCTTAAGGACATTACTACTGGAGCAACCATCGCTATTTCTAACGATGATAGCAATCAGGATAGGGCTTTAAAATTTCTCAAACAAATTAACTTAATCAATTTAAAAGAAAAGACTGGAGAATATTACAGCGTCAAAGATGTAATTAAGCATCCTAAAAATCTGCAAATTAAAGAATTAGATAATTACGCGATCGTCAGAGCATTGGATGATGTCGATTTAGCCGTGACCTCGGCATCTTTTTTAGTCCAAGCAAAAGTATCCCTAGACCCAATTGTGTTAGACGAAATTGGTATGGCTAACAAAAATTATGCAGTGGGTTTAGCAACTGTACAATCAAAAGTAAATGATCCAAATATCCAAAAGCTAAATCAATTGGTGGTCGATCCCAAATTGAAAGACTACATCAATAACTATCTCAAAGGGACGATCGCCCCTGCATTCTAAACATGATACGGAGGGATAATGAGTAGAACTAAGCAATTAAAATTAGGTGCGTTCATGCGCCCCGTCAGCATCCATACAGGTGCTTGGCGTTATCCTGGGGCTATACCTGATGCTAATTTCAACTTCCCAGCACTGAAAAAATTCATCCAAAAGCTCGAAGCAGGCAAGTTTGACGCATTCTTCATGGCAGATCACTTAGCAGTGCTGAATATGCCCATAAATGCCCTGAAACGCAGTCATACTGTGACATCCTTTGAGCCGTTTACTCTGCTTTCTGCCCTCTCTACTGTCACCGAAAACATCGGATTAGTAGCTACAGCTTCCACAACTTATGACGCGCCCTTCCATATTGCCCGTCGCTTTGCCTCTCTCGACCATATCAGTGGCGGCCGCGCTGGCTGGAACATCGTCACCACAGCCAATCCAGACGCAGCACTCAACTTTAATTTAGAAGAAGAGATAGAGCATGATGAACGCTACCGTCGGGCGAGGGAATTTTATGATGTGGTTACAGGGCTTTGGGATTCCTTTGCTGATGATGCTTTTGTTCGGGATGTGGAAGCCGGGATTTATTTTGACCCCGAAAAGCTTCATGTTCTGAATCACAAAGGTAAATATCTCTCGGTGCGGGGGCCATTGAACATTGCAAGACCCGTGCAGGGCTGGCCTGTAATTGTCCAGGCTGGTGCATCGGAAGCCGGACGACAATTAGCCGCCGAAACTGCCGAGGCTGTGTTTGCGCCGGCTGGTAATCTGGAGGCTGGCAAAGCTTTATTTGCAGACATCAAAGGACGGGCGAAAGCAATTGGACGTGACCCCGATAGTATCAAAATTTTACCTGGTGCTTTAGTTGTGGTTGGGGAAACTGTTGCTGAAGCCCAAGCAAAGCGTGTTTATTTAGATAGCCTCGTACATTATGACAGTGGAATCGCTAGTTTAAATGGTGCGCTGGGTTACGATGTTTCCGGTTTTGACCCTGATGGCCCCTTACCAGAAATTCCCCCAACCAATGCCGGACATTCTTCACGAGAAAGAGTCATCGCCTTAGCGCAGCGTGAAAACTTGACGATTCGGCAACTAGCGCAACGTGTTGGCAGTTACGGCGGGTTAGCTTTTGTTGGGACACCCCAAACCATCGCCGATGAGATGGAGCAATGGCTAAAGGAAGAAGGCTCGGACGGCTTTAATATTATGTTCCCTTATCTGCCGGAAGGGTTGAACGATTTTGTTGACAAGGTTGTGCCAGAACTCCAAAGTCGGGGAATTTTCCGCACCGAGTATGAGGGAACAACCTTGCGGGAAAATCTGGGACTTCCCCGCCCTGCCAACCGTTTCTTTGAATCAGAGCGATCGCCAGCAGTTATTTAGTTAGTAATCAACAGTCCTCACAGGAGAAAACATTGTCATCCACATCTATCCTTCTCTATGTCGATACCCAGTACCTCAGCCCTTATGCACTGTCGGCATTCGTGTCTCTGCATGAAAAAGGACTGTCATTCGACATCCAGACCATTGACCTTGCGGCTAAAGCCCAGCATGAACCAGGCTTTGCCACTAAGTCTTTGACGAGCCGCGTACCGACTTTAATTCACGATGGATTCTCATTGTCGGAGTCTTCGGCGATCGCAGAATACATTGATGAAGTTTTTCCTGGTACTCCGTTATACCCAGCAGAACCACAGAGTCGGGCCAGAGCGCGTCAGGTGCAAGCATGGCTACGCAGCGATCTCACACCTATCAAACAAGAGCGTCCTACTGAAGTGATATTCTCCGGGGCAACAAAGCCACCTTTATCACAAAAGGCGCAAACAGCCGCCGAGAAATTGTTCTTCGCTGCTGAGTTACTACTATCTGCCAATACGGAAAACCTCTTTGGTCAGTGGTCTATCGCCGATGTTGACCTCGCTCTCATACTCCATCGCCTAATTTTGAATGGCGACCCAGTACCAGAGAATTTGGTGACATACGCTAAACATCAATGGCAACGGCCATCTGTTCAGTTATGGGTCAATCAGCAACGCCAGCCCTTGGGTTGATAAAAGATTGACAACTTAGGGAAAATTTAGGATTATTAATCTACGGTATTTTGGTAGATTTTTAGTTCTTTCTTGGTGTTTAGCTTAACTTAAATTTGTTACCAGAGGTAATCGCCGCAGATATAAAAGCATTCTTGACATTCTCTCCATATATAGCTGCGGGTGATTCAGGCTAGGCGAATCAGCAAAAGGGCGATGAAAGTTTATTTACGCCGACCTGTACTAGTTGCTTACAACTCGCCAACATAGATTTTCTACATCGGAGATAAAAATAATGATTAAAAGTCTAGAAAAAGTTGCAGATACAACAATCCAGTTTTCGGCTCCAGTCAGAACTAACTCGCCGGAACTCCAGCAGTTGTTTGATCATATAGCTCTGGGAGCAAGTGAACGCGACCGCGATCGCATCTTACCTTTTGATGTAGTTGAATTAATCCGGCGTTCTCGGTTGGGTGCATTACGAATCCCCGTTGCTGAAGGTGGCGGTGGTAGCACGGCGCGGGAATTATTTGAGGTGGTGATTAAGTTAGGCGATGCTGACCCGAACGTAGCTCACATTGTGCGGAATCATTTTTCTGTCACAGAGCGAATTTTGCGCTCAGAACGCACCGAAAGAAATCGTCGCTGGCTAAAGGAAGTAGTTGATGGGGCAATTATTGGCCTTGCTTCCACCGAATTAGAAGTTAAACGGGCTGGCGGTGGTCAAGTTGTGAATACAAAATTAACACCCGATGGCGACGGTTATCGTCTGAATGGCACGAAGTATTACAGCACTGGCAGCCTTTATGCAGACTTGATTTTTGTGCGTGTACTAGTACCAGATGGCACTACGGCGTTTATTCTCATCCCGACAAACCGCGATGGAATTGAGCTTATAGATGACTGGGATGGCTTTGGTCAAAGGCTTACAGGCACAGGAACAACTAACTTTACTAATGTACGTGTTGAGAGAAGTGAAGTATTTTTTGAGACGGACACAGACAAAGACAATTTGCCATACAATATCATCCCGCAATTATTCTTGACTGCTATCAACGCTGGCATTATTCGTAGCGTGCTGCGTGATGCCACAAACCTCGTTCATAAACGTCCTCGGACTTTTTACCACGCTGTATCCGAGCAAGCAGCAGACGACCCCATTTTACAGCAAACCGTCGGACAAATTGCGGCTAATGCCTTTGCAGCAGAAGCGATCGTTTTAGCCGCCGCCGATGGACTTGATCGCCTGCCTGCGGCAAAAGCCCAAGGCGAAGAAGCCGAGACGGCTGTAGCGTTAGAAACTTCTTTGAAAGCAGCGAAAGCCAAATTA
Organism: Nostoc sp. FACHB-110; assembly: GCF_014697425.1. Classification (GTDB taxonomy): domain Bacteria; phylum Cyanobacteriota; class Cyanobacteriia; order Cyanobacteriales; family Nostocaceae; genus Nostoc_B. The sequence continues at coordinate 497,466 of NZ_JACJRU010000001.1, forward strand.
ATTGTTGATGATTTAGCGTTACGTTCAGCCACCTTACTATTTGAAGTTGGTGGGGCTTCTACAACCAAGAAAAGCTCAAACTTTGACCGTCACTGGCGCAATGCCCGTACTTTATCCTCACATAATCCCAATCACTTTAAGGCTCGTGCGATTGGAGACTATGAGATAAATGGTACACCGTTGCCGCAGAGAGGATTCTTTTAGGGGTGTAGGGGTTTAAGGGTGTAGGGGGAAGAGATGAACATGATATCCCTCTTGAAACTTCTACCCTACAAGTTTACCGTGTCCACACAAGTCGAATTACCCCCCTTAATCCCCCCCTACGGTGTACACACAAGTGGTAGCTGCAAGGGTTTCAGACGTTATAGCCTCCTTAAATTGTCATTACGAGCGCAGTGATAACGGAGCGAAGTAATCGCATAATCTCGTAGTTTTGGCGATTGCTTCGTCGTTCCTCCTCGCAATGACAGGTTTTCAGAGCGATCGCAAAACCGAAAGCTAGAATGACAAAACCAAACGATAGGTAGGATTTCAAGACTTGTGTGTACACGGTAGCCTTTCCAAGGGGAGGGTTAGGGTGGGGTAATCTCAGCACTTCTGGTACTTCGATAACTTATGTGTACGTCCTAGCCTACAAAGAAAGAAATTTTAAAAGGATTTAACCATTCTATGAGTGTAATTGATACTACTGCTGTCAGAACGGAGATAAAAGCGATTGCCTCTCCCACCGACTATCCCGACAGTCCATTATCTCAAGCTCTCAAACAGCCTGTATTACTAGGGTTATTCTTACCAATTCATCACGGTGGCTGGAGTTCATCATATTTACCTCGCACTACCGATTGGTCGTTTGACTATAATGCCAAGTTGACCCAAAAGGCTGAGGAATTGGGATTTGACTTGGTTTTTGGTTATTCCACATGGCAACCCAAGGGTGGACAGGGGCCGACTCGCACGGAAGCGGGTTTAGATGCGTTCATTGCAACAGCTTCTTTAGCTGGGATGACTTCGCGGATTCTCTTAATTTCTACCATTCACGTTCTTTATGGGCCTTGGCATCCCATTCATTTAGCTAAATTTGGGGCGACATTAGACCATATTTCCAAAGGTCGGTGGGGAATTAACGTTGTCACCGGACACCGGGCTTATGAGCATGAATTGTTCGGTTGGAGTCAAATCGAACACGATCGCCGCTACGAAATGGCTGATGAATTTGTCACTGTCTTAAAGAGACTTTGGTCAGAAACCGAGAACTTTTCTTACCAGAGTCAAAAAAGCTCTTGGCAGTTCAAAGATGCTTATATTAGCCCTCGTCCGCTTTATGGTCGTCCTGTTTTAGTTAACGCCACTGGTTCAGATGCGGGTATCGATTTTGCGGGTCGTCATTCTGATATTGTGTTTATCACCAGTCCGGCTGGCGGAGATATAGAGAGTGCTTTGTCATCCTTACCCGCCCATACAGCACGAGTGAAACAATCTGCGATCGCTCAAGGTAGACAAGTCCGCACGCTGCTAAATCCGTTGATTGTTTTGCGAGAAACGGAAAAAGAGGCAGAAGCATACGCCCAAGCCATTGTTGACCAGGCTGATCATGAGTCAATTGCGGGACGTTCCCTTGTTAGCAGCGATGCCCACGCTTGGAGAGGGCATAAAAAGGGAAATCTGCGTCATAGCGTTGGCAGTGCGATCGGTGGTAATGTGCAACTCATTGGTTCGCCAGAACAAATCACCGAACAACTTGTGCAACTCAATAAAGCTGGTGTTGATGGTTTCCAGATAGCTTTTTATGATTTCGAGCCTGATTTAGATTTATTCGGTAAGCGTGTTCTACCACTATTGAAACAGGCTGGACTTAGGTTTTAAACGCAGAGGAACACAGAGGTAAGCGCGGAGGAACGCAAAGTTTATTTGAGTCCATTCGCTAAAAATTATGTTGAGAGGTGTATGAATGCAAGGGCAAGAATTACTTCAAAGTTTACTGCAAGCCACTAGTGAAACTTTTTATATGGTTGGGATATCTGCCCTAGTTGCCATATTTTTAGGCTTGCCGTTAGGTTTATTGTTAGTGATGACTGGCCCCGGTAACTTATTGGACTTTCCTAAATTGCATAAAGTATTGGGTGCGATCGTGAATACGGGACGGTCATTTCCGTTTATTATTCTGCTTGTCGTTTTAACACCACTCACCCGCTTAATTGTCGGTACTTCCATCGGTAGCACCGCCGCCTTAGTTCCTCTCACCCTCGCCGCTATTCCATTTTTTGGACGCATTGCAGAAACCAGCATTTTAGAAGTTGATAAGGGACTCATCGAAGCTGCCCAAGCAATGGGATGCAATTATTGGCAAATCGTTCTTAAAGTCTTGATTCCTGAAGCCTTTCCATCACTGATATTAGGGATGACAATTCTAATCGTGAGTTTACTTAATTCTTCTGCGATGGCTGGGGCTGTAGGTGGCGGTGGATTAGGTAATTTAGCAATTCAATACGGCTACCAACGCTTTGATGTAGGGGTAATGTTTTCTACCATTGTGGTTTTAATTGCATTGGTGCAAATTATTCAATTCTTAGGTGATTTAATTGCCCAACGGATGCGAAAACGCTAAACAAAAACCGGCATTGCTGATTATGGGGATGAATTTTTTTTCGCGCAAAGGCGCAAAGACGCAAAGAGTAAGAGTTTTAAAAGTGGAATTTTATGATTTCATTCCGTATTTATGCAATGCTCAAAAACTGTAAAACCATTTCTTTGCAAAACTGTACCAAACCCTCTCTTCTTCTTTTCTTCTCTTCGTGTACTTTGCGCTCTACCCTGCGGGAAGCCGCTACCGCGTCTATGCGGTTCGTTTCTTATTAATCGCAACTTCACACAGAATTGGTATAAGAAATTTCCATCATCATTCTTAATTAAAATTTTTATGAATACACGCAGATTTTTCTTAACATCTTTAGGTTCCCTAACTGCTTCTTTAATATTTGCCAGTTGTAGCCAACCAGCAACCCAAGAATCTAATAATAGTACGCAGACAATTAGCCAAAAAGAGCAAAAAGAAATCATTAAAGTCGGCGTAACTGGTGTAGTTGCTCAGGATATCTTGAAATTTGTCAATAATAATCTTGCCACAGCAGAAGGCTTAGAAATTCAAGTTGTTACCTTTAATGATTGGATACAACCCAACACAGCTTTGAGAGATAAGGTAATTGATGCCAATTTCTTTCAGCACAGACCATTTATGAATAATGCTGTGAAGGAATTGAAAATAAATTTAGTAGCATTAAATACAGTTTATTTAAACACACTTGGTCTTTTCTCCAAAAATCTCAAATCAGTCGGCGAAATTCCGCAAAATGCAACCGTCACCATTGCGAATGATGTCATCAATAACGACCGAGGATTGCGATTATTAGCAGCAAATGGTCTAATTAAGTTAAAAGAAAATGCTCCACAATTTGTTACCCGAAGAGATATTGCTGCTAATCCCAAAAACTTGCGAATCAAAGAAGTTGAAGGTGTACAAGTAGTCCGCGCCATTAATGACGTAGATTTTATTGTATCTTCGGCTCAAACTGTTGCGCTGGCAGGGATAGAACCTAATTCTATGGGTCAGGAAACAGCCAAAGATAAAAAATATGCACTGGCATTCGTTACGTTGCAGGGTCGAGAAAATGAAGCCAAGATTCAAAAATTAAACAAGCTACTCGTTGACCCTAAAGTCAAAGATTTTATCAATCAGGAATATAAGGGTAGGCTTGTACCAGTTTTTTAGCAAAAATGTCTCGTGCCAAGGTTTTATTCTCTGGTTCAGAGATAAAGAAATATTGATTTGGTTTGGGCAGTCTATCGAAAGATGGTATGCTGATTTTTATTAAATACGGTAAATCGGTCGATTTAATGTATTTAAGTTGTTATCATCATCAATAATGGCTGCTTAAACTCCTAAAAATTGACATCAAGGAGTAAATTGTAGTGAACAATTGCCAAGACCCCCGCTTTGTGGATACACAAAAATATTCTGCTGGTAAGATATTAGCGATCGCAGTTTCTTTGATAGGATTGATCGCTTCTAGTTGCAGCCAACAAACAGCTACCAATGTCTCAGCTAAATCAGATACAACCTCAAATTCAAATACTGTTGCTACCAAAACAACAGAGAAAAACAATGTCATTCGCTTAGGCTACCAAAAAGGCGGCATTATTCCCCTAGCCCGTCAAAGAGGTGAGTTAGAGCGTCAGTTAACAGCACAAAATATTAAAGTTGAATGGAGTGGCCCATTTGACCGTTGTGCTACGCTGTTAAGTTCTCTCAATGGTAATCGAGCCGATATTGGTGGATGTGGTGATATTCCGACCATCTCTGGAATTGCGGCGGGACAGCCTCTTTGTATTGGTTCTGTACAGCGTCCAAGTCCCGATTCGTTGGGCAGTGCGATCGTAGTTCGGGGTGATTCTCCCATTCGCAAACCTGCTGATTTAGTCGGTAAAAAAGTTGCAGTGAATCAAGGTGGTGCAGGCGAATATTTACTATTAAAAGTTTTGGAAAAAGAAAAGATTCCTAAAGAAAAAGTCCAGCGAGTTTATCTATCACCAAATGACGCTGCACCGGCTTTATATCAAGGCTCTGTTGATGGTTGGGCAGTTTGGGAACCTTATATTTCGATTGCCGAATTAGAACATAAAGCCAGAAGAATTACCACGACACACCCTGCACCTACCTACGGCATTATGGTTGTGCGCGGTGATGCAGCGAAAGAAAATCCTGTAGCAGTTAAAGCTGCTCTGACTGCTTTAAGTGAAGATGGTGATTGGCTAAATAAAAATACTAATGCTGCATCAGATTTTTTAGTTAAAGAATTAAAACTTTCGGATGCAGTCGCCAAACAAGTAACTCAAAATCGCGGCCCAGAGTCTTACGTATTTCCCAACAGTGAAGATGTTGCCAAACTCCAGAAAACTGCTGATTGGTTATTAGAACAAAAAATTATTCCCCAAAAAGTAGATATTGCTGCATCCGTATGTCCATTGGGAACTACTGCTTCTAGGTGAGGTAGGGGGAGAAGAATTTTTGACTTATGATTAATAACTTGGAGTAAAGATATTTATGCCTGTTGAATTTATTGGCATGATTGGTACGCGAAATGCGTCAGAGTTACATAGCCCAACCGTATCAATTACGGGGGGAAGTATAGATTTAAACTATGTGCGTAACTTTGCCAAAGTCCATGAAGATGGTGGCTTTGACAGAGTGCTAGTTGGTTATAGTTCCACAGGGCCAGATGGCTTTAATGTTGTTAGTTATGTGGCGGCTGCAACAGAACGACTTAAGTTTTTACTTGCACACAGACCTGGTTTTGTGTCTCCTTCTTTAGCCGCACGTAAATTAGCTACATTAGATCACTTTAGCAATGGTCGTGTTGCAGTACATATCATTACTGGTGGTAGTGATGCTGAACAACAGCGTGATGGTGACTGGCTTGACCATGATACTCGCTATCGTCGAACTGATGAATATCTTGATGTTGTGCGACGAGTATGGACAAGCCAAGAACCCTTCGATTATGAAGGCGAGTTTTACCAATTCAAAGGCGCATTTTCAGACGTTAAACCCTTACAGCAACCACATATTCCTATATATTTTGGTGGTGCTTCTGGTGCAGCTGTGGGTGTAGGTGCAAAGCACAGTAATGTTTATGCGTTTTGGGGAGAACCCATAGGTGCGATTAAGCAACGCATTGCTGAAGTCAAAGCCGCAGCACCGCCAGGGAAAGATTTACGTTTCAGTATTTCCTTGCGTCCAATTTTGGGCGAAACCGAAGCAAAGGCCTGGGAAAAAGCCCATTATATTCTCTCGCGGATTAATGAAATTCGTGGTCAGGCTCCGGCAGTACCTGAAGCTGTGGGTTCCTTGCGGTTGCTGGATTTTGCCAAAGAAAGGGAAATCCACGATAAGCGTTTATGGACACCAATTGCAGCTGCTACTGGTGCGCGGGGTAATACTACAGCCTTGGTTGGGACTCCAGAACAGGTAGCAGAATCATTATTTGATTACTACAAAGCTGGGGTAACAACACTCTTGATTCGTGGTTTTGACCCTGTGGAAGATGCTCTAGCCTATGGCCGAGATGTAATTCCTTTGGTGCGTCAAGAAGTCCAACGACTAGAAAGACAAACAGCAACCGTAGCTTAAATCAGCTAAATCTATGCCTCAGATAACTGTTCTTGAACCTTTACAAGCAGACCAATGGTTTGTTGATAGTCCTGATTTGCGTGAGTTTGTAGCAACAGCTAAAGACATTATCTCTAGCACGACTCATAACCGCGCCGAAACTCTCAATACTCTAGAACCTTACTTTGCAGCACTACTAAAGAAAGAGAACTGGCTACCAACAAATTTTGCCCAGCCAAATCCTGACAGTGGTTTAGGCGGAGGAATCGGACAATGGTTACTGTATCGTTCTCAGGATCGCTCCTTAACTATTTTTAGTTTGGTGATTCCTCCCGATGAAATTACACCTGTCCACGATCATTTATCTTGGGGACTAGTCGGACTGTATCAAGGTAAACAAGAAGAAACAGTATATCGTCGCGTAGATAACGGTGAATTAGAAGGATACGCCTATTTAGAAACGGTAGGAACTTATCAGGTGAAAACTGGGGATATTTATCATTTATTACCTCCAGATAACGATATTCACTCTGTCAAAGCTACTAACGTCTTCGCGCCATCAATCTCAATTCATGTTATGGGGAATGATACTGGTAGCATTTGGCGACATCATTATCATCCCCAACAACAGAGTGTGCGGTCTTTTCGCTCTGGATATTCCAATGTACTTTTCAAATAAAACAAGGAAAACCCACACATAGCTGTTCAGCACTGGAAAAAATTATGCCAAATTTCACTAGACCAGAACCACCAGTATTTGAACGGGTGGAAGAAGAACGCCTTTATCGCAAACAACGCCTAGCAGCAGCATTCCGCCTGTTTGGTCGTTTTGGCTTTAGCGAAGGAATAGCCGGACACATTACCGCCCGTGACCCTGAATTTACCGACCATTTTTGGGTGAATCCCTTGGGTAAATACTTTGGTCATATCCGTGTTTCTGATTTGTTGTTAGTTGATAGAGAAGGGGAAGTGGTCAAAGGTAATGCGCCTGTAAATCGCGCCGCCTTTGCGATTCATTCCCAGGTGCATGAAGCACGTCCTGATATAGTTGCAGCCGCTCACGCTCATTCCCTACATGGCAAAGCTTGGTCAAGTTTGGGTCGTTTGCTTGACCCTTTAACTCAAGATGCTTGTGCTTTTTATCAAGACCATACGCTATTTGATGACTACAAAGGTGTAGTTTTAGATACTTCTGAAGGTAAAAGAATTGCTGAATCTTTGGGAGATAAAAAAGCTGTCATCCTTAGAAATCATGGCTTTTTAACTGTGGGGCAGACAGTAGACGAAGCTGCTTTTTGGTACATCTCTTTTGAGCGATCGGCTCAAGCCCAATTGTTGGCAGAAGCAGCTGGCAAACCCCTGCCGATTGATCATGAAACTGCAAGTTTTACTCATGGTCAAGTGGGAACTCATACGGGCGGTTGGTTTAGTTTTCAGCCTCTCTATGACCGGATTGTGCGGGAAGAACCGGATTTATTGGAGTAGTTGCGAATACCTTTTTTAACGCAAAGGTGAGGCAGCGCGTTGCGGGGGTTCCCCCCGTTGTAGCGACTGCCGTTATGCAGAGGTTGGCGCAGAGGTTATTAGAGATTTTGTCTTTTTATACTTAAGAATTAACGTGTTTACCAATTGGTTACGGCAGAATTTTATCTTGCCTCTGGGGTGTTTGTTATTAGCAACAACGGCTTGCTCAGAGGTTAAGTCTACCAGTCCAACAACGATCGCAGCAAATCCCGCCCCTTCTGAAGTGGCAGCATCAGATACAACTCAATTACGTGTGGCTAAGTACAAAGGTGGCTGGGATTTGAGTTTAAAGTTAGCTGGACAAGATAATTTCCCCTACAAAACGCAGTTTACTGAGTTTACTGGCGGTAATTTGATGGTACAAGCCATCAACGCTGGTGCAATTGACTTGGCTTCAGCTAGTGAAATTCCGCCAATTTTTGCGATTGAATCGAAAGCATCGGTAAAAATTATCGCTACTCTCAAAGGGCCGACGACTGGTCAAGTTGTGCTTGTACCGAAGAACTCAACCGCCAAAAACATCGCTGATCTCAAAGGTAAAAAAGTCGGTTACGTTAAAGCCACAACTGCCCACTACTTCTTAATTAAGATGTTGGAAAAAGTCGGGCTGACGATGAAGGATATCAATGCGATTCCGTTATCGATACCTGATGGACTTTCGGCTTTTCGTAAAGGCGAACTAGATGCTTGGGCGACTTACGGTTACTCTATTCCCCAAGCCCAAAAAGAAGGGGCGCGGGTGTTGGAATCGGCAAAGGATATTTTAAGCGGTAACTTTGTGATTATTGCTTCACCAAATGCGATCGCTGATTCACAAAAAAAAGGTGCGATCGCAGATTTCTTATGTCGCTTACAAAAATCCCAAAACTGGCGGGAATCTAACCTCAAGGAATGGTCAAAGACATATTCAACCGCCATTAATGTTGATGAAGGTATTGTTTATCAAGATGCCCAACAAGGTCAAAAACAACGCCGTCAAGAAATCCTACCTATTTCTGACGAAGCCATAGCTTCTCAACAAAAAGTTGCAGATACCTTCTTTCAAGCAGGTGTAATTCCTGCCAAGGTTGAGGTCAAACAACTGTGGGATAACAGTTTTAACGAAGATATCAATAAATGCAAATCAAACTAAGGGTGTAGGGGTGTAGGCGTATAGGGGAAAAATTGCACCCTTGAACCCTAACACCCCTACACCCTAACCCCCTTACACCCCCAATTCAGGATTAGCTAAATGTCCAAACCACCTGTTTTAGAAGCAGCTACCACAACAGCAAAATTCTTACCCAATCTGTTTGAACTTGTGGATTCTCTGGCTGCTGATTTTGCTACCCGCGCCGCTATCCATGACAGTGATAGTTCTTTTCCCTTTGAAAATTTTGATGCTCTGCACAAAGCCAGATTATTAAGTCTGACTGTACCCGTAGAGTTTGGCGGGTTAGCGGTGGGATACACCACAGCCTGTCGGGTGATTGAAAAGATAGCTAGTGGAGATGCTTCTACTGCGTTGGTGCTAACAATGCACTACTTACAACACGCTAACGCCGCCCGACATCGACGTTGGCATCCGGTTGTTTATGAAAGATTGTGTCGAGAGTCTGTGCAAGGTGTCGCTTTACTCAATGCTGCTCGTGTGGAACCGGAATTAGGCACACCAGCCAGAGGCGGATTACCTGCCACCATCGCTAAACGGACAGCTGATGGTTGGTTAATTACTGGTCACAAACAATACACCACAGGCAGTCCGATTTTGCGTTACTTCGTAGTGTGGGCGCGAACAGAAGATGAAGAACCGCAAATAGGGAGTTTTTTAGTTCCGCGACATCTTCCAGGGATCAAGATTGTGGAAACTTGGGATCACTTGGGGATGCGGGCAACTGGCAGTCACGATTTGATTTTAGAAGATGTTGGCATTCCTTCAGAATATGCCTTGGATGTGCGTCCTTTAAAAGCTTGGTCACAGCCCGACCCCTTGATGCTGGCTGCTGGCAGTTTATTGTTGAGTGCTTTGTATCAAGGTGTAGCAACAGCCGCCAGAGATTGGTTAGTGGAATATTTAAATGAGCGATCGCCTACCAATTTAGGTGCAACTCTCGCAACTTTACCCCGCTTTCAAGTAGCTGTTGGAGAAATTGAAGCCTTACTTTATGCTAACCAGCGATTAATTTATAGTCTTGCAACAGATATTGATAAAGGTGAACTAGACCCGAAGGTAAATTTACAAGCACAAACAGTTAAATATTTAGTTACCAGTAATGCAATTAAAGCGGTAGAAACTGGTTTACAACTAATCGGAAATCCCGGTTTATCTAAAAAAAATCCCCTGGAAAGACATTATCGAGATGTGCTATGTAGTCGGATTCATACGCCACAAAATGATGTGATTTGTTCTTCTTTAGGTAAGTCAGCTTTAAAACTATAGGAATGTGGTTTGATTGCCGAATTTGCTTGTGTAAATAGGGAGTGGGGCGTAGAAAAGCAGCAATCGAATATGAATTTTATATAGCAAAGTGTTGATTATCATAATTTTAATCATGGTGAAAATATGTTTCACGAAATAGAAAGAGAATTATTAGACGGTGAATTTGGATTAATTAAACAACATTATCCTTTGCCAGAACGAGAAGAATATAAAAGCCGTGATATTTGGGAATTACCACCACAAATATCTACGGAGGATAAACATTTTTCTCAACAAAAAATAAAAAAAGTGGGATTTTTTCGTAAACTAAAAGGCCAGGGCGAACTCATCTAAATATTGATGGACAGAATCAAGAAAGAGTCTTGGAGGCATAACTGTAAGCTACTAATACAACAAGGCAAAAGTAAACAGAAAAAATATTTATTCCTACCGTTTTTTAACCGTCGAACTCACGTTAGTGTTAATAAATAATAAGACTTTCTTTTCAAAAAGTTAAAATTCTTTGACACGCATCCTTCTTTGGGTATAAGTTTGACATAACGTCATACACCTTGATAATTGATGGTTATCAACCAATTAAAAACTCCTTTCTAACTGAGTATAATTCTGTGCAGTCAAATTGTGATTCATCGTGCCATTGATAACTTCAGTAGGCCGAAAACATTTGTGCGCCGAGGAAATAGTTAGGGTTTTCAGCGACGATTCTGGTCTTGACTAGAGCGATCGCATACCTCACCAGAATAACTGTTATACATTGCTCAAAAAGCAAATGATATAAGCATTCTGGCGGATTCTATACATTTGATTGAATGTATGGATGCTAGGGCGTGTTTTCCAACCCCAAATTAGACTGAGAAGTAGCTTGGGTTGACCTAAGGAAACCCAAGGTAAGCCTTTGAGAAATCTTTTCGGCCTAGTGAAGTTATATAAACGCGTAAGTTCCGATCAAGTTGATGTTTCTGAAATCCCTTGATTGTGACTTATTAGGTAAGGAAAACATATGTATATGTGTTTTCCCTTTTTTAGTGCTTTCATCTGCTAAGAAATGCTTTCCCAAACCCTTATCAAATCCAGTCAAGGATTAATCAATGTTCAAAACATCTGAGTGCAATTCTCATGATTCGGGTTTAATTCGAGCCTGGAAAAAAATTACTTTTGCGGCTTTGATATCAGTACTGATGACAACGTTCTTTGTCCCATCTGTACAAGCAGCCCCAGCAGCAAATGTGGTAGGAAACCCGCCACCAGCAGAACGCGTCGTGGAAAACCTACCGCCAGCCGAACGTATCGTAGAAAACCCGCCACCAGCAGAACGCGTTGTGGAAAATCCACCAGTGTTGCAACTCCGCAAAAAACAGATCCGACCTATCACACGCTTGACTCAACCCTTCGAGAGAGATACCAAAGGCGAAGAAGTATTCGATCTCAAAGTTGTCTATACCGATAGCAAACTCTACAATCCGGCAACCCGGAACTATGACAAAGTAAGCTTGCGTAGTTATGTAGGAACCAATACTAGTAATAAAACGCCCTATGTCGCACCTACCATCGAGATCAAACCAGGCGAAACCGTGCGAATTAACCTGAACAACCTACTGCGGATTGATGAGCGTTGCATAAAGATAGATAATCAAAACCAGCCTCATTGCATCAACTTCAATCGCACGAATATACATTCTCACGGCTTATGGATCAGTCCGACCGGCAATAGTGATAATGTGCTGTCGGTGGTAGATCCTGGTGTGAAGTTCCAATATGAATACAACATTCCGCCTGACCATCCAGCTGGCACTTTTTGGTATCATCCCCATCTACATGGCTCAACTGCACTCCAGGTAGCAAGTGGCATGGCTGGAGCTTTGATCGTGCGTGGCGATCGCTTGCCTAGTGAAAAGACTAACGGCGACATCGACACCTTGCTCAAAGAAGCCAACAGCAAAGAACGAATCTTGGTACTACAGCAGATCCAGTATGCCTGTTTGGATAGAAATGGTGCGATCAAGGTTAGAAAAGAAAAAGACCAAAATGGTCAGGATAAAGTTGTTGCCTGGATTTGTGACACCAATGACAAAGGCGTAATCGAATTTTACGATGATCCGGGCGGCAACGGACTGTTTGGCCCAGGAACATGGAGTGAATCCGGGCGTTACACAAGCATTAATGGGCAAATTCTGCCAACCTTCAAGGAGGCCGAATCCGGCAGAATCGAACGCTGGCGAATAATACATGCAGGTGTACGCGACACAATCAACTTGAGATTTCGCAAATTGAAAGAAGGCGCACCTACTTTCAAAGGTTTGAAAACCGTAGATGCTGACAGTTACATCCGCGAAAATTGTACAGGTAATCCCATCTCCTACTATGTAATCGCTGACGATGGACTGACCAGATCCAAAGCATGGAAAACTGACTTAACGACTTTGCAGCCTGGCTATCGCAGCGATGCGCTAGTTATTTTCCCTGAACCAGGTAATTACTGTGTCGTTGATGCCCTTACTTCACCTTCGGGAACTGTTAACGCACAGGCGAGCAGCCGTCAACTGCTAGGTGTGGTTAAAGCCAAGGCCGGAACCCAAGTGCAAGTGCCTTTCATTGACGAAAAGCAAGGGTATGACATTGGTGGTTCTTTGAAAGATCAACTTGTTGCTGCCGCTAACAAACTCGACTTACCAATTTCAATCAAAGAAAAGATTGTAACAGACTTAAAAAGTGATCTGAAACTCATAGCCTTTACACCTCACCTTGACATTCAAGACAGTGAGGTCACTGGCAAGCAGGAATTGGCTTTCTTCATCGACTTAAAGAGCAATCCACTCAAGTTCGAGGTCAGCAACGCTATAGGCAAGAATTTTGCTCCCAAACCTTACGATGGCAACCGCATCGACCGATATCTAACCCTTGGCGGTGTCGATGAATGGACTTTGGAGTCGTACTTAGTCAGCCATCCGTTCCACATCCATGTCAACCCTTTCCAGATCGTCAAAATCCTCGACCCTAACGGCAAGGATGTTAGTTTGCCGGATGCGATAGATAATGCAGATGGCACGAATGATCCGCAGTATCCAGGGTTAAAGGGTGTTTGGAAAGATACTCTCTGGATAAAAAGCCTAGTTTCAACGGCATCACAGTCAGATAAAATACCACCACCAACAGGAATTTACAAAATTATTGTACGCACCCGTTACCAGCGTTATATTGGCGAATTTGTGATTCACTGCCATATTCTCGACCATGAAGACCAAGGTATGATGCAGAACGTCAATATTGTTATCCCCAGTGGTGGGGGTGCGAATAGTGGCAGTCAGCAACAGGGTGTAGGGAATAGGGTGTAGGGTGTAGTGAAGACAGCATTGGTGAGGGCTTGGAACCCCAACCAATGCAATCGTCTTGACTCTAAATATAATATTAAAACTAGAGTTTCATACTTGACATAAAAAGTATATTTATTAGATAAAGATAAGCTTATATATTTGATAAGTGAATTATTTTACTATTAATAAATAGTCGGTTAATTGAAGATAAGCGCATCCAGATTTGAAAAAAATATTTGATTTATTTTGCTTATTATTTCCTCAATTTTAGAATTGTTCATATCATTGGTAAATCTTTTATAGCGATTCCCAGTTAAGTGAGGTACAGGTAATATTTTGAAACGCAGAGGGTCGCAGAGTTAAGCGCAGAGGTACGCAAAAATTTGTACTTCAGCAGACTAGGAAACGCTATATTAGTTTTTATTAGTAAATAAGATGCGATCGCCCTGCTCAAAAGTCTTTCTTTCGCCTGGTTTAATCAACTATAAGCTATTTGCAAAACTTAATATTAGCTAAACTAATTATTAGTGATACAAAGATTGTGTTCGTCAGTACATATTTTTTGTATCAATAGATGTAAGCTGTATCTGCTGAGTAAATGACTACAAAAATTTGTGGTCAATCGCTCACAAAACAACATCCCCTTAACTGATTTCATTTTTGGCATAGCAATTAGTAAATTTCTGCAACCAAATTTGGTTGAGAGAAAACATTATGTAATTCATCCATCTGTATGTTTGCGTCAGATAAAAAACTATTGGCGTTGTATGAATGCGGGATGAAATCATCGAATTTTCCTTTGAAAATCTTAGTCTTGGCGACTGCCGTCGCTACCCTACGGGAAGGCTTTTAGCGAACAAGTCGGGGAAACTGCCCAACCAATGTGCTACCTCGTCTTGGTGCGAAACAAAAAACACCCAACTAATTAGCAAAGCCAAATTATTCTTCTGTCAACACTAATCTTGCTCAAACCTCGTTTCATCCTGAAAGACCGATATGACAACAACGACTGACGCTGATTTTGCCGCACGCGAAGCGTTGCGCCTCATCGGCCCCGATCCCGAAAACTGGATACCTGATCATCCAGAGATTGACCACAACGTCACAATAGTAGGTGGTAGTGGCAGTGGTAGCACTTTTGCATTTGCGCTACGGCGTGCAGGTATTGGCCGCGTGACAATTATCGATGCGGCTGAAGACGAAGCTAATGCGGGCGTATGGCTGACACGAGCGCGGATGAAAAAGCTACGCACACCGAAAAATCTCCCAGGGCCAGAACTGGGAATTCCCGAACTGTCGTTTCAGGCTTGGTACGAGGCGCGACACGGAACTGAAGCATACGCCGCAATTGACCGCATACCCAGAGTATTATGGGCGGAGTATCTTAGTTGGTATCGGCATTTCTTAGACATTCCAGTTCGGTATCAGACAAAGTTGGTGCGAGTTGAACCAGCCGCAGGTTTCTTTCGCCTACATCTGGAAGTGAATGGTGTCGCCCAGATAGAAACCACACGAAAGATTATCTTTGCTAATGGTGTAGCTGGTACTGGTGGAGCAAACATCCCCTCTGGATTAACATCTCTACCGCGCAATTTATATGCACATACCTCAGAAGCAATTGACTTTGAGGCATTGCGTGACAAAAAGGTAGCTGTGTTGGGTGCGGCGGCTTCGGCGTTTGATGCGGCGGGTGTGGCACTAGAATCAGGTGCGAAGGAAGTGCATTTATTTGCACGCCGATCGCAAATCGCATCTTTGCCTGTGATTCGTGTGCGGGGTTATCCTGGAGCTTACAGTAACTATTGGCAATTACCTGATGCAGCGCGGTGGTTTCAAGCTTGGCGGTTTAATCAATTTGGCTCAACACCACCACCGGATGCGATTGAGCGAGTCACAGCTTTTGCTAATTTCCATCTGCATTTATCTGCAGCTTGGAAAGAAGCTCAGGCTCAAGGCGATCGCATTGTGGCGCAAGTGAATGATGATGTATTTGAGTTCGATTTTGCGATCGCAGGGACTGGCTACTTTGTCGATCCCACCAGACGGCCAGAACTAGCTGATTTTGCTCATCATATCGCCCTGTGGCGCGATCGCTACGAACCGCCAGCCGACCAGCGCAACGAGCAACTTAGTACCTATCCTTACCTTGGTTCTGCTCATGAATATCTAGAAAAAGTCCCTGGTACGGCTTCTTATCTCAAAGATATTCATGTGTTTAATCCGGCTGGCTTCGTCAGTTTTGGCCTACCCATCGGCGATGTCCCCAGCATCCGCCGGGATGTACCAGCAATCGTCTCACGCATTAGCCACGACTTATTCTTTGCTGACTGGTCACTACACGAAGCCCGAATTACCAGTGACAATGTTACACCAGACTTTGAGCCATCACTGTATGCCAATGCCGTGTGGAAACAGCCAGCTAAGGCAGGAGTCAGCTAAATCTGCGTAGCGTTACCTGATGGCTTTTGAACGTTTAAACATTTCTCGTAAATCAAACTTTGGAGATTAGATATGGGCTACAAGCATATTGAAGTCAAACCAACCTCTGGCTTTACTGGTGCGGAAATCAGTGGCGTGGATCTTTCACATCCTTTGCAAGATGAGGTAGTTGCAGAAATTCGTAAAGCACTATTGAAGTGGAAGGTTGTTTTCTTTCGCAATCAGAACATAGATCATGCTACACAGATTGCCTTCACGGCTCGTTTTGGTGAAGTGACCTACGCGCACCCCCACGAAGATGAGCCGATAGAAGGCTTTTCTCAAATCTTACCAATTGACCGCAGCCGCTTTGAGCGTCGCAATGGTATACAACGTTCTAGCTACGAAAGCCGTTGGCACACTGATGTGACTGCGGTTGTTAACCCTCCTGCGGGTTCGATTTTGCGAGCGGTGAATGTTCCTAGCTTTGGTGGTGACACACAGTGGACTAATTTAGTAGCCGCTTACGAAGGTCTATCCGAACCTCTAAAGAAGTTAGCCGATGGATTAAAAGCTGAACATCGCTTTAATGCACGTCTACGGATACCCAGCAATAGCAAATACGCTCAACGTATTGCAGCTAATCCCCAAGTTTCCATTCACCCAGTAGTGCGCGTTCATCCTGAGACTGGTGAAAAAGCATTGTTTGTGAACCCTGGCTTCACTTCACACATTCTCGATGTATCAGCACAAGAAAGTGAATTATTGCTTGAGTTGTTCTTCAACCAAATCACTAAACCCGCCTATACCACTCGCTTCCGGTGGAACAATGGTGATATTGCCTTCTGGGATAACCGCGCCACCTCACATTTAGCACCCCAAGATTTAGATCATATAGAAGTTGAGCGCGTACTTTATCGCACTACCATTACAGGTGATATTCCCGTTGGCCCAGATGGGTTTAAATCACAAATAGTTGAAGGTGAGCCGTTAACTAGTGATTTACCAACAGTCCTAAAGCAAAAATCTGAGAAAGTGTTAGCAGATGCAGTACTAAATTAAGTCAGGACTGAAGTACAACCTTGTAATATGAGGGTGTAGGGATGGTATCAATACATTTCGGTTAACGTTTCTATTTTGTTTAGCTCCCCCTAACCCCACTTTTTTAAGGTGTCTAATACACCTCTTTTACCCCCATTTTAAGGGGGTCGTCGCAGGCGGGGGGATCTAAATCTAGGATGATCAAACCTTTATCCGAAAAGTATTGGGTGTAGTATAGCGATTCCCAGTTAAGTGAGGTACAGGTAATATTTTGAAACGCAGAGGGTCGCAGAGTTAAGCGCAGAGGTACGCAGAAATTTGTACTTCAGCAGACTAGGAAACGCTATATATCTCCAGAACCCTTACACCCTTTCCCAAAACTTTAATTTTATTTTTCGTTCTCTTGCGTAAGTTATGAAAAACTCGACAATAGTAGATACTCATATTATGATTGGGTAATCAGCTTGATGTTTGTCAAATCAAAGCGGGGTCAAAAACCCTGGGGGATTTGCCAAAATCGCCAGAACCTTGACAATGTAATAATTACAGCATTTCATTAGGTTGGAAAGTTGAGAATTAGTCGCAATAATCGCGGCTGAAATCGACCTTTTTTTGAGGTTCGTCAAAATGCTTTCCAGGAAGCTGTCTCTGTAACAGTTTCAGCACCGAGCAGTTTCTAAACTAACTTTCCCCGCAAGGGGACTGAAACAAATGAAAGTAAGCCCAACCAGTAAGCTCTTTAATGTTTCTAAACTAACTTTCCCCGCAAGGGGACTGAAACGAGTTATACAACAATTTAAGAAGTTACCAACGGCAAGGTTTCTAAACTAACTTTCCCCGCAAGGGGACTGAAACCTTGAAGCTTTCTTAGGTAAAAGACCAGACGGTTTTGTTTGTGTTTCTAAACTAACTTTCCCCGCAAGGGGACTGAAACGCAATAGCCCCTTTTGTATCTCGCTCAATTCGTAAGGTTTCTAAACTAACTTTCCCCGCAAGGGGACTGAAACATCACCTAGCCTTACTATAATTATTGTGGTATGTTTCTAAACTAACTTTCCCCGCAAGGGGACTGAAACATGCTGATATGGATGAGGCTTTGGAGTCGATGCTTTTCAGTTTCTAAACTAACTTTCCCCGCAAGGGGACTGAAACAAAACATTCAAAGACGCCAACCCACCAAAAGATCAAAGTTTCTAAACTAACTTTCCCCGCAAGGGGACTGAAACTATATAACCAGTTTCCTCTTTTACGTAGTCAACTGAGTTTCTAAACTAACTTTCCCCGCAAGGGGACTGAAACTATACTTTGCAAGTTCACCACTTATATTTTGAATACGTTTCTAAACTAACTTTCCCCGCAAGGGGACTGAAACTCAATTGACGCATATTGCAACGATTACAACAATACGTTTCTAAACTAACTTTCCCCGCAAGGGGACTGAAACAAAACAAAGTCCGGCTCAATGCTTTGAATAGGCAAAAGTTTCTAAACTAACTTTCCCCGCAAGGGGACTGAAACTAGTCTATCCCGAGACTCTGTGCTGCTGCTAGTGTGTGTTTCTAAACTAACTTTCCCCGCAAGGGGACTGAAACTACGAGAACGCGTTATTTATCATTGGTGGAAGGCATAGGGTTTCTAAACTAACTTTCCCCGCAAGGGGACTGAAACTCTCTACAACATCACCTACAAGCCGCAATTCCAACGTTTCTAAACTAACTTTCCCCGCAAGGGGACTGAAACGTAAACAGTACTCGGTTGACCTCCTGCGACTAACGGTTTCTAAACTAACTTTCCCCGCAAGGGGACTGAAACAACGTGAAGTCAAACGGTGTTGGGCGTTAATACTCCAGTTTCTAAACTAACTTTCCCCGCAAGGGGACTGAAACTTTGAACTCATTGCGATCGCTGCAATCATCTACGGAGTTTCTAAACTAACTTTCCCCGCAAGGGGACTGAAACGATTAAACAATAGTTTAGGATTGCCTTCTAAGATTTCGCGTTTCTAAACTAACTTTCCCCGCAAGGGGACTGAAACACATATTATATGACATCCCGAATGACACAAAATTCAAGTTTCTAAACTAACTTTCCCCGCAAGGGGACTGAAACACGCCTAGATCCTTAGCTTGTTCAGCACTTATTTTGAGTTTCTAAACTAACTTTCCCCGCAAGGGGACTGAAACTTGGAGACGTATCCTGCTATGAATTCACTGAAGGTGGTTTCTAAACTAACTTTCCCCGCAAGGGGACTGAAACTTCCCTTGATGCCGTGGGAAGATGTGGTGGAAATATATGTTTCTAAACTAACTTTCCCCGCAAGGGGACTGAAACTCAGTTGCATCTCGCCCCTAGTGGCGAAGCGGACAGTTTCTAAACTAACTTTCCCCGCAAGGGGACTGAAACATATTCACACCTAACAAACGGGTACTCGCTCGACGAGTTTCTAAACTAACTTTCCCCGCAAGGGGACTGAAACGTGTTAACCTGTGCGGCAAGACCAGTGTTAGTACCAGGTTTCTAAACCAACTTTCCCCGCAAGGGGATTACACATTTTTAACTTTCATTACAAAGTTCTTGAATCACTCTGGAAAACTCCTGGGTCAAAAAGTCGGAACCATTTGCACTATAAACTTGCTGTAACTGCTGGTAAAACCATAAACTGCCTTCTTTGCCAGTTTTGAACTGTTGCCAAATACTATTGCCATGTTGCCGCAAGTCTGCTAGCAAAGACCTGGCATTGTGGAGCTTATCTGCTAAAGATACCCGCCGGACTGAGGGTGAAGCATGACGCAGGTTTTCTAAATACTTTTGCTTGCGTTCTTGCCAAGGTGGTTTCGGGTATATGTCAGATTCTGTGCAGCCATCAACTATTGCAACGACTGTCTCACCGAAACGCTGGCGTATTTCTTCACGGGTAGATTTGCCGCCTTGGTCTTCTATGGCATCATGTAGTAAGGCTGCGATCGCTTCTTCTTCGGTTCCACCTGCTTCTAGTACAAGTGCAGCTACACTCAGCAAGTGAGCGATGTAAGGAACGCCGCTAATTTTGCGTGTTTGGTTGGCATGAAGACGAGTTGCATAGACTAATGCTTCTTCAAATTTTGCGGTTAACTGTAATGTATTCATAAAAAAATCAATGTTGATGGTAAAGCTGAAATTCTGTGGCGACATCGGCGGCAATACTTTGTCTTAACTCGTAAGGAAAGATAACTTCGCATTTCGGCCGCCATGCACGCAGGCGCATGATGACATTGTTATCTCTAGATTGCTCGTTTTGATAACGAATAAATACTTGATAATAAGCATCTTTGTCTGAGCGATTATTGAGAATTTTGAGTAAAGTCTGTTGTTCTGGTTGGGGTATTTTTTGCTTGATTAATTTTTGTGCTTGCTGGTAAGAAATTTCTGCAAAAGTTTCATGGCGTTCAGTACCTTTAACATAGCGATCGCCAAATTCTCTATCAAACCGCAACAACGTTAATTGTGCAGGTAAATAAAAATCAAATCCCCAAGCTTTAGACATCTCTAAGGCAATATAATCTGGGCTGGGTAAGGTATGTCTTTGATAGTGCTGACGTAAATTTAAGGGTAGTTCAGCAACATCCCAGCTTAAAGGAATCATCTTTTGAATGCGGTCAAGACGGAAGTTATACCATTGGCTTTGTTTATCTGGGCTTTCACCATAAGCACACAAATAAACTGCCCTTTGTACATAGTAAATACAGACTGGATAAACTATGCAATCAAGCTTATTTCCTACTTTGGCACTGGCGTAAGTTAGTTTAATTGGTGGGACTGGAATTTTTGTCCAAAGTTCTCTTAACTGATACTGCCAATCATCAACAGCATCTAAAGTACTACGAGGTACAACATAATCTACTTTCAAAAAAAAGCGTTGTACTCCGTTAATTTTTTGAAAGTGATTTTGGGCAAATCCCAACAAATCATCGTGTAAAAAATTCAATTGATAAACACTCAGTTGGTTAGATTCAGCTTCGTTTTTTGGCGTAACTGGACGTTGGGGAAACTCACTGACACGGTAATATTTTTCGTTTTGATAAACCAGCCAATTTAAATTGACTAAAGTTTTTAAATCATCCAGCAAAGAACGGCGAGTTATGCCAAACAATCTTTGCATTAATACTTCGTTCAACTTTGATTGTGATATACCAGTGTGAGCTATCAACGATTCTTGCCATTGGTGAGCAACCACGCCTGTTTTTTCGTTAAATAACCACTGCTGGGTTGTTTTAGCACAAGGACAATCAGGATCATGTAAGCTGGGAATTTCTTCGCCTTTGGTATGAGAAGAACTAAAAAATGCGTCTCGCCATTCGGCATAAGTAAAAGGATCATTTAAAGCTAAACGTTCATCACACTCACCATTAAGCGATGCTCCTTCAAAACCGTATAACGAACGCAACCATACCCACAATCGAATTGTCCGCAACAGTTTTTGCTTGAGCGAACCGCGGGCTAACCATTGCAGTAATTCAACTTGAGGAACTTCTTGAAAGACGAGTTCAGACACTATAGGGTTTTTCAACATATAACTTTCTTTAAGATACAGCCTATTGGAAGACATCTTTTCCAATGACGTGTATGATGTACCCAGCAAATCAAGGTAATGGTCATGTCTACTTACAAAATTGAAATTAAAGACAACCTATTACGAGTTAATTTTGGCGAACCAGCCCAAAATGATCAGATTGTACGTGATGCAGCTGCCAGATTAGAAGAAATGGCAGCATCAGGAGAATTAGCCGGAGGACAGTTACTCAAAATTAACGGGCCGATTTCTATCCCTGTAGCATTTGTTTTAGCACACAAGCTGGCTCATATATATGGCGCAGTTGCTTTTTATGATCCTAAGTTAGGTAAATATGTGATTTCTATCACACACAATCCTAGTTATAAACTAGGAGACTTAATTGATTGATATTTGAGTAAGGTAAAAGTAAAAAGGCAAAAGAATAAATACTTGAAAAGAATATTAACAGAAGATTTTCTTTTGACTTTTTAAATGGAGGGGTTTTATCTCAAATCTGCAATCATGTGTACCTACCAGATAAAGTTACAGGGTGATATCCTCAAAGTAGGATTTGGCAATACGCAAGCTACAGGCGATCGCATAGTCCGTGATGTAGCAGCAAAATTAGATGAGATGATCACTACAGGGGAATTAGCCGGTGGTACTCTCATCAAAATTAACGGACGCATTTCAGTATTAGTTAGTCAGGTATTAGCCGATAAGTTAGGAAAATTGTATGATGCGATCGCTATCTTTGATCCTAAAATTGGAGAGAAAGGGCTTGATAGATATGTAGTCACCATTAGCAGACATCCAGATTATAGAGTAGGGGATACTTTAGATGTAGTGCGATCTCCTCAACCAGCATCAAACATCAAAGTCGTACTCTGCGGTTTTGCCAATACTGGAAAGACTTGCTTTCGAGATGGATTAAAACAAGCACTATTGCAGATTCCCAACACACCAGAATCATACTTTATTTCCGGCTGTCCCGATGGCGATGGTTCATGGTACAGCGAAACCGCCAGACGTGATCCTGATTTAGCCGCCGAATTAAAAACACAATACAAAGCAGGATTTACACCAGAGTTCGCCAAACTGAAAGCGCAGGAAGTCCGAGGTGTGAATACTCCTATATTCGTTTTTGATATTGGCGGAAGAATCTCCGACGAGAACCGCTTGATTATGCAAGAAGCTACTCATGGGGTGATTTTAGTCAAAGATGAGTCTGAAATTGCGCCTTGGGTAAAGTTTTGTGACGAGTTGGGGTTAGAAGTTATGGCGATAATTTTCAGCGACTTTTTCGGGAATACTGATGTGGTTGAGTCAGAAACGCCAATTGTACGCGGTAGTGTTCATAGATTACAGCGAGGTGAAGATGTATCGCAGCGCCCAATTATCCAAGCTTTGGCATGGTTGTTGGTGGGGTTGAGTAAAGGGAAGTAATTGCAGGAGTACCTACAGATGGAAAAACTAGAGATGCAGAATAACAATTCTATAACAACTGCGATCGCGTCTAGCATTGGTGTAGCGATCGCTTGGTGTTTGGCTTGGGGTAATGGACGCGAACCTAATGATTTAATCACACAAACTCGTCAAGCTTTAAACCAGAGGAAAGAATTACCAGAGAAATTTCAAGAGTTGATGAGACAGGTACAGAAATTACAGCAGGAACAATTTCCTGATTCTCTGGAAAAATTAAAAGCATTACCAGCGAAATATCCAGAGTATTGGAATGCTGAAGTTGGTTTAGTTTATGGTGGTGCGACAAAAATTAAGCAATATGTATTTGAAGCTGCAAAACTTCCAGATATTCGCGGTGCGTCTGCACTACTAGATAGAATTAACTTAGTTGATTTACCTGCGTTTTTTCACTGCGAAACTCATGATGAATATGAACAGTGTCAACGTGCTAGAGAATATTGTGAGAAAGTTAGAGCTGAATGGTTAGATAAGAATGAGAATTTTCCTGGACTTTCACAAGCACTGATTCCAGAATTAATTATCTATTCTACAGGTGGAAATATCTTGGCGTTTTGTCCGGCTGCTTATGTTGATGATTTGGCAAACGCTATTGAAAAACGCTACACTGAAGAAACTTTAACAGCTAACTCTTGTGCAGTTGGGGAAAAATTTAAACTTTTAGAAATTAAATTTGGGCTATTGCCAAATGTAATTAATAATGATACTTTCTGGATAGAGAAATGTGTTAGTAATTGGGAACATGAATTAGTCAAAGCTTACTTTGAAGATTCTGAAACATCATCAAAAGAACAAGCTTTTAAACAACGTAAAACATTTAATGAATTAGCTGGTAAATTAGCATCATTATTTAATCAACGGCGGAATGGTAATAATATAGCTAATCGTCCTAGTCGGCGTTATCCAGCAATGTTTGAAACCCATCCTTATATAGTACGAGATGAAGGCGATCGCCGTTCGGCTGTTATCCAAGCTGAAGAACTTCCCAATAAGCCTTGGTTCTCCGAAGCTTCCGCACGTAAACGCTTAGTTGGACAGATATCTAAACGAGATAATAGTTCTACGGAATGGTATAAAAAATCAGGTTTTATATGGCAATCTGAATACAATGCTATAGAAAGTTGGGTGAATAAATTTGAAGATTTCCTGTACGAAACACCACATAAATATTATGGTAAAGTGCGTTCAGAAAATATTCACCCTAGCCGAGTTAAAGAAGCACTTTCTGTTAGAGAAATTGGTGATGCTAGTCAACCTAAAGGTTTTGTCGCCTATATTTACGCAGATGGTAACAATATGGGAGGTTATATTCAGAGAAAAATTAAGACACCAGAAGATTACCAAAATTTTAGTAGAGATATTTTCAAAGCTACAGAAGAATCTGTATATACAGCCTTAACAGAACATCTCGAACCCCATAAATTAAATCCAAACTTACAAGCCGAAAGAAAAAGTACAAAGGACGCTTGGATTCATCCCTTTGAAATTTTAACAATTGGTGGTGATGATGTGATGCTGATTGTTCCAGCCGATAAAGCATTAGCTATTGCTAAAACCATTGGCGAAGAATTTGAAAAAATACTTTTAGCAAAGAATATTAGTTATAAAGAAGAGAAAACCTATAATCCTCAATCTGTACATCGCTATCATGGTGAAAAACAGATTGTTAGCAATAATCAATGCAAACTAAGTATGTCAACTGGTGTATTAATTACGGCGGAAGATACACCGATATACTATGCACAAAAGCTAACTGAACAACTATTAAAGTCTGCTAAAAAACAAGCCAAAGAATTGAAAAAGCATGGATATTATGGTGGAACAGTAGACTTTCTAGTAATGAAGTCTGTAACAATGATTTCATCTAATATTAGTGATTTTCGTACAAACGGATTAACTAAAACTGGAAATCTTCAGCAAAAACTAAAGTTATACGCTGCACCCTATACACTACAAGAACTTGGCGGATTATTAGCAACGGCTAAGGCTTTGAAAGACGCTGAATTTCCCAAATCGCAACTTTACCAAATTCGCAGTTTGCTAGAACGAGGAAAACAAACCGCAATACTCAATTATCTCTATTTCCGAGCGCGTTTGAGTAACAAAAAGGCTCAAGAATTATTAAAAACCCAATTTGAGAACGCATGGTGTAAACCTAAAAATCCAAGTAATACAGGAAACCTCGCACCTTGGATGTCATTAAAAGAAAAGAATGAAGATCCAGAGGATAAAGTCACCTATGAAACTATTTGGCGAGAGTTAGTAGATTTATATCCATTTATCGAAAAATCTAACACCAAGTCCAAATCAGAAGCGGGGGTATTGCAATCATGATTACTTTAAACAAGTTATCCCAAAATTCAATTAAAACTATTAACCTCACAGCCGTAATTGATACAGCCTTATGTGTGGGTGCTGGTGGTTCTGATGGTTCACTTGCAGATAAACCTATAGTCCGCAACGCTAAAGGACAATTAATCATTCCCGCTTCCCAACTCAAAGGAAGACTACGCCACGAATGTGAAAAAATAGCTAGGGGTTTAGGATGGCAAATATTTGATTCACCTAAAGCTGAAACCCTACGTCCAAAAGATGAAGAAGTAGACAGCAGATTTTTAGAAGAATATCAAGTAGAGGGTTACAAAGGTTATCACTGCTTAATTTCCCAGATATTTGGAAATCCTGTACTTCCATCTCGCATAGTTGTAGATGACTTGATTTGTCCCATAGAAAAAGATGATTTACCGGAAGTATTACGTCCTGGTGTGACTATTAACCGTCGTCGTCATACCGCCGAAGATAACAAACTCTACTTTCTCGAAACTTCCCCAGTTAATAACAAGCTGGAATTTATTGGACACATTCACTTATTACCAGATTGTCCCATCCAGACTAAACCCTTGGTTTTAGCAGGCTTGCGACATATTCACGCCCTGGGGGGAAGTAAATCTGCTGGCTTGGGTTGGTTGAGTTGGAAAGAATTGGAAACCTTACCACTAGATAATCAAGCTTGGGAAACGCTACTACCAAAAACACAGTCATGAAGCGGATTAAATTAAAGATTACAGCATTATCACCACTGGCGATCGCAGGTAAAAAACCTGGTTCTGTCAGTGTAGCCGAAGATCATATTCCTGGTTCTGTCATTCGGGGTGCGATCGCCTCTCAAATTTTACAAGTATCTGGCATTACCAACCAAGACCTAGCCACAGATGGCGGTGATTTCACAACACTATTTTTAGATGATGAACCTGCAATTTTTCAAAATGCTTATCCAGCAGTTGCTACAGTTGTAAAGAAATCATTCTTAATTAATAAGAAAAATCCTGATAAGGAAAAATATGACATCATCTCTCAAGTCGTGAATGATGATGTCATGGTTTTACCAGCTACAGCCGTCAGTTCTAAAAACGATTCAGGTTTTCAACCCAAAGGTAATGGAGTATTTGATACTTTAATTGATCGTTTTTGTGCAGATGCTTACAATTTTCCTTATGACCCTAGTGATCCTAAATCTATAAAAGATAAGACTGACGCAAGAGTTGAACCATACAGTGGGTTTTATAGTTGCAAGGATGGTAAATATCACAGTCATTCTGTTAGCACCCGCTTTTTAACACGCGTGGGAATTAACCGCCGTCGCGCCACATCAGAGGAAGAAATTCTCTATAGTATTGAAGTTTTAAATGAGTCATTTGTCCAAAATCCTCAAGAAAAAAATTGGCATACTGTAATTTACCGCAGCGCAATTTTAGTTAACAATGAAGACTTAGCTAAATCATTGGCAAAATTTATCAATGATAATAGCCTGATATTTCGCTTGGGTGGTGCGACTTCCAGAGGTTTAGGTAAAGTTAAAATTGAAGGAGAACTTGACAATAGTGTTCCAGATATTGACAAGAGAATTCATAAATTTAACCAACAATTAGAAAATCGTTGGAAACGGTGGGTAGTTTTCGGTAAACCAGACAATAACCTAATAGAAAATCGTAGTTATTTCACTATTGATTTACAATCTGATGCTATTCTGACAGAGAATTGGCGACACACTACAGTTATTTCAGAAAAGATGCTCAAGCAGTTTACAGGAATTAAAGATGATGATTCCCTAGAACTACATACAGCCTACAGTACCTATAACTATCGTTCTGGCTGGAATGCTGCTTGGGGTTTGATGAAAGATATAGAGTTAGTCACAACTAGAGGCGCGGTTTATTTATTTAGTGTTAATAAGGAAAAAGCAGAAGAATGGACTGATAAATTAAAGGAATTGGAACTAAAAGGAGTAGGCGATCGCACCTGTGAAGGCTTCGGACAAGTCCAAATTTGTAATGAATTTCATAGTGTATTTAGGGAGAATGCAAAATGAGTGATTTTTCAGAACAACAAAAACAATTGAAAATCCAAAAAGGAATCCGTCAAGCCGAAGATGATTTAGTTATTTGGGTTCAGCAAGCTTTAGATAACAAACAATCTTATGGTGATTTAGAAGAATCTCAATTTCGTAACTTAGTTCGCGTTTCAGACACAACAGATAGTGCAGAAGTTATTAAAAATTTCTTGCGTTATCAAGTAGGACGTGATAAGAAATGGGGTAAAGGTAAAGGTTCTTTAGCTGAGAAAATAGTTGAAGATATCGACAAAAATATAAAGAAATCTGCTGAAATAATTGCAGAATGCTGCCAAGCCGACTATAAACCCATTTGGTTAGAATTGATTCGCCGTTACTTAGGCTATGGCGCAAGGTATTTGAAATACAAGCGTGATGGTGCAGCTTAAAGTTTGATTTAGAATTAAAATAAGGAAAAGTATGCGTAGAGTTGTTGTTTCAACTATCGGAACTAGCCTATTAACTAATCAGATTAAACGTTCTGATGAGGCTGAAAAAGATTGGTATAATCAACTGAGAGATACAGCTAATTTTACACTAGAAAATACACCTCAAGACGTTATTTCAATAATTGAAACACTCAAAAATAGAGCAATTGAGAAACTTGAGAAAAGTTCAATTCCTCAGATTCGTTTAGCCAGCGCAGAACTAAATGGGATTCATGGATTGTATAACAATGAATTGCAGGAAGGAATACAAGATATTCATTGGCTAATTTCTACCGATACTGCACAAGGTAAAGCGACTGCGGAAATCGTGAAAGAATTTCTCAGAAAACAAGGATTATTTAACACTAGTATTTATACTCCTGATGGACTTTCAACAGCAACAACAACAACATTTTCAGAAGGAATAGATGATTTACTGGTGTGGTTGCGAAAAGAAATTATACCTTTAAAATATACCTACAGAATTTGTTTTAATCTGGTTGGAAGTTTCAAGAGTTTGCAAGGCTATCTAAATACAATTGGTATGTTCTATGCCCATGAGATAATTTATATATTTGAGGGCAAAGAATCCAATCTAATTACAATTCCTCGCCTACCGATTAAAGTAGATGAATCTCTGATTGAACCGTATACTGTTCAGTTGGCTTTAATGTCCGAAGGAATAGGACTTGATTCATCAGAAGTTCAAGGAATTCCTGAAGCTTTGATTGGTGAATTTAACGGCAAAAAAGTCTTGTCTACTTGGGGAGACTTAATATGGGATGAATCTAAAGATAACTTATTATCTGGTAATTTATTAGAATTCCCTAGACTTAAATACACAGAAACATTCCGAGCCGATTACAATAAAATTAAAGATAAGACAGAAAAAGTACAACTTCAGCAAGACCTAGCGAAAGTTTCAGGGTTGTTAAAAGAATCTCATGGAGATACAAGCGTACTTTTTCAACCAGTAGACTATACGCGCTATAAAAATTCAAATGAGATAGATCACTTCCGTGTCAATCGCAGTCTCAGAATTAGCTGCAAAGTGTTGGAAGGTGGTATTTTATCCCTACGATACTACGGAACTCATAACCATGTTGAAAGAAGCGAAGGACTTTAAAAATCATTCTTCTCTCTGCGCCTCTGCGTGACGGACACTTTGCTCAAGTCGGTAAAGCCGCCCACACAAGTGTCCTCCTCTGCGTGAGCAAATAATAAATTAATTCAGCAACACCAAATTTTATGTTTGACACCTTCAAAAATCGCCTAGAAATTACAGGCGTACTTACCACAATCACAGCCTTAAGAATTAGTGCAGGTCGTTCTAGTGAACCCATAGGCTCAGATTTACCCGTAATTAAAGACAGTTTGGGTAATCCATTAATACCAGGATCTAGCTTTAAAGGCGCAATGCGATCGCGCCTAGAAAGTTTCCTCCGTGGTATCAATCCTAATTTAGCTGCAAATCCAGCTATAGAAGCCGAATGGTCAATTACCAATGACCGCATGAATGGAGAAAATGGTATTAAGAAGGACGTTGAAAAAGAACTTGAAAAATATCCCCAAGCGGAACGAAGTGGAAAACGGGATCAGTTACTCACAGAGAAAATTATTAGTGAAACAGATATAACCTCTCTGCTATTTGGTTCACCTTGGATAGCAAGCAAATTCCAAGTCCGGGATTTAACCGTAGTCCCTGACACATGGTTTGGACAATATCAAGAAAGAGACGGTGTAGCCATCGACAGAGACACCGAAACCGCCGCAGACGGGAAACTCTACGACTTTCAAGTAGTTCCAGCAGGGACGCAGTTTCAATTTAAAGCGGTGGTAGAAAACGCCGAGGAGTATGAACTGGGACTGTTGATGATTGGGTTACACCAGTTTGAGACAGAACAAATACCACTGGGTGGAGGGCGATCGCGTGGCTTGGGTGTCGTTAAACTAGATATTGAGGAAATGCTGTGGTTTGACTATCCTGAAAATCAACCAGACTTGTTGCTAGATTATCTCAAAAAATTGGTGATGGGAGATAAGAGTGCTTACGAAGATGCACGAGAGTTTAAAGACCATTGGGTACAACAGTTAATTGACTATCTGAACAGTCAAGCAGCTAATAGAAATAATACTGAAGTTAGGAGTTAAATATGGCTTTTAGTAATTTCAAAACCATTGGTGAAGTTATCAAAGCATTTCAAGTAACCTATACTGAAGAAAATTTTATTGTTGAAGTTCAGTTCACTATTCCTGATTACTTCCGGGAAGACTTAGAATTTACGATGCGAGAAGGAGCAGTTGACTGTTCTGAATTTGCTATATGTGAAAATCTGATCGCTCCCATCCTAAAACAAGTTTGGAAGATATATAGCGGTAAGTTTATTTTGTGGAGTCATTATGCTCTCAACTATGATGAGAAACTATCAGGATTTCCTGAATATATTTTAGCTAAACGTTCTCCTTTAGGTAAAGTTGTCTTTGATAAACCATATTTTATCTTAGTTGAAGCTAAACAAGATAATTTTGAGAGTGGTTGGGCGCAATGTCTAGCAGAAATGATTGCGGCTCAAAGATTAAACGGAGAATATCAACTAGTAATTTACGGTATTGTTTCTAATGGTGCAACATGGCAGTTTGGTAAATTAGAAGGAGAAAAATTTACTAGAAATATCACACCTTACACTATATACGAACTAGATAAATTATTTTCTGCTGTTAATTTCATATTCCAACAGTGTGAAGTACAGCTAAATAATTTAGTAGCAGCTTAGTTTTTATTATCAAATAAATCCAGTCATGCACAAAAGATTTGTTAATCACTGCACAATCGATTTAACCATTATACCTGATGGGCCGATTTTAATTAAGTCAGGAAAAGAAGGAGCAGACCCCACAAAGCCTGATATGGAATTTGTCGAAACCTATCACGCTGGGGGACGTTCAATTTATTTACCAGGAAGCAGTTTAAAAGGAGCAATTCGCGCTCATGCAGAACGAATTGTTAGAACGATAGGAGGTGAACAACGTCCCAAATTAAATAGTCAAAAGATTTGGGCTAGTCACTTGTTGGATGAAACCAATCAAGATAACAATCCCAATTTCTATTTAACAAAATGGAAAAATGACGAAAAGAACAAGAAACCTGAAGATAAACATCCTCATCCAGGTGCTGTAATTTACAATCAATCCTGCTTTATCTCGCAAATATTTGGTAATACTTCCATTGCTAGTAGATTCAGAATTGAAGATGCTCACCCAGATAGCTCACAGCCTGTGAGAATTGAGGAACGTAATGGTGTAGCAATTGATAGAGTTTTTGGTTCTGTTGCAGTGGGGCCATTTAATTATCAAGTCTGCACGGCTGGAGAATTTAAAACTAAAATCCACCTCAAGAATTTTACCTTAGCGCAACTAGGTTTAATTGGTTTAGTCTTGCGAGATTTAAATGATGGTTGGTTTGGTTTAGGGTTTGCTAAATCTCGCGGATTGGGTACTGTGGAAGTGAAATTAAATCAAGCTGTTGTGCAGTATCCTGGTTGTATTTTATCAGAAGATAAACAAGAAATTCACGCTTTGGGTAGTGAGAGTAAATGGAGTAAGACTTTTCTTTTAGGTGTAGGGGAATTTTTACAAGCTGAAGACGTAAAATTATATGGTTTTGCTAAACAAGACCATCAAGATACACCAGTCGCCGCGCAAGCAATGGAATTAGGTTTTGGTGTCCAACTTGTTTGGCGAGAAGGAACAGTCAATGATTTATTTGAAAGATGTGTTAGGTCTTGGAGTCAGTTACTAGCAGGTGCTAAATGAGTAATTTTGTAGGGTTTAAAGAAGCTGTATCAGTCACTAAGTTGCTAGAATTAATTGATAAGTTTCCTACTAAATCTAGTTATTACTTCTTCCGTTGGACTCATGCAGTTAGCGGCATAAGAAAGGAACAGCCAAAGGAAACAGAGTTCCCTATGCTTGAGGGACAAATGTTTAGTCACGATTTTGAATTACGTTGGAAGTATAAGCAGCAAAATAATTATGAAGTGCTGTTATTAAGTATTAATGGCAATCATCCAGATTTTGAGTTATTGGGTGAAGATTGGTTAGTTCAAGAACACAATGCTTATATATATCCTGCCACAGAAACCAGATTTCCTAAAGGCTTCAAAACTCAAAATGTAGATGTAAAACAGCGATATTTTATTGATAAAAAAACTGCAACTGTGCATTTTGTTGCACTTACCACTAACAAATAAACATGAGTAGAACTCCTTACCAGCCGCCAAAAAAACCTAATTCAGCAGGTTCATCTAACCCAGAACTACCACCAAAGCCTTATGATTTCGTTTCTTTCCCGTCACAACGTCCTAACTCACAGCGTCCGGTGGGACATCATAAATATTTGAGCGATCGCCTACATGGTACACTCTACCTTACCCTGAAAGTGCAAACATCTCTGCACATATCAACCGGGATAGTTGCAATGGGTAGCGACATCGGGAGCAGGATTCCCCTAATTAAAACAATGGTGCAGGGTGTTGACCAAAAACTATCAATTCAAGGTAGTTCCCTCAAAGGCTGCATTCGGTCTGTATATGAAGCGATTACTAGAAGTTGTATCTGTAAGACTAAAGCAAACTATAGGCAAATTCCAGAAGGATATGGGAAAGAATGTAAAGTAGACATCCGAAAAGACACGAATAAAGTATGTGATGCTTGTCGTATATTTGGGGCATTAAATTTTCAAGGATTACTTGAATTTAATGATGCTGTCTGTTTGAAATCTGGTTTCTCAAATGGGTTTATGCCTTCTTTACATTCTCCCCGCCCTCACTGCAAGGCATATTATAAAGCTGGTAAAATAGCCGGACGTAAGTTTTATTATAATATGTCGAAATCTATTGACGAAGGAAAGGATAAAGGTATTTCTGTACAGCAAGCTGATAGAGAATATACTTTTACAACACAGTTACATTTCAAAAATTTACATTCAGAAGAATTAGGAATGTTGTTAATTGTTTTAGGACAAGATAAAGAAAATTGTCCTATTGCTTTAAAAGTAGGTGGAGGTAAACCTATAGGTATGGGAACAATGACAGTAAATATAGATAAAATTGAGACATTGCATAATTTAATATGCCGTTATTCGTTTTATGAACTCAGTAAAGATAATGAATTGATAGGAGAAAATTTAAAACAATTTATCAAAGAAAAAATTCAAGAAGCTATAAACTCAAATTTACTTCAAAAAGACCAATTAAAAGAATTAAAAGCCATCCTAAGCTATCCAAGTAACCACGAACCGCTATCACAATATTAGCTATGACAATAACTGAATCTGCTTCGGAAACTATTACAGATGCACAGTGGGAAATTGCCCATGCGATCGCTCTTACTTTAGTAAAAGATGATACTGATGTCAATGAAGTAGGCAAAGCCGTTGCTTATCTGCGTGGTTACATTCATCAACCAGATGCAACTTCCAGGTTTTTCAAATATCTCAAAACCTTGGTAAGCAACGGTAGACAAATAGGACACAGTAAAAAAACAACAGACTATTACATTAGTATCGATAAAGCCTGTAGTGATTATCTCAAAAGTATTAATGATGCTCACACCATCCTGCAAATTTTAGGCTGGGTATCTCGCCTCATGCGTTATTACAAAGATGCTGGCGTTCCCATTGGTGAAATTGCTACTCCCACCGCACCACCTCCAGAGTCAGCGCGTCAGGCGGAAATAGCCAAAGTTGCTAAATCTCAGGACTTTAAAGTTGACCAAATATTAGATGCAGTTGTTACGAAGATTAATGGTAACAAGGTCACTTATGAAATTTTGGGGACAATTAAGTTAACTGAGAAAGAACCGAAGAAAGCAGCTTCTCTCCACGAAGGACAGACGGTTCAGGTAAAAATTGTTTCTCTCAAAGATGATGGAAGCATGAAGAGCGTTAAGTGTATTTAGATTGTTATTAGCGTATAAAAACATGACAAAATTTGATGATATTGGCTGAAAAATACCGTATAATAAGCGTGTATTTTTAAAAGGGCATATTATGACTGAATCAAGGTCAAACCTCAAAACAGGAATGGATTCTTATTCTGCATTGACGCATTGTAACTCTTTCCAACAACAGTTTTATACTGTTGTTGAGTATCAAGTAACACTCAAAGTTGCTACTTGTTCTCCTGTTTCACTTGCTTTAAACCCTAGTTTCATTATTAAAGTAGGCTAAGACCAAAACTCTCATCCTACGGTCAGCTCTACTTTATTGTAGAGCTGACTTGATTTAGAATTTAGAGCAAGCAAATACTGTACTGGATTTGCTTCTCTAATTATTAGATAAAATAGGAGGCTACAAGTAGATTATGAGTCAACAAGACAACAAAGTGTTATTTGTTACTGGTGTGCGTATTGCTATTGACGAGGAACATCGGATATTGATAGCAGGAATGCTTTCAAAAAATCCATTTGTGGAAGATGAACAGGAATCATCATTAACTGCACATTCCATAAATTTTGCATTTACTCGACAGCACGCCGCATTTTTGAGAGATAGGTTAGATGAATTTTTGAAGGGAGAAGTATGACTTATATTAGGAGTTCAACGCAGAATCATTTATTGTCCAAGTCTGAATCAAAATTTGAGACTAAAACTAATTGGAGTAAACCTAATTCGTCTCATTTGCGCTTAGTTTCTTCCAAAACTCCAAAAAGTTCTGCATTGATTCCTCCTGAAATACCACAATTGGTTGAAGAACTAGTTCAAAAAATAAAAGAGGTAAGAATAGTCAAAGCCATAGCTATAAAATTCCCAGATATTCATTGGATTGATTTTGAAATTGAGTTAGAGGGAAACATTGATTTATCTGATGAAACCTGGGATAAAATCCAGGATATTGTTATTGACT
Organism: Nostoc sp. FACHB-110; assembly: GCF_014697425.1. Classification (GTDB taxonomy): domain Bacteria; phylum Cyanobacteriota; class Cyanobacteriia; order Cyanobacteriales; family Nostocaceae; genus Nostoc_B. Next base: position 532,078 of record NZ_JACJRU010000001.1, read on the forward strand.
GTGAATGGAAATTAAGAGATGATTCTGGCGAGAGGTGGTATTTTCGTCCTCAATTAGTAGATAGGTTTTGTGTGCTTGGAGATGAAGTAATAGCTGATTCCGAGAATAGACAAAACACAGAAATGAGCAGATTCAGAATATTGTCAAGCAATACTCCCAGATACATAGAAATTTAATTATCTCTGCTTATCTACCAACAGATCATGGTATATGCACGCTACCAGGAGCAAGCTCGAAGTAATGAAGAAGCAGCACGCCTTATTGAAAAAGACTATCCTGATTGGGCTGTAACTATGTGCTTTTATGCTGCATTGCACTGGGTAAAGTGTTATGCAGCTCAAGCAGGGTATGATATGGAAAAGTTACAATCTCATGACGAACATCGGGGCTATCTTTATGACCTTGCTTATGAAAAACTCAAAAAAAGAGAATTGCATCAACTTTATGATGATTTGCATGGTGCTAGTGAGAAAGCTAGATACTTTAAAAGTAGTAGCCATAGAAGGAGTGTTCAACCCATTAGAGATGACAATGCAATAAATTATTTTAGAACTCACAAGCGAGAAGTTAATGCGGCTTTTGATAAATTACAACAGATAAAAGATATATTACAAATAAGTTAAGTTAAAATATTTATTACGGTCAATTCCCGCAAGGGAACGGAAACAAACACTCGTCATGTGCTGAATAGGACTCAATTCCTGTTACCAGATTGATTCTATGCAACGGCGAAAATATTAATCCGTGAGATGCTGGATGATTAAATTTATTAGTCTCCCATCTCTCTTCCCCGCAAGGGGACTAAAACTACAAAAAATCTAAGACAAACTTTCGAGATAGCTAGAGGATGAACGAAAGATATGAAAACAAAGTCTTATAGAACCCATTTGACATCTAAGAAGGTGCTGCAAGTCTCTTAAGCATCAGCCGAATGATGGTTTATATCATGTCCGGCAAATCAGTTATGATTCAACACATCTGTGCAAAAACGACAAAACCCTCTCCCCTGCTCCCTGCGTCCTTAATGATAAGTCTTTAGCAGGACATGATATCATCAGCTATCAAAGTAAAAAATGGGAAGTTGCACCTATCCAAGGATCAGGGTAATGCACTCTTGATTACTGATAGACTCAGGAAAAATTTGATTTAGCTATGGTGATGAATAGCCTAGCAAATTACCTGTTATATCTGCGATCTCTGTTAGGACGGAAATCTCTGTTATTTCCACGATGTATATCGTATCTGCTATTTCTCACTGAAAATTGAGCGCGACAACCATTTCTTACCCAAACACGGTTACGACTGCTACCCCAATTACCTCGACAACTAGCATCAGATAATTGTCTAACGAATCTGATTGTACCTGCTGTGGGAACTCTACAAGTATTCCTGCGATTATTTTGGCTTTCACAAGTAATTACTTGTTGTGCTGCGGCTGGGGGAGCAGTACTTAAAAGAGTACCAATGCTAATACTTGCAACCATAAAAGTTGCAGCTATGAATGGCAGACGAACGACCATAATGAATTTATGCTCCGTGAATAAAGTGCAATAGAAATTAGTTAATAATTACTAATTTTCTACCATGTTAATCATATAATTATAGCCATATCCTTAAATAGGAAAAAAGTCATGAATTCATTTGTGCTGAAAGTCATATTTTTCAATTTTTTCTAAATGAATTAGTCAGAATATAGGAATGATTCAGCACCTAGGAATCAGACATCGCTTCTCATTTTATTAACTAGTATCATTCCCTAGATAGATGTTTTTGTGATTAACTTTTGAGATGTATCTTGAGCAACCACAACAAATATAATTTTTTTATCTATACACTCACTATTTATTATCAATTCAATAAGCTGTTATTAAAAGACTTGTTTTTGAGAGCCGATTGATTGAGAATATTCAGTGCAACCTCATGAAGAATAGTCAAGATTGACAATTGCAACGAGATTCTCTAATCAAAGTGGTAAAGTAGCGATCGCGCTTGGTAATGCGGACTAATAAAAGACCTATCTGGCAAAGCACGCGAAACTGTTGAATGAGAAACACTAGCTTGTCTAGGATATGTTCAAGTGAAATTTTTTGCTTTATGCACACGTTTGCATTATAATTCTAATTATTAGCAAATTTACATCATCTGTCAATGTATAAAAACCGATTCAATGACTGAATAGACTTCAGGACTTACGCACAAAGTTTAACTGGACAGGCTCGGGTTAGAAGCGTAATAGTTAACATAAAAACCTATTACATACAGCATATTTCATCTATATGAGGTACATTTTTCTAGTCTCTAGCCTCAGCACCTTTCCCTGGAAATGTGTACTACACACAACTGAAAAAAGCTAGATACATTCACTTTTAAAAAGTATGAATGCCAAGTCAATGATTATCATCATTATGGGCGTTTCCGGAGCAGGTAAAACCACCATAGGAAAACTGCTAGCAAATTCTCTAGATTGGGAATTTAGTGATGCTGATGCTTTTCACCCGCTAAATAATGTGGAGAAAATGCAAAGTGGTATTTCTTTAACTGATGCTGACAGACTACCTTGGTTACAAGATTTACAAACAGCCATGAAAAATTGGCTACAAGCAAATAAAAATATGGTGTTGGCGTGTTCTGCTCTTAAAGAAAGCTATCGCCAATTGCTAGTGGTGCATAGAGATCGCATCAAACTAGTTTACCTCAAAGGCTCTTATGAATTAATTTATCAGCGGTTGCAAAATCGCCATAACCACTACATGAGCGAAACACTTCTCGATAGCCAATTTTCTACTTTAGAAGAACCATCAGACACTCTCTATATAGATGTGAGCGAGACACCAGAAGTAATTGTCCGCAACATCAGACAAGCTTTAAGAGTTTAGTAAAAAAAACAGCGATCGCATCATGATCATGATAGGAGCAAACAAATGTTTTTGAGATTAGCACAACAACATCAGCAAGTAGTTCAGGATTTAGTTATGAGCTTACAAGCTTTGTCAAAGGTTCTAGAAAAGCGTGGTTATTTTACTTCTTTTTATACCTGCGGCGACCAAATCAAGAGTGCTTCATTTATGGTGAGTTTAGGAGAAAAGCATTTGATTCGATTTTTAGTCTCTGATTATGGAATTACTTGGATGGAACTTTGGGATGACAGGGAATTAATGAAATTAGAAGGTGCAGAAGCCATCAGACAATTAGAGGAATTATCATCTATAGTGAGATATCCACAACAAGTAAGAATTCAGAATTCAAAAGTCAGGATTCAGAATATTTCTAGAATCTGAATAATATTTCCTGACTAAATATATAAAGTCAGACTAAATTCATGAAAAATTCTGATTTATGACTCCTGTGTCTTTAATTGTTACATATTTTTCATATCATTAAAAACTCTTGATTACTGAAACTAGTCATGTAATATTTAAAATTGAAATTATTCTAATTCAGGTATTTTATGAGCGACAAAAATAAATCTTTGCCTGTAGATTTAGACGATACAGAGAAAGAGAAATTACGTCAACTTGCCATTAAATGGGGTGTTAGTTTATCTGGCGCGATCAAGAAGTTAATTAAAGAAGCTCCCTTGTAAGGAATAGCATAACTAGTTGTGATTAATGAAGGTTGTTCTGCTTAAAAGTTATGAGCAGAACAACCTTAGAGGATGTTTGGAAAGTCTAATTTATTACTTGTCTTGGCGATTAGAAATCGCGCGCCACTGAGGGAGTCGGGGAACTCGCCCAACGCAGTGGCTTGGCTACACAGACAAAACCCCTGACGCTCCTGCGTCGCTAAAGCTACGCTAACGGGTTCGCCAGTCGCCTGCGGAGGGAAACCCTACCAAGAGCGCTGGTCTCACCACCTGCGTGGGTTCAAAACCCTTGATTTTTAATTAGTCCGCGCAGGTGGTCACTGAGCTTGTCGAAGTGCGGACTTTGTTTGTGTAGTAGCGAATTCTATTCGCCCAAAACTTTTAAAACATGCTCTTAGACTAACGCCTTGTAATTTTTACAGTATTTGGCTTACCTCGGTAACATCCAACTGTGTAAGGATACTCCCACGTAGCATGATAATGGTAAAGCTTTTGTTTTTTGCCATCCCAGGTAATTTCATGAGTGTGACCGTGGCAGGCATCTAAATCAGAATTAGTCAGAATTTTACCATTCTCTCCACAATGACCATAAATGCCAAACCCATCAAAAGCATAACCAACTAAGGCAGAGTGTTCTTGACACTGAGCTTCTAGACAGGATGTCAGACTATGGTAGTGATATGCGCCTCCTCTTTCTGGATGTCCTTGACAACGATCTTGAATTTCGTGAGCCACTGCATCTTCCCCACGCTCATCAACAGCATTGAAAAAGTATCCGCCATTAAGGAGAACACCAATCGCTCCCATTGGTAAGCATGATGAGTCTTGGGCGACTGTAGGCATAGTTGGTAGTTGAATTTGGTATGCTTGAGCCGTAATCGCATTGGGATTGCGATCATAAGCGTAAGCATCATCTTTAACTGAGATAGGAAAATTCCCTGTGACACTTTTGGGTAGCCTGTTACTGCTAATGGTGCGAGTATTATTTTTTTGCCTAATTTGGAATTGACTAGGCCAACTAACTGCACCATCAACAATTGGTTTAACCGTTAAGTTATAAGTGCCGTCTGCTTGAATCCAATCTCCACTGGCGTGCGCTCCGCCTGTTCTTCTAAATCGGGTTCTGCATGACCAAACATAACCAGTTTTCGGTTGCGTCGAAATTCGCCCATCGCCGATTGGTAAATGTTTCAGGTCAATACTAGTTGTCTTGGTTATATTGTTTGCCAATTGTGCAGTAGGAGACTTTGAGCAAAACTTGAATGTGATTGCTTGGCTAGCGTGAGACCATACAAAAAATAAGGCCACACAAATGACGAACATTCGGACAAAACGAAGTTTCATACTAGACTCTAAACACAGATAAAATTGGCAAAGCTAATTCTTTTGAGCTAGGAAAGTTGCAGAACTCGATATTTTATTTTCTTATACCTGTTGAGTTTTTCTAGGCATAAGCATCACACACAATTCAGCACTTTTTCAACTACAGTTATTTAGGCGTAGAAGATGGATCACCGGGAGGATGGGGTGGTAGCCCCAGAGCTTCAATTAATTTGCTCTCGGTTACACCTAATTTAGTGGCTGCACCTTTAAGATCAGGACGTGGAGGAGGGCTAGATAAAGGCTGTGTTGGTGGTTGTTCTGGTACTCCTAGAGCCGACTTTAATTGAGTTTCAGTCACTCCTAATTTTTTGGCAGCCAAGGCAAAATCAATGCGTGGAGGTGGTTGTAGTGCGCCAGGGCCATTGGGTGGTGTGAACATATTACAAGCTCCTATTGTTAATGAAAGAGTAATTAGTATGAATAATTGATTAATCCGCATCAAAATCTCATTCCTATTTATGTAGTCATCTGTTTGCAAATTGCTTAATCCTCCAAATGTTTACATAATTAAACCGTCTTGGACGCGAATCACTCGTTTTGTTTGAGCAGCAACTTCAGGTGAGTGGGTGACAATAATAATTGTGATGCGTTGCTGATTAAGTTCAGTTAGCAAATCAATAACTTCTTGAGATGTTTTTGTGTCTAACGCACCCGTTGGTTCATCTGCTAACACCAAGGCAGGTCGATTAACTAGCGCACGCGCGATCGCCACTCGTTGCTGTTGTCCACCAGACAATTGGCTGGGACGATGAAACATATGTTCGCCTAATCCCACCCGCGTCAGGGCTTGAATTGCCTGCTGACGGCGTTTTTGCTTGGGTATATTGGCGTAAATCATCGGTAGCATCACATTCTCCAGAGCCGTAGAACGTGGTAACAGATTAAACTGCTGAAAGACAAAGCCAATGCGTTGATTACGGATATGCGCTAGCTTACCGTTGTCTAGGGTAGTTAAATTTCTGCCTTCTAAGATATAGTTACCGCTTGTAGGGCGGTCTAAGCAACCTAGCAGGTTCATCAATGTGGATTTACCTGAACCAGATGGCCCCATAATGGCAATATACTCTCCTTCCTCAATGGCTAAATCAATACCTCTAAGTACAGGTAAAGTTATTTCACCCAGACGATAAAGTTTAGTAATCTCCTGCATCCAAATCATGGTGGCCATCTCAGTCACTCCGTAATGAAACAATAGGGTCTAACTGAGCCGCATTACGAGCCGGAATTACCCCAGCCAGTAACCCAACGATAAAAGATAATCCAAACCCACACACAACTGACCAAACAGAAACAACAAAGGGAAAACTAAACATCGTTGCTGAGATCAAAGCAATTAAAATTCCCAATCCCACGCCAATACCGCCACCTGCAGAGGAAATCACCACAGATTCGGCTAAAAATTGCTGCAAAATGGCGGAATTTGTTGCGCCAACGGCTTTGCGAATGCCAATTTCTCTAGTGCGCTCCACCACCGAAACCAACATGATATTAGCAATACCAATGCCACCTACTAATAAAGAAATACTAGCGATCGCCACCACCATCACAGTAAACAAACCCACTACAGTAGAGAAAGTACTCACAATATCTGTGCGATTTCTAATCGTGAAATCATCAGATTGCGATGGACTGAGATTGTGGCGCAAGCGTAGTAAATTGACGACCTGAAACTCAGCCGTTTTGGATTGGTTTTGATCCGCTACCTTGACATAAATTCCATTGACAGCAAACCCATTTAAAGAATTATTACCGACAACCCGATTGGACATATTAGTCAAGGGAATAAACACCTGATCGTCTCGATCCATTGAGCCTTCCGAACCCTTCTTTTCAAATACCCCAATCACTTCATAAATGTTTCTTTGAATGCGAATTTTTTCGCCTATGGCGTTACCATTACTGCCAAAGAGTTGATCTCGGACTGTCGGGCCTAAAATCGCCAAAGATTTGGCAACATCCATTTCTTGGGCTGTAAAAAACCTACCTTGAGTCAGGTTAGTATTCCGCGCTTGCTGATAGTTTAAATCTATCCCCACAATATTAGTTGAGTGATTTAAATTACCATAAACAACCTGTCCTGGCCGTTGCAAATAAGCAGAAACGACTTGCACCGCGGGGGCCTGCTGTTGAATAGCTTTAGCATCTTGCCAGGTGAGAGTGGAGCTAGAACCCACCCCCTGACTGATACCACCAGTCCTCGCTGAACCAGGAAAAATTTGTAAAACATCAGTACCTAAAGCCTGAATTTGCTGTTCGGTAGCTTTTTGTACACCTTGCCCAACGGAAGTAATCGCAATCACAGAAGTAATGCCAATAATTACACCCAACATTGTCAAAGCAGTACGCAGTTTATTGTTCCATAATGCCTCAACAGCCATTCCCAGAATTTCCATCATAGGCACAGAAGTACTATGCCTATTCACGGATATACTTTGAGGTAATACTAAAGAAATCCTCATATCATAATCAGTTTAAAAAATGATTCATAGGTCAAACCATATTGCCAGTAATTAGCGTGATGGGGAATTAACGAGGAGGGCCACCACCACCGGGGGGCGGACCTCCCCCTGGTGGGCCATCCTTAGAACCTCCCAGGAGATTGGATAAGGAAAAACCTGGTTTATCTTTTGCTGAAGGTGGAGGAGTCAGTAATATCTGCTCAGTTCCGTCTAGCCCTGTCTTGACTTCGGTGCGATTATTCACCGTTGCTCCAGTGGTAATTGGGGTGAATTTGGGCAGTTCACCTTTACGGGCCACAAAAACACCAGCAACATTCTGCTGGCGAGTAATTGCCACCGTAGGAACAGTCAACACATTCTGCAATTGACCCACCTGAAACTCCAAAGATACATTCATTCCCGAACGTAAAAATTTCTGAGCATCTGCATCCAAAGTTGCTTTGACTTCAAAACTAGTCACATTTTGCTCTACTGTTGCCTGCGCTGCAATTTGTGATACTTTGCCCAAGAATTTTTTTGAGGGGTAAGCATCTGCTTTCACAATCACTTGTTGACCGATGCGAATTTGAGCAATGTCGCTTTCTGAGACATTGGCTACAACTTGGTTGGTGTCAGCCAATGCCAAAATTGATGATGAGGTTGCAGAAGACACGGAACTACCAGCTGTGGTTGGGGTAACAAAAGCACCAGGATCTGCATACTTGCGAATAATTGTCCCATCGAAAGGTGCACGAATCAGTGTATCGTTAATCTGCGTTTGCACATTTTGTAAAGCCCCACGCGCCGCCAAGACTTCAGCACGGGCTTGGTCAATATCTTCTTGACGGCTTCCCGCTTGCAAGAGCTTGAGTTGTTGCTGTTGCTGCTTGACGGCGGCCCGGGCTTGTGCAATATCTTCTTGACGACTGCCAACTTTTTGCAGAGATAAAGCTTGTTGGGCTTCTACTACTTGAGCTTGGGCAGTGTCACGGTCTGCAAGTTTTTGGTTTAAGCTTTGCAGAGAAATAGCCCCAGAATTATATAGTTGCTGCGTGCGACGATACTCATCCTCGGCTTTACGCAGACTCGCTTGGGACGAATTTAAGCGAGCTTGGGCTTGAGCAATATCCTGGGAACGATTACCAGCGATGAGTTTGCTCAGGTTTGCTTGTAATTCCTCTAGTTTCGCCTCAGCTTGAGCAATATCCTCAGGTCGATTGCCGGCAATAAGTTTACGGAGATTTGCCTGAGCTTGTGCTAGTTGTCCTCGTTGTTGGATTAATTGCCCTTGCCAATTAGAGTCATCCATCCGAGCTAAAACTTGTCCTTTGCTCACATAATCACCCTCTTTGACTAGCAGACTCTCTAGGAGTCCAGCTGTTTTCGGACTGAGGTTGATTACGTGTTCCGGCTCAACCGTACCATTAGCAGAGATAGTAACGGCAAAATTGCCTTTTTGTAAGGGTACTATTGGAGGGCGGTGATTTGCTAGGGGTTGTTGTTTCAAAAGTAGGTTATAAGCTAAATAACCACCTCCTACCAACACACAAAAGACAAGTAATCTAAGTAACCATTTTTTGAGAATGGGTTGCTTGAGTGCTGGCAGAGAAGTTGTGGAGTCTAGCTCAGGTAGATTTGGGTAGTTGATGGGATCGAGAGGATTTAAGGCCATGTTCAGTTCTGGTGCTGAGTACTGAGTTGGGAGTAGGTGTGCTGGGTGATGATTTTCTCTGTTTACCTATCCATACTCCCCTGTTAGATTTCACTAAATTTATTGGTAATTTCATGGCTAACTGCCTCATCTGCTTTACCAAGTTCTTGTCGCTTGGATTTGAGGTGTCCATTTTTTTGAACATAGGCAGGTTCAATTTTGCCATAATCCAGCTTGATGATTTGGTCAGCTAGATTGAAGTAACGGTCATCATGGGTAATGACAACAACTGCTTTACCACGTTCTTTGAGTTTGGCTAGGCTTTGTCTATAAAATAGTTCTCGAAATTGTGGCTCTTGGTCAGATGCCCACTCGTCAAATACATAAATGGGGCGATCTTCTAAATAAGCTGTGAGCAAGGCTAAACGTTTTCTTTGTCCTTGGGATAAATTAATTGTCGATAACACACCATTTTTGACTTGCACCTTGTGGTCTAATTGCAATTGTCGAAGATAACTTTCAACTTCTCGATCCAAATCACTATGATTGAAACCTAAGCAACTTTCAAACAGGTAGAAGTCAGAAAAGATGGCGGAGAATTGCTGACGATACCATTCTTGGTTTTGTTCGTTGATGAGTATTCCATCGAGATAAATAGAGCCAGTTTTCGGTGGATATAGCCCTGTAATCAATTTGGCTAGGGTTGACTTTCCACTGCCGTTGCCACCGATGATAAAGGTAATTTGTCCTGGTTGCAACGTTAAACTAATTGGCCCGAGGCAAAACCCCTGCTCTTCCATAGGTGGTGGCGGGAGCCTGTCTCCTGGTTGGTGTTTGTGGTTTGGTTTTTGCTGATGTTTTGGTGGTAATGAGTGATGAGGGGGTTGTGGGTGCAATCCTGGATCATGATTTTCAGGATGATACAAATATGTTACTTGGTCAAGTTCTAGTTTCAGTTCTAGTTGAGTTGGTGAGCTGATGGTATAGTCGTGAATTTGCTGATCAAGTTCTGATTCTTCTGTCAGCGACAATTTCATCATTTCTATTTTTTGCAGAGCGATGTTGCCTTGCAACAAGTCTGGTAATCGACGCAACAGGTTTTGCAATGGTAAAGACAAGTAAGTCATGGTCAAAACATAAGTTGCCAGCAATGGCAGGGGAATTGAAACTAACGTAGGTAAGATAAACAAAACCAATGCTAAACTTGACAGTTGCAATAGTTGTCCTAATCCATTGGCGATCGCAAAACTATGCATTGCTGTTGTATTCTTTTGTCGTAGTTTAGTGGCACTACCTTGCAAATGCTGAGAGTAAAAGTCATATCGCCGGGATTTGTGCAGTTTTAGTTCTTTAATGCCTCTGGTCAATCCTTGAAAATGTTTGTATAAATTATCTTCTTCTTGTCTTGCCCAGGAGAATAAACTTTGGGCTTTACCAATTCTCATCTGTACGCACCACATTCCTAGCAACGATGTCGCTAAGGTTAAGGCAAAGATGATGTTGGAAACCAAGGCTAAGTAAAAAAAGCAGCCGATGACAGTCGCTAAATCAATACAAATGTTCGGAATTGCCGATACCGCATGAGAAAGTACTCGCACATCATCAGTTAATGTGGCCAGTAGACGGCTTTCTCCCAGTCTTTCTAAATGCTGCAAAGGTGAGGACAAAATATTTTGGCTCAACTTTAATCGCAATTGATAAATTGCATTTTGCGATAAATGGATGAGCATCCATTGTGTAATGACGCTGGTGATCAACGCCACTAAAGCGAATCCGGCAAAATATAACAATGCATTAGGAAACGATGCTTGGCTGACAACGCGATTGATCAGTGAAATGATCATGGCATTGATCACACCACTAATTAATCCCGTAATGGTTGCAATTAAAATAGTTTTCCATGATACTTCAAAAAGAAAGCGAATAAATCTCATACCTATATTTTCCTAAAAGAGGATATTGGTTTGAGCAAAATAACAAATGGTATTGATTATTTATATTAATAATTGCCACTTATATTTTGCTATTAATTTGAGTAAACTTGAGTGGCTCTACCTGATGTTTAATACTAATTTAATACTCTATTGAGAGAAAACAGGGAATATCAGCAAGAAAAAGCTTGTTCTCCAACATCAATGAGAGTTTACAAGCATAATCTACCTGTAAATTCAGCTTTTTGGCTTTGAAAATCTCAACTTTTGCATTAAAGTACAGCAGAGCCATTTGATCTATGTCTTTTGAAATAAAATACCTTCTATGCCAACTCCTGGTGCGAAGGAAAACGCCAGCCCAGTTAAGGGTTTATTAGTGATATCTGCATCTTTTTGATGATGATTAACACTATGAGGAGATTGGGAATCTTGACATTTGAGCAGCATCCTTTCTATCACAAATAATACAGAAGGACTCAGCATATTTCCATATTCTTGCAGTATTTCCCAACTAATCGCAACTTGATGATCGCTCAATCCTAAAGAGTGTTGTGCATTTTCAATAATGCGTGTGCCACCTGGATGAATTGCCCACAAATCTATACTATTTTTAGTCAGTGAATGGCTGGCTAAAAAGTTTTCGATCACTGGGGCGACACCGTTTTTAATGTATTCAGGTAAGTTGCGTGAAAGCTTACAAGTAATTCCATTATCGCGGATGCCAAGAACTATCCCGTCTTCGGTATTTTTGACAAGATAACTGAAATGATCTTGGATCACTACTTTCTTTTGAGCGATCGCCTCTTGTGCTTGACAAGCTCCAATCACAACAGCTGCACACCCATCACTAAAGATACTATGAATAATCACATCATTAATTTCATCTGCGAAAACTGCGTTCACAGAACTCAGTTCTAAGCAAACTACAAGCACTTTATCATTCGGATAAGCTCGGACATGATCGCACGCAATCCGTAATCCATTCATCGCAGCCGCACAGCCCATAAAATTGACTGTCACTCTGGCTGTATCTGGTCTCAACCCCAAATTCTTAATTAATTCTGTGTCTACACCAGGTGCAATAAAGCCTGTACTAGAGACAAACACAATTAGGCGAATCGCATCTTCAATACTCGATTTTGAATGTAAAGAATTATTATTCTCTACAGTGGTAGCAGCAGATTCTAATGCTTTTCTAGCAACTTTTTCTGCTAGGGGAACAGCATACTCCTTAAACAATTGCATTCGGGACTGAATCAATTTGTCTTTTGCTGTCAAAACCATTCCTTCTTCTGACACCAAATCGATAGCTAAGTGTCTGGTTTCAATCCGAGTATTCTGGTATATTTTGCCGATTCGAGATTGATTTTCAGCCAAGCTAGGTAGTTGAGCCACAAAATCGGCCGCATCGGCTTGGCGAATGACTTTATTTGGTGTACCAGTAGCAATGCTATCAATCGTTGGTAACAACTGGTGCAATCTAAAAAGACTAGTCTGTTCCAGACTCTGCGGCTCGGAAATGGGAATATGCTGATTCAAAGAATATTTAGTTGTTTGCTGATGTTGCTTTGCTGTAGTTTTAGTATTCATTGAGTCCTTGTCCTAATTGATTTGCGTTCATAACCGGAACTGCTGATATCAGGTGAGAGAAATTGTAGCGATGGGTGTTCTTCAATCACGCAGCAACACTTAAGTTATCAAAACAGAATTCAGTATGAATTATGTGTGAGTGGCGGATGAATAAATGGGTTGCAAATCCCTACTAAATCTACGATTTAGTGGTCTTCAATTAGTGGAGATAAGACCCACCACTAATTGATTCTGACTTCTGAATTCTGACTTCTGCTTTCTTCTTCAAGTTTGACATTCAGGTTAATAATTGGGCTGTGTGTAGCATCCGATGAATCTATTTTTGGTCTGTTATCTGTGACTAGCTTTAAATTGAACCAATCCCCACAAAGCCTTTGAGTATGTATTGCAATGATGTCAGTAATTCTTGGGGGTGAAGATGCTCTTGTAATATTCCGAGTTTGTTCTCTTTTGCTCTTCTGGATGGACTGAATAAATAATGGCTGAACAAAATTGGCAAACGGTCAACAAAGAAGTTTTTCGGTTTCAGCCAGGCGACGTTATATTTCTCTGCTTCTTCTCGAACAACATCTTCACTGATGATATTGGCGAAACCACTTTTTTGATAAGGCAGTACATGGTGTACCCGATGCGGACTCAAACCAGCCGATAAAAAGCAGTCAATATACTTGTTGCCTATCATCGTCAAATCATAAGAGTTTTGAATTTGAAAAACTGCCCAGTCGCCTGTCTGTTTGATAGCGTCATCTTTATCGACTTCTTCAAAGTCATGACTAGCAACAATCATAAATGTACTAATCCACAAAGTCAGGACGAATTGAGTTAACCAAGCTACTAAATCTCCATGTAAGTAGAACACAATTAATTCGCCAAACAGAAGTATCCGCATAGCAAATAGTCCGACATAATGCAGCAAACTTCCTTGCCAAGAACCGTATAAGTCTTTCACACCAAACTTAAAACCCAACATACATATCTCGAAAGAGCGCACAAACATACCAGTCAGAACATGAGCAAATTTATGTATGCTATGGACTGGAACTCGATAAAAACGAGGTAATTCCAGCATGGCGGTGAAAACATTTCTCTTGATATCAACTTCGCTTTGAGTACATGGATGGTGCATTAAACTATGACCATCGGTAACTACAAAAGCCATAGGAACGTAGTTAATATCGAAAATCTGTTCGACTGCTTTGTTTAAGCCTACTTGCGGCCTATGGATAAAGTAGTGACCAGCACCAGCTAAAGAAATCCTCAAAGCTATCATCAAAGGAACAAAGAGATACATGGGCATATACTCTGTAAAACCTAATCGCAGTACTTGTACAAGAATATAAAGAATACCCAATGTGACTGTAACCGCATCAAACCAAAAGTCCATTTGAGCGATTTTCTTCTTCATCTCTGGTTTATTGAGTCTGGTTTTAATCTGATCAAGAAGTTGTCCTTGGCTTTCAAAATCAAACTTGGGAGTATCTCTCCAACTGTCAAACCCTTCCCGAAATAAAAACTCTGGAGCCGCATATTTAGGATGGATATCTTCAGGTACACCCGGTCTATTCAAGGCATATTTTTGAAGAATTTTTTTGACCTTTTGAGGATTAGGATGAAAAATATTCACCAGTATGGTGATATCTCTATTTTTCATCCGCCCAATAAAGAATTCACCACCTGGATGTTTCTTGATAAAGTCAGATAAATCGTAGGCTTGTCCGTCGTATATCCATGCGTTGGGTAGAGTTGGTGGTTCCTGATTGTTAGGTTCTGGACGACCTTCATTCAAAGCTTGTTCAGGGTTGTCTTGTCTGACAGGTTGAGGAATCACTACTGGTGCTTCTTTGACTATCTCTTCGACAGTTCCTTCTAGCTTCGTCAGACTTTGGTTAATATGTTCCACAATGGCTGGATTCTGCATAACAGCGACTTCATTAGGTGCTTGCTCATTCTCCTTGCGTCTAAAGATGGGATTGTGCTTAAAAGCATTGGCTATTAAATTCATCAGACTATTGACTCCTGAAGATTGTGATGGTTCGATAGCTCAGTAAATACCAATTTGAACGTTTTCACAGATGTAATTAATCATCTGTTGTACTGTTGTCAGTTGTTTAGCTGCTTGATCAGTAATTTCTACGTCAAAAATTGACTCTAAGGCGATGAATAATTCAAGCATAGTTAAAGAATCGATGCCTAAATCTGCGTTCAAATTCGCTGTAGGAATAACTTTATCTGCGGCAATTCCTAGTTTATTCACAATAATGTTGCATATTGCCTGAAAAATTCCCAGTCTTTTGATTTGATTTTGATAAAAAACAACTTTGATTTCTTCTCCTAAAGCGACTACATCTTGTAACAGTACAACTAGACGCAAATAGCGTTCGTTATATTCGGGATCTAAGGCCTGATAATTATGGGCTTTCAACCAATTTTGACAAATTGCATAAGCATCGGTATGAAAGTTCCAAATATCCAATGTGATACCATCAATCAATGAGTTTTTGCTAGTTTTACCATCACTAGATAGATTATTTGGGTGTGCAGAGTTATTTTGTGAGATAACTAAAGACATAGTTCCTCAATGAGTTATTGCCATATTTGGTTTTTACCAATCCAAAAATTGTTTCTCCTACATTCAAAGAGAAATCATCAATAAATAAATTACTGGGTTTGCAAGAAGTTAAAAGTAAAATTACTTGATGTGACTGAACAGCAAAAATCGCAAAGGAAGATGAGATTAACTTCTTGTTGATAATCAATACTTGCTTATATTTAAGCGAAATAATTGTCTACAACCCACGAAAAATGATTTAGACGTATAATAACAGTGTTATTAGATTTGTGTATAGTAGGTAAAAGTTAAAATAATATAAACATTTTACCTAAAAATATTTAAGTCAATATTTTTAGGGTATACTATCAAAAAGATGCCAGCAGCAGCCAATACCCTTGGCGATAGAGGATAAATTGGTAGCGATTTGCATTCTCATGATGAAATATTTCGTGCGTATGGGAATACTAAATCTGATATTTAAGATTTGCTATTATGCTGAGTATTCCCGGATATCAGTTGGGTAAAGAACTATACAATGGTTCTAAGACTTTGGTTTATCGGGCTGTTAGAGAAAGCGATTCATCATCCGTAATTATTAAACTACTAAAAAATCCCTATCCTAGCTTTAGTGAATTGGTACAGTTTCGCAATCAGTATACTATCGCCAAAAATCTCAATTATCCGGCAATCATCCAAACCTACAGTCTAGAAAATTACCAAAATAGCTATGCCTTAATCATGGAAGATTTTGGCGGGATTTCGCTTCAGGAATGGGTAGCGGGAATTCAAGAATCGGCAGGAGGGGTAAATGTAGAATTTCTGCGGGAATTTTTACAAATAGCGATCGCCATGTGTAATTGCTTAGAGATACTATATCAAGAGTGCATTATTCATAAAGATATTAAACCTAGTAATATATTAATTAATCCAGAAACTAAACAAGTTAAATTAATCGATTTTAGTATTGCATCTTTATTGCCACGAGAAACTCATACTATTCTCAATCCTAGTGTTTTAGAAGGGACACTTGCCTATATTTCCCCAGAACAAACAGGGAGAATGAACCGGGGTATTGATTACCGCACTGATTTTTATTCTTTAGGTGTTACTTTTTACGAATTACTCACAGGAAAGTTACCTTTTCAACACACCGACCCGATGGAGTTGGTGCATTGTCATATTGCGAAACTTGCACCTTTAGCCAATCAAATTAACCCGCAAATTCCCTCTGTACTGGCTCAAATTGTCAATAAGTTGATGGCGAAAAATGCTGAAGACCGTTACCAAAGTACATTAGGATTAAAATTAGATTTAGAAAATTGTTTACATCAGCTAAAAGCAACTGGGAAAATTCAAGAATTTGCGATCGCTCAACATGATATGTGCGATCGCTTTATTATTCCTGATAAACTCTACGGCAGGCAAGTAGAAGTAGCAACTTTATTACAAGCCTTTGATAGAGTTAGTCATGGTACAACACAAATGATCTTAGTGGCTGGGTTTTCTGGGATTGGCAAAACCGCAGTCGTCAACGAAGTTCATAAACCAATTGTGCGTCAACGCGGTTATTTTATTAAAGGGAAATACGACCAATTTCAACGTGACATTCCTTTTAGTGCTTTTGTGCAAGCATTCCGAGATTTAATGGGGCAATTATTAACCGAAAGTGATATCCAAATTCAGCAATGGAAAAATAAAATATTAGATGCTGTCGGTGAAAACGGACAAGTAATTATTGAAGTGATCCCCGAATTAGCCAAAATTATTGGCGAACAACCAGCAGCAGTAGAACTATTTGGGACAGCAGCCCAAAATCGCTTTAACTTATTATTTCAAAAATTTACTCAAGTCTTTACCAGTGCAGAACATCCCTTAGTCATCTTTCTCGATGATTTGCAATGGGCTGATTCAGCATCGTTAAAGTTAATGCAGATATTAATGGCTGACACCAGTCATCTTTTATTAATTGGTGCTTACCGAGATAACGAAGTTCACCCAGGACATCAATTAATTTTGACTTTAAATGAAATTGCCAAAGACCAAGTGGCAATTAACACGATTACTTTAACAGCCTTAGACCGCGAAACCATCAATCAATTAGTTGCCGATACTTTAAAATGTTCTCTAGAGTTAGTCAAAAATATTTCGCAGTTAATCTATCAAAAAACTCAAGGGAACCCATTTTTTACAACACAATTTATCAAAGCATTATATCAAGATAATTTAATTAAGTTTAATTTAGAACTGGGCTGTTGGCAATGTGATATTACCCAAGTTACAACTCAAGCAGTGACAGAAGATGTTGTCACATTCATGAGTGGGCAACTACAAAAATTACCTTTAGCAACGCAACAAGTATTACAGTTAGCTGCTTGTATTGGCAACCAGTTTGATTTAGCAACTTTGGCCATTGTTTCTGAGCAATCAGAAATTGAAGTGGCGGCGGCTTTATGGAAAGCATTACAAGAAGGGTTGATTTTACCAATTAATGATATTTATAAATTTTATCAACAAGAGTCATTAGTCCAATTAGATAACGCTGAACAAAACACACAGGAAAAAAGACAAATAACCGTTGCTTATAAATTTTTGCACGACCGAGTACAGCAAGCCGCTTATTCTCTGATTCCTGATAATCAAAAACAAGCAACTCATTGGCAAATTGGGCAATTACTTCAGCAACAATTTTTAGAATCCGAGCAAGAAGAAAAACTATTTGATATTGTTGGGCATTTAAATCAAGGTAGGGCATTAATCACCCAAAAAAGCGATCGCCAGACCCTCGCTCAACTAAATTTAAAAGCGAGTGCCAAAGCGAAAACAGCTACAGCGTATGCGGCGGCTGTGGCTTATTTAGAAATTGCGATCGCACTTTTAGAACCTGACTGCTGGCAAATACAGTATGAATTAACTTTAGAAATACACACAGCCGCAACCGAAGCCAGTTATTTAAATGGTGATTTTGTGGCAATGGAAAAGTTTGCAGCATTAGTGTTGCAGCAAGCAAAAACTATTTTGGACAAGGTGAACATCTATGAAATTCAAATTGCTGCCCAAACTTCCCTCAGTCAAATGTTAGCAGCGATCGCAGTTGGCACAGAAGCTCTCAAAGAATTAGAAGTAGAATTCCCCACAGAATTAGACGCAGATTACATAAATGAAGCTTTAACAGAAGTCAAACAGCAACTAAACAGCAGAGAGATCGCTGACTTGATTGACTTACCCCCCATGAGTGAACCCACAGCACAAGCCGCAATGCAACTGTTAGGAATGTTGTTTGCACCAGTGTTTCTCGGAAATCCAGGTTTACTACCATTGTTAGGCGTAACAATGGTGCGCTTGTCGCTGGAGTTTGGCAATGCGCCTGCTTCCACAGTAGGATATGTGACTCATGGTATGGTGCTGTGTTCTTATTTGGGTGAAGTGGAAACAGGCTATAGTTTCGGTCAATTAGCCCTCTCCTTACTAGAAAAATTGAATGCTCAAAGCCGTAAATGCTGCACTCTGACGCTATTTGGATGTTTTGTTCAACATCGCCGACAACCAGCTTTGCAGACATTTGCCACACTCAAAGAAGCCTACAGAACTGGTGTGGAAACCGGAGATTTTCTTTATGCTGGTTACAGCATCATCATTTCTGTTTTTACTTCGTTTTTTGTAGGTACAGACCTAAACGCCTTAACACTAGAATTTCCCACTAATAGTGCAATCCTCGCCCAACTCAAACAAGGTTCTGCGGGGGTTTATTTGGAGATGATGCAGCAAACTATCGAGCAATTAAAAGAAACAGTCTCTCAACCAGATTGCTTAATGGGCAAAATCTATGATGAAACTGTGATGCTGCCAAAACACCAACAAGATAATGATCTCACAGGAATCGCATTTGTTTATATCTATAAACTGCTGCTTGCCTACTTGTATGGTAATTATTCCCATGCTCTCGGCTACATTTCCCAAGCTAAAGCTTATTTAATGGCTTTATCTGGATTGATTCATTTTCCTATTTTTCATTTTTATGCTGCCCTGACTTACTTAGCAAATATATCCACAGAGTTAGAAGCAAATAAAATTCTGACTGAGGTAGAAATTCATCAACAAGCTTTGTATGAATGGGCGCAATATGCAGCAATGAATCATTTGCACAAATGGCATTTAGTAGAAGCCGAAAAGTGCCGAGTGCGTGGTCAAAAATTAGCAGCCATAGAACATTACGACCGCGCCATAGCCCTTGCCAAAGATAACCAATTTCTCAACGAAGAAGCCTTAGCTAACGAACTAGCCGCCAAATTTTATCTGAGTTGGGGCAGAACAAAAATTGCTCAAACTTACATGATTGATGCCTATTACTGTTATGCCCGTTGGGGAGCAAAAGCCAAAATCATCGATTTAGAAACTCGTTATCCTCTACTACTGCTGACAATTCTGCATAAACAGCAAGTAGCTTTTAAACCAACAGAAACAGTCATTTCACCAGCGATTGAGGCAATTGATAGTTCCAGTTTTAGTAAAACTAGTCTGTCAAAAAGTCTTGATTTAGCAAGTATGATTAAAGTTTCGCAATCGCTATCGAGCGAAATTGAATTAGAGAAATTACTCTCCACCTTATTAGAAGTCATCTTGCAAAATGCTGGGGCTGATAAATGTGCGTTATTAATGCCCAAAGGTAATGCATGGTTTATCGAAGCACTGTGTCAACTTGAACAACCCAGCACCATTTTGCATTCTCTTCCCTTTGACAATCATCAAATTTTACCTGTGAGCTTGATCAATCAGGTGAAAAATACTTTAACCTTAGCTGTGATTGAGAATGCAGCTACTGAGCCAAACTTAGGGGCTGATCCTTATATATTAAAACACTCACCTAAAAGTCTTCTTTGCGCGCCGATTCTCCACCAAGGTAAATTGATTGGCATTTTATATTTAGAAAATAACCTAACAGTAGGGGCATTTACTCACGATCGCCTAGAAATTTTGAATTTATTAATTGCTCAAGCGGCTATTTCCTTAGAAAATGCTCAATTATACGCTCAATTAGAAGATAGAGTCAAAGAACGCACTCAAGAATTAAACCAAAAAAATGAGCAACTGCAAACAACTTTAAAAGAATTACATCGCACTCAAACACAGATGGTGCAAAGCGAAAAAATGTCAGCTTTAGGGCAATTAGTAGCCGGAATTGCCCACGAAATTAATAACCCTATTACCTTTATACATGGCAATTTAAATTACATTCATCAATATACCAACGACTTATTACATATACTAAATGCTTACCAAGTGCAATATCCCCATCCACCGGAATTTCTCAAAGCAGAAATTGACAATGTAGAATTTAACTTTTTAAAAGAAGATTTACCGAACATTCTCAAATCAATGTATTTGGGTTCCGATCGCATTCGGCAGATGGTGGTTTCCTTACGCAACTTTTCTCGTTTAGATGAATCAGAATATAAAGCTGTGAATTTACATGAAGGGCTTGATAATACATTAGTCATCTTGCAATATCGCCTGCAAGCTAAGACCGAACGTCCAGAAATTCAAATTATTAAAGAATATGGCGAACTACCCTTAATAAAATGCTACGCTAGGGAAATTAATCAAGTATTTATTAATTTGATTATCAATGCGATCGATGCTGTAGAAGAAAGTAATCGAGGACGCAGCTTTGCAGAAATTAAAGCTAACCCCAATCAAATTCGGATTCGCACCCTCACAACAGAACAAAACCAAATTCAGATTATCATTGCCGATAATGGCATTGGTATTCCTCAGGAAATTCAATCTCGCTTATTCGATCCCTTTTTTACTACTAAACCTGTAGGTAAAGGAACAGGTTTAGGGTTATCAATTAGCCATCAAGTGATCACAGAAAAACATGGCGGTTCAATTCATGTCAACTCTGTATTAAATCAAGGTACAGAATTTATCATTACATTACCTATTCCGGCAAATTAAGAGATGTCCCATTCAAAAAATATCCCCTTGATGGGGTAGCTAAGGAAGTAGGGGAGCAGAAAGCAGGTGCAAGGGGTAGAATTTTCCCCTCTGCCCCCTGCTTCCTGCCCCCCTGCGACCCCGTTTGTATCACACTTAAATTGAATTGGTATGAGTCCCTACTCCTACCCTAACAGGACTTGGTAAGTTCTGATGAATTTTGCGGCTCTTGCATTTGTGCCTTATTTGTGTGACTATGCTAAAAATTACTGTAACTTGCTCGATATAACGTAGTATTAACTGCACGTATGTTAACTAAGTATTTATTCAATAAAGTTATGAAGATTGTCGGCAACTTTCTTCAGAATTATGAAATATGGAGAATTAATACATTTGCTTTGTTTTTTGCTTGCGGATTAACTTTGACACTTGTTATATCTGCGTGTTCTTCTAACAATGCCAATAACTCTAGTGCAACACCAACAGCTAACTCCAGTCCAACCAATCAAGGTGTAGTGGTTCGTATTGGTTATCAAAAAGCTGCAACTATTCTCAGTGCGATTAAGGCACAGCAAGATTTAGAAAAGGCTTTTGCCGCGAGTGGTGCTTCCGTAACATGGTCAGAATTTCCTTCTGGCCCCCCAATGTTAGAAGCAATGAACGCTGGGAGTATTGATTTTGGCTACACAGGTGAATCACCACCAATCTTTGCCCAAGCAGCAGGTAATCCCTTAGTATATGTTGCTTACGACCCTTGGAGTACCAAAGCCGAAGCAATTATTGTGCCGAAAAATTCCCCTATTCAAAGCCTTGCAGACTTAAAAGGTAAACGAGTTGCGTTTGCCAAAGGTTCTAATACTAACTATCTATTAGTCAAAGCCTTAGAAAAAGGGGGAGTAAATTACACAGATATCAAACCTGCTTTTCTCCAACCTCCCGACGCGCGTGCGGCATTTGAGGGTAATAATGTTGATGCTTGGGCAATTTGGGACCCGTATTTAGCGGCGGCGCAAGCTGCTACAGGCGCACGTACCTTAACTGATGCCACTGGGTTAGCACCAAATCGTGGTTATTATTTAGCGGCGAAATCTTTTGTAGACAAGAACCCTGATGCTCTAAAAACAGTGTTGGAACAAGTCAAAAAAAGAAGCGACTGGGCAAAAAATAATCCTACAGAAGTCGCCAAATTTCTCGCGCCAGCATTGGGAATTGATGCTGGAGTGTTAGAAGTGGCAGAAAAACGCCGAGACTACGACGTACTACCGCTAACCGACGAAGTAATTCGCGCACAGCAGGAAATTGCCGATACTTTTTACAAAATCAAGCTGATACCGAAATCTGTCAATGTTAGCGAAATTGTTTGGAAAGGTAATCAATAAGAGGCAGAAGGCAGTCTTGATGAAACAAGTTTCATCACCAAGTATGAAAGTGAGACTGGTATTTTTACTCAGCACGGGCTAAACGCCCCGCTACCGCTAACAGCACTCAGCACTTTCAAGTCAGAAGGCAGGAGGTAAGAGGTAGTCTAAATCAAAAAGGAACATTCCCTACACCCTACACCCTTTTTTATAGATATGAATATCAATACTCAACGCATAAAAATTGATGTACTCGTCATTGGCGGCGGTACGGCTGGCACAATGGCAGGTATTAAAGCTAAGCAGGCAAATCCTGATGCAGAGGTGCTGATATTAGAAAAAGCTAACATACGTCGGAGTGGTGCGATCGCAATGGGGATGGATGGAGTCAACACCGCAGTCATCCCTGGCCACTCCACACCAGAACAGTACGTCAGGGAAATCACCCTCGCTAACGATGGCATTCTCAACCAAAAAGCCGTCTATCAAACAGGTAAATTAGGTTACGAAGTCATCCAAGAATTAGAAAGTTGGGGCGTAAAGTTTCAAAAAGATGCCCAAGGTAACTATGACTTAAAACAGGTGCATCGTGTGGGTAAATACGTCTTACCCATGCCAGAAGGTAAAGACCTGAAAACTATTCTTACCCGCCAAGTTAAACGCCACAAAGTCAAAGTCACGAACCGTGTGATGGCTACCCGTGTTTTAGTCAAAGACGGACGTGCTGTTGGTGCAGTCGGATTTGATGTCAGAAACGGCGACTATATCATCATTCAAGCCAAAGCCGTCATCCTCTGTACAGGTGCTTGTGGCAGACTCGGCTTACCCGCTTCCGGCTATCTCTACGGCACTTATGAAAATCCTACCAACGCCGGCGATGGCTATTCAATGGCTTATCACGCAGGTGCAGAACTCAGCAACATTGAATGTTTTCAAATTAATCCCCTAATTAAAGATTACAACGGCCCTGCCTGCGCCTATGTTGCCGGGCCATTTGGCGCACATACAGCCAATGCCGAAGGAAATCGCTTCATTAGTTGCGACTATTGGAGTGGTCAAATGATGTTGGAAATCTGGAAGGAATTAAACTCAGGAAAAGGGCCAGTCCAACTCAAAATGACCCATCTTGATGAAGATACAATTGCCGAAATTGAATCCATACTTTGGGCAAATGAAAGACCAAGTAGAGAACGCTTTCATCAAGGGAGAAATGAAGATTACCGCACCCACGGCGTAGAAATGCACATTTCCGAAATCGGCTTATGTAGTGGTCATAGTGCTTCTGGTGTGTGGGTAAATGAAAATGCCCAAACCACACTCCCCGGTTTATATGCAGCCGGAGACATGGCCAGCGTTCCCCATAATTATATGATTGGGGCATTTGTATTTGGTCGCATAGCCGGAACCCATGCCATTGAATATATCCAAGATTTAGATTTTGTTGAACCAGATGCCGATTTTTTAGAAACAGAAAAAGCCAGAATTTATGCCCCATTAACTCGACCCAATGGCGTACCCCATACTCAAGTCGAATATAAACTCAGACGCTTAGTTAATGATTATCTCCAACCACCCAAATCAGGCAACAAAATCGAAATTGGTTTGAAACAATTTGTCCAATATCAACAAACATTAGATTTAATGGGTGCGCGTGACCCCCATGAATTAATGCGCTCTCTGGAAGTACATTTTATTCGAGACTGTGCAGAAATGGCAGCCAGAGCATCCTTATATCGCCAAGAAACTCGCTGGGGGCTTTATCATTACCGCTTAGATTATCCCGAAAAAAATGATGATGAATGGTTCTGTCATGTCAATTTAAAGAAAGACGAGTCAGGACAAATGGTATTGTTCAAGCGTCCTGTAGAACCTTATATTGTCGAAGTAGACACAGCCAAAGAACTATACAATGTAGCTGTGAAGTAAAGTATTCAAAATGAACCCGCAACCTGCCTGTACAGTTCTTGAATCTGACGATCGCACTTACGTTCGTCTTACTCTACACGATGAATAAATCCAGTATACTCAATTAATTATTAATATGTTATTTCAAAAAAATATAACTTGCAATTTAACTAAAAATGACAGATTTATCACAAATTAGAATATGCTTTCTTGGTGAATCATTTGTTAACGGTACTGGTGACCCAGAGTGTCTAGGCTGGACAGGAAGAATATGTGTTTATGCTAATAAAAATGGCTATGATATTACTTACTATAATTTAGGAGTGAGACGAGAAACCAGTACAGAGTTAAGACAACGTTGGTTAAGAGAAACTGTTTATAGCGTTTACCAGATGAATATGACGGTAGAGTAGTATTTTCTTTTGGCGTAAATGATACAACTATTGAAAATGGTAAAACTCGTGTCGAATTATCTGAATCAATTGAGAAGGCCCGGATTATCTTAAGTGAAGCAAAGAAATTATATCCTGTTTTAATGATTAGTCCTCCACCATGTGCAGATAATCAGCAGGATCAAAGAAATCAAAGAATAGCAAATTTATCTCAGGAATTTTCTTTAATATGTAATGAACTGAATATACCTTACCTCGATGTTTTTACTCCTTTAAAACAGTCCAATATTTGGGTAGAGGAGGCCAAATCTTATGATGGCGCACATCCCAGAACCGCAGGATATACAGAGTTTGCCAATCTTGTACAAAATTGGAGTGGCTGGTTAAATTGGTTTCCTCATCTTTCGGGTAAAAAGTTAAACCAAAGTTTATCATAAATCAAATTTAAAATTTGCTGCCATTAGCTAAATAGTTTTTATTTATTCACTTAAATTCTTATAAAAAATGCCTATTTATAATTCCATTGGTCAACAATATTCCCAAACTCGCCTTCCTGACATTCGCATCGTCAATGCAATAACTAATCTACTCAATTTACCAAAGGGTAGCGTTATCGCTGATATTGGTGCTGGTACTGGTGGTTATAGTGTAGCCTTGGCTAACCAAGGATTGTTTGTTTATGCGGTTGAACCTTCTATTGTGATGCGACAGCAAGCGGTTGTACATCCTCAAGTTGAGTGGTTTACTGGCTATGCAGAAAATTTAGCTTTACCAGATAAATCTGTTGATGGTGTTATCAGTATTTTAGCGATACATCACTTTTCGCATCTCGAAAAATCTTTCCAAGAAATGCAAAGAATTATTAGAGATGGAACAATCGTTTTACTAACTTTTGATATTAGACTCGCGCAAAGAATTTGGCTTTATGATTATTTTCCCTTTTTGTGGGAAGATGCTTTACGATTTTTAACCCTTGACGAACAAATTAATTTACTTCAGCAGAATACTAAAAAGCGTGTTGAAGCCATACCATTTTTATTACCACACGACTTGTCTGATTTATTCGCCGCCGCAGCTTGGAGACGACCAGAATTATATCTGAAAGCCGAAGTACTTGCGGGTATATCATCTTTTGCGTTAGCTAATCAAGATTTAGTAGCGCAAGGATTAGAGTTACTTACAGCCGATTTAAATAGTGGAGAATGGATAAAAAAATATGGTGCAATTTATAATCTGCAAGAGATTGATATAGGCTATCGCTTTATTTACACAACATTCGATAAATCATGATGGGTAATAATTATGGTAAATAAAGTTGCTTTAGTTAAAGAAGTTACAATTAAACAAGCTAATATTAAAGATGCAGAAAGCATTACTACCCTTGGTGAACAACTAGGATACTCCCTGACAATTCAACAGGTAGCGCAACGTCTGAATAAAATTCAAAATGATGCAGAACATATTGTTTATGTTGCAACTGTAGCAAATGAATATGTAATTGGTTGGGCGCACGCTCATATTTGTGATTTACTCATTATGCCAAAGCAAGCAATTCTTTTAGGACTAGTGGTAGATAAAGATTATCGTCATCACGGAATTGGGCGTTATTTAATGCAGTATATCGAACAATGGGCTGTATTAAAAGAATGTGATGGAGTCATTTTACGTTCTAATATTATCCGCAAAGAGGCACATTTATTTTATGAAAAAATTGGTTATAGAAATATAAAACAGTCTTTAGCTTTTTATAAGCAATTAGTTTAATGTCTAAATTACAAAGTTGGGGAATGATGTTATGGCTTTAATCAATCAAAGAGTAGATGTTCCTGTCATTGTTGATGAATCGAAATGTTTGGAAAAATGTACGGCTTGTATTGAGGTTTGTCCTTTAGATGTGTTGGCTAAGAATCCAGAGACTGGGAAAGCTTATATGAAATATGACGAATGTTGGTTTTGTTTACCTTGTGAAAAGGAATGTCCTACTAATGCTATTACGGTGCAGATTCCTTTTTTGTTGCGGTGATTATGTCTTAGAGTAATGTGAATTTCACGCAGAGGCGCATACTTCGACTTCGCTCAGTAACCATAGGTGCGGAGAGTAAGAGTTTGAGAGAGGATTTAAGATGTCTATAAGTGCTGATTCTGAATTAAATCAATGGATAGAAATGTTGCGATCGCCTGATGTTAATGACCGCTTAGTTGCTGTTAAAACTTTACAACATCTCGGTGAAGAAGAGACAATTGATGCTTTAATTATCGCTCTTAAAGATGAATATATTTCCGTCCAAAAAATAGCCATATCTGCTCTTTGGGAAATTGCTAATCCTGTAGCGATTCCTGCTTTAATTGAATGCTTGAGTTCGCAAGATGAAGATATTCGGACTGAAGCTGCATCAGCTTTAAATGAGTTAGTTAGTCAAGATGATTTATTGCTTTTACTAGATAAACTAAAAATTGATGCTATCAATACACAACTCAATATTTTAGTGCTGTTGCGTAAAATTCATGATATTCAATCTTTACCCTATATATTACCATTTTTACAATCAAATAATCCCGAATTAAGAGAAGCTGCAATAACTACATTGCGATATCTTAATCAACTAGAAAAATGCCCAGAAGCTTTAGATTTAATCTTTGATGAGTCAGCAGTGGTGCGACGGGCTGCGGCTTTAACTCTGGGACATCTACAAGATACAGAAGTAATTAATAAACTCAGTCAAGCACTAACTAATGATAGTGATTGGCAAGTGCGGCGTAATGCGGCTAAATCTCTAGCTATTCATGCAAATCATCAAGCAATTTTCGCTTTAGAAACTGCTTTAAGTGATGAACATTGGCAAGTCAGGAAAGCAACAGCACAAGCCTTACAAAAAATTCCAGATATTCAAGTTATACCCCAATTAATTCAAGCTTTAACAGATGAATATGCAGATGTTCGCAAAGAAGCTGTAATTGCTCTTGGTAATTTCGCTCATTCTGATGTTATTATCCCTCTGCAACAAGCGTTAGATGACCCTGACAGGGAAGTTGCTATTCAAGCACAACGGGCGATTAACAAGATACAAACAGATAAAATAGTATCAGGAGAGTAATCAATAATTAAGGGAAAGTGCAATGGGAAATCCATTTCCTGGAATGAACCCGTATTTGGAACAGTCTGAACTTTGGCATCAAGTTCATAATCGTTTGATTGTCGCTATAGCTGATGATTTGACTCCTCAAATCGCGCCTAAATACCGAGTTTCTATTGAAGAGCGAGTTTATACAAGTGTAGATGATATCTTACTGGTGGGAATTGCTGATGTAGCGGTTGCTAACCGTAATATTCCAGATATTAGCACAACTTTTACTGCTGCAAAACTTAGCGAACCTACTAAAGTCAAACTTCCCATCCCTGAACAAGTAACTGAAAGATTTTTAGAAGTGCGTGCAACTCAAAATAAAGAAGTAGTAGCTGTAATTGAAATACTTTCTCCTAAAAATAAAATCTCCAAAGAAGGTAGAACTGCTTACGAAAGCAAAAGACAGAAAATTTTAGCTTCTGCTACTAATTTGGTAGAAATTGACCTTTTAAAACAAGGTGAACCGATGCCGATTTTAGGTCTGAAAATCACAGATTATAGTATCTTGGTTAGTCGCAACTACAACAGACCTGATGCCGATTTATATACCTTCGATTTAAAAACTCCAATTCCGGTTTTTCCTGTACCTTTGCGTGAGGGTGAACCTGAGCCAATTGTTGATTTACAAAGGTTATTAAATGAAGTGTATGAACGTGCTAGATTTGACTTAGCCATTGATTATACACAACCTTTAAAAGTTAGGCGACTTCCTGAAGAAGAAGCTTGGATAAAAAAAGTTGTAGCAATTTAAATAAGAGCCATAATTATTGGGTATTAGTAATGCTAACACAATCAGAGCTTTGTTAATTTCGCAATACAAATTCTTTACTCCAAATTATTGACATCTGCTCATCAGCAATATTTATCAGGTGGAGCTTATCAACAAAACAATGATAATTTAAATATTCTACTGCTGATGAATCTTGCAAAATTTGCTCCGTATCTTTTGTAAATTTTCCTAGTGTTAAATGCGGAACGAATAGTAAATTATCTCTATGATATTCAGCTAATATATCTGTATATAGTTCATCGTGTAATTTGATTATATCTAACTTTCCTGATTCAACAATTAAAAACAGATATTCATCCCATGATTTTTGCAATCCTTGGAGATGAATATGAAATGTTTTCCAATTACTCAAAATACTCTCGATATGAGCAATGAGCTTGTTTTCATTAATAGATGCGTTTATGGGAAATACCAGGGTAATATGAGGTTCAATTAAATCAAATTGTGGATCAGATTGCTGCCTTATTTGCTGGATATACTCTGTGTTAATATTGGGATAATATACAAGTGCGTAAGACATAATGTTAAGTCTTAATTGATTGTAGTAGCGTAAATCAATATAATTATTGTGTTTCCTTCTATTACACTTAATCTACACTAATTACAGTATTGACTCAGTTATTATACAAGTTTTATATTACTAAATTTTCAACTTATAAACTATGACTATAGTCTATCAACAAGAAGTAGTCGAACTGCTCAAGCAGGTAATCGAACCAACTTTAAAAAATGACATTGTAAGTTTGGGAATGGTGCGGAATCTCCGCATAGTTGATGACTACGTTTACTTGCGTTTATGTATTGGTTCTCATCAGCAGCAATTCAAAACAGAAGTTGAAGCTAAATTATCAGCTTTAACTTGGTGTAAAAAGACTTATATTCAAATTTGTACAATTCCTGGGGTAAAAATCACTCTGGGAATTTCTAGTGGTAAGGGTGGTGTTGGTAAATCAACAACTGCTGTAAATATAGCCGCCGCTTTAAGCTTACAAGGGGCAAAGGTTGGGCTATTGGATGCGGATGTTTATGGGCCGAATGTGCCGCAAATGTTGGGGTTAGGTCAAGCTGATGTGGAAGTAATTCAGACTCCTACAGGTGATAAATTTTTACCTCTGGAAGTGCAAGGAATTAAATTAATGTCGGTGGGTTTACTGGCAGAAAAAAATCGTCCTTTGGCTTGGCGTGGGCCTGTACTGCATAAAATTATTACGCAATTTATCAATGATGTGGAATGGGGCGAATTAGATTATTTATTGATAGATTTACCACCAGGTACAGGTGATGCTCAAATTACAATTATTCAAGAAAGTCCAATTTGTGGTGTGATTCTGGTGACGACTCCGCAGCAAGTTGCTGTTGCCGATGTTCGACGTAATATATATATGTTCCGCCAAGTCGGTGTGCCGGTGCTGGGGATTGTGGAAAATATGAGTTATTTAATCTGTGGAGATTGTGGTTCACGCACCTATATTTTTGGTAGTGGTGGCGGTGAACAACTCGCAGCCGAATTACAAGCACCACTGTTAGGACAAATCCCCATTGATGCGCGTATTTGTAGCGGTGGTGATAGCGGAAATCCTATAGCTACGAGTGAACAAGCTTCCCCAGCGAGTGAGGTTTTTAGAAAAATTGCGATCGCGCTTCACACAAATTTTACCACAGCCATTTAATAAGCTGTTACGCATATTTGTGGCTTTCTTTGCCAAATATAAACTTTTTTGGGCGTTGCTGATTAGAGGGATGTTTTTTGTTTCGCGCAAAGGCGCAAAGGCGCGAAACATCGATAGTTAACCTTGCTAAAAATGCTTAATTCATCCCGCATTTATGCAACGCCCTTTTTTGATAATAGTCAATAGCTATTAAAGTTTAATGATTGTTTGAGCATGGTAAGTAGAACGGTGCAAATAAACCAAAGTATGTAACGAAAAGTAAAATTACCTAAAACCCTCTTTCCTTCTGCCTTGTCATATCGACAATTTTTAACATCGACCTACTTAACTTGAGATTTTATTTGAGGGTTTTATACTTTGAGTCAGATTAACCGCTTACTGCTGCTAAATTCCATAGAAAAAACCCTCATAAACACTATGAGGGCATTCATTAAAACTTATGTCAGTTCTCAAGTGCGGAAACGTCTTTTACCCTGCTTTTGTAAAGCCAGTTTTTTGCGCTTGGATTTTTCAATAGGCGTTTCAAAGTGACGGTGCTTCCTCATGTCTTGAAAAATTCCGGCTTTGGAAACTTCTCGCTTGAATCGACGTAAGGCCGACTCAAGATGTTCATTTTCACCCACTATAATTTGGGTCATCCTCTCTCCTACTAAATTGAATGCCTCAATGGCCTAAAAATTGGCTTTCTCAAATTTCCGGTTTTAAATTCTAATAGCGTCCGCGTCCACCGCCGCCACTATATCCACCGCGTCCACCACCGCCACCATATCCGCCCCGGTTTCCACCAGAAGAACCTCTGTCTTCTCTGGGCTTGGCTTTGTTCACTTTTAGGTCACGGCCCATCCATTCAGCACCATCAAGAGCTTCAATAGCAGCAGTTTCTTCAGCTTCTGTACCCATTTCCACGAAAGCGAAGCCGCGCAGACGGCCTGTTTCTCTGTCAGTGGGTAATTGAACCCGGTTTACTGTACCATATTCGGCAAAAACTCCCTTGATATCATCTTCTGTAACTTGGTAAGAGAGGTTGCCTACATAAATTGACATTAATTTTCTCCAAAATTATCAGTTTGTAGAGATTTAAATTTTGGAGAACAGTCTGTAAATACTAAAAGGGAAAATCCTGTCAATACTAACAACAAAAATACTCACCAAATTAATTCTCTTTTTCTAGGATGACATAAAAACTAATTAGATGCATCCCGTAAAGGTTAATAAATGGTTAACCCTGATGTCATCAGGCAAAAATCCCAAATCACCTGCATCTGCTGAAATTCCGAATCCAAATAGTTCAGTGACTTGAGACTCACCCTCCCAAGCCTCAACCGTAAAACTGAATTCACCCAGATGAGTAATACCGTTTCACTTTAAGTTTCATACAAATGGGTCGCAGGGGAGCAGGGGGCAGGGAGAAAAGATTAAAAACCAATGGATTTGGCTCAGGATTTTCGTGAAATGGTATAATTATATGCCAATAGCCACATTTTTGCTTCGTCTCATGGTTAAACGGCGATCGCAACTGATTGACAAATGCAACTTGAGACGGTGAAAACTTCCGTCAACAACAGGGTGTAGGGTGTGGCTGAGTGTGAAGACGGTGATGTGGGGCTTGGTCAAACTGGCTCGAAAAGCTCTGCTACAGGTAAAGTTAGAAGTCTTTTGACTTAATAAAGTAATTTATCGTATTTACAATCTGTTGATAACGCTTGTAATCACGCGTAGGTGATGATATAGAAACTAATTTACCTAATTTTAATTCTAGTTGTATTAAGTACCACGGAGTTCGACTTGCTAAGGGCATTTGAGTAACAGAGACTTTTAAAACTTCACTTAGCTTTGTTATTTGAGTAAAAATACCTAAAGCCTGATGTTGTTTTTTGATAATAATTTGGTCTGAAGATTTATCAAACTGACAAAAAATCTGCTTTGGAATTGCTAAGGATTGAAAAATAATAGCAATACTGGGAAGTAAAAATACCATTCCTTCCAGAAATCCTGACCATCGATCATCTTGTTGAATCTTTAGCCCAAGCTGTTGAGGATTGTTGATAAAAGCATTAATTGTCTCAGTAATTTTGTAGTGCTTCTCTTTAATAAATACTCTATGATTTACTAATTCGATCGCACCGATACCAGAAGAAGTATACACTACAACTCCTGTGCCATGTTCTGTTACAACAGCAGCTTTCTTTAGCTGACCAGGGAGCCTAGTTATTTCTGTTCCAAATAAACTAATAATTGTTCTTTGGCAAGTAATTGCGTTACTGTTATTGCGCTGACATTCTAATTTAGTTAAATTGCTTGTAGTTGTAATAATCAGCAATCCCACAGTAACAAACGGAATACTAAACATTATTCCCCACAGCCATTGCCAATTATTATCTTCTAAAGATAATTTAGTTGATGTTTGCTCAATAATTTGCATCTAATCATTTCCTAATTGACTTAATATTCGGGCTAATTCAGCCAGACAAAAATCCCCTTCTACAGGTTGTCTTTCTTGCTGTTCTGGTTTTAAATAGAGATATTTACAATCAATATTGCTAAATTTATTATGAGTTGGTATTTTCCAAGCGAACACACAAACTCCTGTCAATATAGCAAAGGAAAAATCTGTATTTTGCACTAGAGAATTGCTAGATTTAAACAACCAAATGCACCAAATTTTTTCAATATACTCAATACTAAAGTTGTTTAAGTGGAATTGTCTGGGCAAGTGGTATAGCTTAAGCCAGCACCCAAATTTTACCACAGTTCACCTGTTCCTTTGTGGGATTTTGCTGCCCGTACGATACCAGTTCTAGTAGCAATATAATTGTTACCTCTTCCTCTACTCCAAGTGTGCAATACAAATTGGTTTTTTAAACTTGATAAATAGCTCCTATTTTTACCTTTGTTTAGTATTTTCTTAAACTTAATTCAGTAAATTTTTGGCGATTAGTTACACAAAAAACTTTGGATAGCAAGTAATAAAATATACAAAAATACTCAATATTATGACGTAGTGAGTTTAATTTGCTGCATCAACCTAACTATTGTGTGTAAAAAGCAGACACGGAATAGACATCCATTACACCTATTTTGTCAGCAGGTCTGAGTGCAACATTTTGATCATGTTGAGTAGTACAAGCTATTGCCCGTTAAGCCAAATTTTTGTGTTGATTTATCACACCTCGGATCTTTATTAGGAAAGGTTTTACTGAATGTCTAGTATCGTCTTTATCGATTCTCAAATTCCTGATTACCAAAGCCTTGTAGATGGCTTAGATGCAGATAGCCAATTAATTATCCTTGATCCCAATCAAGACGGTGTAGCCCAAATTACCGCAGCCTTACAAGCAGGCAACTTTGACTCTGTACACATAGTTTCTCATGGAACTCCAGGCAACTTACAGTTAGGAACAGCACAATTAAATGTGCAGACTATCACCACAACCTACAGTAGCCTTTTACAACAATGGTCAAATCATTTGACACCGGGTGCAGATATTCTGCTTTACGGTTGTAATGTGGCTCAAGGTGAATCAGGCCAAAGCTTTGTGCAGCAGTTACATGAAATTACAGGTGCTGATATCGCTGCGTCTGATAATGCAACGGGTAGTGTCGTACTTGGTGGCGATTGGAACTTAGAATATACTACAGGATTGATTACTGCACCCCTAGCATTTCAAATTCAGGCACTAGAAGCTTACAACTCTGTTTTAGCCCCCTTCACTGGTGGAAATATAGTTGTTTTGCGTTTGGGAACTGGTACTGGAACGCTATCAAGTGCCGCCACGCCAGTATTTTTGGATGAATACACCACAAATGGCACTTTATCTCAATCAATTGCCTTACCTACTGCTGTTAGTGGTAATAATCGCATCCTCACCCAAAGTGGTACAGCAACTTCTGAAGGCGCGTTAACCCTCTCGGCTGATGGACGATATTTAACTTTAGTCGGCTACGATGCAGCACCAGGAACAACGGGTGTTGCGAGTACAACTAGTTCTGCCAACAACCGGATTGTTGCTAGGGTAGATGCTAACGGCACAGTTGACACAACTACTCGCATTAGCAGTGCTTATAGTGGTAACAATATCCGTAGTGCAGTTACTAACGATGGTTCTGGCTTTTGGGTTGGTGGCCCTGCTACTGGTCTTACCTACGTTCCCTATGGTAGTACAGGCACTTCTACCACAATCAATGGGTTGAATTCGCGTGTTACTAACATCTTCAACGGACAGTTATATACTTCTGCCTCATCTGGTAGCAACATTGGAGTCAGCACTATTGGAATAGGCTTACCCACAACCTCTGGACAAACCGTTTCTCTCCTGCCAGGATTACCAAATACAGGAAATCCTTACGCTTTTGTCTTACTTGACCGCGACCTTACTATAGCTGGTGTTGATACGCTGTACATAGCTGATCAAAATGCTAGTAATAATGGCGGTGGGTTGTATAAATATTCCTTTAATGGTGCTACCTGGAATGCCCAGGGAAGTATTGCTGGTACGTTAACTGGCTTGACTGGAGTCATCAACGGTAGCGGTGTAGATTTGTATGCGACTAACGGCACTGGTGTAGGTAATACCCTCGTCAGGTTTACGGATACAGCAGCATTTAACGCTAACATATCTGGTTCATTTACCACACTGGCTACAGCAGCAGCAAATACTGTTTTCCGAGGTGTGGCATTTGCGCCCACTAACGCTACTCCTTTGCCTGATTTAACTGTTAGTCTCAGTGATTCTCCTGACCCGGTGATTGTGGGGAATCCTCTTACTTATACTCTGATAGTTAGTAATGTTGGTGCTGCCAATGCTAATAACGTCACGGTGCAGTATACCTTACCTAATGGCGTAACATTTAACGGCACATCAGTTTCTAATGGTTTTACTGCTAGTCAATCAGGAAATATTGTGGCCTTTACAGGTGGCAGTATTAATGCGGGTAGTAATGCCAGCCTGACTGTTTCTGTCATTCCTAATACCAGTGGAATTCTTACTAGCGGTACTGCCACGGTAGATATTAACAACAATATTCCTGAAAGCAACGAAAACAATAATACTGGGGCGGCAATTACCACCACAGTTACCACAACTCAGGTAGGACAAGCACCGACCATTGTACTCAACACAGCCAGCACCACCGATTTATTAGATGCTAATGGAGCTTTGCCAATTGCAGGTTTAGCCGCAGTTAGTGGTGTAATTAACAATCCCAATGACCCCGCTAGAACTCTGGGTTTGGATTTCACAATTGCTGATGCTGATACCGACATAGCGAATTTGACTGTGACAGTTAGCAGCAGCAACACAGCTGTGGTTCCTAACGCCAACTTGACATTAACTGGTTCAGGAGCTAGTCGCAATCTTAGGATTAATCCTGTAGGTGTCGGTAATAGCAATATTATTGTGACTGTTAGTGATGGTAGTAGTACTGCCAACTATACAATTGCCTATGCAGCCTCAGCTAATAACGGAACAACGACAACTCAATTTTTAACAGGTACAAGTGATGCTTCTACAGCGATTTCTGTGGGTGGGACATACTTCTTAGCAGGCGATGACGAAAATCAAGTTTTGCGCCTCTACGATTACACCAAATCAGGATTACCTGTGGGTGGTTTTGACTTTACCAGTTCTCTGGGATTGACACAAACTAACAGTTCTGGAATTCTGCGAGAAGTAGATATTGAAGCATCTACAAGAGTAGGCGATCGCATTTTCTGGTTAGGTTCAGAAAGCAATAATGATGAGGGTAGTAATCGGCCTAATCGTAACCGCATATTTGCTACAGATATCACTGGCACAGGCGCAACCGCTACGCTCACTTATGCAGGTCGCTACGACTTTTTACGACAAGACATCATTAACTGGGATGTTAATAACCTTCATGGTAAAGGTGCTAACTACTACGGTTTGGCGGCCAGTGCGGCTACTGGTGTTGGTTCCAAAGTACCCAACGGCTACAATATCGAAGGTTTAGAAATCGCTCCTGATGGGACAACGGCATACGTAGCTTTCCGCGCTCCACAAGTTCCGCCTAGCGGACGTTCTCACGCTCTTATCGTTCCTGTCACCAACTTTACCAACCTCTTGTCACCTACTGGGGGTACACAAGGCTCGGCTCAATTTGGCACTCCCATCGAATTAGATTTAGGTGGTCGAGGAATTCGGGAAATTCGCCGCAATGCTAACAATCAGTATGTGATTATTGCCGGGCCAGCTGGTGATGCCGGGTCTGCACCCAACGATTTTCGCCTTTATACTTGGGATGGCAACCCCAACAGCACCCCGCAATTACGTGCTGCTACATTCCCCACAGGCTTTAATCCTGAAGGTATGATCAGCATTCCTGATAATCTCACCAGTACTTCGCAAATTCAGTTTGTTAACGATGATGGCGACCTTGTTCTTTACAACAATGCTACAGCCACCAAAGACCTCGCAGAAAATAACTACAAAAAATTCCGTACCGACAGCATTACCCTTGGTGGTGTAGTTCTGACACCACGAATTCACGACATTCAAGGAACTGCTCACATCTCACTGTTAAACGGACAAAGTGTAGCTGATGTACCGGGGATTGTGACTGTTGTTAGATCCAATGGATTTTACTTGCAAGACCCAAATCCTGACAACGACGATCGCACCTCCGAGGCAATTTTTGTTTTTACTTCCTCAGCACCAACTGTGCGCGTAGGCGATTCTGTGTTAGTTGCTGGTACAGTCACAGAGTTTCGTCCCGGCAGTACTGGTGGGACAAATAACCTGACAACTACAGAAATTATTAGTCCTAGAATTACTGTTCTTTCCCAGAATAACTCGCTACCTACTGCCACAATTTTAGGCAATGGTGGGCGTATTATTCCGACAACAGTAATTGAAGATGATGCCAATGGCAATGTCGAAACTGGTGGTGTGTTTGACCCAGCCAATGATGGCCTTGATTTCTACGAAAGCTTAGAAGGAATGCTGGTGCAGATTAACAACCCTGTAGCAGTTAGTCCGACAAATTCCTTTGGTGAGATTTGGGTATTGGGCGATAATGGCGTAAATGCTACTGGACGCACACCTCGTGGCGGGATTGTGATTAGTCCGAATGATTCTAATCCAGAACGCATCCAAATAGATGATACTTTATTGACGGGTAGCACGCCTCAAGTTAGTGTCGGTGCGACTTTTGACACAATTACTGGTGTAGTTGATTACAATTTTGGCAACTTTGAAGTATTGCCAACTGCCCTCACCGTAACTGCACCTAGCACTCTTTCTCGAGAAGTAACTAATCTTACTCCTACTTCTGACCAATTAACAGTAGCCACGTTCAACGTGGAAAACCTTGATCCTGGTGATGGCGCAACTCAGTTTGCTAACTTAGCCGATCGCATTGTCCATAATTTGCGATCGCCAGATATCCTTGGGGTAGAAGAAATTCAAGACAACAATGGGGCAACAAATAACAGTGTAGTTGATGCCAGTGTTACTTACCAGACATTAATAGAGGCGATCGTGGCGGCTGGTGGCCCTAGATATGAATATCGCCAAGTTGACCCAGTAAATAACCAAGACGGTGGTGAACCTGGTGGTAATATCCGTCAAGGTTTCTTATTTAACCCAACCCGTGTGCAGTTTGTCGATATTCCTGGCGGTGGTTCTATTACTAACACCACAGTTACTAATGTCAATGGTGTTCCCACGCTGTCAGCGAGTCCTGGAAGACTTGAGCCAACTAACTCTGCATTTAATAGCAGTCGTAAACCGTTAATTGGTCAATTCGTCTTCAACGGTCAAAATCTTTACATCATCGGCAATCACTTTAACTCCAAAGGCGGCGACCAACCTTTATATGGTGTCAATCAACCGCCAGTTCTCAGCAGCGAAGTGCAACGCCAACAACAAGCAACAATAGTGGCAAACTTTGTCCAACAAATTTTGGGAATTGACTCCAAAGCCAATGTAGTGGTTTTGGGTGATTTGAATGACTACCAGTTTTCTAATCCTCTCAATATCCTCAAAAGTGCTGGGCTGACTGCCTTAATTGAAACTCTGCCCGCAAATGAACGTTACACTTACAATTTTGAAGGTAACGCCCAAGTACTCGACCATATTCTAGTTAGTAATAACTTACTCAACAAACTAGATGGCTTTGATGTGGTTCATATTAACTCAGAATTTGTTGATCAAGTTAGTGACCACGATCCTGGTATAGCAAGGTTTAATTTACGCGCTAACCAAGCTCCGACGGCAGTCACATTTAATAATGCGTTGACCAGCATCAATGAAAACACTAGCACCAGCGATCGCATCCGTGTTGCAGATATCAGTATTACTGATGATGCTTTAGGAACCAATAACCTCAGCCTCACTGGCACAGATGCGAGTTTCTTTGAAATCACTAATTCTGTATTGTATTTACGGGCTAACACTAACCTAGATTTTGAAACCAAGTCTAGTTACAGTGTC
The DNA here is from genome assembly GCF_014697425.1 of Nostoc sp. FACHB-110. Taxonomy (GTDB): domain Bacteria; phylum Cyanobacteriota; class Cyanobacteriia; order Cyanobacteriales; family Nostocaceae; genus Nostoc_B. The sequence goes on from NZ_JACJRU010000001.1 coordinate 570,829, forward strand.
ACCGTTGCCGTGGATGACCCCACAGTTGGCAGCACTCCCGATGCAGTGGCTAATTTCACCTTGGCTGTGAATGATGTCAATGAAGCACCAACCGCAGTTAACTTCCGCAACACTGTTACCAGCATCAACGAAAATACAAATACCAGCAACCGCATCCGTGTTGCAGATATCAGTATTACTGATGATGCTTTAGGAACCAATAACCTCAGTCTGACTGGCACAGATGCGAGTTTCTTTGAAATCACTAATTCTGTATTGTATTTACGGGCTAACACTAACCTAGATTTTGAAACCAAGTCTAGTTACAATGTCACCGTTGCCGTAGATGACCCCACAGTTGGCAGCACTCCCGATGCAGTGGCTAATTTCACCTTGGCTGTGAATGATGTCAATGAAGCACCAACCGCAGTTAACTTCCGCAACACTGTTACCAGCATCAACGAAAATACAAATACCAGCAACCGCATCCGTGTTGCAGATATCAGTATTACTGATGATGCTTTAGGAACCAATAACCTCAGTCTGACTGGCACAGATGCGAGTTTCTTTGAAATCACTAATTCTGTATTGTATCTGAGAGCTAACACTAACCTAGATTTTGAAACCAAGTCTAGTTACAATGTCACCGTTGCCGTAGATGACCCCACAGTTGGCAGCACTCCCGATGCAACTGCTAATTTCACCTTGGCTGTGAATGATGTCAATGAAGCACCAACCGCCAGAAATGACAGCGCCACAACCACAGATATTCAACCAGTCATCATTAATGTACTGGCAAATGACACTGACCCAGATGGTAATCTGTTAACTATCAGCAGTTTCACCAATCCGACGACAGGTAGTGTAGTACGGAATAATGACAACACCTTCACCTACACTCCCCGACTTGGTTTTTCTGGTGCTGATAGTTTTACTTACACAATTAATGATGGTAGTTTAACTGCTACAGCCACAGTTAACCTGACACTTACCCTTGGTAGCAACCAAATTATTGGCACTGCTGGTAATGATATCTTACTGGGAACTGGCAGAAGCGACATTATCAGAGGTCTAGGTGGTAGTGACATCATTAGCAGCTTGGGCAACAAGGACATCATTTATGGTGGAGACGGCAATGATAGCTTAGATGGCGGTGCTGGTGATGACATACTTTATGGTGAAAATGGCAAGGATATCCTTTATGGCGGGGACGGCAATGACACCCTAGATGGCGGTACTGGTGATGACATACTTTATGGTGGTGCTGGTAATGACATACTCATCGGTGGCTTAGGTCGAGATATTTTGATGGGTGGTGATGGTAGAGATAGCTTCTACTTAAACAATGGTTCTGGCAATACTGATACCGTCATGGACTTTGCTGCTGGTGAGAGTCTGATTATTTCCAAATCAGAATTTAGCCTTAACCAAGCATTGGGTACACTTAGCCCCAGTTTCTTCCGTCTTGGTACAAGTGCTACTACTGCCAGCGATCGCTTTATTTATGACGGAAGTACAGGTAAACTGTTCTTTGATCAAGATGGCATTGGCAATGTCGCTAAAGTTCAAATAGCTCAGTTTGCTAATAAACCTATTCTCGCCAATACCGATTTTTCTGTGATTGCATAAATGAATTTAATTCCCCTACTGATAGTCTGCCAAGAAAACTTGGCGTGGTGGTAGACTTCGGGGTATTTAGCAGGCAGCAAGGGGAAGAATCTTTCCCTTGCTCCTACCTTAAAAGCTTTATCAGTCGCCCTTTAGAGCTTTGCGAGCTAACTTGACGTAAGTTTTTACTGTATCAGGTTTCATTTGTAAGTCAAGAGCGATCGCCGCTAAAGAGTCCCCATGTTCTCGACGAGCTAGAATAGTTGCCCAAGTACTAGCAATTTTATCAGTGCGATCGCCCCCTGTGCGTTTGCGCTGTGCAGCGAATATCTCTGTCAGTTCTTCAATGCGTTGAGCTAGCATATCTGCAATTAACTGCTCGGCGACAGCTGACTTTTGCTCTTCTAGCCAGCCAGCGTGTGTTTGTCCTAGTCCAAAGGTGGTTTTGTGGCCTGTGCCGCAGTAGGGTGCTAGTCTGAGTAAAGCATAAAATAGCTGCGTAAATTCAGTATTTGCCAAAGCGGCCTTACTCAAGCCCAAAGATATAGCCCCAGTAAAACCAGTGACTGACCCTTGCTTACCTGCTGCAACTTTAACTGATTCCAAACGATGCTGGTGAATGATGACGTTTTCATCAATCCATTTCAGGAAAACCTCTTGTTCTACTGGCTGCTGCGAAAAATCATTCCACCGCCGTAGATAGCTGTGGAAGAGATTTTCTGGAACTGGTAAAGGGAAATGATGACCCTTGCGGCGAAAACTTGTCGGTGAAACAAAACTCAAGTCTACGACAGATTGATTTTCTGAGGATTGCAGTAACTTTGTATAAGTAGTAGGGGTATGAGCAATACTCACCTGTTTGATTTGTAGAGATGCTCCTCTTAAATCGATATCCTTTGGCAAGTTGGTTAACCACTGCTTGAGAAAAGATGCAACCCTTTGAGACAGCGCATTGATATGCCAATGATAGATTTGATTGGCTACTAATTTCAGTTGCTTACCACTAGGTAGAAGTTGCCCTTCTAGTGCTGAGATAGTAAAAGCTTTTTCTGATTCTCCATCATGAAGATAAGCTGATAGTTCAGGGTCAATTTGTCGCACTTGGTCTAGAAACCAAGCATGGAGTCCAATTGTGTACTGTGAGTAGAGCGATGCTGAAGCAGTTGCTTCTAAATCAAACACCAAGCCTACCAATTGGGTCTCATCTGTCCATGTCGGCACTGAGGAAGTAGGTGCAGGTTTAGCTCTGGGCTTGCGCTTGGTGGTTGTGGCTGCTCTAGGCATCGTTTGGCTTGAGTCGAAGAATGATTCAATATTCTAGGTGATTTCATCCCCCAATGGGGAAAATAGGGTTGAGAAATGAACAGTGAACAGTGAACAGTGACCAGTTATCAATTTGTTGTTTTAGTCCCCTTGCGGGGAAATTGTGTTTGGAAACCCAACACCAGTAGTGCGGTCAAATTTCATTGAGACTTGTTTCAGTCCCCTTGCGGGGAAATTGGGTTTAGAAACCTATTAATCTGACATCCCATATCATTGCCATAAATATGTTTCAGTCCCCTTGCGGGGAAATTGGGTTTAGAAACGTTGAGCATCATATTGATGATGATGTTGACCAATAGTTTCAGTCCCCTTGCGGGGAAATTGGGTTTAGAAACTCAGCCGAATCCTGGGTGCAATCCCCAGGCGATCGCCTGTTTCAGTCCCCTTGCGGGGAAATTGGGTTTAGAAACGGGTGCGGGGAATTAATAATGATGCTTCGCAGTTGTGTTTCAGTCCCCTTGCGGGGAAATTGGGTTTAGAAACTAAACTTTGACTCTCCCCCCAATCAAATAACAAAGAGTTTCAGTCCCCTTGCGGGGAAATTGGGTTTAGAAACATGGCGCGTTAGCTGAGATGGTCGATGTTCAACTGTTTCAGTCCCCTTGCGGGGAAATTGGGTTTAGAAACCTAAGTGTTGAATTTCTGTTATTTAAAGAATAGTTTCAGTCCCCTTGCGGGGAAATTGGGTTTAGAAACGCTTGTTCCAAGCTTCTTTGGCTCCTGATTTCTGTGTTTCAGTCCCCTTGCGGGGAAATTGGGTTTAGAAACCTTTTTGTCAGCGTGTTTTAAATAAGAATTTCCCTGGAAGTTTCAGTCCCCTTGCGGGGAAATTGGGTTTAGAAACTGCTCGCTACTGAAACTATTATGGAGCAAGCTTCCTGGGAAGCAAATTGACGAATCGAAAATTTTGGTCATTTTCAGCCCATCTTATTGCAAGAAATTTGCAACTTCCCTAATTAATGAAACTCTGAAATTATTATATTGTCAAGGTTCTGGCGATTTTGACGAATCCCCTAGGGTTTTTGACCCCGCTACGACTGGTCAAACATCAAGCTGATATCTTTATCAATCATAAGACGATAGTTTGTTCTTGTCGAGGTATTTCCGAACCATAGGTAATAGTTTTTTTCACAGCACCAGAATCAAGTACATATATTCGCACAGCGTCTTCTTCGGGTTTGATTAATTTTTCGATCTTTGTCTGTAAAGTGGCAAATTGTACAGATGTCAGAAAGCATTCAAATACACTGTATTGTGTCCATTTGCCGTAACCAGATAACATTTTGTGCAGACGAGTGCGACGTTTGTTAGCGGCTTTATTATCTGGCAGATCGTAGATAATTAGATAGAACAGTGTAGTCATCTTAGAGCAAGAGCTTTGTAGGGGAGGCCTTCTTGTAAATGCCGACTGAGTAACCGTGCTTGAAGTTCAATGGCGCGACGATAATTACATCGGTATTGAAAAACAGGATGTGTGAACTCATCATTCATTTTTCGCTCAAATGCTTGCAAGAAATTTTTGCGAGCCGATTCTTGTAATCGATAAGCACCCAAACTTTCGGAAAAGTCTTGTGGTTGTATTTCGCGTTTATGTAATACCTTCAATACAACGCTATCGGCTATTAAAGCACGAAATTCTTCCATTAAATCCAACACTATTGAAGGCTGACCATGATGAACTTCGTGTAGATATCCAATATATGGGTCTAGGCCAGCAACATGAACAGCAGCTGTGACTTGAACACGCAATAAACCATAAGCAAAACTAAGCAACGAATTTACTGGGTCTGTAGGTGGACGGCGATTTCTGCCATTAAAAGTCCAAGAGTTACCAACCATCCGTGACCAACAAGCAAAATATTCCCGTGCAGCTAAACCTTCAATACCTCTTACTTGATCTATAGTTTTCTGGTTTTTAACTTGGCTTTTGCGTTCTTTTAAAGGGTTATCACGCTCGTTATTACGATACAAAACTTGATATTGATTGTGAATTTTAGCTGCCACAATCGCTTTCACTAATTCTAAGCGTCGCACAGGATCGTTATAAAGTTGATACTGTGCTAAACGCAATTGTCCGTTACGTGAATAACCAGGCAGTGCCGAACCCAAGTATTTACCAAAGTTAGACAGATAATGCACGGGCATTCCTAATTCCAAAGCATAAACAAGCGCATCTCCTGTGACTTGGGGATTACCCATCAAGACTACTTGCTCCACAGTTTGGGCTGGAATACTTTGTTTTTTCCAAGAACCATCTTCTTGCTTTAAAGCTACATTAAAAGCTTCATAGTTTTTGCTTAAAACAGCATCAGCTTGAGTAACGTAAAGAACTGACATATTAAAGTTGTGTAATTGAGTGGTGAATAAAAGTTGTCGATGAATTAGTACTGATTCAATCATCAGCTTCAGCAGCTTGTGACCTTTGTAGTTGCTTAACTTCCAAAGGTAGACAAATTCTTTGTAGGCTGCATGAAAGGCATTTTTTTGAATGGTCAATTGGCAATGGCATAGTTTGGTGAGCCGCAAGTTGCGCGAGTAAAATCGCTTGCTCGGTCATTTGTCTAAGTTGGGGTGTAAATTCTACTGTCTGCCTTCTGCGATTGGCATGATAAAAAATCTCACCATAAGTAATATTGCGTTTGGTGCGTTCTTCTAAACACAAAGCGGCTGCACAAAGTTGAAAATGGTCGTTAAGATGTTGTGCCATTTTGCCTTTTTTATATTCCACTGGCACAAGTTGACCGTCGCATTCTTCTACTGCATCAATTATACCTGCAACTTTTAGGCGATCGCTCCACACCCACTGCTGCTGATGAATTAGCGTGTCGCCTTCTTGAAATGTAGTTTCTTCATTCACATTGCGGTGTATATGGCGACCTAAAATAATGTGTTCATTGTCTTCCATTTCGCCCAATACATATTCCAAATAAAATCTGCGTGGGCAATATTCCCAAGCGTTAAGATACGCCAGGGGTAAATAATCCTCATTCATTTCATTAGTCATTAGTCATTGGTTATTGGTAATTACTTGCCAAATCCCTACATATCAACCCCATCAATGTATGACTGCAATAATTTCACACTTCATACTTCATACTTCACACTTCATACTTCACACTTCACACTTCACACTTCACACTTCATCCTTCACACTTCGTTTGTCCCATCCCCATTGCTGTTTTTCGCCCTACTCCAGCAAAATGGGCGAAATGAGCTAAAACTGTCGCAATTTTTGCCTGCTCGGAGTCAACAAAGCGATATTTTACCCAACCTTCGGCTCCAATTTCAGCACCAGCTTCTAGTTTTAAAGTATGAGTTTTCAGTTCAAAAGCAGAAATAAAAGTATTCCACTTAATTTCAGGAAACCTTAATTGGTCTGGGGCGAAATGGTTCCAACGCCGCAGCAGTCCGTTAAAAACTAAATCGGGCAATGGAAAAGGCTGAATTGCACCACTTTGTTTAAAACTCGTAGGAGAAAGAAATTGGAGTTTGATAGTGTTTTGAAATGGAATTTGTCGCAATTTTTCAAAACTACTAGCTTGCGATATATCTAGCCATTCGCTTAATCGACACCGAACACCAGCTAAAATTATTTCGCTCCCTAAATCCCTATGTAGTCCCCAAAGTAAAGGTGCTAAGAGTTCTTGTTGCAACAAAGTAATTCTTAGCTGTATCTTTTTTGCCGAAAAATATTTTATTCCCAAGGTAAAAGGCACGCTTTCTTGCTGATGCAAATCTTGGGCTAAGGTAGAATCTGCATTAGCAAACCATTGAAAACATTGAGCATGAATAGCTCTTCCTAATGTTGGTGGTAATGGTGCAGCAGAGGTAAGATAAATCTCAACTGCGTGCAGAGTATTAGTATCAGTTTCCACTCCCGTCATTTCATAGGCTTGTTGTTGCCATAGGACGTAATTATTTTGAGTTATACGCCCACAAATGAGTTCCATCAGCTGGGGATACAAACTCAAGTCTGGCATTACAGGCATAATTTTCGAGACACCAGCATAAGTTTTGAGTGGAATCAAGGCTGGTGTGGGTTGAATTTCTGACAGCCAAGAATTTAATGGTGTGAGGTTAGTTACGGTTTTTGTGCGTTTGAGAACTAAATTTAATCGAGTTAAAACAGCTTCAGTATCTTTGATAAATGTCATAACGAGCGCTGCTAGTTGTAAGTTGCACCGGGAGAAATCCCGGTTTGATTACTCGGTCTTTGTCTAGTTGTGCTTTATCTGTGGAATAGGGATTAATGCGATTAAAGGTGGTTTTCTCGCCCAAGTCATCCATTGGCTGCACTGTAAAACCACAACTAGAATTATGTTGAAATAGCGGCTCAGGAGTTTTTTGGCTGTACTGGGGCAGGTATTGAAAAAAGCAACCGCGTTTGCCGAAGTAGTTAATGAGAGAAAACAGTTGCTCTAATTGTGTTATGCAAGCACTAGGGCCGCAACAAATTTGCAAATGACCTTGCATATATACCCATTCTCGAAACACAAAACCATCTTGCATTGGTAAAGTGGAACGAGTTTTATCGGCTTTATCAGCAGTTTGGTCATAATAACGTAGTTTGTAGCCGTTGCGATTCACCACCAATTTTTCCGGAGGCCAAATGTAGATATTTAAGTCTCGAATCCAGGTAAATTGGCTTTTCATCCACTGCTCAAAGTCTCTTTGATGTTGTCCGCCTTGACTTTCTAGCAAAACTTTTAACAAAGCCATTTTGATAGCGTAAGGAGTAGGCACAAGATTTGACCGAGCCGCCATACTAGTTGCATCCGAGCGCTTGAGAGAAAATAGGCTAACAGGTTGATAGCTAACAGTTAGCCATTCCTGTTGAGTCGTGTTTGATTTATTCAATTGCTTCGGCATTTTCACTCTCCCAAGGTTGCACTCTTTGGATTAAAGTTTCAATTTGTGCGGCAAACTGAGCAAGATTCTCAAAATCAAAGCAAAGTATTGTATCTGCGCCGTTGAGGTTATTTAAAGTATCAGCCAAACTATGAATCTGACGAGTGTAACTTGCTTCTAACGCACTAACCATCGGTGCAGGACAACGACGAGTACTAACCGTAATCACACCTTCAAAATGGTCAGGGTGAGGTAAATTAGTGTTGCGTTTTGCTCCATTAGGTTGGAGGTAGGTATACAAAACACTTTTTAATAAAGCATCTAAACGCTTTTTGCGTTCAGCAATATCGATACTGTAATTGAAATTATGAGGGTTGTAACCAATACGAAATGCCTCGATATTCAGAACTGTCGCGTATAACCCAGAGCTAACTTGCACGTTGTAAGGAGTCGGATTATCAACACCATACTTTGCATGGAAATAACTTTGAGTTTTGACAAAATTTGGTAAGCCGACAACTGCACCAAATTCTATTACAGACTCGCGTTTTATAGTTCTTTTATCCGCAAACATGAAGCCTTCTAAATCACTAATTGTACAAAGCTTGAGAATGGTATCAACATTAGCAGTTAAGTCAACTTCTTCTTTTCCATCTTTGCTTTTAGATTTAATAATTTCAAAACGCTTTTCATCAATATCGTACTTGATACGATCCGGATTAAATTGCTTACCACCTTCTGATAAACTTAGCCCTGATTCAATTGCAATTCGATGTAAATGCTCTGCTTGAATGTGCTTGAGCATATCACCAGAAACACCATTAACAGATTCAGGCTCATTCATGCCTTTTTGAATAATATAATAACGACGGGTTAAACTTTGATTACCTTCGTTACCTTCATTATTTAAAGCATGAAGCTGCCAGGATAATAAACCACTAATAGAAATTGAGTAAACGGGAAATTGTGTATTAGTCATCGTTAGATTCTCCTAAAATTGCTGTGTCTTCTACGTCGTCAATATCTTGTTCTTGGTCAATTGCTAAATCGTTATCTTTGGGTTTGTTCCACCGCGCATATCCATACGCAATGAGCAGATTGGCAACTAAAACCGTGTCATTTTCTGTTACTAATTCCACTAAACGATCCAGGTCTTCTTTCGTTGTCCAAACTCGTTTAAGGGGTTTACCTTCTTTTTGTAATTGCTCAGATAGGCGTAAATTTTCAGCTTCATATTTTGCCAAAAAATCAGTAATTTCTTTTAAAAAATCGTTCTTTGACCCAGATTGGCTACTCAAACGCTGTGCTAACCCATAAGTGCGCTGCCACTCTAGTTCTTTTACTCCATCTTTAGTGCGGACTTTTCCTGCATATACAGTTGCTTGGTTAATGGCTTTGGCTATGCGTAAAAAACTGGGGTCTTGGGTAATTTTGATAAAGTCTGAATCCTTTTTAGTCATTGTGTTTAACCCTGTAACGGAAAATAAACGCGGTGGTCTAGATTGAGGATCTGCCAGATGTTTAACAACATAATCTGCATAACTGACTTGAAACCGAAAAAATTGACGCAAACTTGTGCCAGTAATAAAGTCTCGATAAGCAGATAGTAATTCGCTATGCCCTTCTTCTGCTGACAAGGTACTAATTACCGAAAGATGTTCTTGCAAAACTTGTTGATAGTCTTTGAGTTCTTCAGAATTTTGAGGACTAATCCAACCAGGAAGCCCTAAACTAAAAACTTCTTTAACTCCGTATACTTGACCTTTAGAACCAAAATGAGTGCCAAGAAAGCTCTTAACAAAATGATTGATAGGTTCCCAAATTTCAAATTCATCAACTTCTGCATCAGCTTGAGAAGCATGATTATTCAACAGTTCTTGGCAAAATCGCAATACTAACTCGGCATCAAACCGAGCTATACCATGTCCACCAGAGGGTGGATTATATTTGCGAAGTTTATCTAGCACTTCTCGATATTTACTTAATTGAATATCTTGAGGTTCTAAAACAACTACACGCCAGTCAAAAATACGGTCAGCTATTTTTATCCGTTCAGAGACTCCAAAGCTAAATAAACCGCCTGCAATTAGCCATAAGCTTAACCAATCTGCTTTTTGAGAGTCTACTTTATTACTATCTGCTTTAACTCGGTTAACTCCTTGAACAGATGTGGGTAAATAAATTTTGACTGCGCTAGCGACTTCTGGCAATTTAGAGTTAGTAGTTTGAGCAAATAATTCCTGACAATGTTGAGTTTGTGTGCTGAGTTGGGAGTGAGTCTCTTGACTAAATGCTTGAAATATTGCCACCAAAAACGCACCATAATGGTCTTTAAGTTGATATCCTAAGTGCCACAGTTCGTTATGATTGCGATCGTGACGCATAGAGGTGAGAATCACGCCATTTTGGGTACTGGGATGAGGTGGCTGTGGTGCATCTTCACCCGGTTGAGGTTTACCTTTTTGCTGAAATACATAATCTTTGTATAGTTTGCGTTTTTCACTCTTCTCTACTGTGTCAAAAAAGTTTGTCTCTGGGGGAATTTTGCTGATGTCCGTTTTTTGGCCTTTAACTGGTGGGAAAGGATCAGTATAATTAAGTTTGGCGATCGCTCCTAAATTTACACCCTGTTTTAATTGGATGCGGTAGCGTGTACCTTCATCAAATAGACCAACATCCCTTTTTTGATTTGTTTGTCTTAGCGCATACTCGACAAGTTGCACCAAACCCAGTAAAAGAAACGTATCAGCGTAATTTCCATACTTTTTAGTAACAAATAGTTGCTCTATCATCTGGACGTGTGACCGATGAGAGTGGTGTACTGAATCATATTCTATACCTCGTTGGAAGAGGTGTATTCCAAAATGGAATTACACCTCTCCAACAAAAAGCAACGAATGAAAAAGCTGTTCAGTTTAACTAATTCAACAAGAAATCTTTGTCCAACTTATTGGTGAGAAGATGACATCCCATCGCCACATCTTGCCGCATTTACCCTGGCGTGAGGGTCTTACAAGTAAGACTCCGTGTGAATAGGGAAACTCAAGATTACCTTTTTTAGCTTGTTGACGAATTTCTATGGTTGAAACTCGCTTGTTTGCAAGCATTTGGATAAGTTTTGTGACTTTGTTGGTGAATAAACCTTCAGCCAAAACACATCTTGATTGACTGAGGTTTAAAGTTGGTAGTTCTTCTGGCATAATATAAGGACACAAAAATCTGATACGGCTCAATCAAAAAGTTTAGCCGTTCAGGTGATTTAACAATCAAGCGTCTCTGAACTGGTACTTCAGAGACGCTTTTCAGTATGAACAGAATCTAACATACTAGAATTTTATTTTCAATCCATATGAGTATACTTTAAATTTTTAGTTAGATTCTGAGTATTGTATTCTAGTAATAGCAGACAGATGAATAAGCACTGTTTGGATGCTAACGAATCCTGGTAACGGGGCTAATCCTGAAAAACAAACGGGACTGAAACTACTCTTATGGGTTGAAGTCTTCCATTCAGTCCATCTGTCTGTTCTTAAACCAAAACTTGATGATAATCAGATTTTAAGAAGCTGTACCGATCGCTGATCGCACAGTCTTAAAGCTCTGACAACAAGTAGGTAAAGTTGCAAATATTCAATTTGGTCAGTTGTAAATCGATTCAACTCAAATTTGTGTTTGACGGGATAAATATTTTTGCTGAGATTGGCTGGCGGTAGAGTTAAACTAGAGGGCAGATACCGCAGCATGGTTTTCCAACTTTGAGCGATCGCTTGTTGTGCTTGCGGGTGTAGCTGTATAGTTTTAATGCGAGTTAAATCTGATTCTTCCCATCCTCCAGCCCAAGCAGAGTGATGGCGGCCTGCGGCTAAGATAACCGTATGTAAAATATACGTAATTTGTTCTTGATCAGCATGATAATAATCACGTAGCAAAGGAGCTAGAGACTGAAGCAGAATATCTCGCGCTAAGTATGCACTTTCGACAGCATGGTTGGGACGCTGATGTTTTTTCTCGTAATCCTTGAGTGCAGCTTTCTGTTCCTCGGACTCTGGGTTGTAGTCAGTGTGCGCGAGTAAATGTGCTTTGGGATTTTTGGCTGGGAATGATGTGTGAGCAAGAGCTTGCCATCCTCGCATTACTTGTTGCCATTTAATTTGAAGTTTACCTAAGTCGTGAGTGAAAATAGCTAACAATACCAACAATTCAAATAATGCTTCTGCTTGTTGCTGTTGGATATGAGGAAAGATTTTGCTGTTGATTAATTGTCCTCCTGCTGTTAAAAGTTCATCTCTAACGCTGGTATAAATAGTATTTTCAGATTCTCCATTTTTTAAGCGGGTAGTTGTAAATGATTTATCCCAACAAGTCCACATACAGCCCAAGTGACCTACATAAGTATCCATGTGATAGCGGTACTCATTTTTAATGAAGCGTTGTGGTTTTGGTGGAGATGCAAAATCATTCCCAAACTCATTGATACCAATTAATAAACCTATATATTCGTCATAGTAGAGATAGCGTTGGTTAACCAAAATCTGAATACTGCTAACCAATCCCGCACGAGAAGTAATAGGAGTACAAACAGGTTGGCTGTAGGTTTCAGTTTTATTTTTTAGAAGTTCAATGCGTTTAAAAATCCAATCTCCTCCAAAACCTGCACTTTGAAATTCTCGCCAGGCTTTGCAGAGAGTAGAAATAGGAACTGAAAAAGCCAGTAGCTTTCGCAGCTCAATAATTTCTTCTTGAAAATCAATCATTGGCGTTTGTTCCCAGACAAACAAACTGCGGTTATCTACTGAGCGAATTAACTCACTTGCAGCAGATTGACAGCCTCGAAAATATGCAGTTTCAAAATGTTGTTCAAATTGCATTTGGTTATTTTGTCGGCGCTGCTGTTGCAAAAAGTCTTCTGCGGTGTGAACTTGATTAATCCAAGCTTCTTCAGTGCGAAATCCCACATTTTCGTTAACTTGTGCAGATTGGGTATGTGCTTCTAATACTTGCCATGTCAGTTCACAAGTTTCTTTCGGATAAGGTAGAAAACTTTGTTTTTTAGGCTCGGATTCATCTTCTTCTATATCTGCGATCGCTATAACAGTAGAATTTGGGTTAACCTCAACTGTAGGATACACAAAAACTTCGCCTCTCTCACCCCGAAATCGCGCGCAACGTCCAGCCCGTTGTAATAGTGAGTTCATCGGACACAGTTGCGTGTGCATAACTTGGCAGGTAATGTTGATTCCTGCTTCAATGACTTGTGTAGATATCAAAACATAGCAATTATCATCATCTTGCCAGTCTTGAGCAAATATAGCTTTTAGATTGGTTTCTTTCTGGGCGCGGTGTTCTGGTAAAAATCTAGAATGCAGTAGTGTCACTTTTACTGTTGACTCGTTGTTGAGTTCTTCTAAATCCCTAAATAATCCCTGCGCTTGAGAGACTGTGTTACAGATGACTATCACTCGTTTACGCCCATAAGCTCGAATATCCTCTAGGATGACAGCAGCATTTAGCGGATGGGATACAGCTTGAAAAGTACGAAAACGGTCGGCTTCTATGGCTTGTAAGTCTGCGTCTTCAATTTGAATAATTTCCATGACTAATCAATCAAGTCTTTGATTTGGGTAGCTAGTTCATTTGTGAGAGTGGCGGTCATTAGTAAAAATGGTGCGATACCTTTGACCTGTTGCAATACTTTTAGAACAGTCGCAAAAGAACGGTCTGGGTCAAGTAAATGTAATTCATCAAACACTAAGTATGAAGCGAAAATTGCTCCTGAGTTCACATTGGCAGAACCACGACCAACTGAATAGGGAATATTCAAGAAACTACTCAACATTTGGTCAATGGTACAGAAAACAATGTCACCTTCAAATCTTGGGTCTTCTGGGTTTTCGCCTGTTTGCAAAGTTACTACAGGGGAACGGGACGATGGATAAGCTTTTTCCCAGTTTGTAACTAAAGTTTCAGCACGTTGGCGCAGGCTGTTAGCTAGTGTTCGCAGAGGTACAACGTAAATTAGTTTGTTGGGAAAATCAAGGTTAAGGTGTTTGGCGAAAAGAAAAGGTGCGATCGCTGTTTCGGTCTTTCCTGAACCCGTGGGTGCGCGGAGGATAATGTTTTGATGATTGAGCAGTTTAGCGATCGCTTCTCGTTGAAAGTTGCGTGGAGAGAAGGTAGTTAGGGTTTGGAAATATTCATCAATCATGATTGATAAAATAGAATAAGATAAATTTGGGAAGTTTGAAATTTATACCATTGGTGCTATGAAGCTGGAGAAATCAAAATTTACCAATTGCAAAGTGAAGAATATATCCAAACAGAAAACAGTTTAGTGTTTCCTAATTTGAATATTCAATAAATTCCTTCACTTATTGAAAGATACCGTATGGCAGGAAGACGAGTTTTCCGACAAGCTATCAGATGAGTAGGGAAGAGTAAGGCGATCGCGCTTCTGAGGTAGCATCAAAGTGGGCTAATATCTCAGCACGCCGGGAAATGGGCCAATGATTTACAAATGCCTTATGAAACGGTGAATACTTATGCGAAGTTGGCGCGCCGTGCTTTGAAGGTAGAGTGATGTGTTTCGCCGAGAGGCGCAAAGACGCAAAGAAAGACGCTAAAATGATGACTTTTGTAAGAGGTCTAGTGAACACCCAACTATTTTACTGATAACTGATAACTGTTAAAGTGTGTTGGGGTCAATTCCTCTTTGTTGTAATTTCTTTAAAAGTTCTTGTAATTGTTGCTGTTGCTGAAATTTTTCCTCTTCTGGTGTGAGATATCTTTGCCCCTGTTCATCGTACCAAAACAGCCATTCTCGTGTCATACCTTGATAAGTCGCCCGTTCGCGTCCAATACCTAAGCCAATTTCAGGCATCCAGACTTTATCACCTGATAGTAAAATATATTTACCTTCAACTAACCGATAAACTTCTAAACGTTGACGCTTACGCCGTAGCCTTGTTGGTGCGTAAATGACATAATACAAAATGCCTAATTCGGCATAGTCGATTTTTTTCTGTTCATATTCACCGTTGTAAGTTTGGGAAACTACTTCTAAAGCTAGAATTGGCTCAATACCCTCTTCTTCCCACAAAACATAACTAGAACGTCCATTTTCACCCACGAAACGTTCTACACCCAGACTCAAAAATCCATCTGGAACGATCGCACCTTGATTCGGCGTATGATATATACCCATATTGATACCGAAAAACCAATCATCACGCCTTTGCCAGATTGCCGCTAAAATGGCTAACAACAAATTGGGAATTAATATTTGCAGTTCGTTATCCACTGGTGTATCGTCTGAATCTGGTAATTCTGCCGATGACGGTAAGCAGTCTAATGGATTGTATTTGAACATCATCGTGAGGATAGAATAATGTAGAGGTGATCGCAAAGTTCACGCCAAATGTAAACTTAGCAGCTACATTCCCCTATTCTATCAAGGTTAATCTTTGTTTTATTCGGCTGATGCTTAAGAGACTTGCAGCACTTTCTTAGATGTCAAATGGGTTCTATAGAACATCTGCATTGCAAGAAAGCCTTCTTGCGATAGCCCCTAAAAGGCCACAAGTCCCACACTCGGATAACAAAACGTCTTAAAACCTTCTGCCGTCTGTCGTCTGCCTTGTCATAACGACAATTTTTAACATCGACCTACTTAGATAATTCCAATCATCAAAACATCTTGCAATAGATGTTAAGTAATCATACTTATGATCATCACAAGTTCCTCATATTTTTACATTAATTTTAAGCACATAAGCATATAAGCGTATTCCGTCAACTCTCATTTTGCACCTAGCCCTAAGAATTAGACATCTTGGCTCGACACACGCACTTTCGCCTGTGTAGCCGTGACTACTAGCCGCTCTCGTGCAAGATATTTTAAGCCTCAATTATGTGTGTGTAAATCTTAGGATTAATTACTGATAAATTTAGGGGAATTTTATGCTATCAGAAAAAATTTTTCAATTAGAGTCAGACTGTATAGCTGAAGTCAAGCGTAATAATTGTACTAAACAATATATTACTACAGTTTCGATTGATGACATTCGATTACCTGCTCAACAACCACGTCGTTATTTTGACCATAACAAGCTGATTCAACTCATACAATCGGTAAAAAAACACGGAATTTTAGAACCTTTGCTAGTTCGTCCACTGAATAATGGAGAATATGAACTAGTGGCTGGAGAACGACGTATTAGAGCAGCACGGGAAGCTGGATTAATTGAAGTACCTATTGTTGTGATGGAACTCGATGAAAAACAAGCTTTGCAAGTTGCGCTAATTGAGAACTTACAAAGAGAAGAACTCAATGCTGTTGAAGAAACGGAGGCTGTATTAGAACTCCTATCTTTATCTCTGGAAATTTCGATTCATGATGTGATTTCTTTGATTCACCTTTCGTTTAATGCTAAACAAAGATGCCAAAGTCTAAATCAAAATGCTTTGATTCAAATTGCCAAAATAGAATCAATCCTCGCAGAAATTGGTAAGTTTAATGCTGGTAGTTTTCGCTCGAGTCGGCTACCTTTGTTGAATCTTCCTATTGATATTTTATCTGTATTGCGCCGTGGTGAAATTGAGTATACTAAGGCTCAAGCTATTGCGCGAGTTAAGTCAGAACAAAAGCGGGCTGAATTACTCAAAGTAGCAATTGCCGAAGATTTATCTCTGAGCGAAATTAAGAAGAGAATTCAAGCACTGAAAGCTGAATCAAATCCGCACCCTAAAAATACTGTTACAGATCGATTTAAAGAACTCAATAAGCTTTTACAAAAGAAGAATGCTTTAATTAATCCGCAAAACAGAGAAAAAATTACTCAGCTTTTAGATGAATTAGAGCAAATCATTGCTAAAAGCTGAAGCTAAGATTTGACAATATAAGTAGGTCGTCGTGAATATTTATCCTCAGGATCAGGTAGAAGGTAGCTATGCTGGAGTGAAGAGGCTTTTAGCTTAGTTAATCTTGCGTAACACATAGTTAGGTTTTTTCCCACCGACTTACTTATTTGATCAAGTCCACATAGGTGGACTTTGTGTAGCCTCGTTTTGGCTGAATTGCTGAGGATGACTATAGTTAAATTCCAGCACCATCGAGGAAGTCTTCAATTACGGAATCGCTATTTTTCTGACTATTTTCCAATATTTCACTATCTATTTCAGTTGGTAATGCTAATGTCGGCTGAGTTTGTAATTCTGCTAACTGTTTTTCTAAATTTTTAACGCGTTCAAATAAGGCGCGAATTACTTCGGCTTCAACATCTCGAATTTTGTTGTGAGCTAAAGCATCAACATTGAGGTTATTTTGACGAGTTATTCGTCCGGGAATGCCCACAACGGTAGTGTTACTAGGCACATCGCGCAACACTACAGAACCTGCACCAATGCGGACGCGATCGCCTATATTAATATTGCCTAAAACTTTTGCACCAGCCCCAACAACTACATAATTACCTAATGTCGGGTGACGTTTACCGCTTTCTTTGCCAGTCCCACCCAGGGTGACACCTTGATAAATTAACGCATAATCACCGACAATTGCTGTCTCTCCAATGACTACGCCCATTCCGTGGTCAATAAACACGCCTTTACCTATAACTGCCCCAGGATGAATCTCTATCCCTGTGAAAAATCGGCTGAGATGAGAGATAAATCTGGGTATAAACGGCATCCCTTTTTTATATAACCAGTGGGATAACCGATGCAAAACTAGTGCTTGCAGTCCAGGATAGCAAAATAAAATTTCCAACCAGTTGCGGGCGGCTGGATCTCGCTCATAAATTGTGCGCAAGTCAGTTAATAGCATACTCTTTTGGGGTTGTTTTTGTGGACTAAGAAATTTAGTGCGTCAATACAAGCTTGATTCTTGCTGCTTCATTGTTTAACTGTTGATTTTTCGTAGATGGTGGATATCAAGAAACCAAAATAATTGTCGTGAACTATCAAATTACTTGACTCATTTTGTAGGATAATCTACGGTAAAACGATAGCCTTATGGTTATTTGTCGTTGATAAGTGGGATGCTATCACATCCAAATACCAAGACAAGATTAATTTCGCATAAAATGCGAAAAAGCAGTCGATTAACCGTAGTATTTTTATTGAGTGCAAATCTTGAACAGCCAAAATTACGCTCTCCTGGATCTGTCTTCCAAAGTTGAATACGCGCTCTTAGCACTTTTGGAACTGGCCAGCAACCACGAAAAAAAAGTGCCTCTAACCATGAGCGAAATCACCTCCAAGCAACCTATACCTGAGCGATATCTAGAGCAAATTTTGACTAATTTGCGACGTGCCGGTGTAGTCCAAAGTCAACGTGGCTCGAAAGGGGGCTTCATTTTAGTCCGTGAGCCTTGGCAGATTACGGTGTTGGAGATTGTCACTTTAGTTGAAGGTGAACGCAAAGAGAAAGAAAACTCCGAAGCTCCGACATTAGAAAGACGCTTAGTATATGAAATTTGGGATCAAGCTAACGTCGCCGCGATGGAGGTATTAGGACGCTATACTCTTCAAGATTTATGCCAAGAAAGAGAAGCTCGTTTACAGCAGAGTCCAATGTATTACATCTAAGAAGTGTGAAGGATGAAGTATGAAGTGTGAAGTGTGAAGGATGAAGTATGAAGTGTGAAGGATGAAGTGTGAAGGATGAAGTGTGAAGTGTGAGATTACTTTAGCCATCAGGTAATTGGGCTGAAATTGTTACTTCTTTGAAAACAACAACATTAATACACAGGAGTTCCCTGATGCGAATAGCGAAAGATATCACGGAGTTAATTGGACGAACACCTTTAGTGCGATTAAATAAGATTCCCCAGGCTTCAGGTGCGGTTGCAGAGATTGTGGTGAAGCTAGAAAGTATGAATCCGGCTTCTTCTGTGAAAGACCGAATTGGTACTAGTATGGTGACTGTCGCAGAGGAAGCAGGCTTAATTCACCCTGGAAAAACGACATTAGTTGAGCCTACCTCTGGTAATACAGGAATTGCGCTGGCAATGGTGGCGGCGGCTAAGGGCTACCATCTTATTCTAACGATGCCCGACACTATGAGCCAAGAACGGAGGGCAATGCTCAAAGCCTATGGCGCACAATTAGAGTTAACGCCTGGTGTCGAAGGAATGCGAGGCGCGATCGCACTGGCAGAAGAAATTGTGGCAAAAACTCCGAATGCTTATATGTTGCAGCAGTTTCACAACCCAGCTAACCCCAAAATTCATGCCCAAACAACAGCCGAAGAGATTTGGGCGGATACTGACGGAAAAGTAGATATCCTCGTGGCGGGAGTTGGTACAGGTGGGACAATTACCGGAGTCACAGAGGTTTTAAAACAACGTAAGCCGACATTTCAAGCGATCGCAGTTGAACCAAGCAACAGTCCTGTATTAATCGGTGGTAAGCCAGGGCCGCACAAAATTCAAGGAATCGGCCCTGGATTTATCCCCGCAATTTTCCGATTAGAACTCGTAGATGAAGTAATTCAAGTCACTGATGAACAGGCGATGACTTACAGCCGACGTTTAGCCAAAGAAGAAGGATTACTTTCTGGGATTTCTTCTGGCGCGGCTTTATATGCAGCGATTGAAGTTGCTAAAAGGCCAGAAAATGCTGGTCGCTTAATAGTTATGGTACAGCCGAGCTTTGGCGAACGTTATCTTAGCACTCCACTATTTAAACAACCAGATGAGAATGAATGGTTAAATAAAGTTTAAGTAGTCGGCGTAAATAAATATTATTAAGATCAGGGTTTTTTCACTAGTACTATTAAACAGCAACAACTTGCCAGCAATTTTATCAGACTTAAAGCTCCTGTTTTTAACACAATAAAAGTACCTAAACCCATCAGTATAAAAGGGATGAGATGATTAATGTAGCGCGTTAAGACATCTGCGATCGCTTGCTGATGGGTTAACTTATATGTTACATAGCATAAAACGCCTAATAGTAAGAAAAATACGCTAATAATTAGCAAAAAACTCCTTAAATTACTACTAGCAAATAACGGGATATATACACTAATATTGTCTCCACCATTAGCAATTGTTACTGCTGCCACACCATAAATTTGCGGTGAAATTAAACTAGTCGATATTTCTTGTGTAGATATTGTATGTTCTCCCAATACATCTTCTTGAGAGTCATCTTGAGGATTAACTAAACTACTAATACCTATCGCCACGGGAACTAACCCCAATAATCCAATCCAGTTTGACTCTACAATCAAACCACCAAACAACCCAGATAAACTTAAAGCTAATAGTACAATAAAACCTAAATACTGTCCCAAAAATATATGTTTTGGTCGAAACTGTTCATTGATTTGCGAAAAAAACAATAGCAAAATCACAATATCATCAATATTAGTGGCGATAAATGCAACTACACCTGTACTAATTGCCGTAATTAACTCATTCATTTGCTTTTGGCTAAAAATTCAGTATGACTAACTTCGGTACATCCTTGATTGAGGGAATTATCGCCTTCAGTGCGACAAACATTGATGACATCATGATTTTGCTACTTCTCTTCTCCCAGATAGATGATAAATTTCGCCGTAGGCATATTGTATTTGGTCAATATCTTGGTTTTGTCGCTATTATCATCGCTAGCTTACCAGGATTTTTTGGTGGACTGATTATACAGCGAGAATGGATCGGCTTACTCGGGTTATTACCAATAGCAATTGGTATCATGCAATTGCTCAACCGAGAACAAGAAACTATAGAAGTTCAGGAAGTAACAACTGAATTTAAACAGTCCTCACCAGTTAATTCTTTATTGTCTGTAATTTTAAGTATTTTACATCCCCAAACTTATAAAGTTGCAGCAGTCACAATTGCTAATGGCGGGGATAATATCAGTATTTATATTCCCTTATTTGCTGGTCAAAATCTTACCAGCTTGGGAATAATTCTCAGTGTGTTTTTATTCATGGTAGGCATTTGGTGTACTATTGCTTACCTCTTAAGTCAACACGCAGGTATAGGTTCTCTTTTCAGCCGCTACGGTAAAGTTATTGTACCTTTTGTCTTAATTGGCTTAGGTTTATTCATTATGTATGAACGGGGTACTTTTAACTTACTACCTTGGTGAAATAGTCAATAGTTAATCAGCCATTTCATTTTTAACAACCCATTTAATATACTTTTCCTTCTTACAGTCAAAATGCGAGTCACTACACTTGACCTAGTTGATTTTGATAACTTACTTCGCGGTCTATGTGTTCTACCCTGCGGGAAGCCCTGACGCTCGAAGACTCGCTACCGCTTCGCTAACGGGTTCAGCAGTGAGGGAGTCGGGGAACCTGCCCAACGCACTGCTTCACCGCTATCGCGTCTATGCGGTTCGTTCTCTTACTTGTAGAATTTAACGTGGTGTAGTACTAGTATCGCTTTCATCCATTAAGCTTGATAAACTAACTTCCAACTCACCATCATTAAAATCGCATAGATAATAAACCGCAGTGGACGTTGCGGTGCAATTTGGCAGATTTTCGCGCCTAATAATACTCCAGGGACAGAACCTAGCCATATCGGTAATACCAAATGCCAATTCACTGTACCTAAGCTGAGGTGTCCGAGGGAAGTAAACAATAACAAAATTGCTGCTTGAGAAATATCTGTACCTACTAACTTGCGTGCATCGAGGCGGAAAAAAGCTATTAGTACCAAAGCAAACATAGAGCCAGAAGAGACACTAGTCAAACCAACCAAACAGCCTAAAACTGCTCCCAGCAGCATAGTCAGAAAACGGTCGAAATGATTTGTCAAATCTAGTTTTGGCAGTTCTGGCAAACTAAACTTGGGAAAGAAAGTTAATAGTAACAGCTGTACAAGTGCCAGTACAGTAATTAATAAAATTGTCACTCCCAACAGGCGTAACAAAATACTATCTAGGTTATGTTCGCCAGTACTTTTGAGATAGTGCAGTATTCCCACCCCAAACAGCGAACCAGGAACACTACCAAATGCCAGCCACTTAACAACTTCGGTGTCTAACGTTTTTTGTTGCCAATGTTTCACACTCCCAACTACCTTCATTAAAGTAGCTGCTACAACATCAGAACTCACAGCAATTGATGGTGGAACCTGAAAAATAAATATCAACATAGGGGTGATGAGAGAAGCTCCACCAATTCCTGTTAAACCAACGATGATGCCCACCAAGAAGCTTAAAAATGGCAGCAATAAGTAATCCATACTCCTTCCCAAGATGCGGTTTTCTAGTAAAATCAACTCAGCCTGGCAAAAACAGCAACGCAAGATCAAGTAACGCCAAAGGCCGAATAAAGCTCTTGGTCGTCAGCAGTTAACCCTCTTGATATTTAGAATAAATTCCTATAAGCCGACTGACTTACCGTATTTTACACAGAAACATTGCAAAACGTCTAGCCTACTGGTACTGCTTGAGGCTAAACACTCTATGTATGGGCTGCATCACCTGTCTTGTCGAGGAAACAGGGGCATAGAGAAAAAAGATATTTGTGAAAATCTACTCAGCACGCTGCTCAACGCCCCGCTACCGCTAACAAGCGATCGCAATTTCTAAAAATTATTGTAAAGACGCAGTATGATTATTTTGAGCGAAAAATGAGGAGAAAGGCTATAATATTTCTCTATATAGTGCTATTTTTTGCCAGCGACTTGCTGACAGCAATCAAACACTGCATTACCAAGGATTCCCAATTAAGGTAAATCCAGCCCAATAATAAGGATGAGATAATTCATCCTCATCAAGCTCCTCGACAATTTTGGGATCTAATGCAGTACTCCTCCGAACTATAGGATTATCTTTTAAACTTACCTGCTGTTTAATCATGGCAATTTGAGCTTGTCTTAAGGCTTCCGACTTGAGTGGATAAGCTTTGAGTTTTTCATAAAATTGAATCATCAATGCCAAAGTCCCGCTATCATTCACTGCCCAAAGGCTGGCTAATGCTGCTTTTGCGCCTGACTGTACAGCCAACCCGGCAAAACCCAATTCGGCTTTCACATCACCTAGCGCAGTTCGACAAGCACTCAACACTAATAACTGCACAGGTGGCTTATCTAGTTCTAATGTTTTTAATTCATCTAAGCGAATTTGGGTATCCCAGAATTGAATGTAAGATTGCTGAACTGAACCAGGAGATAATTCTGCATGGGTAGCTAAATGTACAATTCCAAAAGAATTGTTAGCGCGTTCTTTTTTGAGATTTTTGAGAGTAAAATCTTTATTTAATAGTGATTTGCCTACCCATTTATTGCTAATAATATTAGATAATTCTAAGGGAACCGCAGGTAAGGGTTCTAGATTTTTAAATTCCGATGCTCCCATCGCTAAAACTTGGGTTTTTGTAATATCTACAAATTGAAAATCTAAAAGATTAAAAGCCGGAATTATCGCTATACTATATTTTTCAACTAAAAATTTTTCCCCATCATAGATTGCTGCTAAAGGTACACTTCTTAACCCGCTACCTAAGCAAAATATCAGATTATTAATACCTTGCGATCGCAATTCTGGTTCTAAAGGTGCAATTAGCAAGTCATAAATTTTTTTACCAGAACTGTGGTATTCACCACCAGAAGAGGTTTGCTTAACAATATCAGCACGAAATTTAGTCACTAGGCTACTCAAAACTGCTTTTTTGCCACGGTAAATACGCTTATGAATTGGTTGTTTATCCGGTGGTATTAATATCAAGTCTAGCTGGTTATCACTTGGCACTGCATATATTAAGGCACTTTTTTTTCCAACTCTCGCGCTAATTTGATTGAGAGTTTGACTGATTTTTTTAACTTCAAACACTTGATTAGAACGCAGTCTTCCCTGCATATATTCTTCATACTGCTGCTTCCAACCTTGTTCAATATAGATAACAGCAGAATTAATATTTTCACTGTCCAGGAAGTTCTTGATAACTTCTGGTTGTAACCGAGATGAAGGTAATGTATTAGATTTGACTGGTGGATTAACAGCTTTAACTTCTGTTGCGGTAAAATTGAGCGATTTCAGCCCTATTGTCAATAAACTGAGGGTTGAAAAAGCCAAGCAAATCAGCTTAATTTTGTTCATGTCTGTTGATCTACACACCGTAATTATTAATTATTTTTACACCCTTTGGACTGATGATTATGGTTGAATACAAATACAGGACTTACTTACGCACAAAGATTATCTGTGGAGATTGGGTGTAAGGATTTTGAATTTGTTAATTACACGCCTAAAATTGCCACTAAAAGATGAAAAATGATGTGAAAGCAGTTTATTTTTCTTAACATTTTTTTGGTGCGTCAACAGTTGAAAGTTTTGCGAATCACTACTGAAATAGCAAATTTTGTACCTGAATCAGGTATTTTTTTTCTATAATGGGGGGATCTAAAGTTTGATGAATAGTTAAATGCAGTTACAGCCTCCTCCAAAAAAATTTCTCTCTACACTATTAGAAGTCCGAGACTATTACGCTCCACTTGTGGAAAAGTATGAAAAGTTATATAGGGAAGCTTTAGACAATCTCAACCATGTAGAAGCGTTACTATCTAACTGGTCTGTAACCTTAGATGTGGAAAAAAATGGGTCAAACCAAAAAGTAAGTGAAGAAATATTGACTTCTCTGATTCGCCAAAGCTTAGATGCAAGCGATCGCAATCATATCTTGGTAAGTAAGCCAGAATTAATCGAATCTGAGGCGACTGAAGTCCCACAAACAGAAGAAAATTTATCTTCCCCACAATTAGACCAAAGTGAGTCAGCAGTTCCCACCTTAGAAAATCTCTCGTCAGATGATAGCGAGGATATTGCTGAGACTGAATCTGATGATTCTGAGGCGAATGAACCGCTAGCTACCAGTGAAGAAACTGCTGCCAGCGAAGAAGATATAGAAGAAGCAAGTGAATTAGAAGATTCAGCTGCGACACCATCAGAGCCAGAACAAGCTGCACAAACAGGAACTAAATCATTATTGTGGTCGGATATTCCAATGCTGAGTGAGTATCAATCTCTCAGGCGGATCGAGGCGGTAGAAAAACTGTTACAAAATCATCTTGGCAGTGTCTGTCATATAGATTTTATTGTGCGATCGCTCTATGGTGATTTAAAGCCGGATGTTTTTAAAGTGGCAAAAGGTAGAGTGCAATCAACACTGACTTACGGCAAAGAAAGCGGTAAATGGGCTTTAATTCCTGGTAAGCCTGGCTGTTACACCCTAGACTTAAAATTGCTGAACTCTCCCCGTAAAGACAGTGCTTCTAAGCCAAGTAAAATCAATAACAAAAAGCCTGACCCTGAAGCGAAGACTAATAGCATTCCCATGCAAGGCGAGTATGAAGGGAAGTTTTTGATTGATGCGATTACTTTATTGCTACAGAAAAATCCCAAAAAAGTTTTTGATGTCACAGAAGTAATTAATAAGCTGTACGGCAAACTCAGTGATGAAGAAGTTCAAGAAGTCAGGTCTAAGGTACTAAATGAACTGTCACGGGGTTATCGTACAGGCAGATTCTCAAAAGTTCCTGACGAAAAAGGACTATATATTTGGGATTCTAAGTTGTTACCTAAGGTTAGCCGGAAGTAGGAGGCAGGGGGTAGAGGAAGAACAAGAAGTAATTATTTCTGACTCAGCACGGGCTAAACGCCCCGCTACCGCTAACAGCACTTTTTTATAAATGATTGAGCCTGGATCTGTACATCACTTTAGACGGATGAGTGTAAAGTGATTTTTGAGGACGATTAACTGAGTAAATCTCAGTAGTAAAACCCTTATATCCAGGAGCATTTCAGCTGATGGGAGAGTATCAACGCACGCTACCGCCGCAGTGGATTGGCGTAGCGATCGCTTTTTATGCTTTTATTGCTATTGGTATCGCTGAAGCAGGATTAGGGGTTATGCTGCCTTCTATCCTGTCTACTTATAACTTAACTCCAGCTACCGTTACCTTACTCTTTATCAGTCAAATTAGCGGCTATATTTTGGCAGCATTAACTAGCAGTATCGTGAGTAGTCGGTTGGGGTTAGCCCGAATGCTGTTAATTGCTGCGGTTGCGTTGACAATGGCACTGTTAATCTATGCCACTTCCCCTGATTGGTTGTTGATGGTTGCTGCTGGTACGGTGCTGGGCTTGGGTATTGGGCTAATTGACGCAGGTATTAATACTTACATTGTGCAAGATTCACGTAGTGCCAATTTGATTGGTTTGCTACATGGATTTTATGGCATTGGCGCACTTACAGGCCCAGGGATAGCAACTACTTTGTTAGCCGTTGGTTTGAATTGGCGACAAATTTACTGGGTATTAGCTGGGATTGTTAGCCTATTAATTGTCAGTGTGTTGGGCGTAATTATTTATAACTACACACCAATGACAGTCAGGGTAGAGGCATCGCATACAACTGAATTGAAAAATTTGGGGCGATCGCTGCAAACTCCGGTAGTATTGCTCACGGGACTACTTTTGTTAGTTTATGTTGGCACGGAAGCTTCGATTGGTAACTGGGCATATACGGTGCAATCTGTTGCGCGTGATACTCCCACACTCATTGCAGGTTATAGCATTAGTGCTTACTGGCTGGGTTTAACCGTGGGGCGTTTCATCTTAGGCTATTTTCTGCAACGGCTGGGTGCAGTTCGTACAATCAGTATGTCCCTAACTCTTTTAATAATTGGATTGCTAGCTTGGTGGCAACTGCCAAATCAATTGATTAGCTTACCGTTGATTGGCTTTGCTTTAGCAGCAATCTTTCCTGCCACAATATGGTTAATTCCGCAAAGACTCCCAGAAACTCTAGTCCCTGCAGGTGTGAGTTTTGCTACTAGTGCCGCCAGTGTGGGTGCAGCAGCCATTCCCACTGGGGCAGGTTGGATTGCTAGTTGGGCAGGTTTAGAAATCATCCCCATGTTGATGCTGCCTTTGGCGTTTGTCATGGTGGGTATACATTGGTGGTTGACTAGAGGTTAGCCCCTATTTTTTGTCAACTGTTATCAGGATGAAATATTAATCTATCTAAGAAAAGTTTTTACAAATTAGGCAAAACCACTATGTTGTAGTCGAGTAATGAATTATTGTTACTCAATAGTGGTATTGGTAACGACTAATGACGCGCTCTCCCAACTCAGGAAACGACCAAGAGCCAACTAACCATAGTTTATTACATCTTCTGCTGTTAAGACGTACCCTGGTTGCGATCGCAGTTATTTTGCTTGCGGGAATTGCCACGGGTGTTTGGTGGGCAAGAAGATATGTATATACTGAATTAGCACCGTTAGTTGAAACTAATCTTGAGCAGTTGTTGGGGCGACCTATCCAATTAGGCAGAGTTGACGCTTTTTCAGTTTCTAGTTTGAGATTTAGCTCTTTATCAATACCGCCAACAGCAACAGACCCAGACACACTAAAAGCCAAAGCTGTTGAAGTAAATTTTTCCCTATTACCCCTGATTACCAGCCGGACTCTACCATTAAATGTCATCATAGTTCAGCCGAATGTTTACATCCAGCAAGATAAAGAAGGTCGTTGGATAAATGCCCAAGTGAAGGCGCAAGAGGGTCAAGGTTTTGTTAAAACTCAGTTGCAATCACTGGGAATTGTTGATGCCAATGTAGAGTTATTACCTGCACCTGCACCGACGAAACCGCAAGGTTCTGTCATCATAGATAACTTAAAAGGTGTAGCTCGGTTGTCATCAGATAATCAAAGGATTAGTTACAACATCAATGGACAACTCACCAGAGGCGGCGCAGTCACAATATCTGGTGAAACGCAAACCAAAGCTCAAACAACTAATCTTAAACTGCAAGCCCAATCTTTAGTTGCATCTGATGTGAGTCGATTAATTCAATTACCCATTGTCTTACAAGCAGGGCGCGTTGATGCAGATTTAGCAGTACAAATTCCACCCCAAGCATCAGATATCGCTATTACAGGAACGGCTGTTGCCAATCAAGTGACGGCGCAAATTCAAAATGTGCCGCAAAAATTTTCTAACTCTAATGGCAGATTAACATTTCAAGGCCAGGCGATCGCGCTAAATAATCTCACCACTAACTTTGGTCAAGTTCCCTTAATCGCCAATGGGACAGTTAATACTCAAACTGGGTTTGACCTCTCTGCACAAGTAAAATCAGCCACTGCAAAAAATCTCTTAGATACCTTCCGCGTCAAATCACCTGTCTTTGCTAGTGGTGCAGTCCAAGCCAACATTAAAGTTCAAGGTTCCCTACAGCAGCCAGTCCTTAGTGGCACAGCCAGCAATACCACACCTATTCAAGTTGACCGCGTGCAGTTTCAAGCTGTCAATACTGACTTCCGCTTGAATGTAGCAAAAACTGGCACTCAAGTTACTGTCTCCAATTTAAGATTAGTCCCCGTCGCCGGAGGTCAAATCATCGGTAGCGGTCAAGCTACCCTGGGCGGTCAAGTAAAATTTAATGTTGTAACGGAGGGTGTCTCAGGAGATATACTGGCACGCACCTATGGCGTTACACCACCTATTAATATAGGCAATATCGCAGCTAAAGCAGATATTACGGGTTCCCTTGGTAAAGCCCTAGCATTAAATATTGCCAGTGTACAGGTGCGTCCGCCAGCCGGAGGGCAAATTGTGGGGAGTGGTCAGGTGCAACTTGCGCCCCAAGGCAATGTGTTATTGAATTTACAAGCCCAAAATTTACCGGGAGATGTTTTAGCTAAGACCAACACTGATTCATCTACAATCAAACTGGGCAATATCTCTGCTAATGCTAGGGTGACTGGCTCTGTTGGCAATTGGCGGACAGTTGCCCAAGTCCAAGCTCCGAATGCAACTTATCCGACGACAGGAGAAGCTGTAATTACGCAACAAGGGCAGAATATTCTCTTACCTAGTGCTGTCTTCAATGTGGCAGGCAGTACAATCAGAGCCACAGGTCGAGTTGTACAACAACGCTGGCAGGCTTTTGTTAATACTGGGCAAGTTCAGTTAAGCCGTTTTCAGCAAATTCCGCCCCAGTTCCAAGGAGTTTTAAATAGTGCGTCGGTGAATTTGTCAGGCAGCACAACTTCTTTTCAACCTGCGACTATTCAAGCTACAGGACAAGCAAATTTGAGTGTTGCAGGTGGGAGAGTCAACGTTAGAGATATTAGTCTGAATAATGGTCGCTGGCAAGCAGTCGCCAACGCTGAGGGAATTGCACTCAATCGTTTTTCGCCCCAACTGCGAGGCCGACTTAGTAGTAATGTGCAGGTGGCTGGTACTACGGCATCTTTCCAACTTGCTGATATTCGTGCTGCTGGACAAATTCGCGCATCGCAAGGGGTAGCACAGTTAGCGCAGCCACTCACCGCCCAATTTCAATGGAATGGCAAGCAAATTATAGTCCAGCGTGCGACTACACCGGGAATTAGTGCTAATGGTGCGATCGCCCTCAATTTACCAGAAAGTGGGACACCGCAAATTGCTGGTTTTAATTTAAATGTCATCGCCCAGAATTTCAATTTGCAAAACACTGGTTTTCAAATACCTGGAGACACCCAAGTAGCAGGTTTACTAGATTTTAATGGGCGAGTTACAGGCACATTAGATACACCCCAAGCCAACGGTAATATTCGCCTACGGAATTTCAGGGTCAGTAACTTAGCATTTGACCCTCTGTTAACTGGCAATGTCAACTTTCAAGGCGGACAGGGTGCAAGTCTGCAACTATCTGGCAGACAAGATAGGATAGCACTTAACCTTAATGCCAATTATCGTCCAACTTCGTTTTTGGTTAAGCGTGATGAGGCTGTCACTACAGGGAGAACTGTAGGCGACAATTTAATTATTAATGCTCAACAGTTCCCCATCGCGCTAGTAAGTAGTTTTGTCCCTAACAATAGATTGAAACCTTTGGCAGGGCAACTATCAGGCAATTTAGTTGTCAATTTAAATAATTATGCCGTAGATGGGGATGTAGCGATCGCCGCACCCCGGATTGCCAGAGTCTCAGCTGAGGAATTTCGCGGTAGTATCAACTATGCCGATGGTACTGCCAGCTTAACTAATGGTTTATTGCGCTTAGGCGGCAGCAACATCGCCGTCAGTGGCAGTTTGCAAACTGGGAACGACCCTAAATTTCAAGTTCAAGCTAACTTAAATCAAACTAGAGTTGAAAGCCTCTTACAAGCCTTTAATATCTTTAACTTTAGCGACTTGAGTACTGGCTTGGAACCGCCAACATTAGCGGGTGCGGAGGCACTTGATACCACATCTCGGAACTTACCCAATGCTGATTTACTCACACAATTAGAGTATTTCTCTAAAATTACCACCGCAAACACACAACAACAGCAACAAGAACAAAAACAAACAGCCCAATTACCTTCCCTGTCCGAATTAACTGGGGCTTTGAGTGGTGTACTTACCGCCAGTGGTTCGTTAAAAACCGGGTTAAATGCTGGCTTTAATCTTCAAGGTGATAATTGGCAATGGGGCGAATATTCAATTAATCAAGTTGTTGCTAGAGGTAACTTTGCCGATGGTGTGGTGACACTTTCGCCTTTAAGTCTAGGCATAAATCAAGGCTTAATTGCTTTTTCCGGACAGTTAAGCACTGAAGAGCTAAATGGACAGTTGAATGTTGCCAGTCTACCTCTATCACTCTTTCAGCCCTTCATTGATAAGTATCCTGTAGATGTCACCGGACAAGTAAATGCGGTAGCGAATTTGCAAGGCAGTTTAAATAATCCTAGTGCCAATGGGCAAGTCTCCTTAGCAAATGCCACAGTTAACCAACAACCTGTGCAAACCGGACAAGTCAATTTTGACTACAACAATGCCCGGGTGAATTTTAACAGCACATTGCTGCTAACGGGAACCCAACCAGTGGCAATTACAGGTAGTGTCCCTGCGCCGTTGCCGTTTGTCGCAGTGCAACCAAGTAATCAAATTAACATTAACGCTAGTGTTAGTAACGAAGGCTTAAGGTTATTAAATCTGCTAACCAATAATCAAGTTAGTTGGGTAGACGGACAAGGGCAAGTTAATGTTAACGTTGCGGGTACTCTTAGCCAGCCTATTATTAATGGCAATGCCATTGTGAATAATGCGACTTTCCGCGCTCAAGCTTTAGAGGCTCCCCTAACAGATGTCACCGGGACAGTACAATTTAATGGCAGCACATTAAATGTCGAAAGCATTCAAGGCAATTATAATCAAGGGTTAATTGCGGCTTCGGGAATTCTGCCGATTTTTGCAGCTGGACAAACTGTCTCAAATCCTTTGACAGTTTCTATAGAAAAGCAACTAGATTTTCAAGTTCCAGGGTTGTATGCAGGTGGTGTAAGTGGAGATGCTGTAATTCGAGGGTCAGCACTTAGACCTGTAATTGCTGGAGAAATTACCCTCCGTGATGGACAAGTCACCATTGGTAATACAACAACCACACCAAAACCAGCAACCACAGAAAATGACGTTAGAACTATCACTTTAGCAGAAGCGAATAACGCTACAACAACCACAACAGCCGCTAACACTAACGCTACAAATAACGCTGTAACTAGACCTAACTTACCTGTAGAGTTTGCCGATTTACGCCTAGTTTTAGGCAACGATGTGAGTGTCGGCACTCAGTCCCTACTGAATTTTTTACCGGGAGGTGCAGCCTTTAGTCAACCTCTACTTAACTTTCAAGCCAGAGGTGGCTTAACAATTAATGGTACATTAGCCAAGCCCCTTCCCCAAGGAACCATTCGTTTAACAGGCGGACGAGTCAGTTTATTTACAACTGAGTTTACCTTAGAGCGCGGCTACGAACAAACAGCGACCTTTACCCCCAGCCAAGGGCTTGACCCTACTCTCAATGTCCGACTGTTGGCGATTGTACCGGAAACTTCAGCCACAAGCGATCGCATTTTAGAATCCCCTACATCTGCGGAAATTAGCGATGTTTCTGCTTACAACTTTGGCACTTTACGCACCGTTCGCGTCCGTGCCACGGCGACAGGTAGGGCGAGTGAATTAGGAAATAATTTAGAACTAACAAGTGAACCTGCGCGTAGTCGAGGCGAAATTGTCGCTTTATTGGGTGGTTCAATTTTGAATAATTTCGCGCAAACAGGAGATGCAACCCAAGGACTCACGAATTTCGCCAGTTCTACTATTTTAGGTGGTTTGCAAGGCACTATTACGGCGATCGGTCAAGCTATTGGCTTTAATGAATTTCGCATATATCCTACACCTGCAACTAGTGACGCTTCCAGAAATTCTTCAGTTCTCAATTTGTCAGCAGAGGGTGTATTTAACGTCAACCGTAACTTATCTGTCTCTCTATCACGGGCTTTTTCTACTAATGATTCGTTCAACTACAATTTGCTTTATCGCCTCAATGACGAAATTCTCTTGCGTGGTTCGACTGATTTAAATAATGACAGTCTATTATTGTTGAACTATGAAACTCGCTTTTAGTTGTTGATAAAAAAGCCGTTCAGCATTTAAATTGGGTATTCATCAAATTGTTTCAGTCCCCTTGCGGGGTAAAAGGTTGTGGAAACTTCAAGATTATATGTGCGAGGAATACATTCTCTCTATGTTTCAGTCCCCTTGCGGGGTAAAAGGTTGTGGAAACATTTTGTGAGCTTGCCCATTCATAAAATTGCTGCCGTTGTTTCAGTCCCCTTGCGGGGTAAAAGGTTGTGGAAACTTAATCCTGAGTTTCCCTTAGTTCTAATAAAATGTGGTTTCAGTCCCCTTGCGGGGTAAAAGGTTGTGGAAACTTGAGTTTATTCAGAGTATTTGAAGCTACTAAAAATCCGTTTCAGTCCCCTTGCGGGGTAAAAGGTTATGGAAACACCCTAAACGCATACCATCAAGAATATCTTGGGGTAGTTTCAGTCCCCTTGCGGGGTAAAAGGTTATGGAAACAACGTCATCTGAGCCGTGTTACCTGGATTTCTACTTGTTTCAGTCCCCTTGCGGGGTAAAAGGTTATGGAAACCTAACTCTTTGCCTAGTGAGTCTATCCAATTGACGTTTCAGTCCCCTTGCGGGGTAAAAGGTTATGGAAACTTGCGAGTGTTGTCACTTCTGGAGACTTGCCCGCGGAAGGGTTTCAGTCCCCTTGCGGGGTAAAAGGTTATGGAAACTTATAAAATCCTCAATAGCGTATTTGACATTGAGGGTTTCAGTCCCCTTGCGGGGTAAAAGGTTATGGAAACTTCCGTGATGTTAAGTCCCATGATGACTTTAAGACCTTCATGTTTCAGTCCCCTTGCGGGGTAAAAGGTTATGGAAACCTGATATTCCTATTGATAGTAGGGTTAAATCAACTCAACGTTTCAGTCCCCTTGCGGGGTAAAAGGTTATGGAAACAGCCCGGTGCTGAAACTTAATCAGGGCAAGCTTCCTGAGAAGCGATTTGACGAACCTCAAAAATAGGTCGATTTCAGCCGCGATTATTGCGACTAATTCTCATCTTCTCGAAATAGAGACAAGCTGTACTTATTATGTTGTCAAGGTTCTGGCGATTTTGGCAAACCTCCTAGGGTTTTTGACCCCGCTTCAGTTTGTCAAACATCAAGTTAATAACTCAATCATAAGATGAGTATCCTTGATTGTCGAGTTTTTTATAGTTCGAGTCAATCTTTAACACCGTACTCTCGCTCAATCAAACCCAACAGCTTTTGCTCTAGGCTTTGCATAAACGCGGGATAAATTAAGCTTTTTTAACAAAGTAAACTACCGCTTTTTTGCGCTTTTGCGCCTACCGCAAGCGGAACGCCTGGCGGCGAATGCGCGAAACATAAATCATCCCATTAATCAGCAACGCCTTGCTCTACAGTTTTAAATACGGTTATGTTTGCGGAATTAAACTGACATTTTTGGTTCCACTATCCCAAACTATCCAATTACATAAACTGTTTACATCTTCAGAATTATTTGTAACTTTAAAATACAGCTTATCGCCACTTTTAAGTTCTACTGCAAAGTCAGCATTTTGCGCATAAACAACTTTGAAACCTCTATCACGTAGACAATACATCGCCCAGGCTTTTAAAGATTGTTTGTATGGTTCGTGGGGAATTGGTGGTTTTGTGATGGCTTGTTCGATAACTTGATATATCTGCATTGCTAAATAAAAGGAGAACAAATTTTATTTACTAACTCAGCACTTAGCACTTTCAAGGCTGAGGATTGCACCGAATTTCTATCATAAAACCATCAGGGTCATAAAAATAGACACCTCTACCTGTAGGACGAGTAACTGGGCCATGAGCGATCGCTATATTATTTTCCTGCAAAACGGCTAAAGCTTGCTCAAATAATCGCGGATCTATATCAAAGGCTAAATGATAAGCTCTAGTAAAACTTTGTTCTGGGTCTGGATGGGGTGGGTTAAGGTCTGGTGTCCAAAATAAATCTAAAATGACACCATCTGGCGTAACAAAGTTGGCAACTTTTCCCTCAGCGACAAGTTCCACCAAAGTTTCGGGGACTTGCTTACCTGTTAGTTCGTGCAAGCCTAAAACACTACCATAAAAGTGGCGCGAAGCTTGCATATCTTTGACATTGAGGGCAATATGATGCACTTTTCGCAAGTGTCCAGGAGCAAGGATATTTTTCATACAGCAGCTAGATAAGAGGGCAGAATAAATTCCTTACTAAGGTAGAAGGTGAACTCTAAGCAAGAGTTTATCTTTAATTATTATGGCTTTTGATTATTCTTTAGACTTCCAAAAAATCGATTTTCGCCAACATCCTGAATTATATCGTGTTGGTAAGGGTGAGCAAGGTGTACTATTGGTAGAACCATATAAGTCAGAGATTCTACCATATTGGCGGTTTAAAACACCTGAAATTGCCAAAGAGTCGAGTGAAAAAATCTACGCACTTTTTCTAGATTATCTCGAACAAGAAGATTTTGTGGGGGCAGATATGGCGCGGAAGTTTATTCAAATGGGTTATACTCGTTCCCGTCGTTATGCTAACCACAAAAGCGGCAGAAAATACAAAAAAACTTCCGCAGAAGGAAGTTCAAAAAAAGAAATATTGCCCTATGATGTAGACCAAGTAAAAGCAGAATCAGCAGCTATTTTTAAAGCTAAATGGTTACAGGCGAAGACGAATGAGAAATATCTCCAACTTTTAGCCAAGCATAAACAGAAGTATGAAGTATGAAGTATGAAGTCTGAAGTCTGAAAGGAAGAATTATCGGCGATATTCGTCGCCACAGTCACCTATTAGCTGATATAAATCTCGTGATTTTTGCGAGATTTGCTCGATGCGATCGCAATCCTCTTGGTCTAAAATAAAACTAAAGACTTTGGCGTTATTTTCGATATGTTCAGATATACCCAGTCTCGCACCAACAATCACACCACCGACAGCTGGTTTATCTAAAATATAACGTACAGCCACATTCGCTATACTTACCTGATATTTATCAGCAATTTCTTGCAGTGTAGCCAGCAATTCCTGAAATAAACGCCAGCCACCCCAACCATCAATCATATTTTTATATTTGCGTAGGCTGACTGTACCTAAATTAAAGCTTCCCGGTTCTGGCTGTCCTAAATATTTTTCTGAAAGGAAACCGCCACAAACTGTGCCGTAAGTAAATAGTTTAATATTATGCTGCTGACAAAATTTCACCATCGCCACTTCTGGACGACGGTCAACTAAAGAAAATTGTACTTGGTTAGAAACAATTTTAATACCTGCTTCTGTGATAATTTGCAGATGTTCTGTATCAAAATTAGTCAAAGCTAAATGTTTGATTTTACCCTCAGATTGCAATTCTGCCATATATTTGAGAGCATCTAAATAATTTTTATCTTGATAGTCCCACCAGTGAAATTGCATTAAATCTAAAGCTTCAACATCCATTCTCCTCAAAGAGATATTAATGTTGTCCTCAACTAATTTTTTCGTCATTTTGCCAGGACGAGGAACCCATTTTGTAAAAGCTTGGATATTTGCTACAGCTTCTTGACCTCTAGTAGCAATTAACTGACGGCGAAATTCCCCAATAAAATCTTCCGCCGGGCCATAATGGTCAGCTAAATCCCAGGTAGTAAAACCTGCATCCACATATTGAAACATGGCTTGTATTGCAGCTTTGGGATTAATTCTGCCATGTGCACCAGACACTTGCCACATCCCATTTAATATCCGGCAAATGTTTAAATCAGCAGTAAATTGTAGACGGCTTTGTTCGGGTAGTGTCATGTTTTATTTTTGAATAGATTAACGCCAATTTTTTTCAGCTTGTTCAAGAACGTAAGCCGAAACATCTAAAATTTGTTTTTCATTGAGGCGGTCTTTATAAGCAGACATATTACTTTTGCCATTGGTGACAATATTAGTAATTGCCTCTATTGAATCCATACCATATTTCTTGAGCGCTTGCTTTTTTAAATTCTTCCCACGCCGGATGATATTACCACCATTAATATGACAACCAGCACAATGAACACTAAATATTTGTGCGCCGTTCGCTGTATCAGCAGCAAAAGCGGGTGCAGTAAAAGTAGTAGTCAACAATAGAAGAATCAAACATAACAAAGGTAGGCTTTTCACCAAGTTGCTTGACCGTCTTATCACTATTTTTTTAGCATTACTCATTGTTCTATATAAACGATGAATCAAAATGAATTTTCTCATAAATATGCACATATTGATACACAAAATATTTAGGCTGAATAAAACTGCCACTAGGTATGCCACCTTTCTATCTAAAGGAAGTGCCTAATACCTAAAGAGTACGCCACAATATGAGTGTATCACCATGTCTAATCTAAACTAAATAAACTTATCCAAATTAGTTAAATACCCAGAGTTGAAAATGGTTAGAAATATCAAAGAACAAATTCAAACTGACCTCAATCAAGCCAAAGAAACTGGTCAGTTACGGACTGAAAGAATTCGAGAAATTGTCAAATCAGCAGTTTCTCAAGTTGCTTCGGAATTCAAAGAAGGTTCAGTTGAAATACGTGGACTTGTAAAAGATGCGGTTTCTGCTGTAATTGAAAGCTTCCAAGAAAAAGGCACAGAAATTAAAGAAGAAGTAACAGCTTCCATTGAAGGTGCTTTAGAAGGTGTTAACCGCAAAAGACACGAAACTATCATTCAAACTCAATCAGAACTTCAAAGACTGCAAGCGCAACTCGATAGTGAAGAAGAAAAGCTGCAACAAGATGTAGATGTGATATTAGCAGAGATTCAAGAAACAGATACAGGAACAACTACTGATACCAAAAACATCATTGACTCGGCTGTGAACGCGCTCAAAGATAGTGATGAAGTTTCTTTATTAAGAAAACGCTACGCCCAATTGCAAGCCCAATTAGCAATTGTCCGTGCTAATTTAGCGGCGCGTTATGGCGGACGTTCTGAAGAAATTCAAAATTATCTCGAAGAAGCAAAAACTTGGTATAACCAAGCGCGTCCACAAGCTGAAGTGGTTGCTACCCAAGTTGCTCAAAAGCGATCGCAGTTAGAAGATAAACTAGGTAAAGCAGGTACGGCTATAGCTAAAAAAGAAGTGCAAATTAAACAAACTTTGCGTGAGTTACTACTCGCCACTGCTGATTTGTTTAAAGAAAAGGACACAGCAGATAAAAACTAGATATAGCAGCCTCCATTAATTCCTGAAAAAGATATCACCGACTTTTTTAAGAAGTCGGTGATATTAACTATATAAAAAGGGCGGACTTGTGTAGTCCACCCTGAATTTTGTCCTTATTGAGAGAAGTGTACTAGGAGATTAATGGCAAGCTTGTATCTAGAGTTCGAGAGTAGAAGCGATATTAATAAGTACCACTATTAAATGCTTCTTCTCTTTTTGCCAGTACCCAAATTGCATGAATACTGCCAGGAAGCCAACCTAAAAGAGTTAACAAGATATTAATTACTAAAGTTGGGCCAATACCAACAGTTAGAAAAACACCTAAAGGAGGTACTAACAGAGCAAGTAAATAACGAACTAATTTCATGGTTTTTCTACTACTTTGACAAACTAATTAATTTACATTGTTTAGAAATGTCTCAGGAATTATGTTAATTCTGAGGTTTCCTTCGAGAAAATGACCCTGCTACTATTGCTGAGGATTACCTTGAGGTAATTCACCTGGCTTGGTAGTGTTGCCAGTTAAAGACAAGTTTCTTTCAGCAAAGTAGTTACCAATAAAGGTGTTAGCCAAGGATAAAACAACTGGGCCTAAAATAAAAGCGATAATTCCATGTACGCTAAACCCAGGTACTAAAAATGCTGCTAGCGCGAAACAGATACCATTAACAACCAAAGCAAATGCGCCGAAAGTTACAAGGTTTAAAGGTAAAGATAAGGTTGATAAAACTGGCTTCACAGAACTATTAATTAAGCCAATTGCTACAGCAGCAATTAAAGCAGAAGGAAAGTTAGCAATATTAACACCAGGCACAACTAAATCAACAATTAGTAAGCTGAGTGCCGTAGCTAGAGTTATTAGAAATGTTCCCAACATTTTTTTTACCTAAAAATCAGTGATAGTTTGTTTGAATGTCTTTCTACTATCATGAACAATGTGGGAAGATTAAGCCTCTCTTGCAAGATAGATTAGGCTTCTACCAGTTGACGTATTTTGGCAAAACTGCAACAAATTAGCAGGAAACTCACTTTACCTTCTAGTATTTAGCTTCAAATCCCAATTTTCACCACCAGTTGCCGCCTTTACCTTCACATTCTCGCTTCGTGACATAATGGCGATAGCGAAACATTGCTTCTAGTTGACTTTGCACTAGCCAGCCACCAATCAAATCAACCGCATCTCCCCCTGGCATGGAGTAAGAAATCACATCTGTTAGCTTGGTCTTGCCATCTTCCGACTGAAATTCATGGCGATGTACCCAAGTTTCAAAGGGGCCAGATATTTGTTCATCAACAAATAGGTGATATGGTTCGCATTGGGTATGACGCGCTAACCAAGTTAAAGGTACTAACCCCAGAAACAAACGAAACTCTGTAATAGCACCTTTTTCCAGCCCTCCCTCCCGCCGGACTACTTGGACTGGCTGCCAAGGTGGAGTTAGCATTTGCAGGATATCTGGTCTTTCGTGAAATTGCCAAACTACTTCTATTGGCGCATTAATTACAGATGAATGGTTGAAGTGCAGCATGAACAGCAAAACCTAAAATTTAGCCTTCGTCGTATTCGGTATCAATTTCGATATCTAAGGTGTCTTCATCAACCCTGATATACAAAATATTGGGGTTACAACAAACTTGACAGTCTTCAACATAAGATTGTTGTCCCCCCGCACTCAAGTCAATAAAGGTTAAGTTTGGTTCGCCGCAAAAGGCGCAGTAATACTCAGCAGTGGTTTGCATTCAAATTTTGACTACGAATTTAACGGTTGTAGTTCCTTAGAGGCTGAACGGAAATGACTTGTCGCCTCATCCAAGTGCTTTAGTAGTGTAGACTGCGGTAGCGGCCCTTGCAAGTGGCTCCAAGGCAAGACTTGAGATGTTGACCAATTAGTATGGACGTAGAAATCTAAGTCGGGAATTTGTCCTTTAAGTTGCTTGAAAGCGCGTTTATAACTACCCAAGGAGTCGCCAAAGTCGCGGGTAAGTTCGAGAAGTTGGGATAATCTGCGATCGCCCCGCGACAACAAAGCCTGTATGATAGACCAGTTATAACTTTCTGGGCGAAAATCGATTCCCTGCGGTTTGAGTTGTTTTTGTAGAAGCTGCAACCGCTTCTCTGCTTGACGGTTTACCCCAAACCATTGAAATGGTGTATGGGATTTTGGGACAAAGGTACTACAGCCAAAGCTTAACCTTAGTCCAGGCGCAGCTTTTTTCATACTCCGCATCATCGCCACAGTTGCGTCTAAATCTTCCGCCTCTTCCCCAGGGATACCCACCATCCCGTAGAGTTTCAAACTTGAGAGTCCGCCAGCTTTGGCATTTATCGCCGCTTGGATGATTTCTTCATTTTGCAGCTTTTTGTTGATAATTTGCCGCAGTTGATCAGAACCACTCTCTACCGCAATGGTAAGCGATCGCGTGTCGCGTTTTGCTAAAGTCTCTGCCAACTGCACCGTTACCGTATTAGTTCTCACCGAAGCAATACTCAGCCGCACATCATCATATTTTGGCTGACTAATATAATTTAATAACTCCTCAAACTCTGGATGTTGTGTTACAGAAGCACCCAATAATCCCAAGCGATTTGTAACTTGTAAACCTCTTTCAATCGCGGGAATTAATGAACCTTCCAAACTAGCAGTTCTAAATGGCAAAGTCAGATAACTTGCCAAACAAAAGCGGCACATTTCCGGACAACTTCTGACCACCTCCACCATGTAAATATTTTCCCAAGCAGCTTTTTCAGTTACCACCGTTGAAGCTGAGAGAATATTGCCGCGATAAGTTTGCTTCTGCACAATTGTCGGCACATCTGCATCAATTGGCTGAATTGACTTTACCTCACCATCCGGTGTGTGATATTCCACCTCATACAAACTCGGAACATAAATCCCTGGTACTTGTGCCAATCTTTGAAGCTGAATTTGTCTATCAGCATTTCTTACTTCTTGATACGCTTCAATAAAATTACCTAGCAGATTTTCCCCATCTCCTAACAAAATGATATCAAAAAAATCTGCAAAAGGTTCAGGATTAGCCGTCAAAACTGGGCCACCACCAAAAATTAGCGGATGAGTATCATTGCGTAACTTTGCCCGAATCGGAATATCTAAAGATTCCAGTAAATTTAAAATATTGACATAATCCAATTCCCACGAAATCGAAAATCCCACAATTTCCGGCTGTCTAGGAAGTTGTTCATGAATATCAGTAAATAGGCGACTCACTTGCACATCATCGCGCATTGCCAAAGTTGCCCAAACTATCTGATAACCAAGGCTAGTAATACCCACATTGTACTCATTAGGAAAGGCAAAAATTAAAGGTATCGCATCAGTATCAGGAGTAGTAGGAGTAAATAAAAGTCTTTCAGCAGCAAATACAGATGATGTCATGCAATTTTAGATTTTAGATTCCAATTTTTATCTTAAAAAACCGAAAAAAAGACTCTGCGTACCTTTGCGTTTACCTCCGCGAGCCTCTGCGTTTAAAAGTAAATTTACAAGCCTTATCTAGTATAACCTAACAGAACCTAGTGATTAATTCTTCCCGCGATAATTGCAACAGTAAAGGAGTAAATTCTTCCGGTGATAAAGCTAATAAAGGTTCAATAATTGCTTGTAGTTGATTATCTAATTCACCAAAGCGAACCTTCAGCAAATTCTCCACAACTAAGCGTTCACCTTGCTGTATCGCCTGTTCTCTATCTTGTTGATAAAGTGGTGTTAACCGCATAACTAACTCCCTATCTTCTTCATCTTGATTTTGCGTAAATTGTAAATTTTGTTGCAAGTTGTACAGTAATTCTAACGCCGCTTTTCGGAATGGGTTATCAGGAGAAAGTCCCGTTGTAGCGACTGTCGTTGCGCAGAGAGGGTAAAGAGTTTGTAATTGCTTTATTAAAAAGTACAAGCGATCGCTAACTCCGCGTGTCGTAGTAATGTAGCTTTATCTAAAGCATGAACCATATATTGTGGTGTTTGTGCTAACAGTTTTTCAATTCTCTCCCTAGCGGCTGTAACTACATCTTCCTGCAAACTACCCTGAGTAAGAGAATCAGCAAAATCTTGCGCCATGTAATAAGTCCGTTCAATAGACGATGAGTGGATATTGCGCGACACAATAAACAAATCACACCCAGCATTAAAGGCGCGTGCAACAGTGCCACTTTGCG
Organism: Nostoc sp. FACHB-110; assembly: GCF_014697425.1. Lineage (GTDB taxonomy): Bacteria > Cyanobacteriota > Cyanobacteriia > Cyanobacteriales > Nostocaceae > Nostoc_B. The sequence goes on from NZ_JACJRU010000001.1 coordinate 612,328, forward strand.
TAAACATATCTGAGACTGCTTTCATATCCAAGTCATCAGACACAACCACGCCCTCAAACCCTAATTCTTCTCGTAAAATCTGCTTCAGAATAGGTTGTGAGATAGTTCCTGGCACATCTGGGTCAATTTTGGGAAACAATATATGAGTGGTCATAATTAAGGGAATTTGCGCGGCAATTAAAGCTTTAAAAGGTATCAATTCCCGATCGCGCAAATCTTGTACAGTTAAATTCAGCACTGGTAACTCTAAATGAGAATCTGTGCTAGTATCTCCGTGTCCCGGAAAATGCTTGGCACATCCCAAAACCCCCGATTCTTGTAACCCTAAATAATATTCCACAGCACCTTGGGCTGCTATTTCTGGTATGTTACCAAAGGCACGCGGCCCAATGACAGGATTACGCGGATTAGAGTAAATATCTGCTACAGGGGCCCAAGAGACGTTAATTCCCAGTGATTTTAGTTCGGTTGCTGTAGCTTTAGCTACTTTACGAGATTGCGATCGCAAAAGCGTTGCATAAGGGAATCTCGTAATAGGTAAAGGTGCGCGTACTACGCGTCCACCTTCATGGTCTAAAGTCATAAACATCGAATCGCGTTCAGCATATTCTCGAATTTGGTCGATTAGTTGTTTGTAGCTGGCTAACCAAACCTCATAAGGAACGCTATCTATAAAGTTTTTGGCAAAAAATATGACACCAATTGGTTTTAATTCACTTAGAGCTTGTTTATCATCATCGTTTAATGTCGTCCCGGAAATCCCCATAATCAGGTGATTGCCAAATAATTCTAGCTGCTGTGATTCTGTCATAAAAAGATTCTACTTAAATTTTAAATTATTTTTTATACAAATTAATTAACGTAACCAGAAGTTACCGAACTGTTTCCTGTTGCCACAACCCTATTCCCTAAAATAGGAACTTTTTCCCCAAGCGATCGCACAATCACTGCTAAATGTAACGGATTGCAACGTATAATGAGAACGACAAAACCATTAAGAAATATTGAAGAACAGTAGGTTTAAATGCGAGTAGCGATCGCTGGTGCTGGTCTAGCAGGACTTTCCTGCGCGAAATATCTTGTAGACGCAGGTCACACTCCCATTGTCTTGGAACGTCGAGACGTATTGGGTGGCCTAGTAGCGGCATGGAAAGACTCTGACGGCGACTGGTACGAAACCGGGTTACACGCCTTCTTTGGGGCATACCCCAATATGCTGCAATTGCTCAAGGAGTTGGGCATTGAAGACCGTCTTCAGTGGAAAGAGCATACACTAATTTTTAATCAACCAGAAAAACCCGGAACACTTTCTCGATTTGATGTTCCTGATATTCCATCTCCCTTCAACATCATTGCCTCGATTCTGCGCAACAATGATATGTTGACTTGGGAGCAGAAAATTCGCTTTGCTATTGGCCTGCTTCCAGCCATCGTGCGCGGTCAAAAGTATGTTGAAGAGATGGATAAATACAGCTTTTCTGAATGGCTGAAAAGACAAGGCGTTGGCGAACGTGTAGCAAGTGACGTGTTTATTGCTGCTTCTAAAGCTTTAACTTTTATCAACCCTGATGAAGTTTCTTCGACAATTTTATTAACAGCACTAAATCGCTTTTTGCAAGAGCGATACGGCTCCAAAATTGCCTTTTTAGATGGTTCACCTACAGAAAGATTGTGTCAACCCATAGTTGATTACATTACCGAGCGTGGTGGCGAAGTTAGACTCAACGCCCCCCTCAAAGAAATTGTGCTGAACCCTGATGGCACAGTCAAAGAATTCTGGCTGCGCGGGTTAAACGGCGAACCCGATGAAGTTGTCACAGCAGACTTTTACGTATCAGCGATGTCAGTTGATCCTTTAAAAGTTATGTTGCCCGAACCTTGGCAGCAAATGGAATTCTTTCAAAAGCTAGAAGGCTTAGAAGGTGTACCTGTTGTCAACCTCCATCTCTGGTTTGATCGCAAATTAACAGACATTGATCATCTACTTTTCTCGCGATCGCCCCTCCTCAGCGTTTATGCTGATATGAGCAACACTTGTCGAGAATATGCTAACCCAGACCGCTCAATGCTGGAATTAGTTCTAGCACCAGCTAAAGATTGGGTCAGCAAATCTGACGAGGAAATTGTGGCTGCAACTATGACTGAGTTGGAAAAACTTTTCCCCGACCACTTTGGAAAAGAAAATCCAGCCAAACTGTTGAAATCTCATGTAGTGAAAACGCCGCGTTCAGTTTACAAAGCGACTCCTGGTCGTCAACAGTATCGTCCGTCCCAAAAAACTCCTATCGCCAACTTCTTTCTGAGTGGGAGTTACACCATGCAACGCTACCTAGGCAGTATGGAAGGGGCCGTACTTTCTGGTAAGCTAACAGCGCAGGCGATTTGTGAATCGCTGCCAGAGGCTAGTGCCTCAAACCTACAAACGCTAACCCGACCGCCTGCAACGAATGCTGCAACTGCCTGATTCCAAAGCGCGCATGAAAACGCTGGTCTCTGTAGACGAGTCATATAAACTTTGCCGGCAACTTACAGCCAAGTATGCCAAAACCTTTTACCTTGGTACTTTGCTGATGAGTCCGGCAAAGCGTCAAGCTGTTTGGGCAATTTACGCTTGGTGTCGCCGTACAGACGAATTAGTAGATGGGCCTGCATCTGCAATTACCACGCCAGAAACCCTAGACCTATGGGAGCAGCAACTAGAATCGATTTTTGCAGGACACCCACAAGAAAATTACGATGTCGCTTTAGTGGATAGTTTACAAAAGTTTCCACTAGATATTCAGCCCTTTCGGGATATGATTGCTGGGCAACGTATGGATTTATACCGCAGTCGCTACGAGACATTTGAGGAATTATACCTCTACTGTTATCGTGTGGCTGGCACTGTGGGGTTAATGTCAACAGCAATTATGGGTGTAAATACTGAAGCTAAGACAGCACCTTGGGATAAACAAAAACCACCCTATAATCCCACAGAAGAAGCGATCGCCCTCGGCATTGCCAATCAACTCACCAACATTCTGCGGGATGTGGGCGAAGATACCCGACGCGGACGCATATATATACCTCTAGAAGACTTAGCGCGATTTAACTACACAGAGCAAGAGTTCTTTCAAAGCGTAGTTGATGACCGTTGGCGTGCCTTAATGCAATTTCAAATTGACCGGGCGAGGCAGTTTTATACAAAAGCCGAACAGGGTATTACCCATCTAGCACCCGACGCTCGTTGGCCAGTCTGGGCAGCTTCCATGCTCTACGGACAGATTTTGGATGCCATAGAACGCAATGACTATGATGTTTTCAGCCAACGGGCTTATGTGCCGCAACTCAAAAAATTAAGTACCTTACCCTTAGCTTGGATGCGATCGCAAGTACTATAAGTGGTTGGCGTGAATATTTCTCGTTCAGGTAAGGCAGAAGGCAGAAGTGAAGAGGCTTTTAGTTTCTTTCAGCCCTTCTATTCAATGGTTAATAGTTGTTCTCATGACTATTGACCATATACCTGTAGTCACATAAATTAAGACATTTTCAGAGCTTAAATATCTAGGAACAGTAATGTTTTTACCTCCTGCCTTCTGACTTCTAAAAATTGTTTGACTTTACCAAAAAATCTGCTATCATAAATATTCGTGACCCTGGAGAGGTGGCTGAGTGGTCGAAAGCGGCAGATTGCTAATCTGTTGTACGGCAGGCAACTCCGTACCGAGGGTTCGAATCCCTCCCTCTCCGTTTTCGAGAGATTTCTACACACTCAAAGTATAGTGTGTCTGTAAATAAATATTAATGTCGGCATAAACACGGCTACTCCTTATGGTGGATGCTATTATTTATCACTTGGAGTCTGTTAAGATCGAGCTAACCCGAAATCTAGTTTGAATCTTACTTTCAGGCTCCTGAACATCACAGGAGTGAAAGTAAATTATGCCAAGAATTACTGCTGCCTTAGCCTTGAGTGTCGTTACCATAACAACAGGCTTCCTGATGGCAGCTTGTGACAACCCTAATTCACCTAATGCTGGCACTACAGCCACCCCAGCCGCTAATACAACCACTACCACCAGCAGTGGTGACGGATTAAAAATTGGTGCTTTACTACCCACAACCGGAGACTTAGCTTCTATCGGTCAGCAAATGGTCGGTTCTGTGCCTTTGCTAGTTGATACTGTCAACGCCTGCGGTGGAGTCAATGGTAAGAATGTCACACTTGTAGAAGTAGACGATCAAACTGACCCGAAAGCTGGTGCTGCTGGTATGACTAAACTAGCAACATTGGATAAAGTGGCTGGTGTAGTTGGTTCCTTTGCAAGTAGTGTCTCAACTGCGGCAGTTTCCGTTGCTGTACCCAATAAAGTGATGTTGGTGTCTCCTGGTAGCACTAGTCCCGTATTTACTGATAAAGCGAAAAAAGGCGACTTTAAAGGGTATTGGGCGCGGACTGCACCCCCCGATACCTATCAGGCTTTAGCATTAGCCCAATTAGCTAACAAAAAAGGTTTTAAACGCGTTTCCACAGTTGTGATTAACAACGATTACGGTGTTGGTTTTGAAAAAGCTTTTGTCGAAACTTTTGAAAAATTAGGTGGTACGGTAGTTAATAAAAATAATCCTGTCCGGTATGACCCCAAAGCCCAAACCTTTGATACAGAAGCCGCAGCCGCTTTTGCTGGTAAGCCAGATGCAGTAGTAGCTGTACTCTACGCCGAAACAGGTAGTCTTTTGTTAAAAGCTGCCTATCAACAAGGGTTGACCAAAGGAGTCCAAATTCTGCTCACCGATGGCGTGAAATCACCTACCTTCCCCGAACAAGTTGGTAAAGGTAGCGATGGCAAATACATCTTAACTGGGGCGTTAGGGACAGTACCTGGTTCTGATGGCAAAGCCTTAGAAGCCTTTAACAAACTCTGGAAAGAGAAAAAAGGTGGTTCCCCAGGAGAATACGCACCCCAAGCCTGGGATGCAGCAGCATTGCTAGTTTTAGCAGCGCAAGCAGCTAAAAACGACACAGGTGTTGGCATTGCTAGTAAAATTCGAGAAGTTTCTGCTGGCCCAGGTACAGAAGTTACAGATGTTTGTGAAGGCTTAAAGTTACTCAAAGAAGGGAAGACGATTAACTACCAAGGTGCTAGCGGCAACGTAGATATCGATGCTAATGGTGATGTGCTTGGTGTCTATGATGTTTGGAGTGTAGGCGATGACGGTAAAATTACCGTGATTGATAAAGTGACACCTAAGTAGCTCCTGAAAAAGGCAAAAGAAAAAATTCTTTTGCCTTTTGATTTTTAACTTTTAACTTAATTAGTAGTTACTAAAGTTGTAACCAACTCCCACTAATAAACCGACATCGGTTTGGTCAAAGAAGCCAGCATTCACACCAGCTGTGGCGGTAAAGCGTGAGGTGAGTGGTACATCAAGACCACCGGTGACTAAGAAACCAACTTTGGAATCATCGCCTGTTTTAATTGCAGCCCCTACTCCCACATAAGGCGCGATAGCTAATGGTTCGCTAAATGGATCTGATTGTTGCAATGAAAAGTCGTAGGTGACGGGAATTAACACTGTAGTGTTGTCCCCAAACACAGCTGAAGGTCTAAAGGAAAAAGCATTAGTCAGTCCAATTTTACTGAGAACAGCAAAGTTGCCATCTCCTAAAGATGAGTCTCCACCCCCTAAACCAACATTAAAGCCAACTCCGATATAGCTTCTGCCGCCACGGGTAGGTCTACCAACTTCAATATCTGATTGGGCAACTTTGACATCCGCAGGTTCAGTTTTAGATTCAACTGCTTCAGGTGTCAGAGATGCTGATGAGGTTGCTACTGTCCCAGGAATTGGTGTCAGGGTTGAACTAGCAGCTGTTTGAGTATTTACACTAGGAAATTGCTGTGGTGCAGCTAAGTCTGATGCTTTGGCTGACTCTGTGGCTGTTAGTATTGATAAATTTTCAGATGTAACCTTTAGTTCCGCGTTTGTCTGATGGGGAGACGTGGCGGTAGTAGAAGATTCGGTTAACTGCTGAGTATCTACTGATTGAGCCATAGCCGCAAAACTACTGAACAGAACAGCAAAAGCAGCTAATCCTGGCAATAAAACAACACCATTACGCAAAAAAATAGTATTCACATTCACTCCTAACAAAATATTGCCGCCAAAAGTCGCTAATTTTGCGGAATCAAACTGCAAAATTGGGCAATACTTCGACTTTAACATCAGAAAATCTTTCCTACATCCTGAGAAGGACGTAGGTACGGAAAGGAAAATGTTAAAGATTTCAACGCTTTTCTGTAGATGCTAGGGGACTAACGAGCAGTGAACTGCTCAGAAGTGATGCAAAATCGCAGCTACACGACCCAAAATCACCTGCGGGGGTGACTTTTGCAGGAAAGACACGTAGGTAAATTTTGTGGGTCTAGTAGCAATTTTGATTCGTTGAATTATTTTAAAGTTGGCTAATGGCTTGGGCTATTGATTGCGAGACAAAGGGTAAAATTTCCCGGCTTTTGGCATTGGCTTTACCTTCAGTAAACACTATCAGTAGGTAAGGACGTTGATTGGGTATTTCAATATACGCGGCATCGTGGCGAACTTGACTTGTCCAGCCTGCTTTTGACCAAATTTGGGAATTTTGCGGCAGTCCACCACCCAAAAACCCGGTGATTTGGTCTTCTTCCACATCTTTGGGTAAATCTTCAGGGTTAATGCTGCGTTTAAGAATGTTCATCATAGACTGCGATCGCCCACTCGCAACGGCGACACCGCCGACGATACTATGTAATAAACGCGCGATCGCGTTGGTCGTTAACATATTGCGATTCTCGAACATCTCGCCATAAAATGCCCGTTCTCGCCCATAAGGGCCATCACCCCAAGTTTTTTGACAAACGTTAATTGTCTCCATCTCATCCCAACCCAAAGATTGGTAGTAACGGTTTACAATATGTCGCTGTTGCTTCCAAGTTTCAAATGGCCCTGGCGGTAACTCTGGCCCTGATGTCGTACCAGTCAAAATATCTACAATTAAACTTGTCGCATCGTTACTAGAATCAACTATCATATCGCCCAAGGCGCGTTCCAATTCTTTAGAAGCTTGGATCATGCCTTTTTCTAACCACTCGTGAACTGCCACCAAGTAAAATAACTTAACCACACTCGCGGGGTAAATTCGCTCAACGCCGCGATAAGTAAATCCCCGAACTGGGTGATTCCAAAAGGCATCTGGAGTTAAAGCACCACCAGTATTTACGGGTACAGGCGGATCATACACAATCCAAGTCAGGGCAATTTGATTACGGGCTAAGGTCGGAAAGGTTGCCCAAGTTGCTTCTAAAATGCCATTACCGAGATTTTCTAGTTGTTCGTCTTTTTTGAAGAAAACCATTGAATAATGCTCTCTAATCCAGAATCCCAAATCTTCAATTTGACCGAGGATGAATATCAGTGTCTTGCTGACCTCAATTTATATGATTCGCCTGAATGCACCCGCTTGGCAACTCAAGCCGCCAATGGGCGACATTTACAGGTAACATCAAATCATCAAGATGCCGCAGTTGAGGTGTATTTGTGTGAGGATGATTATCCAGGGTGGGTATCTGTTGCCGATTTGGGTTTATTACAACCTGCTACTGTACCTTATCAAGCAGCAAGATGGTCGGAAGATGAGATTAAAAAACTTCTGCCACAGGTCATTGCCTTTACCCATCAAGCTATGCAGCAAGCTAACGAATATCTCTGGGGCGGGACGCTGGGGCCAAATTATGATTGTTCCGGGTTGATGCAGGCGGCGTTTGCATCGGTAGGAATTTGGCTACCCAGGGATGCTTATCAGCAAGAAGCATTTTTGCCACCAATTGATATTACCCAGTTGCAACCAGGGGATTTAGTTTTTTTTGGTACTCCCCAAAAAGCTACCCACGTTGGGCTGTATTTGGGGGAGAACGCTTACATCCATAGTTCGGGAAAAGCTCAAGGACGCAATGGGATTGGAATTGACGTTCTCTCGGAACAGGGAGATGAGGTCAGTCGGTCATATTACCAGCAGCTGCGAGGTGCTGGCAGAGTTGTACAAAGTTACGAACCACAGAGACGCTGAGGACGCAGAGAGTTATGAGGAGCGGGTTAATTAGGGAGAGAATGGCACAGGAGGAGGATGAGGCGATTTCGGCAAATGTGCCGGATGTGTCGGTAGTTGTACCCATCCGCGATGAAGTGGAAAGTTTACCTTTGTTGTTAGAGGCGATCGCTACAACATTATCAGAAAATCACATTAGTTATGAAATCATCTGTGTTGATGATGGTTCTACTGATGGTTCGGCAGAATTTCTCAAAACACAAGCGCAAAGCCGCAGTGATTTAAAAGCGGTGATTTTGCGGCGCAATTACGGGCAAACGGCAGCGATGTCTGCTGGGTTTAACTATGCAGTTGGCAAAGCAATTGTGACCTTAGATGCTGATTTGCAAAATGATCCGGCTGATATTCCGATGTTATTGGCAAAGCTGGATGAAGGTTACGATTTAGTCAGTGGCTGGCGGCAAAAACGCCAAGATGGCGCGGTCAATCGTCTGTTACCATCTAAAATTGCTAATTGGCTAATTCGGCGAACAACTAGCGTTTATATTCATGATTATGGCTGTTCTTTAAAGGCCTATCGTTCAGAATTAGTGGCAGATATGCACCTCTATGGCGAATTGCATCGATTTTTACCAGCGCTGGCTTATATTGAAGGGGCAAGAATTACCGAAATGCCAGTGCGTCACCATGCTAGGCGGTTTGGTCGGAGTAAGTACGGCATCTCCCGCACTTTTCGGGTGTTAATGGATTTGTTAACAATTTTGTTTATGAAAAAATTCCTCACCCGCCCGATGCATGTTTTTGGGTTGTTGGGTTTGACTTCAATGGTTTTGGGCTTAGGAATTGGCATTTACTTGACTTTTATCAAGTTGGCAATGGGTGAGATGATTGGTAATCGCCCTTTGTTAATTTTGGCAGTTTTGCTACTAGTAACTGGTGTGCAATTATTTTGCTTTGGTTTGTTAGCTGAGTTGCTGATGCGTACCTATCACGAATCCCAAGGTAGACCAATCTATCGTGTGCGCGAAGTCGTGACAAAAAAGCCTAACTAACTAATCAGGGAACAGGCAAAGCATGAAAGAATCAGACCCGAAGAATATGGTTTGCCTGCCCCTAATTTTAATTATGGGGATTTCTCTATTGTCTTTTAAGGCCGATTCCACATTCAGAAATTTGGAGAAATAGTCAAACATACTACCTAGCAGTGGTAGATTAATACAGAGTTACTCTCAAAAATCTCAATTTGAGCCAATAGTCAAAAAGAAAAATATTTATATTTAACGCCAATTTTTCTAAATTACTACTAATATCGGCTTCCTGCTCATGCGAATTGCTAAACAGCGCCGTCGCTTACTTATCTTAATTTTTTCGGCTTTATTAGGGTTACTATCTAGTTTCACGATTCCAGCTTGGTCAAATTATCCCCAGCGACAAGCTGCGAATACAGGAACTAGTGCCTTAGAACTAGCAAGAGAAGGACAACAACGCTACAATGCCGGCGAAGTAGAAGCAGCAGCCAAGTTATGGCAAGCGGCGGCGGCAGCTTATGAGAAAATAGGCGATCAGGAAGGTATGAATAAAAGCCTGATCAACCAATCTCAGGCTTTGCAAGATTTAGGGCTATATCCCAAAGCTTGCAAAACTTTACTCCAGGCTTTTGCAATTGCCAATCCTGATTGTAGTTCCACTCAAATCACCCAACTGCGCGACACCTTAGCAAAACAGCAAAATTCCCTTACTCTCGTTCAAGCCATTGGCTTGCGTAGCTTAGGAGATGTTTTACGCCGCCAAGGTTTATTGCAAAAATCTCAAGAAATTTTACAATTAAGTCTGTCATCCATACCCGAATCACCAGAAAAAAGTGCTGTGCTGCTAAGTTTAGGCAACACCGAACGCACTTTGGGTAATCAAACTCGCGATCGCTGGGATTATGATGTAGTCACAGAAATTATTGACGCTAAATCTGTAACCGATGCCCTAGCACCATATCAAAAAGCTATTAACTACTATAACCAAGCTACACAAATCACATCAGCACCAATAATTCCACAAATTCAAGCGCGACTAAATCACTTTCAACTATTACTAGAAACACAAAAATGGTGGCGTGAACAAACTAATCGGCGCATTGCTTCTTGGACGAGATTTCGGGAATCTAAATTAATTCAACGAGCTAAAGAATTTTTGGCGCAGTTAGATTTGCAGTTAAATCAAGATGCCGAATTATTGCAAAGTCAAATTGCACCACAATTAGGGAGTTTAAATCCTAGCCGCGCTGCCATTTATGCTCAAATTAACTTTGCCGAATCTTTATTACAAAGTAAGCAAATAGACAAAGTTGAACCTATCTTAAACAATGCCTGGCAACAAGCACAAACTATCCAAGATAAACGTGCTGAGACATACATCTTAGGATATCTAGGCAAACTGTATGCTCAACAAAACAATTTAACCCAAGCCACCCAGGTAACGCGAAAAGCATTGATATTGGCTCAAGAACAAAATATTAATGGGGATGCGAGAGAAATTACATATTTGTGGCAATCTCAGCTAGGAAATTTATTACGTAAACAAACAGATTTTAAAGGTGCGATCGCAGCTTATTCTGCTGCTTTTAATACTCTTCAATCTCTGCGTAGCGATTTAAATGCTAACAATCAGGATGTGCAGTTTGACTTTTTACAAGAAGTTAAACCTGTCTATATAGAGTTAGTAGATTTGCTTTTATCATCCAATATTAGTGATGAAGAATTAAATTCTATCATTATCTCCAATCCGAACTTTAAACATCAAAAATCGCCAGCAACAAAACCTCAAAATCGTCTCGAGTTAGCCCGACAAGTCATAGAGTCTTTGCAATTAGCCGAACTGGATAACTTCTTTCAAGACCCTTGTTCGGAAGCCACAAATGTCTCAGTCCAAATTGATAATATTGATTCTCGTGCTGCCGTTATATATCCTATTGTTTTGCCAGACCGCTTAGAAGTGATTCTTTCTTTATCAGGTAAACCTTTACAGGAAGTGGTGATTCCGGTTAACGAAAAATCAGTTAATGAGACACTCGATCAACTCTATGATTATTTAGATAATGTTACTATCAACAATTCTGCACGGAATATTTTATCTACTTCTAACCCCAATCCTCGAGAATTGCGAGATAATCTGCAAATATTATTACCAATTTTTAACCAAGTTTATAATTGGCTAATTTTACCTTTTGAACCACAGTTAGAAAATAGCCAAATTAAGAGATTAGTATTTGTCTTAAACGGCAGATTCCAAAGAGTGCCAATACCCGCACTATATGATGGTAAACAATATTTAATTGAAAAATATAGTGTGGCATTAGTGCCTAGCTTGCAACTAATTCAACCGCAAAAATTAGCCAGAAAACCACTTAAAGTTTTAGCGGCTGGAGTCAGCGAACAAATTCAAGTAGGAGAAGCATTTTTCGCCGCCTTAATTAATGTACCGAATGAGTTAGCTCAAATTAAAGCAACTTTTCCGGCTTCGCAAAAGCTACTTAATCAACAGTTTACGGCTAAAACTATTCAAAAAGAATTGAAATTGAATTTCCCGGTAATTCATTTAGCCACACATGGGCTATTTAGTTCTAATCCTGAAAAGAATTTTATTATTACCGGCGATGGTAAAAGTATCAGTATTAATGAGTTAAGTGCTTTGTTAAAAGAACCAGGTACAACTATAGAATTGTTGGTACTTAGTGCTTGTGAAACCGCCACAGGTGATGAACGGGCTGTTTTAGGCTTGGCGGGAGTAGCAGTACGTTCCGGTGCGCGTAGCACTCTTGCAACTTTGTGGCCAGTGGGAGATGCTTCCACCGCTCAATTTATGGGTGAATTTTACGAAAATCTGAAACTATCAGGCAGCACGCAAGCTGATGCTTTAAGAAAAGCTCAAGTCTCGCTCTTAGAATCTTTGAAGACAAATCCTCCTTTTCCAGAGTTGCAAAATTTACCACCCCATCCTTATTATTGGTCGCCTTATGTTTTGGTAGGAAACTGGCAATAGGAAGTTAAATGTTATTGCTGATTTGCCAAACTTTATTGTTATCAATTTATTGACAAACTAGACAATATATGTGCTAGTGAAAAAATAACTAAAATAAGGTACGCTTTTTACCCACAAGGAACTGCATACAATTTTTGCAGTTAAGCTGAGGGGAAATATGAAGTTAATTAGAATATTAGAGAATCAACCTAAATTCTTATCAATATTTCTCAGCATTTTATTAACCGCTATTATTGGTTTGATTGATTATTACATACCGCCAGAAATCTCTGTAGCAATATTTTACTTAATTCCGATTGGGATTGCCACATGGTTTTCCGATCAGTGTTCAGGGATAACCATATCAATTATTAGTGCGATTACAAATTTAATTGTCTATCCAAAATCAAATATTCACTATTTACATCCTTTAGTACCTTATTGGAATACAATTGTCATTTTAGTATTTTTTTTATTTACCAATTTTTTGCTGACTCAACAAAAAACTATCTTAAAAAATTTAGAAAACTTAGCTAGAACTGATGCTTTAACCGGGCTAAATAATAGGTTGTTTTTTTTAGATTTAGCCAATCTGGAAATTCATAAATCTTTAAGACATAAAGAGCCTTTGACGATTGCATATTTTGATATAGATAATTTTAAAACAGTTAACGATCAGTTTGGACATGTTGTTGGCGATCGCCTGCTGTGTTCTGTGGCTGATACTGCTAAAAATAATCTCCGGAAAATAGATATAATTGCCAGAATTGGCGGCGATGAATTTGCCATTTTACTACCGCGCACTGATTATGATGCCGCAGAAGTAGTATTACATAGATTAAAAAATACGCTGACAGGTTCTATGGAACAACAAAATTGGCCTGTATCTTTTAGTATGGGCGCAATTACTTTTTTGAAACCACCCACATCAGTCAGTCAAATGATAGAGAAGGCAGATGATTTGATGTATAGTGCTAAGAAAAAAGGTAAAAATTTATTACATCATGAACTTTCCACCAACTTAGTGGATGAAAGTTAATTATTGGTCAGGAGATATCAGATGGGGTCACAAGTCCAAGAATTAGATGCTCAATGCTGGGTAAAAACTCGTTCTTCCCTTGAGCCTAGCGAATCTACTTTTTTAACTTGGAAAGGTAAAATTTATAGTTTTGTGCCAGGTGAGAAAAGAAAACTATTATTTAAAATGCTGGGTGTCAGTGTCAGTAGATGTATTCCGATAGAAGCAGGTAGTTGGGATTTTACCTCTAGGGAATTGACTTATTATTTACATCCAGAAACAGAAGAGATTTTGCCAAAGTGGGAAAATCCTTGGACTGGAGAAATTGTCCCTGTACTTCACGTAGCTAATAATCCCGTGCAAGGTCATTTTCAAGGTAAATTTCCGGCACAAGTTGAAGGCGATAGTACAACTTTTGTCTTTGATATTTTTCCTACATATCCAAACCCTTTGGCGGAAGATCCAAAATTTCGTGAATATAGTCCTTTTACAACTTATCAAGCGGCGGAATTATTTAAATTAACCGTTCCCACCGCAGATTTATTTAATACTGAATTAACCTCAGTTTCGCAACTGAGGTTAAGTTGGGATCGCATTGGTCAGTGGTTGCCGTGGATGAAAATGAGCGATCGCCCTGGTAATTTGATTTATAGTGCTTATGGGAGTAAAGTTGCTGGTTTCAACCAATTACCGCCACTACTCCAAGAGGAAATTAATCACCGCGTTCCTTTATATAAGCAAGCACCAAAAGCATTTATCGATGGGGAAGATATGACTTCTTGGCTGTACTTTCAGCAGAATTTTGATGCTTACTTAGCTGGGGAAATTTTTCCCCTCCCCGCAGCCGAAGATTAAAACTTCCGCATTTTATAGCTAACTGGGTCAAAACCTCGAGAAAAGCGCGTGCTGTCATCATAATAAGCCCCAGTTAAATCTGCGCCATAGAACTTGGCAAAGTTGAGTTTTGCTCCGCGCAAATTTGCGTCTTTCAATTTCACCCCAGACAAATTCGCTCTGGTTAAATTCGCTTTTGCAAGGTTAGCCTGACTTAAGTCTGCTCCCCAAAGTTTAGCTTTAGCGAGGTTAGCTCCACTCAAGTCTGCTCCCCATAAATTAATTCCTGGTAAATAAGCAGCAATTAACTTAACCCTAGCTAAATTAGCGGCGGGAAAATACCTTTCTCCGGCGGAGTAAAGTTGTTGTAATTGTTCAGCATCCATGAGTGACGTTAGCTTTCTGCAATAATTGAGAAGTAATATGTTCCCATTCCTGCTGGAGTTCGCCAATAAACTCCGACTGACTGCTACGGTGATACCAATAACGTGCATTATTTATATCGCCTTCTTTGCGATGCAGGTAAGCATGAACCCAAGCACTATCAGCATCGCTGAGACTTTGGACAATTTCATGAGCTTGATGCCAATTACCTTTTTTGTCATACCATAAGGCTTGTAGTGGTTTTGATAAGGTTTGCGGACACTGACCCAGTTTATCGATTAATCGCAGGAATTCTTGTACATTCACGATCGCTATCCCACAACTGATATTTTTAAGATACTGCGTGGTAGGCAAAGGTGCGATCGTGCTTAAGATATTTTTATTCTGTAGCCGCTAACTCTTCTTTCTCTTCCGCTAACAGCGATGTTTCACCCGCAGGTTCCACATCTACAACGGGTACAGTTTTCACCAGATAGGGTTTAATAATCATACTCACCCCTGTTCCCCAAGCGATCGCCACCATCCAACCAGCAATAATATCACTGGGAAAGTGAACACCTAAATATAGACGTGTCCACGCAATAGCTAACATATATAAGCTACCAAAAATTAGTGCCGCCCAACGCCAGGAACTCCGCCAAGCTAATACTAATAAAATCACAGCCAAAGTTGTACTCGTCATCGCATGACCACTAGGAAAAGCAAAATCTAACTCTGGTGCGAGAGATTTCCATAAATCTGGGCGTAAGCGATGCCATAGTTCCTTAGCGGTGCGATTGATAAAGGCACTGCCAGATGCAGTGATGAGGAGGTAAACTAGCGATCGCCAATGTTTTTGCCAGATTAAAATGATGGCAATGGTTAATAAAATTGGCAACACAGTCCAAAACGAACCTAACTTAGTCAGCACCACCGCCACCGCATCTAATTGGGGGTTAGCTGTAGAGTGAACTGCCAAAAGCACTGGCACATCCCAAGGAAAGCCAGCTTGATATTGCCAAACCTGGGTAGCAAGGATTTGAAATATCTGCAATGGTAAATATATAGCAGCAAATAATAACAAAAGCGATCGCCAACGGGCAACCAGCAGATTTTTGATAAAAGAAACCAGTGACTTACTCTGAGTAGGAGATGTTTTCTCTGCTTCCATATCAATTTTTGTGTTTTGTACAAGAAATGACCAACCTTTTCAAGATTACTGAGTTGAAAGTGCTGAGTACAATTAATTTTGCTTTTTACTCAGCACGGGCTAAACGCCCCGCTACCGCTAACAGCACTCAGCACTCAGCACTATTTAGGTGATTGTAAACGCACAGCCACACTCCCTGCATGGGCTGGTAAACCTTCCGCCTCTGCCAATGTCACCGCCGCTTTGCCAATTTCGTGCAACGCTGCTTGATTGCATTCTAAATAAGTAATGCGTTTGAGGAAATCGTACACACTCAACCCAGAAGCAAACCGCGCCGAACGGGAAGTTGGTAAGACATGGTTCGGCCCGCCTAAATAATCACCAATAGCTTCTGGGGTGTAGCGTCCTAAAAATAAACTTCCTGCACATTTAATTTGACTAGCTAATAGTTGCGGGTTATCAACACACAACTCAACGTGTTCGGGAGCCAGTTGATTCAATAGTGGTATACTCTGTGTCAAATCACTCACGACAATGACAGCACCGTGATTTTGCCAACTAGCACTCGCTACTTCTTTGCTGGGCAAATTAGTGAGAACTTTTTCCACGGCGGCGATAACTTGGTGGGCGAAACTTTCAGAATCAGTAATTAAAATTGATTGGGCGCTGGGGTCGTGTTCGGCTTGCGATAATAAATCCCAGGCTATCCACTCAGGATTATTTTTATCATCAGCGACAACCAAAATTTCGGAAGGCCCAGCGATGCTATCAATACCTACAGTCCCAAATACCTGACGTTTGGCTTCGGCTACATAAGCATTCCCAGGGCCAACAATTTTATCTACAGGCTTAAGAGTTTCTGTACCATAGGCGAGGGCGGCTACGGCTTGCGCCCCACCAATACTATATATTTCCGTCACACCAGCAACTTGGGCAGCCGCTAAAACTGCCGGGTTAATTTCACCGCGCGGCATGGGTACAGTCATCACAATGCGTTCTACACCCGCGATTTTGGCAGGTAAGGCATTCATCAGGACGGAACTCGGATAACTGGCGCGTCCTCCGGGGACGTAAATTCCGACTTGGGACAGCGAAACCCAATTTAACCCTAGTTTTACGCCGACGGTATCGGTGTAGCCAATATCTTGGGGCAATTGTTTTTGGTGAAAAGTACCGATGCGTTCGGCTGCTAATTCTAAAGCAGTTCTCACATCAGCCGGACATTTGGCTGCTTGTTCAGCAATAAAATCGGCACTCAGATGCAAAGATTCGGGGCTGAAATGGTCAAAACGCGTCGTATATTCCTTAACTGCGGCATCACCCCGCGCTTTGACATCGGCGAGAATACCATGTACTGTACCACTAACATCTACCGTTGCTTCGCGGCGATCGCTCACTAGGGCTTGAAATTTAACTGAAAAATCTTGGTTGGTAGTTTGTAGAAATAGCATGGACAGTACTTTTTAGCAGTAAGGTCAATATTTATTTAGTGTAGAGGATTAGTTTACCCCTAGTGTCAAAAACAGGGTGTTGGGTGTAGTGAAGACTGCATTGGTCGGGGCTTGAACCTCCAGATGGTGCAATCATCCTGAAAGAGGGGGCTTCTAAGGGTGGTTCGATGCTCTCTCTTCCTCCACACCCTGCCCCAACAGGGCTTGGTCATCGACCCTTTATTGGGTAATTAAGGACTGCCAGAAATTAAATGATGCAACATCAACCATCAAAGAAAAGATATTGAAACAAATATTTGTCTACCTCTGAACTCTCTGCTAGCTCTGATGATTGGATATTTGTTTAGTTGGAAGTCTCTGAAAATAGGGTAGCAAGCATTTCCCAGAAATCAATTATTCATCTGGTGGGGTGGGTGGGTCAGAAAGCCCGCTCTTGGTAGGTTTCTATGCAAAGTATAAGTACTTGTATTACAGAATTAAGAAATATTGCGTCAGTTATTTCTACAGCAAATGTACATTTACTATAAAGTTTATAAGCAGTAAACAAGCTGTTATCTGCTTGCCGTTAGATTTTCAGCTTAATTTTCTAGTCTTCTCATAAAAATTTCCGAAGACTAAAAGTACAAACATCACTAAACGTTGAAAGCAACTTATCAAAAAGTACAAGTCACACTAGAATCTTCAAGTTAGTGGCTGTATGTGCTGTGATGATATTTTGCTGGAGATGAATTATTGATAGTGAATTTGTACAGAAATCCACGAAAATTACCAAGCATTTTCACAGTCTACTAATTTAGGAGTCTAAATCATGGTAGCTATACCTGTAAAAGTCCAGACAGAGTTAAATTGTGGTGACTTAGCTATTAAGCTTGTAAATCAATTTGAACTTATTTGGTGGGATAAAGGAAGTGGTGGAGCCTATGATGGAGCTTACTATAAACCTGTTGTGCCAGCAGGATATTATAATCTTGGGCATTATGGACAAGCTAATTACAATACTCCAACAGGAGTAGTAGTAGCTGTCAAAGAATTAAAAAGTGGAGCATTAGCTCGTCCTACAGGTTATGAATTAGTTTGGAAAGATAAAGGTTCAGGTGCAGATTTGGATGGGGCTTTTTGGAGACCTATTCCACCTAATGGTTATGTAGCATTAGGCTTAGTTGCAACTCTAAATTATAATGAACCCAGCCTTGATGAAGTTAGGTGTGTTCGGCAAGATTTAGTCGTACAAGGGCAACCAGGTAGCCAAATATGGATAGATAAGGGAACAGAAGCAGATGCAGATTTCGGGTCGTGGGAAATTAACTCTCCTCCTATTTCTGGATATGAAGAATATTCTTACATAGCACCAGGTACTTTTTATGGTGTGGCTTCTCACACTCGCCCAAATAGTCATCCTGTGATGAATTGCCTAAAACTGAAACTGCCTTTCGAGAAGTATCAAATAGACAATCGCCAGCCAACTTTAGTAAGTACCCAAGAACCAGCTGCAAGAACTGAACCTCAGCTAGCAAACTATGTTTGGATTCCTTTCTTTGCGATTAAAGACGATCTACATGATTTAATTTGGAAAGTAAATTATTCTCCGTTTTATCGTCTTGATAGAGAAGAATTTTACACTCTTCAGTGGCACGTCTTTAACAGAACTGATAGCACTGATAGTAAAGAGTATTCTGTCAAAATTGGGATATCTAAAACAGACACGCAAACATTTAGTGTCCAGACAGGTATATCAATCACAACAGAAGCGAGTGCAGGGATTGAGGGTGTAGCTTCAACCAAGATGTCAGCTACATTCAGTATACAAATGGGTTTTGAATCTAGTTCTTCTTTTACTCAAATGAGAGAGGACACAATCACTGATACTTATAATATACCGCCACATAAAGCTATAGCTTTATGGACAAAAACCAATCGATTTACTTTAAGAAGATCAGACGGGTCAGTAGTAGGCAATTCTTGGGAAATCCAAGCTAACAGTACGGTAAAAGACCAATATCCAGACTAGGAAAAGTATCATCAATCCCTAAGCTAATCAAGTTCTAAAATGTTGCACTGTTGAATTCTGCTTTGACAGTGCAACTAAAATTTCGATATGAGTATATCCTATTATACCATTTTGAATTTTAGATGAGGAATTGCTGTCTAAGTCTGGGTTCTACCCATCCATCTGTCTCAATCATTTTTCTAATTGGTATTTATTTGAGATAAATCAACAAATTCAATCCAGGGATAGTGCGCGAAAGTGTCCACAAAATTAAGGTAATATACAATATGCCTAAACTCCATTGATACCAAGCTAGAGTTGCTACAATTCCTGGCAAATGTTGGTCGCGCAGACGAATATCATTAAAGCCTAATCTGACTAAGTTATTCAAACTAAAGTCATAATAATTCAGCCAGTTCCATTTGCGATCGCCTAACAATGGCATATATCTTTCCCGAAATGTTTGGTTTCTGGGAATCACTGGTAAACGTCCAATTAATAATCGCAATTGGCGAAATGTGCCATCTTCAGTAAAGTAAGAAACATCCATTAAATCGTGATAGCGTCCTTGTTGATATAGCCGCATTACTAAAGTGATTGGTACAGGGATAATAATTATCAATAGACATCCCAGCGTTAGCCAAGGCTGTTCGGCGTTGCGAAAAATTGCCAATAAACTCAAAAATTCTAAGCAGCTAAAACCAATGAATATTGAGACAGTTTCGTAATATGTGGGAATAATAGCCACAGGACGCAGCCGACGATAACGGTCTACTAGCCAAAATAGTAAACCAAAATAAGCGATCGCCACACCACCCACACCCAAAGCTAACCAAAAATTTGTCCCATAACCACTTAATAACAGCAGTAAACTCAAAGCTAGCCAACTCCAAGCTTGCAATAACCAATTACCTAACGAAAGCGGTTCACCAAAACTGAGGCTATTTTTTAATTTATTGTATATTTCTAAATCGATATCGGCTAAAGTTAGTAACTCACTGCTATTAAGGAAAGGTTGGACAACGCGACGATTCAATATTGCTTCTACTTGAGTTGGCGAAAAACCTAAATGTAATAACCGATTTATTGAAGCATTATTTATATTTGTTCTAATTAGCTTTTGACTTAATTGTGTTAATCTCAGTCTTTGTTTTGTGTACTCTAATTGATTAGCATCGGCTATTTGTTGTTGCTGACGAAAATTCTGCCCTAAATTTCTTAAGACGTTTTGATTACCTTGCAAATTAGGCACATAAAACATTTTACCAATCTGTCCCACGTTACCTAAAATTCTGGCTTGATTAGAATTAAAGCTTAAACTCGGTACGTTTAAAAAAGCAGTTTTGCTAAAACTGGCATCGCTAAAATCTGCTAAATTTAGAATAGCTGCACCTTGAAGATTTAGAGGTTGGTTAAATTGGGCTTCCCGAAAAATTACAGCTTGTTCAAAAGTAGACTCTGCGACAGAAAAAGTCTGCTGAAAATTGGCTTTGGTAAATTGTGCTTGATTGGCAAAACGCACTTCCGAAAAATCAGAATTACCTTGCCATTGAATCTGACTAAATTTAGCTAATTGCTTAAATATAGCTTCATTAAAACTAACTGAATCCTGAAAAATGCTGCCATGAAAATCAGCAAGTTCTTGAAATTGCACTTGTTTAAAATTAGCTTTCTCAAAAAAAATGCTACCTTGAAAATTACTCGGTTGGCGAAAATTAGCCCCCGTAAAGTTTACAAAACGACTAAATCTAGCTGCACTCCAATTAGTAGGTTGTAAAAATATAGCATTTTGAGCATCTACAGACTGGAGAAAAAAAGTATTAGCAAACTGTAATTGTCCGTTAAAACGAGTGTTTTCTAGAGTTAAAGCACCGCGAAAAACATTAATTTCTCCCGATATATTTGAATCAGTTGCTAATAGCGAACGACAATCTTTAGATGTAGGTAAAGCAATTGCGAGAGATTGTAAACATACTAAACGGAGACTTTCTAATTGTGCTTGTTCTGTTGGGGTGAAAATTGGTGCGATCGCTTGAATGTATAAAGGCGTTCGTAAACCTAATTCACTACCTAAAAAATCCCCTTGAATTAAAGAATTGCTAATATCTAAACCTAAAGCTTTAGTCCCAGCTTTTTGTAACTCTTTTCTGAGTAATTGATAAAAACTATCACGAAAACTGGCATTTTCAGGACGCAAATCAATCACCATTTGCCGCAAATCCACAGTTAAATTACCTTCGCGGAGTATGGGTGTGCGGAGTTTTTCTTGCAAGATTTCGAGAGTTAGAGGTGTGCGTTCTAGTGTTTGTGCAGCTAAAACTGACGATGGAATAAGTAAGGTTGAAAAAACTAGGCAAAACGCAAAGATTAATTGCCAAGCTTTGTGAATACAGCTTTGCATAATTTCATAGCATTTGTGTCTTTGTCAGCAGAATTTAACGACAAAGACACAAAGAACATTTGTTATTTAACAAGGATAATCCTTGTGAGTAAAAGGCTTGGCATTGGCTCCTGTGTAACTAGCGACAATGTGACCATCACCAGTTATTTGATACTTATAAGTTATCAACCCTTCTAAACCAACAGGGCCACGGGGAGGCATTTGTTGGGTACTGATGCCAACTTCTGCACCAAAACCATAGCGGAAGCCATCAGCAAAGCGTGTAGAACAATTGTGAAATACTCCGGCGGAATTGACCAACCCAAAGAATGTTTCAGCAGTGGCGATATCTTCAGTAATAATTACGTCGGTGTGACGAGAAGCGTATTTGTTAATATGTGCGATCGCCTCTTCTAAAGAGTCTACAATTTTAATCGACAATATCAAATCGCTGTATTCTGTTTCCCAATCGATTTCTCTGGCTTGGTTAATTTCTGGCAATATTTCTAAGGTGCGGTTATCGCCTTTTAATTCCACATGATTAGCTTGTAAAGCGGCTGCTACCTTAGGTAAAAATTCACTCGCAATTGATTGATGAACTAATAAAGTTTCAATGGCATTACAAGCCGCAGCATACTGTATTTTGGCATCAACAGTAATCTCAATTGCTTTGGTAATGTCAGCAGCTTTATCTATGTAAGCATGACAAATGCCCTCAGCATGACCAAGTACAGGAATGCGAGTATTTTCTTGTACAAACCGCACAAAAGAATTAGAACCTCGAGGAATAATTAAATCTACATATTTATCTAATTTTAAAAGTTCTAAAGTTTCTTCTCTGGTGGTTAGCAATTGCACCACATCAGGACTAACAGCAGTTTGCAATAATCCTTGTTTAATTGCTTTGACTATCGCCTCGCAAGAACGCACTGCTTCTTTACCGCATTTAAGAATTACACCATTACCAGACTTGATAGCTAAAGAAACAATTTGAATGGCAGCTTCGGGACGCGCTTCAAAAATAATCCCCAACACACCCAAGGGACAAGTAATGCGCTTGAGAACTAAGCCTGTATCCAGTTCGCGGTGAATCTGCACTTGACCGACAGGATCAGCTAGTTTACCAACATCACGTACACCTGCGATCGCATCTCTTAATTTATGTTCATCTAACTGCAACCGCTTATATAGAGGTTTAGCAATTCCTTGGGCTTCCGCCGCTTCACAGTCTGTTATATTCGCCTGCAATATCTCTTCTCTTGCTGATTCTAATGCTTGGGCGATCGCTTCGATAGCTTGATTTTTCGCCTCGGTAGAAAGAATTGCTAACTTGCTGGCAGCAAAGCGAGTGTTGGCGGCGATATCAACTAGGGAAGACGCAACTTCAACAATAGTCATGTCAAAAAATAACTCTTTATTATGGCACAAACCTTTAACTCATACTATCAATTAGTCATTGGTCAATAGTTAAATGACTCAGCACTCAGCACTTTTAACAAGAGTGGCGATCGCCACAACTAATTCCTCTGGATCAACGGGTTTGGTAATATGACGTTGGAAGCCTGCGGCTAAGGCTTGCCGTTGGTCGAGTTCTCCAGCGTAGGCGGTAAGGGCAATAGTGCGTAATTTGCGGAAAGTTTCGGGTTTTTGTGATTTAATTTGCCGAATCAGCATATAACCATCAATATCTGGCATACCAATATCACTGATCAATACATCAGGCTGAAATTTATCTAAATTAGCCAAAACCTCTTGGGCGGATGCCACAATTTTGGCTGTTGCCCCATACTGTTCCAAAATTGTTAGCAGTAACTCTCGGATATCTTCATCATCATCTACTACCAAAATTTTTAAATTGCTTAAATCACCAGCTATCACCACAGGCGTAATGACTTCTTCTACTTTGGGGACGGTGGCAATTAAAGGTAAAGTGACAGTGAATGTTGCGCCTTTGTCTTCTCCTAAACTTGTGGCTTTGACTGTGCCACCATGTAATTCTACTAAGTGACGGACAATTGCGAGTCCTAAGCCTAAGCCGCCAAACTTGCGCGTAGTGGAACCGTCTTGTTGACGGAAGTATTCAAAAACGTAGGGTAAAAATTCTGGGTTGATGCCTTTACCTGTATCTTGAACTTGAATCTCCGCCTTAGTAGCAAATTGCCGCAACTGAATGGTGATCTGTCCACCATCTGGTGTAAATTTAACGGCATTACTCAGCAAATTCCACAAAACTTGTTGAAGCCGCGCGGAATCTCCATTAACCAACCCAAGCTGAGATGTTATGACTGTTTGAATTTGAATTTTTTTAGCCTCGGCGGCTAACCGCACCGTTTCGATGGCGGCGGTGATGACTGTGGTTAAATCTACAGGGCAAACATTCAACACCATTTTGCCACGGAGAATCCGCGAGACATCTAATAAATCTTCAATTAATTGTGTTTGTAATTTGGCATTGCGTTCAATAGTTCGCAAGGCGTTTTTCGTGGCTTGTTCATCAAATTTGCGAGTTAATAACAGTTTTGTCCAACCGAGAATGGGGTTGAGAGGCGATCGCAATTCGTGGGATAGTACGGCTAAAAATTCATCTTTAATGCGGTTGGCTACTTCGGCTTCTTCACGGGCAGCGCGTTCTCGTTCTAAGGCTAAATCACGTTCTTCTAAGGCACATCTTTGGTCGTGAATATCTGTACAAGAACCAAACCAGCGAATAATTTGCCCATTTTGATCCCGCAGGGGAAATGCTTGTCCGAGAAACCAGCGATACTGCCCATCGCTAGCGCGGCGGAAGCGATACTCAATGTTATAGTCTTTGCCAGTCCGTAAAGATTCATTCCAGACTGTCAAGCATCTTTGTCGGTCATCTGGATGTAATAAATTACTCCAACCCCAACCTTGGGTATCGTGCAAAGTCATGCCTGTATACTCGTACCAGCGACGATTGAAGTATTCATGATAACCATCACCACGGGTTGTCCAAAATAGTTGGGGCATGGTATCTGCCAAGGTTCTAAAGTTCAACTCACTTTCTTTTAAGGCTTCTTCGGTATGTTTGCGTTCTGTGATATCGACAAAGGCGGCTACTACTCCGCGAATCTCACCATCTTCATTCCTTAAAGGCACGGAACTGCCATAAATAAATTTTACTGTGCCGTCTTCAAAGACAAATTGCAACTCGTCTGTAACTGGTTGACCCGTTCTGGCGGATTTTTGCATTGGTAAGTCGTAAGGGGCAATTTCTTTCCCATTCCGTAGTTGCTTAAACTTGAGTGAATAAGAGCCATCTTCTGGTGTGGCTGTTGCTAACTCCCCAGGTTCAGCTTCCATCAATTCGTAAGCGGTTTTGTTGGCTGTAATGTAGTGACAGTTGGGGTCGTGGGCAATCCAAAGAGCTACTGGGGTAATTTGCATCAGGGTTTCTAGTTCTTCGGCCCTGGCTCTAGCGATCGCTTCACTTTTGTGTATTGCGGTTTCTGCTAGTTTACGCTTAGTAATATCGGTTACTAATATTGATAATCCTTCCTGGGAAGGATAAATGCGGTTTTCAAACCAGCGTTGCCAAGGCGGATAGAAGTACTCAAACTCGACAAATATTTGCTCTGCCAATGCTCGATGGGCTTGAATATCAAACTCACCACCCACGGTATCAGGAAATACATCCCAAATAATTTTACCTAAGAGACACTCTCTCGGGGTATTGACCATTTCCACAAAGCGATCGCTAACATAAACAAAATGCCATTCCCGATCTAGAATGAAAAACTGATCTTGAATGGTTGCTAAGAGTTTTTCTAAATTAGCGGTAGCAGTTTGGGCTTGACGTTGGGCGGCTTCACTGACAATTTGCAATTCTTGTTCCCGCTTGGCTGCATCCCGCCGTAACTTAGTCATTTTTAAGGTGGCTTCCACCCGCGCCAAGAGTTCGCGGGCTGAAAATGGCTTAATTAAATAATCATCGGCTCCACCTGCTAGTCCTTCGATGCGTGATTCTTCTCCTGATCTTGCTGATAGGAGGATAATGGGGATTTCTCGGGTTTGCGGATCAGCGCGGAGCGATCGCAATAACTCCAATCCATCCATTCCCGGCATCATAACATCTGTCAACAGTAAATCAGGTGGATTTTGCCGAATGCGTTCCAAAGCCGCCAAGCCATCAGCAACTGCCTCAACTGCATATTTTTCCTGCAACAGCCGTTGCACATAATTTCGCATATCAGCGTTGTCATCAGCCAGGAGGATATGACCACAAGAGGGAGTCGGATTTTGTTCCCTGTTCCCTTCTTCAGGTAGACAACGCCACGATTTTTCTATGTATGAATTTACACTGACAGTTTGAGATATTACTGGAGTATGACTAATTCGCTCTTGGGGTAAATGATGCCAGTCGCTAGGAACTGAGACAGTAAAGCAACTTCCCTCACCTTCAACACTACTGGCAGTTACTGAACCGCCATGTAAGTGAACTAACTCTTGCACCAAAGATGCTAAAGCTTCGGCACGTTGGCGTTCTTGTTCATAAGCATAGGCGTTAGCGATCGCTGTTGCTACATGATTGGCAACTAAATCAAAAAAGCCACGATAATCATCATCAAATTGCCGTCGGGGACTCACACCCAAAATTAATAGCCCAGATAATTGTTGTTTCTGTCCTGATTGCGTAATTGGTAAAACTATCGCCGCACGGGGTGATTCTTCCCACACTCCCCCAGACAATTCACCAAAGCGAGTCTTTAAATCATCAATGTATGCGGCTTCACCTGTATTTTTTACCTGTGCTAGTTGCCAGTTATCAGCAGTCTGGGTCAAATTTACATATTGAGGACTGGCTAAAGTTCCGGCTGCAATACCAATAGTTTCCACTAGGCGCGCTTGTCTGCCATCATTTTCCACCAGATACAACAACGCTAAGGGAATGTCATAGGGATTATTGGCTAAGGTTGCCCAAGCAATTTGACAAGCTTTCTCTACAGACTTGGCTGCTAGGGTGTTGGCTGCCAATTCGCGCAATGTCCTCAGTTGGCGCTCGCCAATCACGCGCTTTGTCGTTTCGGTGACGGCGGTAAATACTCCACCCACCTGACCATTTTCTAAAAAGATGGGACTGTAAGAATAAGTAAAGTATTCTTCTTGAAGATAGCCATAGCGCATTGCCGGCAGTAAAAGATCGTTAAACCAAGTTGCCTGTCCTGTCTCTAGGACATTATTCAGTTGTTCGCCAATAATATTCCAAACTTCTGGCCAAACTTCCCAACCAGATTTTCCTAAGGCGTTTGGGTGTTTTGTGCCTAAAATAGCTCGCCAAGCATCGTTGTAAATCAGGACTAATTCTTTTCCCCACCAAATCACCATCGGAAAACGAGAGTTGAGGCAAATACTCACTGCTGTCCGCAAGCTAGATGACCAAGTAGAAATTTTGCCTAAAGGTGTTTGTGACCAATTATGCGATCGCACCAGTACCGCCATCTCTCCATCGCCAGCAAAAAGATGATTACTACATTCATTCATCTGGATCAATCTCTCATCTTCTGAGTCTGGACGGCACTAATCAACTAACTGTGCCTTTGCAGTTCCTACTAGTTAGCAAAGTGAATTTTCTCAAAAAAACTTATATTTGCTTTTGTGGGCGCAGGATAACTGTTGTATACATTTTACTGAGGATTTATCCTAGCACACTGGGGATTTAATAATTAATAAAAAATTAAGAAACTGGCACTTTTATTTAATTTATCAATTGCCCAAAGCTCAGACTCGGCACTAATTCAATAGTTAAGGATATTGTTGCTGTATATTTTGTGATTTTTCGCAAAATTTTCCACACACATATATATAAGTCTTCAAATAAAATTCTCTCTAATTCTTTCTGGCGACAGTGGACAATTGGCAATAAAACAATTTTATATTTAAAGATTTGGGTTGAGTATGAACCAAAATCTCTCATTAGTAAAGTCAAAAGTTTTATAAAGAAAATCAGATTTTATGCTGTATTAACGACAACATAATTAATAGATTTCAGCAAATTTTTCTCCACAAGTTCCAGGAGGGACAAATGGTGACAACGACGCAACCAAGGCAACAGGTGAAAGTCGGCCCAACCAAACTGCTGATTAATAATGAATGGGTAGATAGTATCAGCAGTAAGAAGTTTGCAACGATCAATCCCGCCACGGGTGAAACTATCTGTGAGGTAGCCGAAGCCGATGCGCCAGATGTAGATAAAGCAGTGCAAGCAGCGCGTCAAGCCTTCACCGGCGGAGAATGGCGCAATTTTTCAGCCACTCGTCGCGGCGAGTTGCTTTATAAGTTAGCAGATTTAATAGAACAAAATATTGATGAATTGGCGCGGTTAGAAACCTTAGATAATGGTAAACCACTCAACCATTCATTGGGAGATTTGGGTTTAGTGATTGCTTGTTATCGCTACTATGCGGGTTGGGCAGATAAAGTACAAGGTAAAACGATTCCCATTCAGGGGTCTTATTTTTGTTACACGCGCCATGAACCTGTGGGTGTAGTTGGGCAAATTATCCCTTGGAACTTTCCCTTATTGATGCAGGCGTGGAAGTTAGCACCAGCTTTGGCGACAGGTAACACTGTAGTGATGAAAACTGCTGAACAAACACCATTGTCAGCTTTGCGGGTAGGAGAGTTAATTATTAAGGCTGGTTTTCCACCGGGGGTAGTGAATCTATTATCAGGATACGGGCCAACTGCTGGATCTGCGATCGCCCATCATAGAGATATTGATAAGGTTGCTTTCACAGGTTCTACCGAAGTGGGACATTTAATTATGGAAGCAGCCGCCAAAAGTAACCTCAAGCGCGTCACTTTGGAATTAGGTGGTAAAAGTCCTAACATCGTGTTTGCTGACGCAGACATGGATGCCGCGATCGCCGGCTCTCATGATGCTTTATTCTTTAACCAAGGTCAATGTTGCTGTGCTGGTTCGCGGTTGTTTGTCGAAGAAAAATGCTACGACGAATTTGTGGCTAGAAGTGTCGAAAAAGCCAGACAGCGAATTGTGGGCGATCCTTTTGATGCCGAAACTCAACAAGGGCCGCAAGTAGACCAAGAGCAATTTAACAGAGTCATGGGTTACATTGAATCGGGAATGCGCGAAGGGGCGCAGCTGCTTTGTGGTGGACAACAAGTAGGTGATAAAGGTTACTTCATCGCCCCCACTGTCTTTGCAGATGTCCGTGACGAAATGAAAATAGCTCAAGAAGAAATCTTTGGCCCGGTGATGAGCATCATCAAATTCAAAGATATTAACGAAGTCATCGAACGGGCTAATAACACCATGTACGGTCTCGCCGCCGCCGTCTGGACTCAGGATATTACCAAAGCCCATGCGATCGCGAATAACTTACGGGCTGGTACAGTCTGGGTAAATTGCTACGATGTATTTGACGCTGCTGCCCCCTTTGGTGGATTTAAGCAATCTGGCATTGGGCGCGAACTAGGTGAATATGGCTTGCAGCAATATACCGAAGTTAAGACTGTTACCATCAAATTGTAAACTGGGATGTATCAATCAATTTTGGATTTTAGATTGTCGATTGATAAATTACCCAATCTAAAATCTAAAGTTCTTGATTAGGCTCTTGGGCAAGTTGGGCTTTTGCCTGTTGCCAGAGTGCCTCCAACTCATCCAAACTGTAATCAGAAAGGGGGCG
This sequence comes from Nostoc sp. FACHB-110, assembly GCF_014697425.1. GTDB lineage: Bacteria > Cyanobacteriota > Cyanobacteriia > Cyanobacteriales > Nostocaceae > Nostoc_B. The sequence continues at coordinate 641,257 of NZ_JACJRU010000001.1, forward strand.
GTCAACCACTGCCTCCATTTTTTGTAACCGTTGCACAAACCGCTGATTTGTGCCTTGCAAAGCCGCACTTGGATCTAAATGATACCAACGGGCAATTTGAAGAATGGCAAATAAGAGATCGCCTAATTCTGCTTCTTGGCGGTCTGGTGTTTCCTCGGCTAAGGCTGTTTGCAACTCTGCTAACTCTTCGTGAAACTTAGCCCACACCCCATCAATACTTTCCCATTCAAAACCAACCGCCGCCGCTTTGTGAGAAATTTTCATCGCCGCCATCAAAGGGGGAAGAGTCCGTCCGTAGCGGCTGAGTTTAGCACTCAGTTGTTGATTTTCTGGGGATGGTTCACCTTTTTCTGCGGCTTTGATTTGTTCCCAATTTTGCCGTACTTCATCAACATTCTGCACCGACACATCACCAAACACATGGGGATGACGGCGAATCAATTTTTGGGAAATCCCTTGAGCCACTTCTTTGAGGCTAAATTGACTGTATTCACTGGCAATTTGGGATTGTAGTACTACTTGTAAGAGTAAGTCACCGAGTTCTTCCGCGATCGCATTTTGATCGCCACTTTTAATTGCGTCTACCACTTCATAAGCTTCTTCGATTATATATGGAATCAGGGTTTGAGGAGTTTGTACCAAATCCCAAGGACAACCACCATCAGGCGATCTTAACTTTGCCACCACATCAATCAATTCTTGCAAAGCCGCCAGTGTTTCGGCATTTTGGAGATTTTGATTTGATTCCATCATCAGCTCTCACCCATTTAACATCGCTTAGTTCGCAATTTTTACTTTACGATCTATTGCGGTTGAGTTGGTCTGAGAACTTTAACAGTTCTATTTTGCTGCCGAGTCAATAATCTAGCTAAATTTTCAGTTTTCTATTGGTTCACAAATAGTAGCGATCGCAATTACATCTGACTTACGCTTAGGTAATTTTTGCTACTGCATAATCATATTTATAAGTATCTAAGCATTATGGCATATTTAAGCCAGTTATGACGCTATGTCAAAATTAAATATTTTATGTAAACATCATTAAAATTTAGTTTATATAAAGAAATCATGAACTTTGATAGTTAGTTACTAGAGCATCAGAGTTTTAACTTAAATTAACCTAAAATCTTGAACCCAAACTAAGCTCTACAAGTTATATCTCAGCTACTCTACCGCTCAAATCTGCAATGCAAACCACTAAAGAATCATCGAATTTGCGCCAAAAAGCTATTAAAGGAGTATTTTGGTCGGCTTTAGACAGTTGGGGAAGACAAGTTATCTCAATCGGTGTTTTCTTAGTATTGGCACGCTTGCTAGGGCCGCAAACTTTCGGGTTAGTTGCTCTTTCCACGATATTTTTAAATTTTTTGCAAATCTTTCTTGACCAAGGTCTTTCTCAAGCAATTGTGCAACGCCAAGACCTAGAAAAAGAACATTTAGATACTGCTTTTTGGACTAACTTAGGAGTTAGCACCCTAGCAGCAATATTAAGTATTGCTTGTGCTGGATTAATTGCTGATTTATTCAAAGAACCACAGATTACGCAAATAATTCGCTGTTTATCTTTAGGTTTTATAATTAGTGGTTTTAGTAGCGTTCAAGAAGCAATTTTTCAACGAAAACTCGCCTTTAAATCCTTAGCTCTACGCTCATTACTAGCAGGAATTATTGGTGGGGTAGTAGGTGTAGTTTTGGCCTTGATGGGATTTGGCGTTTGGAGTCTTGTTGGTCAGCAGTTAACTAATAGTTTGGCTCAAGTTTTAGTACTTTGGTGGGTAAGTGACTGGCGACCAGGATTTAGATTTTCGCCAAAACACTTCCAAGAATTATTTTCTTTTGGCGTAAATGTCATGGGTATGAACTTATTTAACTTCTTAAATCGTCGTTCTGACGACCTTTTAATTGGTTATTTTTTAGGTTCTACCGCATTGGGATATTATAGCGTTGCTTATCGGTTGCTGCTCAATCTCACACAATTACTAACTATTGTGATTGTCAAGGTTTCTTTACCTACTTTTTCGCGCTTACAAGCAGAACCGGAAAGATTACGTAACGCACTTTATAAAGGCATTCAATTTACTAGTTTAATTACGTTTCCGGGGTTTTTAGCAACTGTAGTATTAGCACCAGAAATAGTAGTTGTGATTTTTGGAGAAAAGTGGATACCAAGTATTCCCGTCATGCAAGTTTTAAACATGATAGGAGTTCTTTATGCCTATTTTTATTTCAATACTCCTGTGATGATGGCTGTGGGTAAACCGTATTGGAAATTAGCTCTAGATATTTTACAAGCTATTACTAATGTTATTGTCTTTGCCTTATCAGTAAAATGGGGAATTGTCGCTGTTGCAGCAGCTTATGTGATTAGAAGTTATGTAATGGCCCCCATTGATATTTGGGTCGTTCGGAAGTTAATTCACATTAATATAGGCACATATCTACGCCAAGGTTGTATTCCTCTAGCAGGCACAATATTTATGCTGATTGCTATTATTATTGTGAAAACTTTTTGTGCTACATTAATGAGTCCTTTGGCATTACTAAGTGTTTGTATAGTTGTAGGTACTATAGTATACGTTTTGTCAATTTACTTAATTGCACCCAAATTATTTTGGCAAGTAGTCAATATTGCCCGTTAAAACCGTAAACATATTGACGTTATAAATCATCTTTTAGAGAGATGAACCACATTGTGCTGAATAGTTAGCATAGCTTTGGCAAATTTTAGCCAAACTCATTTTATTTTTAACAAGTAAAATAAGTTTGCCATTTCACAAACAACATTACTAAATCCATAAATAACATGAGACAAATTAATCCTCCAACAATCAACTGGGAAACGAGGAAAATTAAATCGGCTTTTTTGCCTAAATTTGTCTACGATAACCCATACATCACACAGTTAATTGATAATTTAGAGACAGTAGGTATTGAACTCAATCTCCCTAGTGATTCATCTTCGCAAAGTTTCTTTATCCCACTATTATTTTCTCAAGAAAAGGTGGATTTTATCCATTTACACTGGTTGCATCCATTCTTCCAAAAGAACAATTCCTTGATTAATACCATCAAATTAGTGATTATTGTTCTTCAGCTAGTTCTTCTAAAATTGAGTAACATCAAAATTGTTTGGACGGTACACAACCTCAAGAATCATGAAAAGGCTAATTTAATTTTTGAGCGTACCCTTAGCATTGTAGTTGCAGAATTAGCTGACGCTATTATTACCCATTGTGAAATTGCCAAAGCAGAAGCTGTCAAACATTTCTTAATCCGCAATCAAGCTAAGGTTTTTGTTGTACCAAACGGTAATTATATTGGTTTTTATGAAAACACAATTGATAAGTCAACTGCCAGAGAACGCTTAGGGTTAAAACCTACGAGCGTTGTTTTTACATTTCTTGGTGAAATTCGTCTTTACAAAGGTATATTTGAACTGATAGATACATTTCACCAATTACCAGAAGAAAACATTGAACTAGTTATTGCTGGCAGAGTGCATAATAACAGTCAAGAAATGACAGATAGATTGAGAGAAATAATAGGTGATGATCACCGCATAAAATTTTCTCCAGGCTTTGTTCCTAATGATGAAATTCAACTTTATATGAATGCTTGTGATACAGTGATCGTTCCCTACCGGGATATTTTAACATCAAGTTCAGTACTTTTAGCAATGTCGTTTGCTAGAGCTTGTATAGCACCACGTCGAGGTTGTATTGGAGAAATCATTGACGATGTTGGATTACCGTTGTTATATGAAATAAATGATAATAATGGCTTAATCAATACTATGCGATATGCTATCGAAAAGCGGCACGAGTTATTGTTAATGGGGCAACATAACTTTCAGTTAGCTGAACATTATGGTTGGCAGAAGATTGCAGCAATGACAGCTAATGTTTACCGTTCTTGTCAGAGTAATGTTAATAAATAAAAATCCTATCAAAAACAGAAGCAACACAGTAATTCATGCAATAACAAAATCACAAGCACTCTGAATATTCAGGACTTACGCACCAAAATTGTTTTTGGAGATTGGGTGTAGGGGTGAAAGGGTATGGGGTGGAAATATTCTAGATACATACACCCCTATACCCCCACACCCTGAATTTTTCGTCTTACAGCCTAAGTACTAATATTAGTAGAGTGCTTGTCATTGTCTACAACATCACTGATTGATAATTAAATAAATACCCCAAATTGCCATTGCCCGCAGGTAAGTACTAGCGCGAAAAGTACCCACTGCTGTGATGGCTTCGGGTGTGCGAAATTGCAGTCCATTGTCGTAAATTTGCTGCACTACTGCTTGTGTTAGCTTGAATGCTTCATCTTTCATCCCCATCTGTACTAAAAAAGCAGCAAGCCCGAAGTTAATTCCTGTCCAAACTTCCAAAGGATGGGTAGCTTTGGGGTTTTCTGGTGAACCGTCGGGAAGAACACCATTCGCCGCACCAAATTGACCGTTTTGGAATTTTAAGAAACAAGCATCATACACAGTTTTTAAAGCAGAAAGGGCCCGATCGCCTGGTACAATATCGGGTAAATTGAGCAGTCGGGCATAAAATTGACCGCACAATTGATCTGCCATGACTACAGCCGAACCACTCTCACTATCTAACTTGTAATACTGTCCATTCCAGAGTTTTTCTTGGTAGATAGGGCGAGACTGACTTAACCAAGCTTCATAGATAGACTTCTGTTTAATTAATTCCTCTGCTTTCTGTGTTGGGTGCGTTACTAAAATATCACTAATTGCGATCGCTGCTTCTAACGCCGCCAGCCACAGCCCACCACAATAAGCACTCACACCTTGCAAACGCCAATCATCAAAAGTTTGGTCTGGTGCGCCAGAATTTTCAGGCATTCCATCATTATCTTTATCAAAAGTCTTCAAATAATCGAGTGTTTGCACAATTGCATTCCAACAATCAGCTAAAAATTGCACATCATCAGCACCCGTCAGCAGAAAATCTCGGTATACTTGCAATACAAAATCACTGCCTAAATCCTTCCACAAATTGCAATCTTGATAGCAAGTGTAGTTAGTTTTTTCCCAGACATGTTCGTTGGGCGCGCCTAAATCGTGGGGTGTCGCCCCGGCAATTTTCCGGGCGGCGGTTGTTGTCTCTGCACCAATGGTATAGTAATAGCCAATCACTCTTTGATGGTCATCGCTATGGGGAATTGCCCTGGCAAAAGCCCGTATCACTGATTTTTCTAGTTCAGGAAACAACATCAGCAACGCAAAGGAACCATACAACCGCACATCTAAACTTTCATACCAACGGTAATCTAAGCATTCTAATACCGCAAACTGACCGATAGGGTCAACATCCGAGGCGGCACTCCAGAGAGTACCACCACTAGTTAGGTCATAAAGCTCATTAAATAAAGCCATTTTAAACCAGTCAGGCAAATCTTGGCGGTTGAGGATTGGCTGCTGCCAAGTTTGAATTTGCGATCGCCAGGTTTGATATTCTTGTAGGGCAGTCGTCGCTATTGACCAAGCTTGATTCCCACCCCTACCAAAAAAGTCTGTATATCTGCGGTAATAATTAATTCCGGCGGCAAATTCTGTCACAGGTAAATCCCAAGCTAAGACAAACGGAACTTCTAAAGTTTCTCCTGGTTGGAGAGTAAAACGCACAGCGAGCGCCGTTCCTAGCTGTTGATTTTCACCAACTGGTGTAGTATCTAGATAATTAGGCAAAGAACCATCCGTAGCAAAGCTTTGCCACAAATCATCACCATTACCTTGTGGTTGCCATTTTGTGTGATAAAAAACTTCTACTTGTGGATGTTGCACTGTGGCAATACACCAACTACCATCTCCTTCTTGCAGAGGTTCTGCAACGCCCTCTCGCCCTAAAACACAACCGCAATATCCCGCATCTTCCACTAAATAATTGTAATTTCCTTTACTTTCGCCCCAGCGTGGCTGATACTCATAAACTGGGCTACCATCATCGCGGATTTGCACCTTGGGTAACTTTAAGGCATTAGTAAACCAGCCAACTATATTTTGCCAAGTCAGCATAATACTCAGGGTAATCGGTGCATGAGTCGGGTTATGAGCTTGCCATAAAAATACTGCTACAGGGTAACTAGTTTCTTGATAATTATTTGCCCAAATCGGTGAAAATTGCTCACAAGTTAACTGGGTTTGCAAGACATTTTCATAGACAAACCAACTGCGGGGGTATAAAGCGTGATAAGTTCCGGTGGAAGTTAACTCACTGCTCGCTGGATACCATTGCCAAGCTTGCAAGCTGTTGTCTTCTGGTGCTTGCGTAGACAAAGCATAGGCTTGAGAAGATCCGCCATCAGACTCAAACACACTAAATTGACAAGCCGGAATATTTTTGAAGATATGTTCACCGCCGTCAATGTGCCACAGGTTAAAATCTCCCCGTGAAGAACGACCAATGCAACCCGCACCAAAACCACCCAAAGGCTTACCATGCCAAGGGCCATCATCAAGATTACTAGCGTAGCGAACTGTATAGGGTTTTTCCCAACCAAGGCCAATGGGACGGTTCCAAGTGCAGGAGGGAATTTCCTTCGAGGTTTGATTTGTCATCGCCTGATGTTACCGCGTGCAGTTACGCTAAGGAAGCTTAACGCGATGTGTCATTTTTCTCAATAGGATTGACCAAGGAAAACGAAAAATTACCTGACTTTTCACGGCAAGTCCTCAACCCAATCTCCACAGATGATATTTCTGGGTCAGTCCTAAATTCGGAAAAATCTAGTCACTCAGCCATTTTCCGGCCTATTTCCTGGTATATATACTGATTGAACTATATGTTAGTGTGTGTTGTTTCCTGTACTCGGCAAACAGTGAAGTTCCATGATTAATCGTCAGAAATTACTCAAATCTTTAGGATTTGCATTTTTACCTTTGGCTTTCAGTGCTAATTTCGCAAATCCTCCAGTCATTGCACAAACTAGTGTGCAAACATCGGTAGCGAAAACTGTGGGTTTTAATTGCAATGACACAGAAGCAACTATTAAGGCTAAAAACGGCCCGAAGGTAACGGTAGGTACGACAACTATTTACATCGGATATCAGCAAGTATCATCTAACAACAAAGATCCGCGTATTGTCCGGTTTGATAACGGTGTGAAAAAATGGTGTCGGAGCGACTACGAAACCACCAATGATGATGGAACAGGCTACGGCTTGCTGTGGGATGGCAGTAGCGTTTTATATGGTGTTTTTTCGGCAACAGGTACTCAACCTGGAAATGATTTTCGCCGCTTTACTAGTGGTCGTTGGCTGTCGAGCTATGGTAGTGGCGGTGGCGCAAAAGTCGCAATTATCGCTCGAATTGATCCGACTAATGGCAATGTTAACTATGCCACATTTTTAACTGCGAAAAAGCCCAGTGATGGCAAAACTAACTCTTTTTTGGTCAACAACTTGGGATGGAATGGGACAAATTTAACTGTATATGGTCAGTCATGGTGGCTACCTCGTCGTGCTGATAAAAGTCCGATGACTTGTGCTGGTTCGTCGCCTTATACATACACAGCAGTATTCAAGGGAGATTTAACAACAGTCAATTCCGCTTTGGCAACTAACTGTCTTTAAGAGGGAACAGGGAAATCCCCATAAATAAATTTAGGGGCTTGATACTAAGCGAGAATGTATCAGTTCATTTGTACTGTAATTTAGCTCTGGTCAGGGAATAAATTCAGCAAAATTCTGGAAATGGGTGGCATTATTGCCACCCATCTGTTATTTTCTGCTAATTAAATCTAATTTCTGTGGTTGAGTTTGCGATAATTCTGTTGAGCTACCCAATAGTCCTGTTATTCCGTCTGAATATTCTGTTGGATCACAACTATGAATAAATTGGCTCCCTCATTGATTTCATTACCTCACACCTATGAGAGTGGAGTCTTGTTGCAGCTGGCAGATGGCAGCATTCAAGCCTGTAATCAGACTGCGGAAAAAATTTTGGGGTTGACGCTAAAACAAATTCAAGGCTGGAATTCCACTGAACCACCTTGGCAAGCGATTCATGCTGATGGAACTCCCTTCCCAGGAGATACTCATCCAGCAATGGTGACATTAGATACAGGAAAACCCTGTAATGATGTAGTGATGGGATTGTATCAACCCTGTGGAAAACTTGTTTGGATATTGATTCAAACAGAGCCGTTGTGGGCAGACGGATGTACCCCCTACGGTGTGATAGCCACCTTTGCCGATGTTACAGAGCAAATGGGGCTTTGTGTCACAGATCCGTCTCTAGAATTGCAAAGCTCCCCTAGCATGAATAACCAGAAACAGAATACGGCCGTATCAGGATCGGAAGAAGCGTTTTTCTTTGAGAGATCCTTGGATTTGCTGTCAGTCGTGGGTATAGATGGCTACTTTAAGCGCGCGAACCCTGCATTTACAAAAATACTGGGTTACTGCACAACAGAATTATTAGGCAGTCCATTTCTGAATTTCGTACATCCAGATGACCACACGATTACGTTGGCAGAAATGGAAAAATTAAAGGCAGGAATGCCGACTCTAAATTTTGAGAATCGCTACCGCACGAAAGAAGGCTCTTACCGTTGGTTATCATGGACAGCATCACCCCAGCTTGACCAGGGAGTAATATACTGCGTTGCCCGTGACATGACAAGGCAAAAAGAGACAGAAAAAGCCTTAGAAATTGCCAATGAAGCACTAGAAAAGCGGGTGGCGGAAAGGACAGCCCAGTTAGAACAGCTAAATGCCGCCCTGCGAGAAAGTGAAGAGCGCAATCAGTTAGCGATGGAAGTGGCTCGCATCTTTACTTTTGAGTGGGAGTGCAACAGCGATGCCGTCAAGCGATCGCCTCAGTGTGGTATTATCTTAGGCTTAAGTGCCGCCGCCGCAGAACAAGATACAGGCAGTAATTTTTTTCAACGAGTCCATCCTGAAGACCGCGAGCGCTTTATTGCAGGCATCCAAGCATTAACACCGCAAAAAAACACCTATAAAACTACCTATCGAGTCATCTGTCCCAATGGTCAAATCGTCACCTTAGAAGAAATCGGACGCGCGCTATTTAACCAGCAAGGACAGTTAACCAAATTAATTGGGATAACGGCAGATGTGACAGAACGTCAACGACTAGAAGCCCAATTGCGGGAAAGTCAGGCAACCTTACAACGACAACTAGCAGAAATTGAAACTATCTATCAGTCTGCTCCTATTGGGTTGAACATTCTTGATACTGACCTGCGCTTTGTGCGAATTAATCAGCGATTGGCAGAAATCAATGGATTTACAGTAGAAGAACACATCGGGCGAACTGTGCGAGAGTTACTGCCGAATATTGCCGACACAGCAGAAGAAGTATTGCGTTCTGTTTTAGAAACCGGAGAACCACTATTAAATGTAGAAATTCGCGGGGAGACTCCAGCACAACCAGGGGTAGAGCGTGTGTGGTTAGAAAAATTCTTACCTTTGAAAGATGGCGATCGCGTGATTGGCATTAGTACAGTTTGTGAAGAGATTACTGAACGTAAAGCCATTGAAACTCAACGCGAAAAATTACTCCAACAAGAACAAGCCGCACGCGCCGCAGCAGAACGCGCCAACCGGAGCAAAGATGAATTTCTGTCCATCCTTTCCCACGAACTGCGAACTCCACTTAACCCCATTTTAGGCTGGGCCACACTACTGCAATCACCAAAGCTCAAGAACAGTAGCGAAAAGATTCAGGAGGGTTTAAGCATTATCGAGCGCAATGCCAAACAACAGTTGCAATTGATTAGTGATCTCCTAGATGTCTCTCAAATTATGCGTGGCCAACTTTCTTTGAATTTTGCTGCTGTTAATTTATCACAACCAATCACTGCTGCTTTAGAAACGGTGCGTTTAGCCGCGGCCGCAAAAGCAATTGAGTTAGAAGTTTTACTCGATCCTTTAGTTGGACAGGTGAGAGGAGATGCAGGTAGGTTACAACAGGTTTTTTGGAATTTACTGTCTAATGCGGTTAAATTTACCCCGCTAGAAGGAAAAGTGACAGTGCAACTTACTTGTGTTGGTCGTTATGCCCAAATTCAGGTAAGTGATACCGGAAAAGGCATCCAACCTGAATTTTTACCGTTTGTATTTGATTTATTTCAACAACAGGATAGTTCGACAACTCGTGCTTTTGGTGGATTAGGTTTAGGATTAGCCATCGCTCGTCAAGTGGTGGAAGCACATGGCGGTAAAATCAGCGTTGTGAGTGCCGGAGAAGGACAGGGAGCAACATTTACAGTCCAATTGCCCTTAATCTCTGTTGTTTAGGCGCATAGGCTTACCACCCCACTTCCATCAAAGGCAGACATAATAAGTTTAATCGCCAAGGAAATGCGATCGCTATGACTCTTGCCAAAACTCAACTCACCCTTGAAGAGTTCCTTACCCTTCCACCAGGAGATATCACCCACGAATTAGTTGATGGTCAAGCAAAACCCAAAATGGCTCCAAAAAGATTTCATTCCCGACTAACAACCGTCATAATTTTACTTTTAACACCGTGGGCAAAAAACCGTGGTGAAGTTGGGGTTGAGTGGGCAGTCACCTTAAAACGCAAAGGTAGAGACTGGGTTCCCGTACCAGACTTACTATTTGTTTCCTATTCTCGGTTGAATAGCGATGTCATTACCGATGAACCTTGCCCCATCCCCCCAGACTTAGCTATCGAAATCATCTCTCCTGACCAAAGCTTTGGTGAAATGAGTGCTAAAGCTACAGACTACCTCGATGCAGGTGTGCTGAGAGTTTGGGTAATCGATGCCAAAGCCAAAACAGTTACCGTCTTCTATCCTGATACCCGACCCCAAACAAAAATAGGCGAAGATAGTTTAGCAGATTCTTTATTGGAAGGGCTGCAAATTACACCCGCACAAATTTTTCAACAGGCAGGAATACCTTAAATATTTGATGTCAGCAGTCAAAATACTATAGTGTTTCTTAATCTGCTGAGATACTCAGAACATCGCTCATAGAATTGGGCAAACCTCAGTCTACCTTTGCGCTTTCCTTTGCGTTTTAAAGATTGATTCTGTACCTCACTTAAGTGAGAATTGCTATAGCTGTTCATTACGCCTACCTTTACGCATTTCTAAAATCAATCAGCGTTTGCCGATAAGCATCAGGTAAGCCTGTATCAAAACATTTTCCTTGGATAACATAGCCACTCATGCCTTCTTGCTGACATAAACTCTCGAGAGAGGATGTTAGCTGAAATTCGCCGCGATCGCGTAAATTTTGATTAATACTTTCTGCTAAACAACTAAATATTTTTGGCGTAAGTATATATAAACCAAATATAGGAATCATATTTGATTTCTGAAAAAGACTACGAGATAATACGGAGAAATAAAACTATCAAACAAGGAACAATGAGAAACCAGTATCAGCAAACTGCGATCGCA
>NZ_JACJRU010000010.1 GCF_014697425.1 Nostoc sp. FACHB-110
ATTAAAAGGCTTGGATATGGCTTTCGTAACTTTAGTAATTTCAGATTACGCAGTTTATTAAACTGGCACTTTACTATTAACTCTCCATAAAATTAACCGAAGAACCAGAAAACATTGAACTCAGTTTTTAAAAAATCTATAGCTCTAAATATGCCTATCCGAATTTCATCAAACTTTTCTCTTACTGTACTACCAGGAAGATTCATAAAAGCCTCTGGATCAGCACTATTCATTACTACAGCAGAACAACATTTGAGCAGTAAATCTGAACCAACTTCTTTGAAGCCAAATGGTTCTAATTCTTCGCCTAGTTCCTTAAACTTTTCTTGCAAGTCAAAATCTTCACTCCAATTCCATACAGATAAAAGCTGGAAAGTATCTAATTCAACGCCTTGTCGATTGATTCTCTCAAAAACTGTTGCCACATACTTACGTTCTTCGCTTTCAAACCTTTCCACAGGAATTCGATCTTTTGTAAATCTTTCAACTAAATCATCTATTTGTTGTGCTAAACTTTCATCTAAATTTCTAGTAATCTGTCTATATTTAGGAGAATCAAATACATATTTTAATGGGAAAAACTTATCAGTGTCATAATTAGTAAAATCTTCTAAATATTGAAACCGAACTGATGCTTCACTATTAAGTTCAAAGAACAAATGTGTCCAATCAGTGCTTTCACCTTCTTCAGCAGTAAGAGAAGTTTGAAATATACCAAAAATAGAAGTTATTCTTTGCTGCCCATCAAGAGCATAATCTATAGGATATTCTGGATCATTTTCAGGAAGTCTATAAGGGCCAAGATTTCTTTCAGTTCGTAGAGGATTTTTAGTTCTCCAAAGTAATACAGATCCAAAAGGAAAACCTTTGTAAATACTATCTATGAAGTAGGCAACTCGATTGGGTTCCCAAACAAAACCTCTTTGAAAAGATGGAATTCTGATTCTTCCTCTTTCCAAATCATTAATCAAGTCTTTAATAAAGTAATAAGTATCAGCCATAGATAATTCCCTTATTCACTATGTAATTTTAAGATTTCTAGTAGACTTTCGCACTAAGCTAGCAATTACGGACTAACATTGTACTAGCATGATCGCTGTTAGGACAGTAAGTAGTAATATTTCGTGGCCAGGATGGACTAGTAGTGGCGTTACGTGTAGACGAGGAGCATCTGGTCGTTAGAAATCGCAGTTTACCTCTCTACAGAATTTGAGTTACCTTTAAGGGTGCAATGTGGAAACCTATGTACTTAAGGCAAAATGAATGCTTCCGTTTCAAGTAATTACACCTGATATTGCAACTCAACAAGGACTGCAACAGGTTTACATGAGTAAACACGGCATACTCTATCAAGGAGACTGTCTGAAACTGCTGTCAGCTTTGCCTGATGAGTCCGTAGAGCTTGTATTTGCCGATCCACCCTTTAATCTTGGCAAAGAATACGGTGAAGGTGTTAGTGATCGCATGGATGTAGATAAGTATTTAGACTGGTCGCAACAATGGTTAAGTGAGTGTGTTCGAGTGCTGAAACCTGGTGGAAGTCTGTTTGTCTTCAACTTGCCTAGATGGTGCATAGAGTATGGTGCTTACCTCAATCGTCGGGGGATGTGGTTTCGCCATTGGATTGCTTGTAGAATGCCGAAGGCTTTTCCTAGAGGTAAAAGGATGTCTCCTGCTCACTATGGTCTAATTTATCACACAAAAGGAGAGCCAGCAGTTTTTAACAAAGTTTATACACCTATTCAAGTTTGTCGGCACTGTGGCGGAGAAATTCGTGACTATGGCGGACATCGAAAGAAGCTGAATGAAAAAGGTATTAATTTAATGGATGTTTGGGACGCACCAGAAGATGTTTGGAAAGATACAAAAGAAGCTGATTCTACTGAAGTTTTATGGACATTAGCAGAAGAAATGTGGACAGATATCCCACCAGTTCGGCATCGTCGGCACAAAAAACGCGTGCCAAATGAACTGGCTCCCATCATGTTAGAACGGATTATTGCAATGGCATCGAATCCAGGTCAAATTGTGGTCGATCCATTTGGGGGTTCTGGAACTACATTCTATGCAGCAGAAAAACTACACCGTTACTGGATTGGTTCAGAAATTGGGGACACAGAACCAGCTGTAGAACGACTAACCAATCTAGCTAATGGGATTGTAGAGCAGTGGGAATCGGCAAGGGGAAGCAAAAAACAGAAGCAAAAAAACACTGCGTCACAACTGCCAATTCCATTTTCTACATAGCTTTTAGATTAATGCACGACCATCTGTTCCTTTAGTAATCTTTGGTACACTGCTATCTACTTGGTCGTGTTCAATTACAAAAATTGCTAAAAAACCCTCTTCAATTCTAACTGCTCGCCAAACATCAAAATAAGGTTCTAGCTCTTCATAATTGCCAATGCGATCAGTTAAATAAGGGTAAAGTTTTCTACTTGGAATTACCAAGGCAGCACCTAGAAAAACACCACGTAGCAACCCAAGAATCATTTTATTAACGGCTCGATGGCTTGAGGAAATATTGCCTGTTTCCCACTCAAGAGTAAAAAGATAGTTATCAATAACTTTCGTTGCATCCACCTTTCCAGGTGATTTAGTTGCATAATTAATGGAAGTTTCCAAACTCCATCCAAATCTATCCCTCAACGCAATCATACAAGCTTCTTTAATAGGCTTGACACCATTACCGTGTTTTGCTGGATTGATTGTAAAGCTCGATGTATCAGGAGGATGAACGATGAGAGAAATAGCCTCTCTAATTTCAGCCCGAATCATAAACCAATCATTTGATTCTTCAAAACTTCCAACACTAATCAAAGAAACTTCTTGAACAATTTTCATACTGACTACTCACGACTTCGCTACGCAAAAGTAGTACAGTTTTGTGTATTAGTTTTGAGACTTAAGCTTAGTTTCAATATTATAAAAAATACACCACATATCTTACCTCTAATTGTAAATTAGTGCTTTTAGGATGCCATAAACACACTAATCCTCAAAATAAAGACTAGAGATTTTCTCGTTCTTGAAAGTGCTGAGTAAAATACTAATCTCTAGCCTCTAATCTCTACAGTTTTCTAAGCTATGGTTACATCTGGCGATAAGTAAACATCTTGAATGGCGTGAAATAGTTTCACTCCTTCTTCAAAGGGACGTTGAAAAGCTTTTCGTCCAGAAATTAAACCTGTACCACCAGCGCGTTTATTAATTACGGCGGTGCGAACTGCTTCAGCAAAATCACTTTTACCGGATGCACCACCAGAATTGATTAGTCCAGCGCGTCCACAGTAGCAATTTAGCACTTGATAACGAGTTAAATCGATGGGATGATCGGTTGTTAAATCTGTATAAACTTGCTCATGAGTTTTGCCGTAACTTTTGCCTGTAGCTTTGACAACTGCGCCATAACCATTGTTACATTCGGGCAGTTTTTGTTTAATAATATCGGCTTCTATTGTCACGCCTAAATGATTGGCTTGGCCAGTTAAATCAGCAGCCAGGTGATAATCTTTGTCTTGTTTGAAAGCATTATTACGCAAATAGCACCAAAGAATTGTCGCCATTCCTAATTCATGGGCGCGTTTAAAAGCATGACTGATTTCTTGAATTTGTCTGGTCGATTGTTCAGAACCAAAATAAATTGTTGCGCCTACTGCAACCGCACCTAAATTCCAAGCTTGTTCGACACTTGCAAACAATACTTGATCAAATTGATTGGGAAAAGTTAATAGTTCGTTGTGATTGATTTTGGCAATGAAGGGAATTTTGTGAGCATATTTACGTGAAACACTGCCTAATACTCCTAAAGTTGTAGCAACAGCATTACACTCACCAGCTATTGCTAATTTAATAATATTTTCAGGATCAAAGTAAATCGGATTGGGTGCAAAAGAAGCCCCAGCTGAGTGTTCAATGCCTTGATCAACTGGCAAAATTGAGAGATAGCCAGTGTTTGCTAGGCGACCTGTAGAATAAATTTGTTGTAGGTTTCGTAATACTTGCGGATTACGATCGCTATTAAGCCAGACTCTATCAATAAAGTCTGGCCCTGGTAAATGCAATAAATTTTGAGAAACCTTGGCTTTGTAAGTTAGCAAATCTTCCGCTTCTTTACCCAACCATGATTCGATAGAATTAGCCTCTACTAATGTAGTAGCCATAATATTTGCCTCAATCTTGAGCAAGTGATTTTGCTTTTACGATAGCATTCTTAATCTTTCTCTATCAAAAATCTTACTATCTCAGACAAAAATTAATTTATTTATCAATCAAAATAGCTTGTTTTGAATAAAAAAACATATCAGTAAAGACAGATAAACACTGATATAACATCTAGTGTTTATCCGCGCTCATTAACTAATTTAAGTAGGATTTTGCCGATAGTTTATCTTAAAATTATTTTTGCTAATGGTTGATATATCAAAAGATATAAAAATTTATCAATATATAGCTATATTTTTATCAGCAGATTATTTTAGCATCTATCCATAGATAGAAATTTATTATTTAAGCAATAAGTTGTAGCCTTCTAAAGGTAACAGGTAAGAGACTAAGTATTGTTGATGACTTATTGGCAGCAGATATTCCTAAAAAGGCTTAAGTCAAAAGCTATTTTTCAACTAGAATTTTTTGCTTGCGTAAACTTTGAATGGTAGCGATCGCCGATTTTGCTACTATATCAATTTCTTGGCTAGTGTTAAACCGCCCTATGCCAAAGCGCACGGAAGCGTAAGCTAACTGCTCAGGATGTCCCAAGGCGGTGAGAACATAGGAAGGTGCGGTAACTGCTGAGGAACAAGCAGAACCAGATGATACTGCCATTACTGGTTGCAGTCCGAGAGTTAGTGCTGCACCATCAACTCCTTCAACGCTAATATTCAAATTTCCTGGGAGTCGTTGCGTTGGGTGTCCGTTGAGGTGAATTCCTTCTAACTGTGATAATTGTGTCCACAAATTTTGTCTGAGTTGGTTAAGGCGTGGGGTTTCGGTTGCTTGTTCTGCTAAAGCAATTTCTACAGCTTTACCAAAACCAACAATTTGCGGCGCGTACAAAGTTCCCGAACGCATTCCCCTCTCGTGTCCGCCGCCATGTTGCTGCGGTGCAAGTTGAACTCTGGGGTTGCGCCTACGGACATACAATGCACCGATACCTTTTGGCCCGTAGACTTTATGGGCAGTCAGCGACATTAAATCAATGTTCATTGTCTGCACATCTAAGGGTATTTTACCGATAGCTTGGGCGGCATCTGTATGGAAAATTATATTGCGATCGCGGCAAATTTTCCCAATTTCTGCTATCGGTTGTAAAACGCCGATTTCGTTATTCGCCGCCATCACGGATACTAAAATCGTATCTGGACGACAGGCTGTTTCTAATTGGGTTAAATTAATTATTCCGTCTTGTTTTACTGGTAAGATGGTAATTTCAAAACCCAGCGTTTTCAAATACTCGCAAGGGTCTAAAACTGCTTTATGTTCGGTCGCTACAGTAATAATATGCTGACCTTTTTGAAAATAAGCTTCAGCTATACCTTTAATTGCTAAATTATTTGATTCTGTTGCACCACTTGTAAAAACAATTTCTTCGGGTGTGGCGTTAATGGCTGCTGCTAATATTTCTCGTGTTTGTTTGACAGCCGCTTCTGCTTCCCAACCATAAACATGACTAATACTAGCAGGATTGCCAAACTTTTCGGTGAAATAGGGCAACATTGCTGCTAATACTCTTTCGTCTAGAGGTGTAGTAGCATGGCAATCAAGATAGATAGGACGATTAGACATACATTAAGTTAAAACTTGACTGATTTTTTTTAATATTTGCAGAACTATATATAACTCATTTTCTCGCCTAGATAAAGTAAATTTATCAGACAAAGCATATTGAGGTTGATCTTGTTTTATTAGCTTGATAAATTGAAAATCTTCACCATTGCTTACAAGTCCAAACAAAGGCTTCTCTGTATTGGGACTACCCAACATATACACTAAAGCCTGGGGAATTGCTTCTAGAAGAGATAAACTTGCTCTTTTAGATTCTATTACCAACAGCCAGAATTGTTCTTGAATTACCAAGACATCAATTCTGCCTCTGACAATTTCTTCTGCATTTTCAACTGCAATTTCTACAGACTCTTCAGTGGCGATCGCAAATGGCTCACGATAAAATCCTGCTAAGTCTAATAGAGGTGACAGTATCACCATTTTGACAGCATTTTCTAAAATTGGTGGACGTTTAACTAAACTTAAAAAATTAGATTTTACTCTATCCAAATCTTGTTTTTGTAAAGTTGTAACTTCCGGTAAATCCTCCAGCCATTCGTGGAAAAATCTTTCATTTTCTGAGATTTTTAGACTAAATCTTTCCTCTAAATAGGCAATTCCAATATTTTGAGCTTGAACGACTTGAACCATATAAGTATCATGAATGTGAATTAATTCTGCTCCAACTCAACTCTTAATCTAAAGTATCTGGATCTATTCCCAAGGCTCTTAACTGTTCTGCTAGTTGTTGAGCGCGTTTTGCTTCTTGTTGGGCCAGCCTTACGGCTTGTTGCGCTTGTTGTTGTGCTAACTCAGCAAGTTGTTGTGCTTGCTTAATTTGTTCTTCAGGTGTGGGATATCTTTTTCCTTCTTCGTCATACCAATAAAGCCATTCTCTGGTTACACCGCAGTAATTTCCCCGTTCGCAACCAATTCCTAAACCAATTTCGCTTAACCAAACAGGATTACCTGATTGTAGTTGATATTTACCATTCACTAACTTATATACTTCTAAGCGAGGTTTGCGACGACGGCGAGAAGAGTAAATTACATAATAAAGTATGCCCAATGCCTCGTATTCGTTTAACTTCTGGCTGTATTCTTTGCGATAGTTTTGCGAAACTACTTCTAACACCAAAGTTGGGATCACATTTTCATCCCACAGCACATAGCTAGGACGCAGTTCTTCATCATAAAACCTTTCTACACCCAAACTCAAAAACCCATCTGGGACAATGGGCGGTTCATCAGGGTGATAATAAATACCCATGTCTACCCCAAAGAACCAATCCATACGTTCTGACCAAAGTATTAACAGAATTGCCTTCAGCAACCCTGGTATTAATTCTTGCAGTTCATTATCCACAGGTGTATCATCAGAGTCTGGTAGTTCCTCACCAGAGGGCAAGTATCTCGGTAAGTTGTACTCTAACATGGCTGGTTTCCCCAAAACTTACGGACACTAGGCTTTAGTTTATGACTCTATTCACGCCCATATCCTCACCAGAATTATAGCGGTTGCCAATTAACAGGCGATAGGTGATGGGGTTATATATGTCAGTCGCAGATAAAAAAGTTAAATCCCCAACTTTTTTATCAGTTAGGGATTTAAACAATGTATCAGTGCAAATTTAAACTAGTGCGGTTGATTTCTTACTTAACCCTTCCAAAATTTCTAATACTTCTTTTTCAAAAGCAACTTGGGCGCGATTGGTTTTACCGCCAACATACAAGCGCTCGCCTTTTTGTAATGCCCAAATTTGTGAATGAGAAAAGTAACTCATGACTACACCAGCCATCAAAATAGCGAACCCTGCATACACTAATGGTATTCCTGGGTCTGACTTAATTTGTAAGCCTGTACTACCAATTACTTCAACAATTTTTAAGTTTGTATTGTTGATTTTAGTAGACATTCCAGACCGCACAGTATCTATTAGCTGACCTTTGGCATCATAAATTAATACCATGCCTTGCAAGTCTTTAGCAATTAAAGATACACCCTCGCTTAAATCGGGTTTAGTGGGAATCCAAGTACCCCAAATTCGCCCTTTATTTTGGGTGTCCAATTGCGCCATTGGTATCTGGAAAACAGGACTGTTGTTAAATTGGAATTTAACAGCTGCTACTCCCCAATCAGTTTGATAAAAAGTTACGCCATGATAACGCAGAGGTTGGTTCACAAAAATCTTTTTGTGGTCAACTTCTTTGCCTTCATCATCCAAAACAGATAAATCTGAATAAAATTGGTCAATACCACCAGAAGGTGTATAGTCAATCCAAAATCTATTGACTTTTACTGCCCAATTTTTTAAATCTTTGCCATCTGCCCAAGGGCCTGCATCAATAATGTTTTGGACTTGAAATGTATTACCACTAGCTATCATTTCTTGGGCGACAAATCCTGTCATTGCTCCCCAAATTCCGCCCAAAAGAATCGTGACAATCCCAATATGAACAATAATGGGGCCGATGCGTCCAACTATTCCCTTACGGGCGTAAAGTATATTATCTTTATCTTGTTCTTGAAATATTTTATAACGACGAGTTTTTAATATTTCAGTTAGAGAATTTAAAGCAGCTGTATCTAATTCTGCACTTAAAGCTAATTTTTGAAATTGTCGAGGTTCTTCGTAATATTTCCAACGTTGGGCAGCTTTTAAAGCTGGTAACTGACGGGTAAAAGTACAAGCTGTCAAGCTAGTACCAAATAAGATTAGCAACGATAAAAACCACCAAGTCCGGTATACATGGTCTAAACCAACTACTTGAATTACCTTCCACGAGAGAAAGCCAAATAAAGCTGGGTGTTCTGGGTAGTTAGCTTGATAAAATGCAGGTGATTGACCTTGTTCAATGACAGTACCACTGACACTGAATAAGGCAATGATTAATAGTAAAGCGATCGCCAGTCGCAAATCTGTCAGTACAGGTAAAATTTCCCGTCTGAGGATTCGCCAAGGTGCTAACAACCAGTTTGATTGTGTAGACGTTGAGTTATCTAAAGTCATCGGTTAAAAACTGCCAA
The DNA here is from genome assembly GCF_014697425.1 of Nostoc sp. FACHB-110. Taxonomy (GTDB): domain Bacteria; phylum Cyanobacteriota; class Cyanobacteriia; order Cyanobacteriales; family Nostocaceae; genus Nostoc_B. The sequence goes on from NZ_JACJRU010000010.1 coordinate 8,792, forward strand.
AGGGAATGCGAGAAATTAAAGAAAATACACCAAATCCTACCAATAGCGCACCACTGACTGGGTTAATCCAACCAGACCAGCGACGCAACTCCAGCAGTTTTTTGATTGCCGCGGTAAAAGTACCTGCCAAAATTAATGGTGCTACATAACCGGCTGTATATGAAAGTAGCAACACAGCACCTAAGATTAAGTCTTGTGTATTAGCGACCCATCCCAGCAAACTAGCTAAAACAGGGGTGCTACAAGGTGATGCAACTAAACCAAAGGTTAAACCAATGGAATAGGAACGAACTCCTGGCGGTAAATCTGAAGAAATCCAGTTGGTTTCGCCTAAAGATGGAAATTGTAGTGGTAAAGCTTCTAATAAATTCAGCCCCATCAAAATAGCAACGATACTGACGATTATCGGCAAGCCTACACCAATTTGACCGTAGACTTTGCCCACTAAAGCAGCGATGACACCCATTCCGGCCAAGGTTGTGGCTAATCCTAAAGCAAACCATGTTGACTGGACGGCGGCTTGCAGACGGCTTTTCGTTTCGTAACCGCCAATGTAACCAATAGTAATTGGCAGCATCGACAGCATACAAGGCGTAAGGCTGGTCAGTAAACCAGCCGCAAAAATTATGCCAACACTTAACAAACTGAGGTGTGTAAGTTGGTTTGTCACAAGGGCGTTGGCAAATTGTTCGAGTTCGTAAATTCGAGTTTGCAGAATCTCCAACATGAGTTGTTTTGGTGTGAGAAATGCTTGAACTGCTTGAATTTTAGCTTACAAAGAAAGGCAAGGGGCAGGAGGTAGGAGGGGAAAATAAAGATTTCTTATTGTCTTTTCCGTACTGTTGTACTGTTCTATTGTGAGTAGGGGAGAGGAACTACTCATGAATAAAATTGACCGTCAACGGGAACATCAAGCAAATGAACGGACTTTTTTAGCTTGGTTACGGACTTCTATTGCTTTAATTGGCTTTGGTTTTGCGATCGCCAGATTTGGTTTATTCTTACGTCAGTTGAATACTACCCTCACCCAACGAGAACCGATTGTAGACACTTGGTTAAATTCGGAAAACTTGGGCGTTGCGTTGGTGATTGTGGGTATAGTTGCGATCGCCCTTGCGGCATGGCGATATAATCAAGTATTTTGGCAGATAGAACGGGGTGATTATCAACCTAATCGTTTATCTGTTTGGGTTATTACCGTAGTCGTGATGGTTTTAGGTTTGCTCAGTATTCCTTTATTATTATTACGAGAAACTACCACTCAGCGGCCAGCTTCTATATCACCACAATCACAAAATAAACATAAGTAATATACGAAGGGATAAGGAATAAGTAATAACCAAAAAACAATGATAAATTTATTTCTCTCCGCTAAAATCAAATCTTTTAGTTGTAAAAAAATCTCTTCTCTATTTCCTGATTCTATAATTCATTCAAGTATAAAATCATTACATGTAGGGTGCTTTAGATGTGTTACGAATCGTGCTATAGCGATTCCCAGTTAAGTGAGGTACAGGTAATATTTTGAAACGCAGAGGGTCGCAGAGTTAAGCGCAGAGGTACGCAGAAATTTGTACTTCAGCAGACTAGGAAACGCTATAACACATATTATGTATATTTCAAACATTAAATATGAGTGCTATATGTTCCCAAGTAACAGCTAATTAGTAATTATATAAACAGAAAAAATTTTCCTTTTAAATATACTAGATATTTTAAAATTTTAGAATATATTAAATACTCAAAAATAATTTATAATTAGGCGTAATAAAAATCCCGAACCTGTACCCCGACAAAACAAGAATAGCAAGATAAAACCCTTGTCTATAGATTATTTATATTAGTGAGTACATTCCTAATAGATATTAATAAATAAGATATTGCAGATGCAATACTAAGTCATACAGTAACTATTTAGAGTCAACTTAAGAGCCGCAAGCCATCAATCAAATATCATTTTCACCAGGGTTAAATTCTACCTGCTATTATTTATTTTCAATTTTGATGCAGCTAGCACAATGCGCAGGGCTAACGCAGTGCAACAGCAATGATGTTAGCGGGTATAAAGGTGCAGAGGTGTAGTTATTTCCACATCTTACACTCCATACCCAGCCTCAAAAAAACCGATCGCACGTCAAGTTCTGATGTAGCGACTTTCTGGCTCTGGCTATTTCTAATTAGTCTCGTAACACTGTCTGATAGTGCCGTGTAAAGGCAGGACTACAATTATGAGCCAAAACTTTGCAACCATCGACGGGAATGAAGCTGTTGCCCGTGTTGCTTATAAATTAAATGAAGTAATTGCTATCTACCCTATCACCCCCTCTTCAGCAATGGGTGAATGGGCGGATGCTTGGTCAGCAGAAGGTCGTCCCAATCTTTGGGGTACGGTTCCCAGCGTGGTGCAAATGCAAAGTGAAGGCGGTGCGGCTGGTGCAGTACATGGGGCATTACAAACAGGTTCTCTGAGTACCACATTTACGGCTTCTCAGGGGCTATTGTTAATGATTCCTAACCTCTACAAAATTGCGGGGGAACTCACTAGCACAGTTGTTCATGTGGCTGCACGCTCATTGGCTACTCATGCTTTATCCATTTTCGGCGATCATAGTGATGTGATGGCGGCGCGGGCGACTGGCTTTGCCTTGTTGTGTTCCGCTTCAGTGCAAGAAAGTCACGACTTAGCCCTCATCGCCCATGCAGCGACTCTCAAATCAAGAGTTTCGTTTATGCACTTTTTTGACGGGTTCCGCACCTCTCATGAAGTGCAGAAGGTGAAATTATTGGCGGATGACGATATTAAATCGCTCATTCCTGACGAATTAATCTTAGAACACCGCGCCCGTGCTTTGACCCCAGACCGCCCTGTGTTGCGGGGTACTGCCCAAAACCCTGATGTTTACTTCCAATCGCGGGAAGGCGCAAACCCTTACTACAACGCCTGTCCAGAAATTGTCCAAGATATCATGGATCAATTTGGCGATCGCACAGGTAGATATTACCGCATTTTTGAATATCACGGTGCTGAGGATGCGGAACGGGTAATTGTCATCATGGGTTCTGGTTGTGAAACCGTCCATGAAACAGTTGATTATCTCAACGCCCGTGGGGAAAAAGTCGGCGTGGTGAAAGTGCGCCTCTACCGTCCCTTTGATATCCAAAGGTTTGTGCAAATGTTACCAGAAACTGTACAAGCGATCGCGGTTTTAGACCGCACAAAAGAAGCAGGTAGCACCGGCGAACCACTATATCTCGATGTGGTTGCAGCTATCCACGAAATCTATGCTGAACGCGGTAGTGGTAGAGACAAGGTTCCCTCGGAAATTGTCGCTGCCCGTGGTAGTGGCAGAGACAAGGTTCCCTCGGAAATTGTCGCTGCCCGTGGTAGTGGACGAGATCAAGTCCCACCGATGATTATCTGTGGGCGTTACGGCCTTTCCTCCAAGGAATTTACTCCCGCAATGGTGAAGGCCGTTTTCGACAACTTATCTCAACCAAGACCAAAAAATCATTTCACTGTGGGTATACACGATGATGTGACCCACACTTCCCTTTCCTTTGACCCCAACTTTTCCATCGAACCCGATAGCGTCGTCCGGGCAATGTTCTACGGCTTGGGTTCCGATGGGACGGTGGGGGCGAATAAAAACTCCATCAAAATTATCGGTGAGGGAACTGATAACTACGCCCAAGGTTACTTTGTCTACGACTCGAAAAAATCCGGTTCCATGACCGTATCTCACCTGCGGTTCGGGCCGCAACCGATACGGTCTACCTACCTGATAGACAAAGCCAACTTTATTGGCTGTCACCACTGGGTATTTCTAGAAAAGGTCGATGTGCTGCAAGGGGCGGCAACTGGGGCGACAATTTTGTTAAACAGTCCCTTTGATAAAGAGACAGTTTGGCAAAATCTCCCCGTGAAAGTCCGACAGCAAATTTTAGATAAACAGCTGAAATTGTATGTCATCAATGCCAACCAAGTCGCCCGTGAAAGTGGCATGGGAGGACGCATCAATACAATTATGCAGGTGTGCTTTTTTGCCTTAGCGGGGGTATTGCCACAAGCGGATGCGATCGCCAAAATTAAAAAGGCGATCGAAAAGACTTATGGTAAAAAAGGTGCAGATATCGTCCGTATGAACTTGCAAGCAGTCGATATGACCTTAGATAATCTGCATCAAGTCAATATCCCCACCGCCGAACAAGGTAAATGGCTAGATGAGGAATTATTCTCGACCAATTCCTTACCTGTGAGTGCGCCCGAATTTATCCAAGAAGTCCTCGGTAAAATCATGATCTGGCAAGGTGATGATTTACCTGTCAGCGCCTTACCAGCAGACGGAACCTTCCCCACAGGTACAGCCAAATGGGAAAAACGCAACGTCGCCCAAGAAATCCCCGTTTGGGAACCGGATGTCTGCGTACAATGCAGTAAATGTGTGATGGTTTGTCCGCACAGCGCCATCCGTGGCAAAGTTTATCAAGAAAGTGAATTAGCTAATGCACCATCCGCCTTTAAGTCGGTGAATGCCAAAGATAAAGATTTTAATCATCAAAAATTTACTATTCAAGTTGCTCCCGAAGATTGTACAGGTTGCGCTATTTGTGTCAATATTTGTCCTGCTAAAAGTAAAACTGAACCGACGAAAAAAGCCATTAATATGGCGCAGCAACTACCTTTAAGAGAACAAGAAAAGCAAAACTGGGATTTCTTTTTAAACTTACCCAATCCCGACCGGAGAAATTTAAAATTAAACCAAATTCGTCAACAACAATTACAAGAACCCTTATTTGAATTTTCTGGTGCTTGCGCTGGTTGTGGTGAGACACCTTATTTAAAATTATTAACACAATTGTTTGGCGATCGCTCAGTGATTGCCAACGCTACCGGCTGTTCCTCCATCTACGGCGGCAACTTGCCCACCACCCCTTGGACAACCAACGCCGACGGCCGCGGCCCGGCTTGGTCGAATAGCTTATTTGAAGATAACGCCGAATTTGGTTTTGGTTATCGCTTATCAATAGATAAACAAGCCGAATTTGCAGCCGAATTATTACAACAAATCAGCAGTGAAGTAGGCGATAATCTCGTTAATTCCATACTCAGTGCCGAACAAAAAAACGAAGCCGATATTTGGGAACAACGAGAAAGAGTTGCTTTATTAAAAGACAAATTAGAACACATTTTAACTTCAGAAATTGATGCTAATTTAAAATCCAAAACTTGCAATTTAAAATCTATTGCAGATTACTTAGTTAAGAAAAGCGTCTGGATTATCGGCGGTGATGGTTGGGCCTATGATATTGACTTTGGCGGTATTGACCATGTATTAGCCAGTGGTCGCAACGTCAATATTTTGGTGATGGATACAGAAGTATATTCTAATACTGGCGGTCAATCTTCCAAAGCCACCCCCAAAGCAGCCGTAGCGAAATTTGCCGCCAGTGGTAAGCCTGCACCGAAAAAAGACTTAGGCTTAATGGCGATGAACTACGGTAATGTCTACGTAGCCAGTGTAGCTTTAGGCGCAAAAGATGACCATACCCTCAAAGCATTTTTAGAAGCCGAAGCTTACGAAGGCCCTTCACTAATTATTGCCTACAGTCATTGCATCGCCCACGGCATCAACATGACCACCGGAATGAATCACCAAAAAGCCTTAATAGAATCAGGACGTTGGTTGTTGTATCGCCACAATCCGCTATTAAGAGAACAAGGTAAGAACCCCTTGCAATTGGATATGCGCGCTCCTACACAATCTGTAGAAGCATCAATGTATCAAGAAAATCGCTTCAAAATGCTCACCAAGAGTAAACCAGAAATTGCCAAGCAATTGTTACAACAAGCACAAGCCGAAGTCGATGCACGTTGGCAAATGTATCAGTATTTAGCCCAACGTAATATCTAGACCATAAAAACCTGTTTATTTGACATAAATTACTCACCTGCAATTTGCAGAATAGTTGTATACAACTGTTCGCTGACACGAAAATCCGCTTGTTCCATTAATTGGTCAATAAGCGGTTTAACAATTGGAATTAAATTATTCCGTTTAGCTTGTACAAGCACTCCCAATAATCCAGTCATTTGCAAACCATAACTTTTTGCTACTATACGCCCTCGACGTTCATCCATCAACAGTAAATCAGCTTTAAGTTCTAATGCTAAGACGATCGCTTCAGCTTCACCCAAGTCAATATTTTCTTGACTTTCCTGAATTATAATTACTTGTTGTAAATCTTTAACTGTCTGAGTTTGAATCCAGGCAAAGGTTTGCACTTCCATAGCACCAGGAACAAGTTTATCAACAGATACCATTTCGTTGTAAACTGCTGCTGGAATAATAATTTGATTGTAAAGTTTTTGCAGCAAATCTAACTGCGCGATCGCTGCCAAATTCGTAATAGGTGATGTATCACTAACAATAATCACAATAACTTCATCGACTGCAAAGTTTGTATATCTGCTGCAAAATCTTTTACATCATAATTAATACAAAGTCCACGCTTGGCAAGTTCATGTTGGAATTCAATTACTGTCAATCCCGTCCAAGCACGAGCTTTACCGCTACTAATTTTTTCTTGCTTGTAAAGCATAATAGCGATTTCTAACTTTAATTCATCCTCCGTCATTCTTGCGGCGCGGAGAATATCGTCAGGGATTACAACGCTCATAGGAAATGTGCTTGGAGTTATTTACTCTACAATTTTAAAATATGTAGAGTAGAAGTATGAGATAGTCAGACATCAGCTACACAATCTGTAGAATTATCCATGTATCAAGAAAATCGCTTCAAAATGCTCGCCAAGAGAAAACCAGAAATTGCCAAGCAGTTGTTAGAACAAGCACAAGCCGAAGTTGATGCGCGTTGGCAAATGTATCAATATCTGGCAGAACGGAATCCTTAAAACCAACGTCTTTACTCTGGGGATGCGGAAAGCTTTGAATTTGACCTAAAAATCTGTGAGGATAAGGCCAATTTTTCAAGAGTGATATTCAGAATAATTCTGGATTTTACTTTGAATTCGGTAGTTATACAGAAAATTTACGTATAATTAGGTAGTTGGATAGCTTTTCCTCCCTTTTTTTAGCGTGAAGTAGCTTGACGATGAGTACAAATTTGAATGGTATACCTCAAACAGTCATTTTCTTAGAGCAAGTAGCTAAGAATAGCCGTCTTAATAAACACCAACACTTTAATGCTGCTGAGAGAAATCTTTTTTATAATAATATTTTTGGTTCGGCGGCAATAGTTATTAATGTAATTTTAGGTTCTGTGTTATTTGTAACTGTTTCCAGCAATCTCCCAGAGTTTGCAAAGTGGGCGAGTGGATTTATGGCTATGATTGCTGCTGTCTGTGGCGGTATACAAACCTTTTTTAACTTTCAAAAGCTTTTTGAAGGACATCGAAGAATTGCTAATAACTATCTTGAGCTTCAGCGTGAATGTGAACAACTTTTAGCAGCATTTTCTGATCAGTTAATTAATCTAGAGCAAGTAGTTAAGGAAGTTGAAGTCATCAATAAGAAGTACAATACTATCAATAGTGATGCAGAAGTTTTCCCAACAGGAGATAAGGATTATCGTAAAGCTAAACGGTATGAAAAAGAAAAACATTTGGCTTGATGGGAAAAAGGTATATAGAGCAAAAGTATGGAATATTTGTGCCAGCAAAAGACATTTATCATGACACTGTAAAACGAGCCTTGCAAAAGGATGGATGGACAATTACTCATGATCCATTTCCATTGCAAATTGGTAAAAAGCGTTTGTCGGTTGACTTGGGTGCAGAACGCCTTATCAGTGCAGAGAAGGGACTTCAAAGAATTGTTGTTGAAGTGAAAAGTTTTGTCGGACAGTCTGATGTAAAAGATTTAGAACAAGCATTAGGGCAATATGTTTTGTATCAGCAAATTCTTAACGAAATGGGAATTGAGAGAAACCTTTATCTAGCCATATCTCGACCAACCTTTAACAGCGTATTCACTATAGAATTAGGACAAGTATTACTAAAAAATCAGATTCTCAAGTTAATTGTCTTTGATAATGAAAGCGAGGTAATTTTGCAATGGATACCCGAATAAAATACCAAAGCATTATTAAGTCTGTCCTCCAAAACCATGCAGACTATCGCGCTACTATACCTGATGGTTACACTTGTCAAGTTGTGTTTGATGATGAACGAGGGCAGTATTTAGTTCTAGACATGGGCTGGAATGGTGATAAATATCTCCATACAACTCCCATTCATATTAGTTTGATTGGTAATAAAGTCTGGATTCAATATGATGACACAGAAGAAGGTGTAGCAACTGATTTAATGGCAGAAGGTATATCTAAAGAAGATATAGTGCTGGGTTTTCGCCATCCAAAGATTCGGCAGCATACAGGTTTTGCCGTAGCATGATAGATATAAATGTACGCAACCAGCAGCAGATATTTGCTGACTATCGCACAGGGTAAGAAATGGTTACTACCTCTCTATATAGATCAATCAAGTAGCAACAGAGAGAAAATTATTAACTCGTAAAAATATGATTTAATATTCTCAACATTCAAATAAATAAGTATGTTTTAGCTAGCCTTGATGATGTTAATATTAGGGCGTAAAAAGTCTATTAATATTTAAATAAATTAACGTTAATTGAATCACATTTAAACTTAATGCAAATTTATTTCACAAGATAGATGCGTGACATAAATCAGCCTTATTTTAAATTTAGTTAACCCACACTATCACCAGGCACTACCATCTGGTTTAGCAATGAGTATGGGCTTCATCGGCGCACAACTAGATAAACGCTACAAAATTCTTAAACTACTAGGTGAAGGTAACTTTGGTGAAACCTATCTCGCCAGAGATAACAAACGTCCTAGTCAGCCTCTATGTGTAGTCAAGCGGCTAAAGCCAAAGCATACCCATCCCCGCGTCCTGGAATTATTTGAGCAGGAAGCAGTAATTTTAGAGAAATTAGGCGAACATCCGCAAATTCCTCGGCTATTGGCACACCTGGCTATTGATAACGAGTTTTATATTATTCAAGATTATGTAGAAGGACACAACCTCAGAAAAGAAATTGTGCCAAAAAAACAAATGGCAGCAGCAGATGTGAGGCATTTATTACAAGACATTTTAGAGGTGTTAGTTTTTGTCCATGAAAATAATGTGATTCACCGTGATATCAAGCCAGAAAATGTGATGCGGCGTAAACAAGATGATAAGCTCGTCTTGATTGATTTTGGCTCGGTGAAAGAAATTGGCATTCTTTCAATTGATATTTATAAGATGATTCGTACCAGTGTTGTGGTTGGCACTCCTGGTTACATCCCCACGGAACAAGCTAAAGGTAAGCCTCGCCTGTCCAGTGATATTTATGCTTTGGGAATGATGGCTATTGAAGCTTTGACAGGAATTCCCCCCCATCTTTTACCAGAAGATCCCCAGTCGGGAGAGGTGCTTTGGCGAGATAGGGTGCAGGTGAGTGATGAGTTGGCTGATGTCTTAAACAAAATGATATGCGATCGCCACACTGCGCGCTACCCTTCCGCAACTGAAGCCCTACAAGCACTTACTAATCATCTAGCGGTGCTTTCATCGTCTGTTTTAGTCTCTTCTGTTCCATCTTCGCTACCAGAGTTTGAGTCTTTGCAGATGGATACAGTATTCTTACCTTTGGAAAAATTGCAGTTTGAAACCGCTACTATTTCTGCCAAAAAATCCTTTGGTGTGACACATAACTATGACATCAACCGTATTCCTGGTTCTACTCAAGGCTTTACGGAAGATTTGGGTAATGACATGACTTTAGTGATGGTATCTCTGCCTGGTGGACAATTTCTCATGGGTTCTCCAGAAGATGAATCAGAACGATTTGATTGCGAGAGTCCACAGCATCTTGTCACAATTAAACCATTTTTTCTGGGTAAGTTTTTAGTTACTCAAGCACAATGGCAAGCCGTTGCTACACTTGCACCTATTAACCGGGAACTTGATCCTACACCAGCTAGTGTCAAAGGCAAAAATCGCCCCGTTGAGCAGATTTCCTGGGAGGATGCGGTGGAATTTTGTGCGCGGTTAGCTCAAAAAACCGGGCGAAATTATCGGCTACCCAGTGAAGCTGAGTGGGAATATGCTTGTCGTGCCAGAACTACTGGCCCTTTTTACTTTGGTGAAATGCTGACATCAAATTTGGCTAACTACAATAATTCTCTCTACAGCACAGAACAAGGTAATCATTGGCAAACCAGTCAAGTAGGTAGTTTCCCGGCTAATGCCTTTGGATTATATGACATGCATGGCAATGTTTGGGAATGGTGCGGCGATCGCTGGCATGAAAATTATCAAGGCGCACCAAGCGATGGTCGTGTGTGGTTATCTGATGATGATGTGAAATCTCGGGTAATTCGCGGCGGTTCTTGGAAAAATTCGTCTCGGCTATGTCGTTGTGCTTATCGGAGTTGGAATCCTCAAGATGGTCGGGGAAATCTTTTAGGTTTTCGTGTAGCCCTATCTTTTTCTCGCTTTTAAAGCGTTTACAAAAATTCAAGCTTTAATTCATCAGTAATGACACGTAATGTCACGAAAAATATCAATCAATCATTGATAAAAAAAGTACAATTCTCATAGAGAAATTGTAATGTATCATTAAACAGTCAAGTTGCTTGATGATATAGAACATTTTATCAAATATTTAATATTTTTAATATATCTTAATTGACAAATTAAATATTTTTTGCATATTTACCGATAGGCTTTGACCTACAGACATTCGCCACGTCGCCGCCAAGCTTCTTAGGAGAGATTTGCTCAATGACTCAGCCTTCTACCGACAAGCTCAGTAGAACTAGCTCCACTACTGAAACGAAAACACGCCCACAACCAGTAATTAATTTCGCTAGTAATGCGGAGATGCCCGAATCAAGCGGCAAAGTTTATTCTCGAAACCCAGAACCAAGACAGACACAATCGAGTTTGAAATCGAAGGTCATAGGTTGGGCGATCGCGCTGACAATATTACCAGTGATTAGTGTGGGAATAGCCAGCTATCTGGGCAGTTACTTGCTCACTCCGCCCACAAATCCAGCCAACAAACCCGAATCTTCATATACAGAACAAACACTGCATAACTATCGCTCATCGCTGCTGTTCGGTACAGGAATTATAGCTGTAGTTGCAGGTGCGATCGCCACTTTTATTTCTAATCGCGCCACACGTCCAGTACTGTCTGCGGCTGAAACCTCTACAGTTTTAGTCAATCGGCTATGTCGGCGTGAAGAAATCGAAACTCAAGTTAATATTGCCGCCAAAGATGAATTAGTCGCTTTAAAAGCAAACATCAATTTGTTACACAATCATTTACCCGCCTTACTCTCAAAACAAGAAACAGAAGCCGAACGCTCTCATATTTTAGTTAACATCACTCGCCGGATGTGGGAAGCATTCTCAGAAGAAGATGTCCTGAGAACCACCGTTGAAGAAGTTCGCCAAGCTTTGAGGATAGACCGAATTGTCGTCTTTCGCTTTGACTCTGCTTGGGGTGGTACATTTATTGAAGAAGCCGCCGCCCCAGGTTTGCCTAAAATACTTTGGGCTACCGTCTCCGATCCCTGCTTTCAAGAAAAATATATTGAACAGTATCGCCAAGGGCGCGTTCGTGCAATTAGTAACATTTATCAAGCTAACCTGACCGATTGTCATATCGGCTTATTAGAACGATTTGCCGTTAAAGCTAATTTAATTGCGCCTATACTCAAAGAAAATCAACTGTTCGGTTTACTCATTGGACATCAATGTTCAGCCCCTCGAGAGTGGCAACAGTATGAAATTGATTTATTTGCTCAAATTGGCATTCAACTAGGCTTTGCCCTCGATCATGCCAGACTTGTAGAACAAATAGACATCAAAGCCGACCAAGCTCATGTAGTCATCAATATTACCAGACGAATTCGGCAATCTTTGAACGAAGAAGATGTCTTAAAAAATACCGTCGATGAAATTCGTAAAGCCTTGAGTGCCGACCGGGTAATGGTTTATGGTTTTGATGCTGACTGGTACGGCACAGTGATAGCCGAAGCAGTAGTTCCGGGTTTTCCTAAGGCTTTGCGTGCCAACATCAAAGACCCGTGTTTTGTCGAAGGCTATGTTGAGCAATACCGAGCAGGGCGAGTGCAAGCCATCAATGACATTTACAATGCAGGTTTGAGTGCTTGTCATATTAGCCAACTCGAACCATTTGCCGTCAAAGCCAATTTAGTAGCACCCATTCTCAAAGATGAGCAATTGTTTGGCTTATTAATTGTGCATCAATGTGCTGCACCGCGAGATTGGCAAAAGACAGAAATTGATTTAGTCGCTCAGTTAGCTATGCAAGTAGGATTTGCTCTCGACCATGCCAGACTCTTGCAACGCATTGACGCTGAAGGGATACGCACTCAATTACTGGTAGATATCACAAGAAGAATCCGCGAATCTTTAAATGAAGCAGATGTATTGAAAAATACCGTCGATGAAATTCGTAAAGCCCTGAGTGCTGACCGGGTAATGGTTTATGGTTTTGATGCTGACTGGTATGGTACAGTCATAGCCGAAGCAGTGGTTCCTGGTTTCCCCAAAGCTTTGCGCGCCAAAATTAAAGACCCGTGCTTTGTGGAAGGTTATGTAGAACAATACCGAGCAGGTCGGGTGCAGGCAACCAATGACATTTATCATGCAGGTTTGAGTGCTTGTCACCTTAGCCAACTCGAACCGTTTGCGGTGAAAGCCAATTTAGTTGCACCCATTCTTAAAGATGAGCAATTGTTTGGTTTATTGATTGTCCATCAATGTGCTGCACCGCGAGAGTGGCAAAAGACAGAAATTGATTTGGTGACTCAATTAGCTATGCAGGTGGGATTTGCCCTTGACCATGCACGGCTGTTAGACCAAGTAGAACAAGCTTATGAAGCGGTAGAATCTGCTTTTCAAAAGCAGTATCAACGAAAAACAGCCTTGCAATCCCAAGCTGCAGAATTACTCAAAGATAGCGAAGTTGTGGTCGAAACACTTTCGCATCACGCACTGAGCCAAATTAATGCGGTTACAGATACTTATGAGCAAATTCAATCATTAGTTAATTTAGCGCAGGAACTACTTGCTTGCATTCAAGAACTAGAAAGCCAAGAACAGCAGATTTACCAAAAAGTAGAAACTGGCCAGCAGGAAGTCAATCACGTTGTAGAGAATATTTCGACGATTCGTTCGACAGTTGTGGAAGCTACCAGCAGGTTACAACATGTTGAGCAGCCATCTCAGACACTCTTAGATAAGATGAATCAGATTGCTGAAATGGCCACACAAATAAAACGCCATGCGATGAAGGTTGTGTTTGAATCAGTGCGAAATGAAGCAGGGCCAGAATTAAGTACTACTGTGGAGAATATTCTTTCTTTAGCACAGCAATTAGATGCTGATGTGGCGGGGATTAAATCTGTAATTACCCAAACGCAGATTGCAAATCATGAAGTGACGGCGTTGATGGAAATTGGACAAAAACAAGCGATCGCTGCAATGCTTGAAGTGAAACAAACTCAACAAAAACTCGGACAAATCACAGCCGTTAGTCATCAAGTACATGAATTAATCGGGGAATTAACCCAAGTAGCTACCAACCAAGCAGAAATTTCTAGCACGGTTAGCCGATTTATTTTAGAAATTGCCACTAACTCTCACCAGACAAATGAACAAGCCGCAAAAGTGGCAAAATCTTTGGCTAACTTAAATGCGATCGCGCAAAATCAACCTGATAGTCAGTGATCAGTGGACAATTAACAATGAACAGTGGACAGTTGTCAATTATCAACTCTCAACTGTTCATTAGTTTCTCATCTTCTCACTTCTAGAGAGAGGTAACTGTTAACTGTCAACTGTCAACTGATAACTACAGGCTAGGCGGTAAAATCACGTTATCGATCGCATGGATCACACCATTACTGCCTTGAATGTCTGCTTGAGTGACTTTGCCATCGTTAACTGCTACACCATTGGCATCAATTTTTACTGAGATGGGATCACCTTGCAAGCTTTTAACTTCACCAGATTTTAAATCGCTGGATAATACTTTTCCAGGCACAACATGGTAAGTTAATATCTTGATCAAAACTTCTTTATTTTCGGGCTTTAATAAATCTCGTAAAGCCTCTTTGGGCAATTTTTCAAAGGCGGCATCAGTAGGAGCAAAAATTGTAAAAGGCCCTGCACCTTGTAAGGTTTCTGTTAATCCCGCAGCTTTTAAGGCCTGAGTCAGTATTGTAAAAGAACTATTAGATTCTGCCAAGGCAATAACAGTCTTGTTGCTATTGCTGCTTGTGCCACTAGTTGGTGGTTTTGCAGGTGTTTCGATACTGGGAGGAGTTGATGGTAAGGGTGGTGGGGTAGGAACAGAAGGTACAGTTTCGCTGGGTGTCGTTTGACTACCGCGTCTGTAAGGAGCTTCGTTAAAAATACTTGGGCGAGGATTGAGGCTTCGGTTTGCAGGTTTTTGAGCTACTAAATTTCTGTTAGCGGTGTTATCTTTTTCTGTAGCGATCGCGTCTGCAACTGGTGTATAGCTAGTATTGGACTGAATGCGTTGACTCCGGTTATATGGAGCTTCTTGAAAAATACTTGGGTTCGGATTTAGTACTTCTTTGGCTTGGGATGGTAAAGTCGCCAACAAACTTATCCCGGCTAGTCCAGCTATTCCCGCACAACTAGACAATAATTTGCTATAATTCCCCTTCATAAATTTTTTGTTGTGATTTGACACAGTTTACATAAAGACTTATAACATTTCGCAACACACAAAATCTCACCAAAGAAGTAATATTTTTTAGCTAAAATCCCAGGTATAGGTAACTTTAAATTACTCAGCATTTTTCATACAAATCTATTTTGAATTGGCTAAAGTTGATTTTGAGGTTTAGTTAGGGCTTGCTGTTAGGTAAATTTTATCCTGCTTGATTGAGGAGCAAAACTTTGTCGAAAAATTTTGAGTTGATTTATCTAGCTGTTTTTATATAGTAGTTTTATTTTATTTATCAACTTACTCACCAAAGCATAGGCCAATGAGTCAGTTAGCAGAATTGCCCAAATTATTTGCTCATCAGTAGTCAGCACTTTAATCAAACATTCAGCAGATAAATTAGTTTGATTAATAGAGAATTTTTCCTGAAAAAACCATTTTTATTTTGGCAAAAATTATTTAAGTACGTATACAATAAGAGAGTTTGTTACCTAGTGGTTCAGGTAGAGAAGATGTTAGAATTATATCAATGGGAACTGTCGCAATACTCCGAGAAAGTCCGGCTGATTCTAGACTATAAAGGTCTAGATTACCGCAAAATAGAAGTCACACCCGGTATCGGACAGATAGAATTATTTCGGCTCACAGGTCAAAGACAAGTGCCAGTTTTAAAGGATGGTAATAAATATATTGCTGATTCTACAGAAATAGCTAAGTATTTAGACTCTAAATATCCCGATCGCCCCCTGATACCGCAAGATCCAAAGCAAAAAGCTTTAACCTTATTAATTGAAGAATGGGCAGATGAATCAATTGGGATTAAAGGCAGAAAAGCACTTTTTTCAGCTATTAGCCAAAGTCAAGATTTTCGCAAATCTCTGTTACCAACATCTACACCAGACATATTTAGAAATTTAGTCGAAGGAGTCCCCAGCGATATTTTAACAGTGTTGGGTTTGGGTGTAGGATATAGCCCTGATGTAATTAGAGCCGCAATAACTGATTTAAAACAAGACCTAGAAGCATTAACTTTATTATTGGCAGATAGTCCTTATCTGACGGGTGATGAACCCACATTAGCAGATTTAGCCGTGGCTGGGTTATCTATATTATTGAAATTCCCTGATGGCCCTTATCTAGATTTACCTATCAATCTCAGAGGTAAAGGTGTACCCGCCCTAGCAGAAAATCCCGATTATCAATTATTCTTTGAGTGGCGCGATCGCCTCTATACTCAATTTCGTAAACCTCTAATTAGTACATCTCCATCTAGTACAGCCCCAACTTCGATTCAGATTGATTAATTCTAAGTGCTAAGTGCTGAGTAAAAGAAATAGAGGATGTGGTGGCGAGGAGAAGAATAAATGACAAATGACCATTGACTTTTGACTCTTGACCATTGACCATTAACCAATGACAAATGACAAATTGGTAAAACCATTAGGTTCGGTAATCCAAGGCTCACTAACTGGCGGATTAGAAGTAAGGCTACACCCAGATGTTTCTGTGGAAGATATGCGGGTGGGGAAATTTTTAGTTGTCCAAGGGATGCGATCGCGGTTTTTCTGTATGCTGACAGATGTATCCCTAGGAACAGCTAACGCCCGGATTATTGCTAATCCGCCAAGTTGGGAAGACACTTTTTTACGAGATGTCTTAGCCGGAAGCGGTACTTATGGAACCATCGCCTTAGCGCCGATGTTGATGTTTACCCCCGAATCTAATGAGTCTTTTTCTTCGGCTAACGGCAAATCTGTAAATCCTTTTGTCCCATCAACTACGGGTTTGGCTTCATTTCAACCCCAAACTAGTACGACGATGGAATTGCTACCAGTCAAAACTATTCCCAGTCACTTTAGTCAAGTTTTTGATGCGAGTGAAGAAGACTTTCGCCGCGTCTTTGGTTGGGAAGATGACATCCACCGCAAGAATTTTGCCATTGGGAAACCATTAGATATGGATGTACCTGTGTGCATCGATTTAAATCGCTTTGTCGAGCGTAGCAATGGCGTTTTTGGTAAATCTGGTACAGGTAAATCCTTTCTCACCCGCTTGGTATTAGCTGGTGTCATCCGTAAAAATGCAGCAGTAAACTTAATTTTTGATATGCACTCAGAATACGGTTGGGAAGCCGTAGCTGAAGGCAAAAATGTAAACACAGTTAAAGGTTTAAAGCAATTATTTCCCGGTAAAGTAGAAGTTTACACCCTTGATCCTGAATCTACTAAACGGCGGGGTGTGCGTGATTCACAAGAACTATATCTAAGTTACGAACAAATCGAAGTTGAAGATATTAAATTATGTAGCCGTGATTTGGGACTGTCAGAAGCAGCATTAGACAATGCCAATATTCTTTACAGCGAATTTAACAAATCTTGGATTGTGCAATTGCTGAACATGACAAATGAAGAAATCGAGATGTTTTGTGAGGAGAAGCGAGGACACAAAGGCTCGATTATGGCATTGCAGCGTAAATTATTACGCTTAGACGGATTAAAGTATATGCGGGCGGTGTGTCCCCAGAACTATATTAATAAAATCTTACAATCTCTGGAAGCCGGCAAGAATGTAGTGGTAGAATTTGGTTCCCAGTCAAATATGCTCTCTTATATGTTGGTGACAAACATGATCACCAGACGTATCCACGAGCATTATGTCAAAAAAGCTGATAAGTTCTTGCAAAGCAAAAACCCTAACGATCGCCCGACACCTTTGATGATCACAATTGAAGAGGCGCATCGTTTTCTTGACCCGGCAATAGTTCAAAGCACGATATTTGGGACAATCGCCCGCGAACTTAGGAAATATTTCGTAACGTTGTTAGTGGTTGATCAACGACCCTCGGGGATAGATAATGAAGTTATGTCCCAGATTGGTACTCGGATCACAGCTTTACTCAACGACGAAAAAGATATTGATGCAATTTTTACGGGTGTATCTGGTGCAGGCGGATTGCGATCGGTGTTAGCTAAGTTAGATTCCAAACAACAAGCCTTGATTTTGGGTCATGCCGTTCCTATGCCAGTAGTTGTACGTACTCGTCCTTATGATGCAACCTTCTATGCAGAAATTGGCGATCCAGCTTGGGAAGAAAAGCCAGACGAAGAAGTATTCGCCGCAGCGGAACTAGCTAAAGCCGACTTGGGGTTTTAAAAAATCTGAAGTATGAAGTATGTAGACGCACATCGGCTGGCCACAGGCTAGTCAGAAATGAAAATTAGGGAAAAAGTGGAAACACTTACTAAGTCTATGTCTGAGGAGACAGCAGTATTTGATGTAAAAAACAATGCTTTGATTTTTCAGTATTATTACGTCGTTGTTATTTTCTTATACCCTCTAATCCAGCCATATTAAAGATTTTAGTTTTGCCTAGTAGTAATCAATTGTCAAATTTCATACTTCACACTTCACACTTCATACTTCATACTTCATATTTCCATTCGTAACATCCCACCAAAATTATGCCCAAAGAGTTCGGTTTTCTCCCTACTGATAGGCAACAGAATCGGGGATTTTACCGTCACTATAGATATAGTAAGCACTCTAAGGAAAGTGCATTTTTAGTTAAGTACACACTTTTGGATTATAATTTTATCCCTCTCAAGGCTACTTTACTATCCATCTGATTTGTTCTAAGATAAAAGAAAGTAAAACTCATACCGACTTCGGATTTGCCAGTTGCCGTGCGCGACTGAATATAAGAAAGAATTCTGAAAAATAACCCAGCGTGCTTCTAAAAAAGAAATAAAAATTTAGGGAGGTAGGGAACCTATCTCAGGAAGGCATCTTCTGGAAACTGAAGTATATGAATTGATTATTCTTAATAACCATAACTGTCATGAACTATTTAGAGCAGAAGCAAGTACACAAGCGGCTAGGGACTACGCAGTTGAGATTTTAGATTGTGGATTTTTAATTGTCACCCTATGTAAAACTGTATCCCCATTCCTAGTAACACCTGAAATTTGGGGTTTTATAGGTAGCCTTTGTTAATTCTTTATTAGTTATTCAAGATTTACTGTGTTTACGGAGTAGAGGACAACGCACCAATGCCTACTGTTAACACCCAAACTGAAAACCTGAACACCAAATTCACGGCTGATATGGTGCGAACCTATCTGCGAGAAATTGGTCGTGTACCACTGCTAACCCGTGAGCAAGAAATTGTCTTTGGGAAGCAGGTGCAACAAATGATGAAGCTTGTGGAAGCCAAAGAAGCTTTAGCGAAAAAGTTGCACCGCGAACCAAGTTTACCAGAGTGGGCAAGCCATGTTAAACAATCAGAAACCGATGTGAAGCAAACGGTAGCTCAAGGTAAACGCGCCAAGCAAAAAATGATTGAAGCGAATTTGCGCTTAGTAGTGGCGATCGCCAAGAAATACCAAAAGCGTAACATGGAATTTCTCGATTTAATCCAAGAAGGAACACTGGGATTAGAAAGAGGAGTAGAGAAATTTGACCCCACACGCGGTTATAAATTCTCAACCTACGCTTACTGGTGGATTCGTCAAGCAATTACCCGTGCGATCGCTCAACAAGGCCGTACTATTCGCTTACCGATTCACATTACCGAAAAACTGAACAAAATCAAAAAAGTACAGCGTGAACTAGCCCAAACTCTAGGCCGTTCTCCCACACCTGCGGAAATTGCCAAAGAACTGGAACTAGAACCAGCGCAAATTCGGGAATATCTGAATATGGCACGTCAACCAGTTTCTTTAGATGTGCGTGTTGGTGATAACCAAGACACCGAACTGCAAGAAATGTTGGAAGACGAAGGCCCATCACCAGAGTATTACACCACCCAAGAGTTCTTGCGCCAAGACCTGAACACCTTGCTCGCTGAACTCACACCCCAACAGCGCGAAGTGTTGGCTCTGCGCTTTGGCTTAGAAGATGGTAATGAATTGTCTTTGGCGAAAGTTGGCGAAAGATTAAATCTCAGCCGCGAACGTGTTCGTCAACTCGAACACCAAGCCTTAGCTCATCTGCGCCGCCGTCGCGCCAACGTCAAAGAATACGTTGCTAGTTAATAATTAAATAACGGTGATGCGCCTCCTGAATTCAGGGGGCGATTTTTTATGTCAAAATAAGGTGCGATCGCCCGTAATCTTTGTATTATTATTTTGGGTAAAATCACTATATTTTAAAGTAATGGCTGCTAAAGATATTTTTCATAACGCGGTTAAGAAAGGGTTAGAAAAAGAAGGATGGATAATTACAGATGATCCTCTCAGAATTAGAGCAGGTAGGGTTGATATGCAAATCGATCTGGGAGCAGAAAAACTAATTGCTGCTGAGAGAGGAGAAGAAAAGATAGCTGTTGAAATTAAAAGCTTTACTAGTCCATCTAATATTTCTGAATTTCATACTGCGTTGGGACAATTTCTTAACTACCGTGTTGCTTTAGAAGAACAGCAACCTGACCGTTTTTTATATTTAGCAGTTCCACAAGGTACTTATAAAACTTTTTTTAACTTACCATTTTTAGAGACTATCATTGCACGGTTTCAACTTAGTCTGTTAGTCTACGATCCAAACAAGGAGGCAATTTTAGAATGGAAAAAATAGAACAATATCGTATATACATCCAACAATTATTAACTGAATATGCTAAAGGAAGCCCTTCTGATGATGAAGTAGACACAGAACTAATTTTTGATACACAAAGGGATCATTATCAGGTTGTTTATACAGGTTGGAAAAATCGCCGCCCAATGTACGGTTGTGTGTTACATCTAGATATCAAGAATGACAAAATTTGGATACAGTATGATGGTACTGAGATTGGTATGGCTAATGAATTAGTTAGATTAGGAGTGCCGAAAGAAGATATTGTACTAGCATTTCATGAACCATTGGTGAGGCAATATACAGGTTTTGGCGTTGGTTAAATTGAGCCTTAAGTTTACCTCATCCAGGGAAAAAAGAACCTATGCCCTACAGTGACTTTACTATCAGAAAAGTCAAACAAACCTTTGGCATAAACACCATTGAAGGTGAAAAATTTTTGCCAGAAATCAAACCAATTGCTGCTAGTGATACGCTGACAGATTTTTTAGCAGAAAGCTTGCCATTAGCTATAGCAACAGGCAGTGAAAAAGCCCGTTCTGAATTAATAATCAGTCCAGTTTTATTAGAAGTACGCAAGATTTTACAAAGAAAAATTAGTTTATTTTCTGGTGCTGACTTTACTGTAGATCCCGCTTTAGGATTGACTGGAGTTTGTGATTTTCTTCTGAGTCGTTCCCCAGAACAGTTAGAAATTGAAGCACCAGCCGTTATTATTATTGAAGCGAAAAAAGCAGATTTGAATCCAGGTATTGGTCAGTGCATTGCGGAAATGATTGCGGCTCAAAAATTCAATGAAATTAATAATCAAGCTATTTCTACAATTTATGGCTGTGTGACTAATGGTACTGCTTGGCGGTTTCTGCAATTAACAGGGCAGAATGTGACTATTGATTTAACTGATTATCCCTTACCACCAGTGGATGTAATACTCGGAATTTTAGTTTGGATGCTCACTCGATAATTTCTCTACTCACATCTTGCACCTAGCCCCAGCGAATGGAATTCGCGGCTATACAAACGAAGTCCGCCTACGCGGACTGACGAGAAATCAAGGGTTTGGAACCCGCGCAGGCGGGTTTTGTCTGTGTAGCCGCGACTTCAGTCGCAGGCGTGCAAGATATGAGTCTACAAAACTCTGATGTTCAGGAGTCGATAAACCTTGCTCTAAAGTGGCTAAGACTTGAGCTAAGTCTCCTGATAATAATGCTGACTTTGCTAACCATAAACCCGGAAAGACTAGAGAGCAAATTATATCATCTGAATTTGGTGTAAGTTGAATATACTCACCTTCATTTAATCTAAACCAATCAAATTGGCGATCGTAAACTCGCCAAACTAAATATTCTTGTACTTGATTGCGGCGATAGACTTTCAGTTTTTCATGCAAATCATAAGAAGCACTAGAAGCAGCAATCTCCACAATTAATTCTGGCGCACCTTCGACATAATCATCTTCGGTAATGCGTGACTGTCCCCCTTGTTCGATTCTCAGCAGTGCATCTGGTTGTGGTTCGTTATCGGCATCTAATAAAACAGTTGTGTTATCCAGCGTTTCCACTCCTGGGGTAGCAGCTTCATAAGCGACTAACCAGCCCATAATACGGCTATGGGGTTTACCATGTGTTTTTGCGCGTACAGGGGAAGCCACGTAAACAACTCCTTCAATTAATTCTGCTTTTTTGAGATGCGACATAGCGTGGTAGCGACGCTCAAATTCAGCACGGGTGAGTCTGTCGCCATTTTCTAAAGGTGGAGTTGTCAATAATTCAGCAGTTTTGTCAGCAGATATCATAATCAATAATTATCCTTAGCCTCTAATCTCTAGCCTCTAGTCTTCAACCTTTATCTGTCCGGCTTTAGAGGCAATTGTCGCCCTTTGAAATCTTGGGCAACAGATATGACTACAACTATCTCATTGTTATGTTATCAGTTTATCCTAGCTGCACATAGCCCCGATGAATGGAATTCATCGGGGCTATGTGCAAGATGTGAATTAGCCTTTTCAATATCTCTTGTGCGCCTGCACTCAACCTACTGGCGTGGCAAGCTGAAAATGTTGCAGGAAAATTCTCTTGTGGGATGGACTTCTAGCCTATTCGGTGCAGGGAGGATGCGCCACTACTTTTTTCCAGTATTTACACATACAATGTGTGAAGTATGTTATGTTGCACACTTCACACTTTTTCTCATCGCCTCAAAGACAAGCGGGGGCGATTTTCCATTTGTTTACACAATCGTAATTCTGTACCTTTGCGGCTCCATTCTACCTGATCAAAAATTTGATGGAGCAAACACAAACCGCGACCACTTTCTGATTCATCTGGTGGTAAATAGTCTCCCGACTCTATATCAGAATTTGGTTCTGGTGTAAAGCCTTGACCTTGGTCTGAAATTACCCACCAATATTGATTATCTATCAACGAAAAACGGACGACAACTCTTTTACTAGGATCAAGATTATTACCATGTTTTGCGGCATTGACTAAGGCTTCTTGAAGTCCTAACCGCAGTTCTGCTTGTAATTTTGCTGGAATCTCTGCCAACAGTAAATCTAATATGGGACAAAGATAGAGTGTTGAGGCAAAACTAAGTGTACCCCAGTAACGTCCTACAGGACGAAGCGAAATACTAATCACAAGAGAAACCCCATAGCTTTCAGTTAGCCAGACATCAGTTTGCTTGTAAGCGCACCCTGACAGAATTGGAGGTAGTCATGCTGCCTTCAAACTTGCGTCTTTTATACTAAGTTTTGAAAATGCTAGGGAGCATTGACTCTATTTATGAAATTCAATTGTTGGTACATAAAACGGCGGTTAAATTTCTGCGATTGCAGTCAGCAACTTAAAAGATGCTGAAGATTTTTGAGAAATATGAGGACAAGTATTGTATTGCCGATTTTGACTTCAAACAATCTTATTCATAAGTTTTTGAGAGTCTATGCAACTTTAGTAGTTTTAACAAAATCATTCTATTTTTAGACTAATTAGATTTTAGCATTTTTACTATCCACTAGACTACAAATTTCAAATTTGAGTTTTTGATGAAGACTCAGTAACTCTATTTAAAATCTGATAGCGCAAGAAAGGCAGCAACTTCTATATGAGATGTTTGCGGGAAAAAATCAGCCGGTTGTATACGTGAAAGTGCGTAGATTCCTCCTTCACATAATAATTTCAAATCGCGGGCAAGAGTGGCTACTTTACAGCTGACGTAAACGATGCGGGCAGGTTTCGATCGCAGTAATGAATCGATGACAGTGCGATCGCATCCCTTACGTGGTGGATCAAGTATGACCACATTAGGTATTATTCCCATTTGCGGCAGTAAATTCTCTACTGCACCAACTTGAAATGTAACGTTATGTATACTATTGCGATTAGCGTTGAAAATAGCTTGCTCAACGGCTTCGGCTTGTAACTCCAGTCCCACAGCTTGGCGGACTTGTTTTGCTAAAGGCAGAGTTAAAGTTCCAATACCACAATAAGCATCAACAAGCACCTCGTTACCTTGTAGCTGTAATTCTGACTGAATTACCTCTAACAGTGCTTCGGCTGTTTCCGTGGAAACTTGGAAAAATGTATCGGGGCGGACTTGAAATTCTAAACTGGCAAACTCTTCTCTCAGATAAGGAACTCCAGCAATAGTGCGAGTTTCCCTACCAAAAATGGCATTAGTGCGTTCTGGGTTGCGATTTAAAGAAACTCCCACCAATTGCGGATATCGCTGCAACCATTCCTCGGCTTGTTGGGTAATTCCCGGTAAATTCCACTCAGTAACCACCAAAGTTAACAGCATCTCTCCAGTCCGGCGGCCAATACGTAAACCTAAATGGCGAATTTGCCCTTTGTGCTGTTGTTCGTTGTAAATTTTCCAGCCACGCTTTTGAATGTCTTGCTTGACTTCCGCAAGCAGAGGATTTAAGCGAGAATCCTGCACAGGACACTGATTTAAATTCACTAAATGGTGACTACCTTTTTGATAGTATCCTGCCTGCACTTGTCCTGTCGCAGAAATACTAAAAGGATAAGTAGATTTATTGCGGTATGCCAAAGGTGAAGCAGATGTTAATACAGGCTCTACTAATGGTGCAGTAAAACCACCGATGCGCTGCAAAGCTTGGATAACTTGATTGCGTTTAGCTGCTAGCTGATATTCATAATCAATATGCTGCCACTGACAACCACCACACTTATCAGCCACAATACAGCTTGGGCGGATGCGGTGCGGTGATGGCTGCAATAGCTCGATAAGTTTGCCGTGAGCATATTTTGGCTTGACGTGTAATAAACGTACCATGACGCGATCGCCTGGGACAGTATCAGGCACAAATACCACCCGCTCCTCATAGCGCCCCACTCCATCACCAGTGTCACTGAGATCAGCGATCGCAACTTCAATTAATTCACCTTGTTTCCAAATATTATTTGTCATTAGTCAATAGTCATTTGTCATTTGTCAAGAGATTGAAGTTTATTTTCATACTTCACACTTCATACTTCATACTTTTATTTCCCTTCCCCTCTGTACCTCCAACTCGTTAAACTAGCAAATAATATTTCTCGTGATTACAATAATCATGACTGTAATTAGCCAAGTTATTCTCAAAGCCGACGACGAACTGCGTTATCCCAGCAGTGGCGAACTCAAAAGTATCAAAGAATTTTTGCAAACTGGCGAGCAACGGACGCGCATTGCCGCGACCTTAGCTGAAAATGAAAAAAAGATAGTTCAGGAAGCCACCAAGCAACTTTGGCAGAAGCGTCCTGATTTTATCGCACCCGGTGGCAATGCCTATGGTGAACGCCAACGTGCATTGTGTATCCGTGACTTTGGCTGGTATTTACGCCTGATTACCTATGGCGTACTTGCTGGTGACAAAGAGCCAATTGAAAAAATCGGTTTAATTGGTGTGCGGGAAATGTACAACTCCCTTGGTGTTCCCGTTCCTGGAATGGTAGAAGCCATCAGTTGTCTGAAAAAAGCCTCCCTTGACTTACTCAGTGCAGACGACGCAGCAGCAGCAGCACCATACTTTGATTACATCATTCAAGCGATGTCATAAGCCAAAGTTTGTGTTGTTTCTTTAGATGTGTCTTTCTGAGGTGAAAGTGCTGAGTGCTGAGGAGCCACTGCGTTGGGCGGCTCTGCCGACTCCCTCAGTGGCGTTGCTGAGTGCTGAGTTGAAAGTGCTGAGTAAACCTACTAGTTGCCCTTTCATACTTGGCTTTTGACATCAGTTTCATCAGGACTGTCTCTTAAAGTGAGTGCTGAGTGTTAGCACTCAAACATAACAACTCTAATTTGATCATACTCTCCCCACATTTGGTAGTGGCTTTGGCCGTCTCTGTGTCAAGCTATCAACCAACTGTGGGGAAATTTTATTTAGTCAATGGTCATTATTTATTCTTCCCCTAACGCCCCACTCCTCAATTCCCAAATACAAAAAGCCGACAGTCTTTCATTCAAGCTGTCGGCGATTAGTGTGTTCCCTATTAATGACTCGGCTAGAGTTCAGTTGTCTGTAATTATGCCAACTTGGCAAATGAGAAGGAACGATCTCGGTCATAAATCTATGTGATTGTCGTCACTTGAGTGTTAATATCCAACGGAATCTACTTAAGTAAGTAATAACGGATAGAAATGAAACAGTCATCCGAATAATCTAGGGTTTGTGTCAGAGATATAAAAGTCTAAGTGTTCAACTGCGCCCAGTCTTTGCACGTACGCTTGAGCGTAAGTCCGACCACAAATGACCAATGATAATTGACCATTAACTATAAAATAGTTTTCTGTCCCATTGGTGCATTATTCTCATGACCACCACCCCCAAAGATCCGTTTTCTCCCAAAGAAATTGCCGCCGAAGGTATTAAGCCCGAAGAATATGCAGAAATTGTGCGACGTTTAGGCCGCCATCCTAACAAAGCAGAACTGGGAATGTTTGGGGTGATGTGGTCAGAACATTGCTGCTACAAAAATTCCCGACCATTACTCAAACAGTTTCCCACTACAGGCCCCCGCATTCTTGTTGGCCCTGGTGAAAATGCCGGTGTGGTTGACCTGGGTGAAGGACTACGCCTCGCTTTTAAAATTGAATCTCATAACCACCCTTCCGCCGTTGAACCCTTTCAAGGAGCCGCCACGGGTGTAGGTGGTATCCTCAGAGATATTTTTACAATGGGTGCGCGTCCCATTGCTTTGTTAAATTCATTGCGCTTTGGTTCTCTAGATGACCCGAAAACCCAAAGGCTATTTACTGGGGTAGTATCAGGAATCAGCCATTATGGTAACTGTCTCGTCAGTGATGAAACTTTTATTTGGCAAAATCAAGACGGGATACATTTTGATACTATTGGCAACTTTGTGGAATCTCGCCTCACAACCAACGTCACGACTTTAGAACTCAATGATAGTGATGCGGTTCAAACTTTATCTTTAGATCCCGACAGCCAAACTGTTTGTTGGCAACCTGTACGGCGAATATTTAAACGACGTAGCCAACATTTGATCACCATCCGTACAGCCTTGGGACGTACTTTGGTGGTTACGCCAGACCATCCGATGTTAATTCGCGCCAATGGTGAATGGGATATTGCAGTGGCGCAGTCTTTAAAAGTCGGTGATGAAATCCCGTTAATCACTGCATGGCCACAATTAACAGCAGAAAAAGACACCGCCTTAGATTTGCTGACTGGTTTAAATCCAGAAACTGCCATTGGGAAAGATGTATACGTGCAGTTACCCGAAAACTGGCAAGTCACAGAGTCGGTGCGGACTGCGCTGAGATTACTTGAACCTGCTGTTTACAAACGCCATCAATACTTATCTACAGGTAGATTTCCTCTAGCTTACTTTTTGGCTTTAGAACTGCTGCTGAATGTACCTCGTAGCGATATCCGCTTATTGCGGCGCGGTAAAGCCAATTATATGAATGCAGTCATTCAGCCAAATAAATTGTTTGCTCGGTTAATTGGCTATTTTCTCTCAGAAGGCTGTGCTGTCAAAAACAGCAATACCTACAAAATTGTTTTCACCTTTGCCCATCATGAAACAGAGTATGTTGATGATGCGATCGCTGGTCTAAAATATTTGGGGTTACGTCCTTGTGTAGAAAAACGTGCTTCTACCATTGCTGTTTCCGCGACTTCCTGGCTATTTGGGCATTTCTTGAAGAATGTTTGGCAATGCGGCACAGAAGCCAGCAACAAAGCATTCCCTAACTTTGTCTTCCAGTGGTCACAAGAATTGCAGTATGAAGTCCTCAAAGGCTTATTCCGGGGCGATGGTTCAATGACGACCAAAACTCACGGTAATCACGCCAAAATTAGTTTTGCTACCACTAGCCGCAAGTTATTTGAGCAAACAGTCCTATTACTGCAAACTCAAGGAATCATCCCATATATTTATTGCCAACCAGTAGGCGAAGCAGAAATTGAGGGACGCAAGCACATCCGTAAACCCTTATGGCAATTGGAAGTCAGTAATTTTGCGGCATTAAAAGCCTTAGCTACAGTTTTTAGCCAAGAGCGAAATCAGGAATTAGCCGTTGCTTTAAATCGTTCCAGTGGTACAAAACATTCATTTCCCCGGTTTACCCAGTCGGTAGCAGATGTAGCTACTGTCAAGATTCAGAGTATTGCACATCAAACCGTGGCCGAATGTGATGTCTATGATGTGGAAGTAGATAATACACATCTTTTTGTAACTTCATCGGGGATCGTGACACACAACTGTGTCGGAGTTCCTACTGTTGGTGGCGAAGTCTACTTTGACCCTGCCTATGCCGGAAATCCCTTAGTTAACGTCATGGCTTTGGGATTGATGGAAACGCCTGAAATTGTCAAATCTGGGGCATCGGGCATTGGTAATCCGGTATTGTATGTGGGTTCTACCACCGGACGCGATGGGATGGGTGGTGCAAGTTTCGCCAGTGCCGAATTAACTGATGCGTCGATGGATGACCGTCCGGCGGTGCAAGTCGGCGACCCATTTTTAGAAAAGTCATTAATTGAAGCTTGTCTAGAAGCGTTTAAAACTGGCGCAGTAGTCGCCGCCCAGGATATGGGTGCAGCCGGGATCACCTGTTCTACTTCAGAAATGGCAGCCAAAGGTGGTGTCGGCATTGAATTAGATTTAAATAAGATTCCGGTGCGGGAAACTGAGATGGTTCCCTATGAATATTTACTGTCGGAATCGCAAGAACGAATGTTGTTTGTTGCCCATAAAGGACGGGAACAGGAGTTAATTGATATTTTCCATCGGTGGGGACTTCATGCGGTTGTCGCTGGCACAGTAATTGCAGAACCCATCGTCAGGATTTTATTCCGGGGGAAAATTGCGGCGGAAATTCCGGCTGATGCTTTGGCAGAAAATACGCCACTTTACGAACGTGAGTTGTTAGCGGAACCACCAGAATACGCCCGCCAAGCTTGGGCATGGACAGCCGATAGTTTACCTGCTTGCACAACTGCGGGGATCGGTAGCCACAGTTGGAATGATATCTTATTAACTTTACTCAATACACCCACGATCGCCTCGAAAAATTGGGTATACCGTCAGTACGATCATCAAGTACAAAACAATACTGTCGTCCTTCCCGGCGGTGCAGATGCGGCTGTGGTGCGCTTACGTCCATTAGAAGCCATCCCCAATCTCACATCGCCAAATCTGAAATCTGCCGTTGCCGCTACGGTAGATTGTAATCCCCGCTATGTTTACCTTGATCCCTACGAAGGTGCTAAGGCGGTAGTTGCCGAAGCCGCCCGCAACCTCAGTTGTGTGGGTGCAGAACCATTAGCTGTTACCGATAACCTGAATTTTGGCAGTCCCGAAAAACCCATTGGTTATTGGCAATTAGCCGAAGCTTGTCGCGGTTTAGCCGAAGGTTGTCGAGAACTAGCCACACCAGTCACAGGGGGGAATGTCTCTCTTTACAATGAAACTGTCGATTCTCAAGGCAACCCCCAACCAATTTATCCAACTCCTGTGGTGGGTATGGTGGGTTTAATTCCTGATTTCACGAAAATTTGCGGTCAAGCTTGGCAAGCAAGCGGTGATGCGATTTATTTACTAGGGTTAACTGTACAGTCCAAAGTGGAATTAGGCGCATCAGAATATCTGGCTACCATTCACAATACTGTAGCTGGCAGACCACCAAGGGTAAATTTTGACTTGGAACGCCGTGTGCAGCAGGTTTGCCGTGATGGGATTCGTTCTGGTTGGGTGCGTTCAGCCCATGATTGCGCTGAGGGTGGATTAGTTGTGGCTTTGGCAGAATCTTCCATTGCTGGCAATTTGGGCGCAGAAGTAAAATTAGACATTTCGCCAAATCAGTTACAGCGTTTGGATGAAGTGCTGTTTGGCGAAACTGGCGCAAGAATTATTGTTTCGGTGGGATCAGAACACCAAGAAATCTGGGAATCATACTTACAAGAACATCTCTCTCAAGAATGGCAAAAATTAGGCATGGTAGGAAATTATGGCACTGGTTTGACGGTTTTAACTACCGATAACCAGACCTTAATCGCAGTTAGTATGGAAGATATGAAGGATCGTTACAATCATGCGATCGCTAAACGTCTAGCTGCACACACTCAGTCCTAAAAAAGTATCTCGTCTGAAGTCAAAAATTTCACACTTCAGACTTCATACTTCAGACTTCTTAGGGTACTGTTTTAATAAGTGGTTAAAGATTTGTTAAGAATAGACCATAACACTTTTAAAAGTGATTGGGGAGATAGATTGCTCAAATGGTGATGAATTCACCGTTTGACAATCCAAAATCCCAAATGGTACAGCCACCTCAAGCCATCACCCCAGTGACTTGACACCCCAACCAGGAGCAAAGCCAGCATGATTCCCATTGATTCTGTGACTTCGGATGAATACCCCGAACCTCATTTCAACTCAAATAATGACCGTCCTGACAAGCCCGAAGAAGCTTGCGGTGTCTTTGGAATTTACGCACCAGGAGAAGACGTTGCCAAATTAACTTACTTTGGATTGTATGCCCTCCAGCACAGGGGTCAAGAATCTGCTGGCATTGCCACCTTTGAGGGGACAAAAGTCCATCTGCACAAAGATATGGGCTTGGTGTCTCAAGTATTCAACGAATCTATTTTAGAAGAATTACCGGGAAATCTGGCTGTTGGTCACACCCGCTATTCCACCACTGGTTCTAGCCGCAAAGTGAATGCCCAGCCGGCTGTGGTTGAGACTCGCTTAGGCAATATAGCTCTAGCACATAACGGTAATCTTGTCAATACAACACAATTGCGTGATGAATTGGTTAAGAGTAATTTTAACTTAGTCACGACAACTGACTCAGAAATGATTGCCTTTGCGATCGCTGAAGCAGTCAACGGTGGTGCAGATTGGTTAGACGGGTCAATTCAAGCCTTTCACCGTTGCCAAGGAGCCTTTAGTTTAGTTATTGGTACACCAGTTGGGGTAATGGGAACCCGTGATCCTAACGGTATTCGTCCTTTGGTAATTGGCACTGTGGGGACAAATCCCGTTCGTTATGTCTTGTCTTCCGAAACTTGCGGTTTAGACATTATTGGGGCTGACTACCTGCGCGATGTGGAACCGGGCGAATTAGTTTGGATAACCGAAGAAGGACTAGCTTCCTTCCATTGGAGTCAAAAGCCGCAACGGAAATTGTGCATCTTTGAAATGATTTACTTTGCCCGTCCTGATAGCCTGATGCACAACGAAAGTTTATACAGCTATCGGATGCGCTTAGGCAGACAACTCGCGGCTGAATCGAATGTCGAAGCTGATATTGTGTTTGGCGTACCTGATTCTGGTATCCCCGCAGCGATTGGATTTTCCCAAGCTTCTGGGGTTAGTTATGGCGAAGGCTTGATTAAAAATCGTTATGTTGGGCGCACCTTTATTCAACCAACTCAAACTATGCGCGAGTCTGGTATTCGGATGAAACTCAACCCGCTCAAAGATGTCTTGGCGGGTAAAAGAGTTGTGATTGTGGATGATTCAATTGTGCGGGGTACAACCAGCCGCAAATTAGTCAAAGCCTTGCGTGATGCGGGTGCGGCTGAAGTTCATATGCGAATTTCTTCACCGCCTGTGACTCATCCTTGCTTTTATGGGATTGATACCGATACCCAAGATCAATTAATTGCGGCTACCAAATCTGTTGAGGAAATTGCCCAACAATTGGAAGTAGAGTCCCTCGCCTACCTCAGTTGGGAAGGAATGCTCAAAGCCACAGGCGAAGACACCAATAGTTTTTGTTCTGCTTGCTTTACAGGAGATTACCCAGTCGCTATTCCTGAACAAGTGAAGCGTTCTAAGTTGATTTTAGAGAAGGTAGTCGTCTAGTCTAGTAAATAATTTACTCAATGAATATCCGGCTGTTAAAGTAAAAATTTCTTTGATAGCCGGATATTTTATGCACAGCTATAATCAGTAAAATATTATGAGTATTCCGCAATTTGTCCTAGCTTCTGCTTCTCCTGCGCGTCGTCGCTTGCTACAAACTGTTGGTATTGAACCGATAGTTAGACCGAGTGATTTTGATGAGTCGCAAATCCAAATCAATGAGCCTGGCGAATTAGTACAAGTTCTAGCTCAACGCAAAGCGGAAACCATCGCCCCGCAGTTTGAATCAGCCTTAATTATGGGGTGTGATTCAGTTTTGGCTATTGACGGTGAGATTTATGGTAAACCAGCAGATGCAGTAGAAGCGATCGCACGTTGGCGATTAATGCAAGGTAATATTGGCGACTTGTACACTGGTCATGTATTAATTGACAATACACAAAACCAGACCCTAGTCAAATGTCAGGTAACAAAAGTCTACTTTGCCAAAATGAGCGATCGCGCTATTCAAGCTTATGTAGCTACAGGCGAACCGCTAAAATGTGCTGGAGCTTTTGCTTTAGAAGGTTTTGGTAGTTTATTTGTGGAGAAAATTGAAGGCTGTCACAGCAACGTCATCGGTCTGAGCTTACCCCTGCTGAGGCAGATGTTGGCAGAACTAGGCTACGAAGTTACCGATTATTGGCGATCAAATTCCTAGTAGGGAACTGGCAAAAGATTCATGGTTATAGGCACTATCCTCATCAATCCCACCACTACCATAACTTTCCCCTACACCCTACACCCTACACCCTGTTCATCAACACGTAATTTCACTTCCCCATGATCTGGAACCCAAGCTAACCACTCATCCACAGAAACTTGGCACAGTAGCAGTGCTTCATCACTGCTGTAGGGATTAGGCAGTTCTAAAAGACGCACCCATATAGATGGTTGGCACTGCTGCACGCAATTACTATAGGCTTTGCTTAACCAATCTAGATTTTGCCTGACTGCTGGTACAGCACAATCTGGTCTTTGAGTATTGACTTTCATAGCTAAAGCCTCTTATGGGTGAAAGCAAAATTAATTCTGTAACTAAGACTACAAAAATTAGAATTACTTTGAAAAGTCAATGTCTTATAACTTTACTTAAAAGGGAACAGAGAACGGGTAATAAGGAACAGTCTATTTTTGTATAAGGATTTATACCTTGACGAATGCCTACACCCCACCCTAACAGCTACGGTTTACACACAAATATTCGTGTAGTGCATCTGTCCCGCCTCGGAATCAATTCCGAGTCTCATAGCGCAAGTCATCTGAAGATGACTCAACTAAAAATGTATTTCAGTCCACAAAGCGTGGACTTTGGCTATGAGCCTGGAACTTCAGTTCTAGGCGGGATGCGTTTCATACTGCCTATTTTCGACTTGTGTGTACACCGTAGGCCCCAACAGGTCTTGGTAACAGTTTGCTTAATGTTGCGTGGTTAATCAGAAGTGACATAGCAAGCGGTAGACTGGCCATTAGATAGGATTAGCAACGAGAATATGACATCAACTTCTACTCCCTCACTACGCGAACAACAACATCCTCTCATTCGCCAGCTAGCCGATTGTATTGAGGCAGTTTGGCACAAACATCTAGAACTTTCGCCTTATCATTTACCTGCGGAGTTGGGTTATGTAGAAGGTAGACTAGAGGGCGAGAAATTGATCATTGAAAATCGCTGCTATCAAACACCCCAGTTTCGCAAAATGCACTTGGAACTGGCAAGGGTAGGAAATATGCTGGATATTCTGCACTGCGTGATGTTTCCGCGTCCAGAATATGACTTACCGATGTTTGGCTGTGATTTAGTTGGTGGTAGAGGACAAATTAGTGCGGCTATTGCTGATTTATCTCCGGTTCACTTAGACAAAACCTTACCAACAGGTTATACAAATCAACTTTCAGCCCTCAAAACCCTTGAGTTTAGTCAACCGCGAGAACTACCAGAATGGGGGCATATATTCTCAAAATTTTGCGTTTTTGTGCGTCCCAGTTCCCCAGAAGAAGAAACTCTGTTTCTTTCGCGCGTACAAGACTTTTTAGAAGTGCATTGTACCCAAGCGATCGCCTCTAGCCCTGTTTCAAGTGAACTCAGTCAAGAAATTCTCGCTGGACAACACAACTACTGCACCAAACAGCAGCAAAACGACAAAACCCGCCGTGTCCTGGAAAAAGCCTTTGGTCAAGAATGGGCAGACAATTATATGACAACAGTCTTATTTGACTTGCCAAACTAAGTCTTCCTATTTCCTCTGTACCCCTGCACCCCCGCCTCCATCTGTAGGTTCTGTTACGTTTTCCCGTGACTGAGAAATGTAGAATTCAGTTAACGAGAGTTTTATGGAGTTAGATCATAGTAGTCGCGTCTCTGGAGAAAATATTTCCATAAATTAGGAGTTAAAAAACAAACCTAATCATCATTAGAGTATACATTTAAGGAAACAGTGATGTTAGGAATGCTCTATTGGACAAAATTGTTTAGTGAAGTATTCTCTAAATGACAACTAATACCATTTTGGATTTTGGATGGTGAATTGCTGATTTTAACTAAATTCATCGGTGGCATTCCTTTCTCCAATCACTATGAAATTAAATTGTTGCAAGTCTGGCAAGCTTTGGCTTTCTAGTTTATGTGAGCAAAATTGAACTTGCTAAATTTATATCAGGTTGTCATCAAAAATAATATCAGGGAAATCAAATTAAAATTCGTAATTACATTTTTTCAAACTAGAGCTTCTAAGCTGTATTTAATTACGAATTAATAATTAAATCACTACCATTAGTGCCATACTCATCAAACTTTGGTGCTAAATATTCATTGGTCAGTAAATTTTACAAACGATTCAGTCAATACAAGCGATCGCCTTTGTACTGAAGACAATTTCTTTTTTATTGCTGTAGTCAGATAGGTGAAGAAATATTAAAAGCGTGAATGCTCCAAATAATCACACTTTTATCTCTTGCCTGCTGATTTCGGCTTTCTTCTATACCATCAGCAAATTTTAGATAAACGGTCAACAACCATGTCAAGGGTGACTGAAAAGCCACGATCAAGACCACAAATACTTGATCCGGAACAACCTAAGATTTGGTGGGGCATTGCTGTAGCCTTACCAATAGTCATAGCTGCTGGGTTATTAACTACAGCTAAAGTCGAACAGTTGAGAAAGTTAAACTCATCTATACCTGTTAAACCAGTGGGTAACAGCGTTAGTGCTGTTGGGCGTTTAGAACCACGAGGCGAAGTCATTAAACTTTCTGCGCCAGCTGCGGGATTACAATCTGCCTCACGAGTCAAACAGCTGTTTGTCAAAGAAGGTGAACAAGTCAGAAAAGGGCAAGTGATTGCCATTTTAGATAACAACGAAACTCAACTTGCATCTGTAGAAGAAGCAAAAGCTAAACTCCAAGAAGCTCGTGCTAACTTGGCACAAGTCAGAGTTGGTTCACCCAGAGACATTCAAGCCCAACAAGCGGTAATTGCTCGGCTAGAAGCACAGTTACGTGGCGAAAGTGAAGCACAACAGGCCACAGTGACGAGAATTGCGTCACAGCTAAGTGCCGAAAAACTCGCGCAACAAGCGACAGTCGAGCGTTTAGAAGCTGAACTGCGCGGACAAAGCGATACTTTAAGAGCGACTTTAACGCGCATTCAAGCCGAACAGCGCAATGCTCAAGTTGATGCAGGACGTTACGATTACTTGTACCGCCAAGGTGCAATCTCTCAACAAGAACGGGATAGACGCAGGCTGAGTGCCATTACCGCCAACCAGCAAGTAGTCGAAAGCCAAGCTACTCTCAGACAAGCCATTGCCACTTTGCGCCAGCAAGTCGCAGAAGCCAGAGCTAATCAAGTCAAGACTTTGACAACCTTACAACAGCAACTCATTGAAGCCAAAGTCACACGCGATAAAACTATCGCCACCTTGCAAAGGCAACTCGACGAAGAACGCGCCAGACTCAAACGCTTGTTAGAAGTGAGTCCTACTGACGTGCAGGTGGCGCAAGCACAAGTGAGTAATGCTATTGCTAATGTGAAAAAAGCCGATGCAGAACTCAAATTAAGCTACGTCCAAGCACCAACATCTGGTGAAATTTTAAAAGTTCATACCAAATCAGGAGAAGCTATCAGTGCTGATGGTATTGCTGAAATTGGGCAAACCGATCAAATGATGGTAATTGCTGAAGTTCCTGAAGACAGTATTAGTAAAGTGCGAATTGGACAAAGCGTGACTGTCAGCAGCGATAATGGGGCTTTTGAAGGCGAATTAAAGGGAACTGTTGCAGAAATTGGTAGAAAAATCGGCAAAAAAGATGTCCTCAATACAGATCCGGCGGCTGATGTTGATGCCAGAGTTGTGGAAGTTAAAATTGCTCTTTCACCCGAAGATAGTAACAAAGTTTCTGGCTTAACCTACGCCAAGGTACTTGTCGATATTAACAACCAATCCAATTCTAATTAAGCAGCAATATTACCCTTCATTCGTCAGCAAAAATGAATCAAAAAATACCTCTGGCTTGGTTACAAATGACGCGAGATAAAACGCGTTTAGCCGTAGCTTTAGCTGGAATTGGCTTTGCCGATATTCTCATGTTTACCCAACTCGGCTTTCGAGATGCGTTGTATTACAGTAACGTCCAATTACATAGTAGTTTAAAGGGTGACATCGTTTTAATTAACCGCCAATCTAATGCAATTTTATCGATGAAAAGCTTTTCGCAACGGCGGTTGTATAAAGCTTTAGATTTACCAGCAGTACAATCAGTACATCCTATATATTTAGATTACACAATTTGGAAAAATCCTCAAACTGGACGAACTCGGACTATTCTGATCTATGGGATTAATCCAGAAGTTAATCTGTTTAACTTACCTGGAGTTCAAGAAAATTTAGACAAATTAAAACTGCCTGACACAGTTTTATTTGACCGTTCTTCTCGTCAAGAATATGGGCAAATTGCTACTAACTTTGATAAAGGACAAAATGTTACAACCGAAGTCAGAAGAAGAAAAATCAAGGTTGTAGGATTGTTTACTTTAGGAACATCTTTTGGCGCAGATGGTAACTTAATTACTAGCGATGTTAACTTTTTGCGGATATTTAATAACCGTCAGCGCGGATTAGTTGATATTGGGGTGATTCAATTAAAACCAGGCGCAAATGTTAACGCTGTTGCTCAAGATTTAAGAAATTATTTACCTCAAGATGTTAACGTTTTAACTAAACAAGAATTTATTGATTTTGAACGACATTATTGGGCAAGTAGCACAGCTATTGGCTTTATTTTTAGCTTGGGGACAATCATGGGTTTTATTGTCGGAACTGTGATTGTTTATCAAATTCTGTATACAGAAGTTTCCGACCATTTATCAGAATATGCCACTTTAAAAGCCATTGGCTATACCCAAAACTATTTATTAATGGTGATTTTACAAGAAGCTTTATTGTTAGCTTGTTTGGGTTATCTTCCTGGTTGGTTTTTTACTATGCTCATGTACCAAAAAGCTAAAGAAGCTACACTTTTACCCATTTTTATGAGTTTTGACAGGGCAATTACTGTATTAATTTTAACGATTATTATGTGTTTTATTTCTGGAGCGATCGCAGTGCGTAAATTACGTTCTGCTGACCCTGCCGATATCTTTTAATTAGTCTATACAATACAAAATAAACTCTAAATATAGTCTTAATTAATCAATTTGTATAACATAAATAAACTATGCTAATAAATAACTCAAAATTATAACTTGCAGGCTCTCTAGTTCCTTTATAGAACTAATCAATTATCAACACCAAAATTATCATGAAGCAAGAACCTGTAATCGCCATAAAAAATCTCAATCATTACTATGGCAAAGGCTCACTCAAAAGACAGATTTTATTTGACATTAATCTGGAGATTAATCCTGGAGAAATTGTAATTATGACAGGCCCTTCTGGCTCAGGTAAAACCACATTACTGAGCTTGATAGGTGGTTTAAGATCCGTTCAAGAAGGTAGTTTAAAATTTTTGGGTGTGGAACTATTTGGTTCTAGTCAGAGTCAATTGGTACAAATTAGACGCAACATTGGTTATATATTTCAAGCTCATAACTTATTAGGATTTTTAACTGCCAGACAAAATGTGCAGATGGCAGTGGAATTAAACGATAGCACTCCTCAAAGTGTAGCGATCGCCCAAGCGGAAACTATGCTGACTGCTGTAGGCTTAAAAAACCGAATTAATTACTATCCAGATAATCTTTCTGGTGGACAAAAACAAAGAATAGCGATCGCTCGCGCCCTCGTCAATAATCCGCCATTAGTATTAGCCGACGAACCAACAGCAGCCTTAGACAAACAATCAGGACGCGATGTCGTAGAAATCATGCAGCGTCTTGCCAAAGAACAAGGAACCTCCATCTTGCTCGTGACACACGACAACCGGATTTTAGACATAGCTGACCGCATCGTCGAAATGGAAGATGGTCTTTTAGCCCGTGACTCTCAAAGCGCAGTCATCAGCTACGATTCAGGAGCCTGGAGCGAAAAATCTTAACTTTGGTCAATCGTTGTGATTAATTTGGGCTTTTCTGTCCTACTTAACCTTTTGGGTTAGATATATTTGCTTGACGACTGGTGCGGAAAGTCACATTCACCCCATCATTTGATTGCTCTAATACAAGTAAGGGTGTCGGTTTGGCTTTTTGATCCCAGTGCATACTAGCAATTCTTCCTTGAATTGTTGGTTGCCAAGTATCCTCATCTTCCATCGGGCTAAGATAAGTTTCAATACAATCAATAATTTGGCTAATAGTGGCAGAAGTCGCTTGTGTGGGTAACTTCATCAACTTAACTTGAATGCGGAACAACACCCTTTTAGCAATATTTGGTGGTGTACCACTTTCATACTCAACATCAAAAATTTCATCCACCTGTCGTCCAGTGCTGTTGGCAATTCCGACTGTTCCTTGTTGGGCTTGATTGGGGCGCAACGCTTGCGAAATCTTATCTTTAACCCGGATTTTCACTTGATTGAGAATCGCAAAATGAAACACCTCTTCCGACATCCGCATCCGCAGATAATCTAGGTTAAAGTCCCGGGAGTTCACCAAATCCGGATTAGTTTCCATTTTCCGAATCGTTTCCAGCGCGAGTTTGAATTTTTTCTCCAATTCTTTGGCGCGGAATTTTTCAAACTTGATTTTTTTCTCTAATTTGTCCATCTGGATTTTAGAGAACACAATCAAAGCAATTACAGCCACAGCAAGTCCTCCCGATGTAATCAGCAAAAAAGGGGGGGCTTGCTGAGTTTCGTGGGTTGCGGCTTTCTGAGTTTGAGTTGTCTTCTTCGTCTTCGATGTAGATTGGGCAAGAAGCATATTATTTAACATGGTTGGCAAACGAAAAATAGGAATTTGACTTCTTATTGTTTAGAATGCCCAAATCATGGATGTCATTTTGCTGTACTATTAGTATTTTTAAAAGCTTTTTATATACCGTATATGTACCGAAAACCAAATGTCTCAGTTAAGCAACTCTCTCAAGCAGCACCTACTACTTGGAGTAACATTTCTCTTGTGGCTACTGATATGGATGGCACATTGACAAAGGCTGGTAAGTTTTCTAGTTCTTTGTTGCAAGCCTTAGAAGATTTAACCAAATCAGGTATAAATGTATTGATTGTTACGGGACGTTCTGCGGGTTGGGTAAGTGGTATTAGTAGTTTAATGCCTGTTGTCGGTGCGATCGCCGAAAATGGCGGCTTATTTTATCCTTCAGAAAGTGAACAACCAATCGCTCTCACCGCCATTCCTGACTTCAAATTACATCGCCAGCAACTAGCCCTAGCTTTTGCCCAATTAAAACTTCAATTTCCCCAAATTCAAGAATCCGCAGATAATCTTTTTCGCCTCACCGACTGGACGTTTGATGTAGCGGATTTAAATTTAGATGAACTACAAACATTAGCGCATCTGTGTCAACAGATGGGTTGGGGATTTACTTACAGCACAGTGCAGTGTCATATCAAACCCCAATCTCAAGATAAAGCGGTTGGCTTATTAAAAGTATTACGAGAATATTTACCTGAGTACTCCTCAGAACAAGTTGTCACCGTAGGTGATAGCCCTAATGATGAGAGTTTATTCGATCAAAGTTATTTTCCTGTTTCCGTAGGTGTGGCCAACGTCCTCAAATATATCCATCAATTACAACATCAACCCGCTTACGTCACTAGTCAGGCAGAAGCAGAAGGATTTTGTGAATTAGCTAGCTATATTTTGCAAGCAATTGCTAATTAACCGAAAAAAGGCAGGAAATCTTATATATAGCAGTCGAAGCATAGTTTAGGACTATGTTTGTGGCTGAAATTATTGAAAATATTAAGTTCCTACGCAGCAATCAGTACTTTGCTATATCAAGCTTCTG
The DNA here is from genome assembly GCF_014697425.1 of Nostoc sp. FACHB-110. GTDB lineage: Bacteria > Cyanobacteriota > Cyanobacteriia > Cyanobacteriales > Nostocaceae > Nostoc_B. Next base: position 48,916 of record NZ_JACJRU010000010.1, read on the forward strand.
TTTGCGCCTTAACGCGGCAGTCGCTACCCTGCGGGAACACTTTCAGCAAATAAGTCGGGGAATTTCAGCAGTTACATATAATTACTATCAGAGTAATTACTTAATTTGGTAAAATGAGGTTTATTAATGCTGTTTCCTGAATAACCAGCTACAAAATATTTGCAACACAATTTATGAGCTTATCACCGCTTTTAATCACCTTAGGTAAATATGTAGCTGGTGAATTTGACAATCGAGAGCAAGCCCTAGCTGAACCAGCTTGGTACGTTCATCTGCGCTTGTGGCAAAGACCTGTTGACTTATTTTCCGAAGACAGCATTACACTGTTTGCTGAACAAGCTAATATCGTGAATTTAGACCGCCCTTATCGACAGCGAATTATGCGCTTAACGGCAGGAGAAAATTCTGCTGATGCACCATTAAAAATTCAGTACTATATGCTGAAAAATCCCAGTGCCTTGATTGGTGCAGGTAGTAATCCTGATTTACTCAAAACACTTACAGTTGAACAATTAGATTTATTACCAGGCTGCATACTTAGAGTTACCCAACAGGAATTAGCTCCTGAAAATTTTAAATTTACGGCTAACCAACCAAGCGAAACTCGTTGCTGTTTTAACTATGCTGGCAATAACATCCAAGTTTCCTTGGGGTTTGCAGCCACAGCCACAGAGTTTTACAGCTACGACAAAGGTATAGACTCAGAAACTGGAAAAGCAACTTGGGGAGCGATTTTAGGCCCTTACCGTTACACTAAACGAGAACAGTACTCAGTTGAAATTCCTGAGTGCTGATTGTTTAATCAAAATACAATGAATAAAGTACCAATCAAAATCGCTCTCAAGCTGACTATACTGATTCGTTCATTTCATAACTTGATGTTTTAGCCTTGTTTTTCTAATCATGTTTAACTGGCTATACTCCGAGGAACACCTTCTAAAGCTTCCTCCTCTGTTTCAAAGATTTCAAACACTGTATCCATCATTGTGACTTCAAACACGAGTTTGGCTTCTGGATGGACGTTACAAATGCGGAAGCTGCCTTTGACTTTATCCGCATCACGCATTCCAGCAACCAAAGAAGTTAAACCAGAACTATCAATAAAATTTACTTGACCAAGATTCACCACCACATGACGGCTAAGTTTGGAAATGCATTCCTGCAATTTCAGACGAAATTGCCAAGCTGTGGTGATGTCTAGGCGACCTGCTGGCGTTAAAACTATAACGGTATTACCGTCTTGGGTTGTATAGGTTGTTTGTTCTATTTGTATCACTCAAAATCCCCGTGGCACTCGTTTTCAAATTGGCTACTGCTGGATTGGGTCTGAGATTGGTGAGTCAAAAAACTTACTTGTTTGGTAATTTCTACTTTCTGGCACTTGAAGTGCCTCAGAAAGACGGTAAATTAATTGACTCACCACTTTAAAGGACGATCCAGTGCTGACACTTGAGGTAAACAAGTTACAGCTAAAATAGTCACCTGTTTACTAGGTGCTTACCTTTAGTAGTGTAACTCACCAAAAAAGTGCTGAGTAGCAATGAAAATGCTGAGTTGAAGACGCTGAGTGCCAAGCAACGAATATAAAAAATTATGTATCCAGTGGTGATCTACTCAACACATAACTTTTTTGTTGCTGACTAGCAGATAGATGTGACCTACCTGTAGGGTATGGTCATGCAGTGTAGTTTATGAATTTGGTGTCCAATTTATCCAATCTTGGGGTTTGAGGAAAGTTTCATACAACTGAGCTTCTGGGGAATTAGGTTCAGGCTGATAACCATATTCCCAACGGACTAAAGGTGGTAAAGACATGAGAATAGATTCTGTGCGGCCATTGGTTTGGAGTCCAAAAATAGTGCCACGGTCGTAAACCAAGTTAAATTCTACATACCGACCACGACGATAGAGTTGGAAATTCCGTTCGCGCTCGCCGTATTCTGTTTCATGTCGTCGTTGGACAATTGGCACGTAAGCTGGTAGAAAAGCTTTACCACCACTTTGGATAAAAGCAAACAAATCTTCCCAAGTCCGTTGTGGTAATACTCCTACTTGGTCGCTGTAATTAGCGGCAGGGCCTTTAGGGTTAGGTCCGCGATATAAAGTACCTTGACCATCTTGATAATCAAAAAACAAGCCGCCTACGCCGCGCGTTTCATTGCGATGTTTGAGGTAAAAATATTCATCGCACCACAGCTTGAATACGGGGTAATATTCGGCGTGGTGTTGGTCACAACCATGCTTCAGGGTTTTATGGAAATGGGCTGCATCTTCCGCAAAGGGATAGTAAGGTGTCAAGTCAGCACCACCTCCAAACCACCAAACTGGGCCTGCTTCAAAATAACGGTAGTTTAAGTGAACAGTCGGGACATAAGGATTGCGGGGATGTAATACCAAGGATGTACCTGTGGCATAAAATTTATGTCCTTCAGCTTCTGGACGTTGGGCTAAAATCGAGGGCGGCAGGTGAGAACCCCAAACTTCAGAAAAATTTACACCTGCTTGTTCAAAAATTTTACCCTCACGTAGCACACGCGATCGCCCACCACCACCCTCTGGACGTTCCCAAGCATCTTCATGAAACTTACCCACTCCATCTAACTCGGACAAAGCTTGGGTAATGTCGTCTTGCAGCTGCTTCATAAACTGACTCACCCTAGCCTTAGCGTCTTCTGGCGGTAAGAACTTGGATGAAACTGCTTTTACTGTTGGGGTGTGCGAATTAGTCAACATAGAGATTCCCAAACCTAAAATTACAATTGCCAAAAAGCTACAGATTTTTTAGCTAAAATTTGTGGGCAGTCCGAACCAGCAATTAGGCTCGACTTGCCCAAACTACTTTTGTTTTAATTGTCAAGCTTTTACACAATAGATTGTGTATGACTAGAGATATTTTCCCTCAAATGCGTATAGGCTTGTATATTGACTCAGTTTTTTTTGTACTTCTTGATGGAAACATTCTGGTGTTGAACCAGCTTTTGGCACAGTAATATCTGCCTTACCGATCATGGTGATGCCTTGCAAGCCTCGGTTTCCAGCCTTAGCAATCTTGCTATCATCTATGCCAAATCGGTGCTGGCTCTGCCGCCAGTAATATTGAGAAATGTTACAGGTCATAACAAATTGCTCACCATACCAGAGTTCCCAGCAAGTCTGTAGCGAGGAGGATTAGGCAAATGCGAGGTTGGTTATCTCAATTCATCCACCGCAAACGTCGTCGGTTTTGCGCTTCACTGGTACGGACATATCGAGAGATTAGTGATGCATCAGTAGATGAACTGTGGCAGAAAGTGGTTGACTTAACAGATGTTTCTTGGCATCCTCTTCTCAAAAGTACCAACGTCCCCTATGGATTAGTACCCAAACCAGGATTAATTTATCAAGCTGTCACACGCTTTTCACCATTTCCGATCCGCATCTTTGTAGAGCGAGTCAATCCCAGAGAGCTTTTGAGCGTCAGAGTTCTAGCAATCCCTGGTGTAGAAGAAAGAGTTACTTATCAAGTTGAATCGACAGTTTGTGGTACTTGCTTGTCTTATTCTGTCACCCTGCGCGGCTGGTTATCGCCTTTAATTTGGTCAATATCTCGCCCTTATGCGGATCGGGTGGCACGTTCTTTAGTAGAAGCTGTAGAGAATGCCGCAGTACAGGCTGTAGCTGGTAAGAAAAAATCTATTGACAACAGTTGTTTTGATTTTTAGATATTGGGGTGTGGGGAATAGGGAATAGGGTAAAAAGACACAGGGAAGACAAGGGCAAGAGATTTTCTCCTCTGCCCCACTCACTATTCCCCACTCCCTACTCCCTTGCCTCTATTCCCCATTCCCCAACAAAGTTAAGATTCTATTAGGTAAGAATAATAATTTCTTAAATTTTTTACGGCGGTAATGCTGAAAACACTATGTACAATGTCCTTGATTCCCGTTCTGTCTTAGAAGTATTGCGGCCTGTACAAGACCCAGAACTCCGCAAGAGTCTGGTAGAACTAAATATGATCCGCAACGTTAATATTGACGGTGGCAAGGTGAGCTTTACTTTAGTTTTGACCACACCCGCCTGTCCCTTACGTGAATTTATTGTCGAAGATTGTGAAAAAGCTGTTAAAAAACTACCAGGTGTGACAGAAGTCAAGGTAGAAGTTACGGCAGAAACGCCTCAGCAAAAAAATTTACCCGATGCCTCCGGCACGCTGCGTGAACGCAATGGTGTTCCTGGTGTCAAAAATATTTTGGCGATTTCCAGTGGCAAAGGCGGTGTTGGTAAAAGTACGGTTGCGGTTAACGTAGCAGTGGCTCTGGCGCAAACAGGCGCGAAAGTTGGCTTGTTGGATGCTGACATTTACGGCCCCAACGATCCCACGATGTTAGGTTTGGGTGATGCTCAAATTAACGTTCGTTCTACAGAAAAAGGTGAGGTGTTAGAACCAGCCTTTAATCATGGGGTCAAATTAGTTTCAATGGGCTTTTTGATTGATAGAGACCAGCCTGTAATTTGGCGAGGCCCAATGTTAAACGGCATAATTCGTCAATTTCTCTATCAAGTGGAATGGGGCGAACTAGATTATTTAATTGTCGATATGCCGCCAGGAACTGGTGATGCCCAGTTAACTTTAACCCAAGCCGTACCAATGGCTGGAGCCGTGATTGTCACCACACCACAAACGGTAGCTTTATTAGATGCGCGCAAAGGATTACGGATGTTTCAGCAAATGAACGTCCCGGTTTTGGGAATAGTAGAAAACATGAGCTACTTTATTCCCCCCGATATGCCAGATAAACAGTACGATATTTTTGGTTCTGGTGGCGGTTCTAAAACTGCCACAGAGTTGGGAGTGCCGTTATTAGGCTGCGTACCTTTAGAGATTTCTACTAGGGTTGGTGGTGATAGTGGTGTGCCGATTGTGGTTTCTGAACCTAATTCGCCTTGTGGCCAAGCATTAAAAGCGATCGCCCTGGCTATTGCTGGTAAAGTATCAGTTATGGCATTGACAGCATAAAATTTGAATTTTTGTCTGATTCCTGGGCTGTTGCCTAGGAATTACAGATTATGGATCTTAAGGAGCATTGAAAAGCTAGAAGTTAAAATTTGCCGAATCAATCTAGCAGACTTGATAGCGATTTTAATTTGATGTCTAAATCACTTGTAGAACTAGGAAACGGGTAATGGGACAAATAAGCAGGAATAAATAAAAGCTAATCAGCATAATTATTGATTCCATCTCAAAAATTTTATACCCAACTCTGACTCAATTAGCATTTCTAAATTAGTAGTAAAATTCCCTCTCTAATTGTCTAAAATCATTTCCTATCTTCATGAGTAGTTTATAAATTAAATTAAGATTGCTATATTCGGAATTCTTTGTTAAGTCGTAAATTCTAAATCTCATAATTAAGCCTAAAATTGCACAATGCTATTAAAACGTTCATTTCCCAAAGTTCGCTGGAAATCTTGGGTTAAGCCTTGGCAGCAAGTAGATTGGTTATTGTTTTGTTTGCCTGTGGCTGTGAGTATTTTTGGCGGACTCATGATTTTAAGTACAGAACTCAAACAACCAGTTACTGATTGGTGGTGGCACTGGTTAGTAGCTGGTATTGGCACTTTCATTGCCTTGTTTTTAGCGCGTATCCGCTATGAACATTTGCTTCAGTGGCATTGGGTGACATATGCTTTGACAAACATGAGCTTGATTGCCGTGATGTTGGCTGGTACTAGTGCTAAAGGCGCACAGCGTTGGATTAGCGTGGCTGGTTTTAACGTCCAACCATCAGAATTTGCCAAAATAGGCATCATCATCACCCTAGCGGCTTTACTGCACAAGCGCACTGCTGCTTCCTTAGATAATGTCTTTCGCGCCCTTTTAATTACTGCTGTTCCTTGGGCATTAGTATTTTTACAACCAGATTTAGCAACATCCTTGGTATTTGGAGCAATTGTTTTAGGGATGTTGTACTGGGCTAATGCTAACCCTGGTTGGCTAATCTTACTAATTTCTCCAGTAATTTCTGCCATTCTGTTTAGTATTTCTTGGCCTTTACAGGAACCAATCATCTTATTTAAAGAATTAGCTTTAGGGCCGTTAGGTATAATCTGGTCATTTGCAATGGCAATTGTCGGCTGGCAAACACTACCTTGGCGAAGGTTTGGTCTGAGTGCAATTGGGGCTTGGATTTTGAATATCCTGGGTGGTGAAATAGGTGTTTTTGCCTGGAATCATATTTTAAAAGAGTATCAAAAAGACCGTCTCACCGTGTTTATTGATCCAGATCACGATCCCCTTGGTGCAGGCTATCACCTAATTCAATCTCGAATTGCTATAGGTGCAGGGGAAGTTTGGGGTTGGGGTTTGTTTAAAGGGCCAATGACCCAACTAAATTTTGTCCCTGAACAGCATACAGATTTTATTTTCTCAGCTGTAGGGGAAGAATTTGGTTTTATTGGTTGTTTAGTAGTTTTGTTGGTTTTTTGCCTAATTTGCTTGCGTCTACTGCACATAGCTCAAACAGCCAAGGACAACTTTGGTTCGTTATTAGCAGTTGGTGTGTTGTCGATGATTGTGTTTCAGTTAATTGTGAACGTTGGTATGACAGTTGGTTTAGCACCAGTAGCAGGCATTCCCCTACCTTGGATGAGTTATGGACGTTCTGCAATGCTGACTAATTTTATCGCCTTAGGAATAGTAGAATCGGTAGCAAATTTCCGACAACGCCAAAAGTATTATTGATCAGGCAAAAATTCAATAGTCAATCGTCAATGGTCTATTAGGATAAAAACTATGGGCGATTAACTCTAGACTATTGACTTTGGACTCTGGAGTATTAACCATTGACAAGTATATAGATCAGCAAGGGTAAAAATTATGATTCTTCCTGGAGCAACTGTTCGTGTTAAAAATCCCGCAGATACGTACTATCGCTATGAAGGACTCGTACAACGGGTAAGCGATGGTAAGGTAGCTGTATTGTTTGAAGGTGGCAACTGGGATAAGTTAATTACCTTTCGCCTTTCTGAACTGGAACTTGTAGAGACAACAGCAGGACGTAAAAAGTAGAAAGTAAAAAGTAAAAAGGTAAAAGAAAAAATAATTAATATCTTTTGCCTTTCATCTTCCACCTTTTGCATTTGCCTTTTAACTTGATTGTATGCGCCTTCCTTTACCACAGTTTACAACTAGCGATCGCCATCCTCACCACATTGCGGAGGTGATCGAAACTAACACTACTGAATTTTTGGCACAGTGCTTAGAACCAGAAGACTTGAGTTTTCCGGCAATGCCACCGTTTGGTAGTTGGGTTTGTGCTGTGGATGAAGAGTCAGGCAATCAAGTATATGCTGTGGTTTCTTATGCTACTACTATGCCCATTGATTCTGTACATCGGGCTGTAGCACTGGGGTTGTCATTACAAGATTTACGTGAGGAACAACCCCAGATTTTTGCCATGCTCAAAACTGAGTTTCGCGCGGCAATTGTTGGCTTTACGCCACCTTTAGATCATCCTTCTGCCACTCCTAGAATCTACCAGTATCTACCACCGCGTCCGCCCCAAATTCATCAAGCTGTTTATCGTTGTGAAGCAGAAGCAATCATTAAATTTACTGAAGAATTAGATTTTTTACGTACATTATTGTCTGTAAACGGTGCGCCTGTTGAGTCATTAACCGCAGCTGCTATCCGTGATGTCTACCAGTTACGTCAAGCTGACCGACAATGGCTCGTTCAGGCAGGACGGATGCTGAGTGTACTTTTGAAAGATGACTACGATCGCTTGCGTTTTATTTTAAGTCAAATCCACCCTTAGGTAGTTCGTCGGAAGACGATTGCCTAGGTAGTTTAGGATCAAAGCTTTTGCTGATTTATCAGGGTAGCTCTTATATTTATTTATGCACATTTTTTAGCGTGATAGCCCTAAGGGCGATCGCTATTTAATCATCGCTCTATTTAAGACCTCATCTATGGAACTAGTATCACAAGTTCTTGGTCTAGAACTCACCTCTCAAGTTCTCGCTCAAGAGCAAGTTGTTCCCTTTGCAGTTTTACTCTTGGTTATTTTAGTTGTACCCGTCCTGTTTGAGCGACTCAGACTACCAGGATTAGTGGGTTTAGTATTTGCTGGGTTAGTGCTTGGCCCGTCAGGCTGGAATTTATTTCAGACGCAGTTACCAGTAATTCACCTGCTATCTGAAATTGGTTTAGTTTATTTAATGTTCATAGCCGGTTTAGAACAAGATATCAAACAATTCCATCAACAGAAAAAGCGTTCTTTAGGATTTGCGAGCCTGACTTTTTTGATACCATGTATCCTGGCAGTTTTTTTAGGCAGAATTTTTAATTTTGGCTGGAATACATCTATATTGATGGGATGTTTATTTTCTTCCTATACTCTTTTGGCATATCCCATTCTTAGCCGTTTAGGAGTTACTAATAATCAAGCTATCAGTGCTACTATCAGCGCTAATATACTCACTGATATCAGTACTCTTGTAGTATTGGCTGTTTGTGTCAGTAGTTTGCCATTGGGTTTTAACTTACCTAATTTACTGACTTTATTAGGACGTATTGTTATTTATGCCGCCATTATTGTACTAGGATTTGAGTGGGCGGGGCAAGAATTTTTGCGGCGATCGCCAGAGAATGAAGGGAAGCAATTATTGTTAGTTTTGCTAGCTATATTTGTCGCATTATTAATAGCTCACTACTTGAAAATAGAAAAAATATTTGGAGCTTTTTTAGCTGGTTTGCTCATCAACCAAATAGTAGACGACAGCCCAATTAAAGAAAAATTAGTATTTATTGGTACATTTTTGTTTATTCCTATTTTTTTTATTGATATTGGTTTATTAGTTGATTTGTCGGCTTGGGTGAGAAGTAGCACCAATGTCGAATTAGTAGTGCTATTTGTAACTGGTGTAATTGCCAGCAAATTTATAGCAGCTTTACTAACCAAACTAGTTTATCGCTATAACTGGCAAGAAATGTTAACAGTGTGGTCTTTATCCATACCGCAGGTAACTACAACTTTAGCTGCTACCTTCATTGGATATCGCACGGGATTGCTATCAACTGAAGTCATGCACAGTGTAGTAGTTTTAATGTTAATTACATCACCTTTAAGCTTATTACTTACTAATCGTTTTGCAGTATCTTTATCACCTACGTTCCTTTCAGAAACTGTAACTTCAAGTTTAATTGTCCAAAAAACAGCAGAAAAGCCGAAAAATTTTACCATCGTTGTATCTATATATAACCCTTATACCCAGCAAAATTTAATTGAACTAGCAGCATTATTAGCGCGCCAATCCCAAGGGAAAATTATCCCCTTAAATATTGCTCATGTTGCGGCGCAGATGGATGCAGCACAGCTAGACGTATCTCTGCAACAAAGTGAAAGATTACTAGCAAAAGCTACAGTTCAAAGTCAGAATTTAGGAATTCAAGCAACACCGCTACTCAGAATTGATGATGACTTTGCATTAGGAATTAGTCGGGCAGCACGCGAACAAAAAGCTAATTTAATAGTGATGGGTTGGGGTCAACGTCATAGCTTCAGAGCGCGGTTACTGGGCAATGTCATTGATAGTGTACTTTGGGCAGCCCATTGTCCGGTAGCAGTAACACGTCTTGTAGAATCACCCCACAAAATTCAGCGGATTTTAGTTCCAATCGAAAATTTAACATCATTGAGCTTCAAATCTGTACAATTTGCCCAAATGTTGGCAGATGCTAATCAAGCACAAGTAACAGTTTTACATGTATGCGATCGCCGCACTAGCTATAGTAAAATCGACGCTAGGCGATCGCAACTCTTAAGTTTAGTAGCACACTTAGGCTTACAAAATACGCCGGAAATTCAAATTATTGCTCACGAAAATATTACCCAAGCAATTTTGCAGGCAGCACGACTATATGATTTAGTAGTGTTGCCTTTTATACGCAATCGAAATATTCCTGGGAGTTTAGCTATTAGCGATGTCGGTACTCAACTATCCAGACAACTGACATGTTCGATTGTCATGTTGGGAGAACCACAACATACTCAAATTAGCCTTACATCGACAAAGGTTTCTAATACTAAATCTGTAGTTTAATAAAAATCCCTGATTTACTTGAGATTTGAGATAACCCCCACACCCTAAAAATTGATTTAAAAATCAGATTGTCCAACTGAACCTTCGAGTTTTTACACTAAACTTGATTTTATTGAAGATTTGATGAATTCTTCCGTATAAATGCTCAACCCTTATATCAGGTTTGTTATTTTTCTAGATGAATTGTTCTGCTGTTCAGTGTTGTAGCAAAATATTCTGAATTAGCTCTGTTCGCCCTGCATTTTTATGTATCGGCTGGGTACTCTAAAAACAAGCTAAACAGCCACTAGTAGTATTTGAAAATATCAAGAAAACTATGAGAATTTTGGTGACGGGCGGCGCTGGGTTTATTGGTTCCCATTTGATTGACCGATTAATACCTGAAGGGCATGAAGTCATTTGTTTAGATAATTTTTATACTGGTCATAAGCGTAATATCCTCAAATGGATGGGTCATCCCAACTTTGAGTTAATCCGCCACGATATCACTGAACCAATTCGTTTAGAAGTCGATCAAATTTACCATTTGGCTTGTCCAGCTTCTCCCGTACATTATCAGTACAACCCAGTAAAAACCGTTAAAACTAACGTTATGGGTACACTGAACATGTTAGGGTTAGCCAAACGCGTGAAAGCAAGGTTTTTGTTAGCTTCCACTAGTGAAGTTTACGGCGATCCAGAAGTTCATCCCCAAACAGAAGAGTATCGGGGTAATGTTAATACTATCGGTTTACGTTCTTGCTACGACGAAGGCAAAAGAATCGCGGAAACTTTAGCATTTGATTATTACAGACAAAATAAAGTTGAGATTCGGGTAGCGCGCATATTTAATACCTACGGCCCAAGAATGTTAGAAAACGATGGTCGGGTCGTCAGTAATTTAGTTGTCCAAGCGTTGCGGGGAATTCCGTTAACAGTATACGGAGAAGGAACGCAAACTCGTAGTTTTTGCTACGTATCAGACCTAGTAGAAGGACTGATGCGGTTAATGAATGGTGAATTCACTGGCCCCGTCAATTTAGGTAATCCTGATGAATACACCATCTTAGAATTAGCCCAGGCTGTGCAGAATTTGGTAAATCCCGATGCTCAAATTAAATTTGAGCCATTACCTTCAGACGATCCTCGTCGCCGTCGTCCTGATATTACCAGAGCAAAAACTTGGTTAAATTGGGAACCTACCATTCCTCTACAAGAAGGGTTAAAACTGACAGTAGAAGACTTCCACAATCGCATTAACGGCGATACCTAGGATTTAACTTTCACAGCAGTAAAAACTGCACTGACCTGGAATACAAGCTTGACCCTATTTGTAGCTTGTCATACATAACTAGTTTATGGATAGGGTTCTGATGTCATATTGACAACTTCCTTTTGAAGAGTCACCCGAAGAAAGCGAGGAGTTTAAATAATGCGTGTTTGTGTAATTGGTACTGGTTACGTTGGTTTAGTTACAGGTGCTTGTTTAGCTCACATCGGGCATGATGTAATTTGCATCGACAATAATGAAGAAAAAGTCAAACTCATGAAATCTGGGCAATCGCCTATTTTTGAGCCTGGCTTGTCGGACATTATGCAGTCGGCAATTCAGTCTGGTAATATCCAGTTTTCTTCTGACCTCGCGGCTGGAGTTGCTCACGGAGAAATTCTCTTTATTGCTGTTGGTACACCGCCATTACCAACTGGCGAGAGCGATACCCGTTATGTAGAAGCGGTAGCCCGTGGTATTGGGACTAATCTCAATGGTGGCTATAAAGTCATTGTTAACAAATCCACAGTACCTATCGGCTCTGGTGACTGGGTGCGGATGATTGTTTTAGATGGCATTGCTGAACGCCAAAAAGTGCTAGTACCAGCAGGTGGCGCACCAGCTGAAGATAAATTGCCAGAAATTGCATCACATTTTGATGTTGTTAGTAACCCAGAGTTCTTGCGTGAAGGTTCAGCAGTGTATGACACCTTCAACCCTGATCGCATCGTTCTCGGTGGTAACAGCCCCAGAGCAGTTGAAATGATGAAAGAACTTTATGCCCCAATTGTGGAGCGCAAATTCGCTGCTGATAAATCTTTACCACCCGTACCTGTACTAGTTACAGACCTCAGTTCAGCCGAAATGATCAAATACGCTGCTAACGCTTTCTTAGCAACCAAAATTAGTTTTATTAACGAAGTTGCTAACATCTGCGATCGCGTGGGTGCGGATGTCACTCAAGTTGCTAAAGGTATCGGTTTAGACTCCCGTATCGGGAACAAATTCTTACAAGCTGGTATTGGTTGGGGTGGTTCCTGTTTCCCCAAAGACGTTTCCGCTTTAATCCACACTGCTGATGACTATGGTTATGAAGCACAATTACTCAAATCAGCGGTGAGCGTTAACGAACGTCAGCGTTTAATTGCTTTAGAAAAACTTCAACAAGTTCTCAAAATCCTTAAAGGTAAAACTGTTGGTCTACTCGGTCTGACATTTAAACCCGATACCGATGACTTGCGTGATGCTCCTGCACTCAACTTAATTGAGCAACTCAACCGCTTAGGAGCCAAAGTCAAAGCCTACGACCCAATTATTTCTCAAACAGGAATGCGTCATGGTCTTTCTGGTGTACTAGTAGAAACTGACGCAGAAAGACTAGCTGATAGCTGTGATGCTTTAGTACTTGTTACCGAATGGCATCAATTTAGCACCTTAGACTATGGCAAAATGGCGAAATTGATGAACAACCCTGTCATCATCGATGGGCGTAACTTCCTTGATCCCGAAACATTGGTCAGAGCAGGTTTCCAATATGTTGGTGTGGGACGCTAGGAAATAAAGAATAGGCGAATCAAAAGTAACCTACAGAAGTAGTAATTTTCTCATCAAACAGACGCGATCGCTCGCGTCTGTTTTTATTAGCCCAACTTAGAAGTTGTAACCTACACCTAACATTAAGCCAACATCAGTATCATCTAAGAAAGCGGCATTGACAGCACCATTCAAAGTAAAGCGAGAGCCTAAAGGAACATCAACACCACCAGTTAATAGGAATCCGACATCAGCATCATTGCTAGTTTCGATAGCTACACCAGCACCTACATAAGGTGAGACAGGGAAACGTTGATTACCTGTAGGATTGACGGGACGAGGAGCAAAATCTAAAGTTATCGGGACTAAAACTACAGTATCATCACCAAATACAGCCGAAGGGCGTACTGATATAGTCCGAGTTAATCCAAGTTTGCTAATGACGGCAATGTTTCCTTCGCTTAAAGCGGAATCACCACCTAAACCAATATTGCCAGCAACTCCAACATAACTAGAACCACCACGAGTAGCTCTACCAGGATCAACATCAGTAGTTCCTCCAGGAGTATTGTTGTTTCCAGGTTGTTGACTTACATTCAAATTGGGTGGAATCAAAACTTCGTTGATGACATGAATTACACCATTGCTCGCTTGAACATTTGGTTGAATTACAGTGGCATCGTTAACGGCAATTTGGTTATTAGCACTATTAACTTTGATATTTACAGGTGTATCTTCGCTGGTTTTTAGTTCTCCTGATGACAATTGACTAGTAGTTAATTGTCCTGGAACCACATGATATCTGAGAATTTTCAGCAATAGTTCTCTATTTTCTGGTTGTTGTAGTTGCTGTACAGTTCCAGCAGGCAAAGCGGCAAATGCCTGATCTGTGGGTGCAAATACTGTGTAGGGGCCTGGTTGTTGCAGAGTTTCAGCTAATCCAGCAGTTTTCAGTAAAGTAGTTAAGGTAGTAAAAGAATTACTAGACGCAGCGATCGAAACGATATCATTACCAGTGGGAGTTGTACCAGTATTGCTAGCTGCTACAACATATTGGCTAGCCGGAAGATTGCTCGCCAAAGGTTGTGCTTGTCCCTGTCTGACTAAAGCTTGATATAACAACGCTGCGGCTTCCGCACGAGTTAAAGGTGCTTCAGGATTAAGTTGTTTAACGTTGGGATAGTTAACAACAATGTTAGCTTCAGTGGCGGCAGCTACATTATTGACTGCATAGCTAGGAATTGTCGAAGCATCTGTGTAATAATTATTCAGAATATCTGATGCAGAATTGCTAGTACTTAAATTTAAACCACTAGATATAGCTGCGATCGCCTGAACTTTGGGAATTTGCTGATTGGGACGAAACGTATTATCTGGATAACCTGCCATAAAACCTGTTTCGTAGGCTTCTTGAATCGCAGAAGTAGCCCAATAATTAGCAGGTACATCGGTAAATCCATTGGCACTAAGTTGTCGCACTGGATTTTGGTTAAAAGCCTTTTGAATCATGGCTGCAAATTCGGCACGAGTTACAGCTTGGTTTGGCCTAAACGTCCCATCAGGAAATCCAGTAATCACATTTCTGGTTGCCAGTGCTTGAATAAACGGGCTACTCCAGTAATCTGTGCCAACATCCGAAAAATTTGTCGCTGCCGTAGGACTTACAGACGGAGTAGTATTTGGATCTGTAGTTGGGGTTGCATTGGGTTCTGTAGTGGGTGTTGTAGATGGAACCGTCGTTTGAGCCAAAGTTGGGGTCGCCACTACTAGCGGACTGATTGTAGCAGTTGTTACTCCTAAAGCCAGCAAAGTTGTATGTATTAAAGACCAACGAAACAGACTACCCATGAAATTTTCCTCCAGACAAAGTTAGGTAGAAATATTGAAAATCAACATACTTTCTGAAAAGCAAGCTACTTTCTAGTCAGCTTTCAGCGTTATTTTGAAAACTATATGCGTATTTCGGCAAATGACCATATACTCCTATTTTTATTACGGAGATTTGTAATTTTAACTATCCTGCGACATAACATTTAGTAATAATTAAAATTTCAAAACAACAGCATATCTACAACTAAGTATTTCAAAATTTACTTCAGTTCAACAACTAGCTAAAGGTGATTTTTTCCTGTCTATAATTTCATACCTAAGATAGTTGTATAGTTGCTGAAAACCCTAGGAAATTCCTTTTAAATGCAGAATTTTGCCGAAATCATAAGTTCATTATCCATATAAAACTGCGATTTAGCAGAGATATCGCCAAGTAAAAAAAGCTCTTTTTAAATTTAAATTGGTAAATTATAAATTGATAAAAATTTATTAATCCTAGCGATTATATCCGTCCCAATAATCTACTTAAAGGTAGTTAACAAGCAAAAAAGTATCTTTCTGTGGTTTTATGGCCTAAGATTTTGAGATGCAAAAAAATCAGTCTTAAGGGAGATAAAATTGGTATCAAAAGATAATTTTTTATTGCGTTGTTGCGCCGCATTGTTACTCTTTGGTCAAGTATGGCTGCACATACTCCAAGGAAAAACCTACTACCGCAAAGTTTTAGAACACATGGTGAAGGTTGGCCCTGGTTCTTTATCTCCAGTCCTACTAGTCAGCGGTTTTGCAGGTATGATTTTCACCATTCAAACAGCTAGAGAATTAGTCCAATTTGGTGCTGCTAGTGCAGTGGGAGGAGCTTTTGCATTAGCCTTTTGTCGAGAACTAGCACCAATTTTGACAGCTAGTATTATTGCTGGACAAGTAGGGTCTGCTTTTGCCGCAGAATTAGGAGCAATGAGAGTGACAGAGCAAATTGATGCATTATATATGCTCAAAACTGATCCTATAGATTATCTAGTACTTCCCAGAGTCATAGCTTGCACTTTAATGATGCCGATAATGATGATTTTTGCCATTATTACGGGTATTTTTGGTGGTGTGTTTGCCGCCGCTCAGTTTTACCAAGTGCTTCCCGAAGTATTTTTAGAATCTGTCAGAACTTTTTTAGAGCCGTCAGATTTATTGACTATTTTGTTGAAAGGATTTATTTTTGGGATTTTAGTGGCGGTGAATGGTTGTAGTTGGGGACTAACTACTATCGGCGGAGCTAAAGAAGTGGGAGAATCAGCAACTATAGCAGTTGTGACCACTTGGGTGTCAATTTTTATTACTGATTTTATTTTGGCTTTAGTGCTATTTGAGGGGCCAGCATTTTAGTAGTGGCTTTTGAATAGTTGAAAATGTAACCTCAGTAAAGATTCGTAATTAATTTTACAGAAGACGAAGCTAGTTGCTTACCAGTAGACTCATAATTGGTATCACTAAAAACTTGGCTAAACAAAAGACTGATACTATCTTAGATTTTCAATCTGGGATGAGAGTTTAGACAGGCTTTATTAGTCAATTTTTAATTTGCGATGACTTTAATTAGTTAGATTGGCGAAACATAATTTATTACAGCTTTCCTGAGAGAAAAGTTGAAGTTTGCCTTGGCAATTTATTTTTGTAGTAAAAAATTATGAATTTTATGGGAATCCTCATATTTTTGATTGCTTTAGTCGCAACAGTAATTCTAATTATCATTAGTAGTTACAACGATTTAGTAAAACTCCGCAATCGTTATCAGAATGCTTTTTCACAAATTGATGTGCAGTTACAACGTCGCTATGATCTCATACCCAATTTGGTAGAAACAGCCAAAGGGTACATGAAACATGAACGAGAAACTTTAGAAGCTGTCATTGCTGCACGTAATTCAGCTGTTAATGCTAGTAGCCGCGCTGTAGAAAATCCAGGTGATCCACAAGCGATGCAGCAATTAGGTAATGCGGAAGCTTCGTTAACAAATGCCTTAAGCCGTTTGATGGTAATTTCTGAATCTTATCCAGAATTGAAAGCCGATCGCACAATGACTCAAGTGATGGAAGAACTATCTTCTACAGAAAATCGAGTTGCATTTGCACGTCAGGCTTTTAATGATGCGGTAACTGTTTACAACACTAAAAAAGAATCTTTTCCTAGTAATTTAGTAGCAGGTATTTTTAACTTTAACATTGCCCAATTGCTACCAGAATCTGCGCCCGAAGTCAAACAAGCTCCTCGCATATCTTTTTAAATTATGAATTTCTTTGAGCATCAAGACCAAGCGAGACAAAATACACAAAAGTTAATCGGGTTATACGTTTTATCTATAGGAGTAATGATTGGGGCAATTTATCTTGCTACGTTATTTTTTTTGCGTATGGCTCCGCGTGTCTGGTGGCATGGACAATTGTTTTTGAGTGTAGTTTGTGTAACGACAATTGCGATCGCATTAGCGAGTTTGTATAAAATTCTTTGTCTGCGTGAAGGTGGTAGAGTTATCGCCCAAGAATTAGGCGGGCGATTATTAATATCAGACATAGCTAATGAACAAGAGCGACAACTGTTAAATATTGTTGAAGAAATGGCGATCGCATCTGGTATTTCTGTGCCAGCAGTTTATCTTTTAGATGCGGAAAAGAGTATTAATGCTTTTGCTGCGGGGTTTACAGCCAACGATGCTGTGATTGGCGTAACACACGGCACTTTACAATTCCTCAACCGAGAAGAATTACAAGGTGTCATCGGACATGAATTTAGCCACATTCTCAACGGAGATATGCGGTTAAATTTGCGTTTGATAGGCTTACTGCACGGTATTTTGTTTATTTACTTCACTGGCAGATTGTTATGGGAATTTCGGAGTAACTCCCGCGAAGATAAAGGCTTACCCTTGTGGGGGTTTGGTTTAGCACTGATTCTCATTGGCAGTGTGGGATTTTTTTGCGGTACTTTAATCAAAGCTGCAATTTCGCGTCAGCGAGAATTTTTGGCGGATGCTTCTGCTGTACAGTTTACGCGCAACCCTGATGGCATTACAGGCGTTTTAGAAAAACTCCAAAGAATGGATTCACGCTTGATTGCACCACGCGCGGAAGCTGCTAGTCATATGTTTTTTGGCAACGCCCTCAACCCATCTTTTTGGGACGAGATGCTAGCTACCCACCCACCTTTAGCAGAAAGAATTCGTCGGGTTCGGGGTGTTAAGGTGCGTAATTCCGGCTCTATGCCTACTCATTACCAAAGGCAGTCCCATACTCAAGAATCTCTAGTGATGGGTTTAGCGGGTGGTACGACAGCAAACATCACAGCCGAACAGGTGGTGAATCAAATAGGTACTGTTGCACCAGAGCATTTTGCCCATGCTCAAGCACTGTTGTCTGAGTTACCAGAATCTCTACGCCTGGGTGTCAGAGAGCAGCAAAGTGCAATGGCTATAGTCTTGGCACTGGCTTTAGAAAATGAAAATCCAGCTATCAGAGAACGTCAACTTACTTGGTTACAGCAAGTGCAGCCTGTTGATATCGTGGAAAAGATTTTGGCATTTAACAGCGAAGTTAGTCTATTACATGCTAAGTTGCGCTTACCATTGTTGGATTTAACCATCCCTGCATTACGTCAAGGTTCCGCCACAGATTGTCAACGGCTGTGCAAATATATTCATGGTTTAGCCATTGTCAACCGTAATTTATCGTTGTGGTATTTTGTGTTGCAGTTGGTATTGTGGCATCGTCTTCAGCCTTGTATTCATCCAACAGCCTCTATATCTGTGGAGTTTAACTCAATAGAACAGATTTGGCCAGATAGCATCAACGTGCTGTCGGCACTAGCAAGAGTGGGACATCCTCAAGCAGAAGCCGCTGCCTATGCTTTTCGCTGCGGTGTTTTTCGGTTGCCAGGAGCCGGACAAAAAGAAATATCAGATACTTTAGCTCCCAGTGATTTTGCTGTGGTGAAAAACAGTCTTGAGCGTTTGCGCCTAGCTAGTCCTAAAATTAAGCAAGCAGTTGTTGATGCCTGCGCCCATACGGTTTTGGTAGATAACAAAGTAACTCCCCAAGAAGCAGATTTACTCAGAGCGATCGCTATGACTCTAGACTGTCCTATACCACCATTTTTAAATGCTCAACGTAGCAATTTTGTAAAGAAAAAACCTTGATAGCTGAACTAATCACTCATAGCTGGTATTGGTAATGTTAGACACATGATTCAGGAAACTAATTTCAATTACCAAGTATCACTAACTAGTTTGTATTTAAAATAACGCTTCTCAACTTTGATGATGTATGTAAGGTCAAGCATTAACTACTGAGTAACTTAGATAAAATAGGTAAAGCAAGACTACCAGTTAATTAAAAAATTTTATCAAAATGATAGTTTAGTCAGCAATCCCGAAATTCGCTTGTTATATTGTATTAAATAACTATGTAGCTGATTATGGGGAAAGCTGTGCGTGATGATTTACATGGTTTAGAAATTAGTACCAAAGAACTGCAACAATTAACTAATTTGCCTGTCAAATATCAACTAGTTTTAATTACCAACCCTCTCAAACAGTTTAGCAAACAAATTTTTTATAAAATGAAAGGTTCGGAGGGGGCAACTGTTGTTTTTCTTAGCTTTTCTATATTTGTTTTTAGTTATCTAGGATTTGATATTATTATCCGGCTGTTTGCTAACTGGTTAGTCATTCCTTCTTGGATACTATTATTAATAGTCTGTTTTCTTGGCAGTGGAATAGCACAATTGATGTTTTATTTATTCTGGCGCAATGTGCTAAAAATCCTGAAAGAAAATATGACTTATTCTCTGAAAATCCTCTTAGAGGATGTTGATAGATATAATTCTATAATTAAAGCCATAGATATTAATGACCAAATAGAAGAAGCTGGTAATCCAGATGTTGCTATTCATCAAAGAGAAAGGGTACTTTCTGCCTTAAAACTTACCAGAGATGATTTAGTCCGTGCTTTAAAAACTGAGAGAATTTTACGAGAAAATCAAAATTTTATTGTGAGTAATGCTGAATTATTTGCCAATAATCTAGCCACTTTAACGGCAATGCAAGTGACAGAAAAGGCTACTGAGCATGGCAAATTATTAAACGAAGCATTACAGATTGCTTTAGATGTGCAGTATGAGATGAAAAAATTACAAAGTCAGGGAGGATAACGGGAAGAAAACTTTTGATTTGAGATGGCAAATTACTATCTGAGCCAAAGATATATACTCACATCTTGCACCTAGCCCCAGCGAATGGAATTCGCGGCTATACAAACGAAGTCCGCCTACGCGGACTGATGAGAAATCAAGGGTTTGGAACCCGCGCAGGCGGGTTTTGTCTGTGTAGCCGCGACTTCAGTCGCAGGCGTGCAAGATATGAGTATAGCCGTTCTCATACTAGTGAGATACAAAGTTTTTTCGTTTTAGGGAACAGGAAACAGTGAATAAATTGGCGTGTACTTCATTAGATTGGGAAACGCTATAGCAATCCTATTTGATTAATAAATTACTCAAGCAGGCAGGGAATAGGGAGTAGGAAGCGAATTGGTTGACGTTTAATTTAGAACTACGATAGATGCTTTCAGATATCTGAAACATTTGTAAATGTGGATTAGCTACTGCCTCTTTTAATTTTTGAGCGATCGAGATTTCGCAGTGTTACTATTCCCGATCTAACATAAAGAAGTGTAAACTAAAAAATCGCCTACAGGCATGGACTGGAAAGAAATTAGAGGTAACTGGGTACTCATTCCCCAAAATCCCAAAGGAATTATCCATTTTTTAGGGGGTGCATTTGTCGCTACCGCACCACACTTGACTTACCGTTGCTTATTAGAACAGTTAGCCAATAAGGGATATGTTGTTATAGCTACCCCTTTTGTGAATACATTAGATCATATAGCGATCGCAAAATCTGTCTTGCTGAACTTTGAACGTACTCTCGAACGTTTACACGACTCAGCTTTACTGCGTAAGCTGTATCTCCCTACCTATGGTATTGGACATAGTATGGGTTGCAAACTCCACTTGCTCATAGGTAGCCTTTGTCCGGTAGAACGAGCCGGAAATATTTTAATCTCCTTTAATAACTATGCGGCTAAAGATGCGATTCCTCTAGTAGAACAACTAAATTCTACATTGGCGATTGAATTTACACCCTCGCCATTAGAAACTAACAAAATAGTGCAGCAAAATTATCAAATCCGCCGCAACTTATTAATTAAATTCCATAACGATACCCTTGACCAATCAGCCGCTTTAACCAAAATCTTACAACAACGCTTTCCAGATATGGTGACAACTCAAACATTAACTGGAAATCATACAACGCCTTTAGGACAAGATATTCAATGGCAACCAGGCAATTCATTCACTCCCTTCGATGCTTTTGGACAATGGTTTAAGCAAGAAGTATATCGAGATTTAAATCAACTCAAAAATTCTATTCTTTTGTGGCTAAATCCTTTATCGCCACCATAATATTTGCTTCAGATGGAAATTAGAGAAATCGGCTGAATAATTAGGATGGGTTATCCAGATTGGGGATTGTAGTTAAAAGGATTTAGCCTCAGAACTTCTATCTGGTTTGCCTATCCTTTTTAATTTTTTTCATACAATATTTATTTATATGATTATGTTTCAAATTCTCGTAATTGATGATGACCCTACCATTCAAATATTTTTGAAAAGATTGTTAGAAAAACAAGGCTATCAGGTAATTACTGCTTGTAATGGTGAAGAGGGAATCGCTCAGGCAATTTCTTGCCGTCCTGCCTTAATTATTTGTGACTGGATTATGCCATTATTAAATGGAATAGAAGTCTGTAAATATATTAAATCTGATCCCGATTTATCTACTAGTTTTTTTATTTTATTAACTTCTTTAGATTCAGTCGCCGATCGCGTCAAGGGATTAGATGCAGGTGCGGATGATTTTATCTCTAAGCCTATCGAACAAAACGAATTAAAGGCCAGAGTTAGGGCTGGATTGCGACTGCATCAATTAAGCCGAGATTTACAAACGCAAAAACAGCTTTTAGAAACCGAACTAGCTGAAGCTGCAGACTATGTGCGATCGCTTTTACCATTACCAATCACCGAACCATTACATATTGACTCTTATTTTATTCCCTCACGTCAACTAGGTGGTGATTGTTTCGATTATTATTGGCTAGATTCTCATTATTTAGCCGTTTATTTATTAGATACTGCTGGGCATGGACTAAAAGCAACTCTGCCGTCTATTTCGGTTTTAAATTTATTGCGTTCTCGTGCCTTAAAAGATTTGAATTACTATCAACCTAGTGAAGTACTGAAAGCCTTAAATGAAACCTTTCAGATGAATTATCAAAATGATAAATACTTTACTATTTGGTATGGAGTTTATAACTATGAAACTCGCCAGTTAACTTATGCTAGTGCTGGGCATCCCCCGGCGATTTTAGTATCAGGTAACTCATCCAGAAATGCCGAATTTAAACTATTAAGAACCCCGGGAATGCCTGTTGGGATGTTTCCTGAAGCCAAATATGTAGATGCCTATTGTGAAGTAGAAAGCTTGAGTAATCTTTATATTTTTAGCGATGGTGCTTACGAAATTACTAAATCTGATGGCACACTTTGGAGTTTAGATGGGTTAATTCAGATACTCACGAGTTTACAAAATACTCTTGACTGTCCACTCGAACAAGTATTAAATTACCTAATTTCTTTAAACTCCAAAGATGCTTTTGATGATGATTTATCAATCTTACGAATCAAATTTAATTAGCTGTTTGCCAGCACTATTTGATGAAAATCCTCTTGAGTAGGGAAAATTTCAAATACTTTATCCATGCCAGTCACTTCAAATAAAATTCTGATTTGTTCGTTAATAGAACAAAGAACTAATTTTGTATCTGTTGCTCTTAAGGTTTTAAAGGCTAATACTAAAGCTCCTAAGGCTATACTGTCCATAAATGTCACATCTTGACAGTCCACTAAAACGATTTTTGCGCCACTTTCTTGGAGATAAGTAATATTGTCTCTTAGTTCTTGTGAGTTAGCAGTATTGATAATGCCATTGAGTTTCACAACTTTAACTTGCTGTTCCATAACATTTTATCCCCAATTGTTGTAAAAAAAGTTACTGAATTTGCTAGTATTATATACTAATAGCCATTTTTAATAAAAACCTAGCAAAACAGAAATAATCAATTATTCCTAGCTAACCGCTAGATGTCTGGCATAAACGTTAATTATGAGAATTGAAAAAATGTCTGATACTCATAAAAATAATTCCAGACATAATACATACCAATAGTTACTTAAGAAGTATCCATAATGTCACTTGCCTAATTTGCTCACAATATTTGAGTAGCTTTGATAGGCTATTCGGAAATTAACAACTCAATTTGAATTGAGGATGGCATGGGGAACTTGTGAATTAAACCTGCAAGAAGTTAGGTATATGAACATAACTGATAATCAAAAGTTATTTTTGTATCAGTTGCACCAAAATTTGGTTAGTAAAACTAATGTTATCTGACTCAAGTTAAAATTAGAAATTATCAGCAGGTTATCTACCATCTGATAACAACTCACTAATTATAGAAAATCAAATTTGTATATCAGGTGACTTGATAGCTAACAAATAATGATTCAATTGCCATAATCTGTAAAGCATCTGCAATGTATCCCATGATTTACTTTGCTGGCTGATTTAATAGCCTAATCTATATTAATCAGTGTTGCTGACCTAAATTCCTGAAAGGTTAATTGCTAAAATTTGCTCAAGTGTTGGCAGAAGAATGCTTCCATTTTAATTATTCCCAATATTGATAATATTATTAACAACGATTTTAATTATCAAAAAAATTAGGAGTTAAGCATCTCATCTCAACTCCTATCAACTCTATGATGTTGGCTGCACTTTGGCTCGATAAAGTAGCTTATCTCCTTGCTGGTAGCCAGGATAACGGACTTTGACTAATTCGTTTGGTTGTGCGGTTCCTGCCATTAATTGATGCTTTTGCGGATCATAGGGTATTTCTGCGCCTACAGGCGCGATCGCTTCTACACCCCAAGTTTGTAAAAGTTTATTTAGTGGGTTCTCCACTAAGGGTACTATCTTCACCGCCTCTAACTGCGGATTTTCGCGTGCTTTTTGGGCAGCCACAGGAAACTGCAACAATAAAGATTCCAGCAGTTGTAAGCTCGACTGCTGGAATTGTTGGAGTAGTAACTCGCGTTGTTGTTCAATTTGTAATTGCGATCGCTGATATTCTTTTTTTAAATCTGCAATCTCTTGTAACATCTGCTGAGTAGATACTCCCTTCTCTTGACTCAACTTGCAGCTGGAAAAAGTCGTGACTAATTCACTCAAAGATACCTGAAGCACTGATGACAACTTCAACAGCACATCCACTCGCATCTGGGCTATTTCTCCCCGCCGTAACCGTAAGATTTGCCTTTCCGAAACAGCAGCCGCTTGACTCAAAGCCTTAAAACTCGTAATTCCAACTTTTTGGTTTAATTCTTGCAGTTTTTGGTGGAAATCAGTATTAGCCATTGCTGAGGGAAAGATAAAGGCTCCAAGATGAAGCATAAAGCCTGAAAAAACATTTCATACTTCATACTTCATCCTTCATAATTCTCTATTCTTCCAGCAAACTTCTCAACATCCAAGCAGTCTTTTCATGAACCTGCATCCGTTGAGTCAATAAATCGGCGGTGGGTTCGTCGTTTACTTCATCCACAACCGGGAAAATAGACCTAGCAGTTCTCACAACAGCTTCTTGTCCTTCTACCAGCAACTGAATCATTTCCTTGGCTTTGGGAACCCCAGACGTTTCGGGAATCGAACTCAGTTTGGCATATTCACTGTATGTTCCGGGTGCAGGATAACCCAAGGCTCTAATTCTTTCAGCAATTAAATCGACAGCTAAGGCAAGTTCTGTATACTGGGTTTCAAACATTAAGTGCAAAGTTTGAAACATTGGGCCAGTAACATTCCAGTGGAAGTTATGGGTTTTTAAATATAGTGTATAGGTGTCAGCCAACAGGCGCGACAATCCTTCAGCAATTTTGGTGCGACTTTCGTCGTCAATGCCAATATTTACATTTTTTACCGTTGCTTGAGATGACATAATTTTCTCCTAAACTTATTATTTGAGGAATAGGGTTGAGAACGGATGAAGTTTTAGGGCTGAAATATGAAATTCCATACTTCACACTTGACACTTCATACTTTTACTACGCTAAGTGCATCTTGAGAACACTGCGAGGAGCTTTACGGACTCTGGCTAAGATGGTTTCTTTGCCTAAACGCTGGCAGGCTTCATAACGGTGACAGCCAGAAAAGCCATAATACTGTCCGTCTACCTCTAAAACATCAATAGGTTCTTGTTGCCCAATTTCCGCAATTGATTCCATTAAGGCTTTCACTTTGTTGGGATCGTTGACTCTCGGCAACGGACGCTTAATTTGATTTAACGGTATCTCTTGTACTTTAGCCATAAGGAGTTGATTTAATTAGTTCTGCTTTGTATCCATATATAAATCATAGTCATTATGACTTCGATTTGCAAGTGATTCGGGTAGCTAAATTGGTAATGGTACTATTGGAGCGTTCATGCGACAAAACCACTACGCTACGAAGCAAATAGAAATTCTGCCCAGACCAAGAACAAGAGGGCAGAATTTAGTCAAGATAAACTTTTCGTTTTGGCGTTTGTCTTACACTGTAGTGACGGCATTTTGCTTGTTGGGATTCACCGCAGCATCAGGCCCAACCAGCATTGGCAATGACGTGGAATTGAGGGTAGGAATCATACAAAGGTTTGGCGAGAAATCAACTGCCAAGCTGCAACTAGAACCGACCGCAAGCGATCGCTTGCGGCTAAGATTTCAAGTAGGTAGCAAACTAGAAACCATCGTCACTGATAAACCCATCAAGCTAGAAACAGTGATGCAAACCTTACCAAAACCTGTAGTTGAGGAGGTAGTGGTTTTAGGAACTTACCGTACCTTTGAAACAGCAGAAGATAGTGCCAAAAAATGGCGTTCTCAAGGGGTAGAAGTGGAAATATCTCAGCCAGAACGTTGGCAAGTCTGGGCAAAACGAGATGTTTACAGTACGGCTTTACTGCGTCGCTTGTTATTCCAGAACGTGCAAGCGGCTGGCGCGAAAATGGCCTACGTCGATACGAAAATTCAAGACAAAGTGCCACGGGTAAGTTGGGTAGTCAATGGCAAGCGTTACAGTCCCAACGAATTAGCCATTAGTGCTGACAAAAACTTAATTCGGGTCAGCAAAGGTGAAAAACCGGGAACTGGTAGGTTGTATTCAGGACGCATGACATTACAGCCCAACGCTTACGGGACTTACACTTTAGTCAATGAAGTGCGGTTAGAAACTTATTTACGCGGTGTTGTCCCCAACGAAATTGGTACTGACGTACCAACAGCCGCCTTAGAATCCCAGGCAATTTTGGCGCGGACTTACGCTTTGAGAAATGTGCGCCGATTTGCTGTAGATAACTACCAATTGTGTGCCGATACTCACTGCCAAGTTTATTATGGGCTAAGTGGGGCCACAGCCAAAACAGACAAAGCGATCGCCGCAACGCGAGGCATGGTACTAACCTACAATAACCAGCTAGTTGATGCCTTATATTCTTCCACAACTGGTGGTGTCACCGCCTTTTTTAGCGATGTCTGGAATGGGGAAGACCGTCCTTATTTACAGCCAGTAGTGGACACGCCGATTAATTTTTGGAATCTGTCACAACAAAGTTTAGCGGATGAAAAGAATTTCCAGAGATTTATTAGCATGAAACAAGGCTTTAATGAAAGCAACTGGGATGTATTTCGTTGGCGCAAAGAAAGTTCCATCCCAGAAATTACCAAGGATTTGCAAAAATTCTTGAGCGTCAAAAAAAGCCCCTACGCTAAATTTACCACCCTAGAAGCGATCGCCATCACTAAACGCAGTTCCAGTGGACGTATCCTTGATTTAGCTGTCAAAACCGACATTGGCGTATTTACCTTACACAAAGACGAAATCCGCAGTGCCTTTGCAGCCCCTGTAAGTACCTTATTTTACTTACAACCATTAAATAAAGGTGCAGCCGAATTGTGGGGATATGCTTTTATTGGTGGCGGATTAGGACATGGTGTTGGCTTAAGTCAAACTGGCGCACAAAATTTAGCCAAACTTGGTTGGTCAACTCCCAAAATTCTTCAGTTTTACTATCCTGGTACGAAGATTCAAATTTTCAACGACCAAATTAGTAACCCTGCAGGTTAGGGAGTAGAGAGGAAAACTGTAACCTGTTCCTCCAAAAACGAATAAAGCAGGAAAACAAAATTTTGTTTTCCTGCTGGAGCGTGAAGATACTAGAATTTTTGTCAAACTAACTTGAAAAAACACAAGTAGGAAGAAAAAATCTTCCTATTTGTGCTGCTAGGCTTTTTTCAACTTCAATAACTCTTGCAAGAGATTTTTTGGGGGAATATTTAACTCTTAGTAGAGGTCTTCTTCTTTGTGGGTTTCGATTGTAACGTCAGAGGTTGGATAAGCTACACAAGTCAGCACATATCCAGCTTCGATTTGATCGTCATCCAAGAAAGACTGATCACCTTGATCAATACTACCAGAAATGAGTTTGCCAGCGCAGGTGGAGCAAGCACCAGCACGGCAAGAGTAAGGCAGATCAAGACCTTCGTCTTCAGCTGCGTCTAGAATGTACACATCGTCAGCAACATCAATTGTTTTGTTTAAGCCTTCAGCTTCGTTGATCAGGGTAACTTTGTAAGTTGCCATTTCAGTATTCCTCTCTTTTGTAGACGGCAGTATAAGTTATGCTAAAGCAATACTCACGGCTTAACTTATAGGATTAGCCGCTGATGAAAATTTACTTCAATTCTGATACTACGGGAAAAACTAAATCATGTAACTGGAAATCGACCACGATTAGTAATGAAATTTAGTTACTTGTGAATAATAAGTTTACTTTATACATTAGCTGAGTGAGTAGTAGCTTTCAGATTTGCATAAATTCCCCTCAATTTTGCGGCTTAGGGTATAAGTCTATGTATTGAAGGATCGTGTATAATTCAAAGGCAGTTTTGGGGCAAGCAAAAGTGCGTGTCGGCTTGGTAGGAACTGGGTATGCAGCAAAGTTAAGAGCAGAAGCACTGCTGCAAGATGAACGAACCCATCTAGATGCAGTTGTTGGTCATACTTTAGAAACAACAGAGAATTTCGCTAAAGAATTTCAAGCCTCTGCTGTTCATTCTTGGCAAGAGTTAGTAGCACAAGATGATTTGGATTTAATTGTAATATCCACAGTCAATCGAGATCATGGAGCGATCGCTCGTGCTGCACTTACCCAAGGCAAACACGTCATTGTCGAATATCCCCTAGCAATAGATTTAGTAGAAGCAGAAGAACTCCTGGCTTTAGCCAAAGCTCAAAATAAATTACTCCACGTCGAACACATAGAATTACTAGGTGGCTTACACCAAGCATTGAAACAAAACCTAGATCAAGTTGGTGATGTGTTTTATGTCCGCTACAGCACCGTCAACCCGCAAAATCCTGCACCGCGTAAGTGGACTTATAACCCCGAATTATTTGGTTTTCCTTTAATTGGTGCAATTTCTCGAGTGCATCGTCTGGTTGATTTGTTTGGAAAAGTCTTTACAGTGAACTGCCATCAGCGATATTGGGCAGTAGAATCGGAATACTACCAAACTTGTTTGTGTACGAGTCAACTGTGCTTTAGCAGTGGACTTTTAGCACAAGTGATTTATGCTAAAGGCGAGACAATATGGCAAGCAGAGCGTAAATTTGAAGTTCACGGCGAAAAAGGTGCTTTAATTTTTGATGGCAATACAGGATACTTAATCCAGCCTGGAGAAACTACACCAATTGATGTTGGCACACGTCGGGGTTTATTTGCTAAAGATACAACTATGGTGTTAGACCATCTTTTTGATGGCACTCCTTTGTACGTTACCCCAGAACAGAGTTTGTACACCTTGAAAGTGGCTGATGCTGCCTATAGAGCAGCACACTCAGGTTTAACTATATTTTTGAATGATGCTTTAGAAGAAAGTCCATGAAAATCGAAACAATCGTTATTTTATCCTCACGCGAAATCGACAAAATGCGTCGAGCCGGAAGCTTGGCAGCTAAACTTCTAGAGCATCTAGAACCGCTAGTTAAACCTGGGGTGAGTACGCTGGAACTCAATGATGAGGCTGAACGCTGGACTCAAGCGCACGGTGCTAAAAGCGCACCTCTTGGTTATAAAGGTTTTCCTCGGTCAATTTGCACTAGTGTGAACGAGGTCATTTGTCACGGCATCCCTAATGCTAAACAAATCCTCAAAGAAGGAGACATAATTAATATTGATGTTACGCCGATTGTAGATGGATATCACGGTGATACCTCAAAAACATTTATTGTTGGTAATGCATCTCCTAAGGCGCAAAAGTTAGTAGAAGTTACCCAAGAGTGCCTTTATCGAGGTATTGCTGAAGTTAAACCAGGGGCAAAGGTGGGTGATATTGGGGCAGCTATTCAAGAGTATGCTGAGTCTCAAGGCTTTTCTGTGGTGCGGGATTTTGTTGGACATGGCATTAGTAATATTTTTCACACTGCACCGGATATTCCCCACTACGGCACGCGAGGCAAAGGTAAGCGCCTCAGACCAGGAATGGTATTTACCATTGAGCCAATGATTAACGAGGGTACTTGGGAAGTAGAGATGTTGGGCGATGGTTGGACGGCTGTAACACGCGATCGCAAATTATCAGCGCAATTTGAACATACAATAGCAGTCACAGAAGAGGGTGTAGAAATCTTGACCCTACCTGAAGATAAATAATGGCTGGGGACGCAGAAGTTTGCGTCCCTAGCCAGCTAATCAAAACAGGGTTAAAGAATAACGAACCACAGAGGCACAGAGTTCACGGAGAAAGAAGAGTTTTAAAGATATTTTAAGTAAGTTAGCCAGTAAAAACTCTATAATCAAGGTATAAAAATTTTTCTATTCTTATTCCCAATTTTTAGCGATAATTGAGATAGAACTCAATTAATTATTTATGTCTACAGTTTCTTGTACTGGTTGTGTCGTAATTCTCAACCAACAAAATGAACAAAATCTTACCCACCAACAGCAGTATCAGGAAGAACCAATCAATCACAGCAAGAATAAGAGTAAAAATTGTACTGTGGTTGAAAATGGTCGAGTTGTGGTGATTTCCTCACAGTCTGATGAAACAAAGTGCTGAGTGCTGAGTGCTGAGTATAAATTTCCGTATCTTCAAGGTTTTGAGCAATTATAATAGGGAACAGGCGACAGGTGATAGGGTTAAAAGCCTTGTAGTATCTGAGTTTTTAACGTAGACACAGAACGCAATCTAAAATCGGATTACCGCCATTTTTCACTCCAAGCACCTGTGACATTAAACCCACCAGGAACGGAAGTGAACTTCAATGAACCCCAACCGAAAGTATTACAAATTGGCCCAAACCCTTGAGTGCAAACATCGCTAGCGCCGTAACCGTTAAAAGAACGCGTACCGATGTGAGAATAAGTTGAACCTTCCCAATTACCGTTACCAAACCAAGTGGTATTGTTTGGCCCAACACGCAGAACGCAACGCAAACCAGAACCTTGACGGCTACCTGCGAGGTCAGAGACGCGGTATTCATCAAAGTAACCACCACAAGTTTTTGGTCTGGGTAAAGGTTTATAGCTAGTAGCTTTTACTAAATGCCATTCTTCATTCCATGCGCCAGTGACACGAATTGTGGAACCACTAACTTCTACTTTGAGATTTCCGGGGAAGTTGTTGTGAATATTTTCGCCATTGCCATAAATATCAGAAGCAAAACCAACAAGGTTGGAACTTCTGTAAATTGCTTGTCCTACGTGGCGATAGGTTGCACCACCCCAATTACCTTCGCCATACCAAGCCAGACGCGGAATACTTGTCCCTGGTTTACCTTCGCTAAATTTAACGCAGCGAATCCCCAATCCTTGGCGGTTATCTAACGGTTTTACAATATACGTACGTAGATGGGGGCCGCAGCTAAAGTTTGGCGCTTGAACTAAATCTAAATCTCTAATTATAGGTATTTGGGCAAAAACACTGCTAGCGGTAGATATGGCGACTAAACTACCAATTGTGAAAGATTTCATTGCGAGGCGAAACATAAATCAATTTCCATGTAGTAAAGTTTGTGCAGGCTTGTTTGAATGCCTGTACTTTTCCTATAGGTCGGCTTGTAATTTTTTATGCAACCTCGACAAAGCATCATTGAAATTTTTTCAACTTTTGTGCAGTTTGATGGCGATCGCTTCAGTCGTTGGGCGGCTGAAGCGCGCTTGCGACGCAGCATCCAACGTTGTCTGCAACAAATACCTCAAGAAAATTCTGAATATTTTTGGGTATTGTACTGGTATAAGTTTTGGCAAGAACCAGCCGCTACATCCTTAGCTACGCAACATCTAACGGCGTATTTACAAGAACCTTGTTATTGGACATCGCAAAAAACTTGTGCTGGTTTCGCTAGTAGTCAATTCAAATTGTCTGATTGTTTTCAAATTGCCATCGCCCAGGTTGAACGCGTCCTCAAAGGTTTTAATCCTGCGCAAAGTAGCAGTTTCAAAAACTACGCTAGTCTGATTTTTGGGACTGCTATCCGCGAAACTTTGCGTCAGCGTCAAGAAGTCGATATTTGTAGTGATTGGGGTTTATTACGCAAAACAAGCCAAAAGCGTTTAGAAGAAGCTTTGGAAAACGCTGGTTTATCCCCGGAAACCATTCGCGCCTACACTGTGGCTTGGACTGCTTTTAAAACATTGTATATCCCCACCAAAGCCAGTAACTCCAGGCAATTATCCCGGCCTGATGATACTACTTGGGATGCGATCGCTCAATCTTTTAATTCTCAAAGTAGCCAATCTGCAAACGCCCAAAATTTGGAAAAATGGCTATTAAATGCAGCAAAAGCTGTTCGCAAATATCTTTATCCTGCGCCAGATTCTCTCAATGTCTCCAAAGGTGGTGATGATGGGTTTGAGTTACTGGATAATTTACCAGGGGTGCAAGAATCTTTAATTAACGAAATTGTCGCCCAAGAAGAAGAACAAGCGAGAAATTCGCAACGAGAGGAAATTAGCCAAGTATTACAAACTGCGATCGCTCAACTAGAAACGCAAATCCAACAGATATTGCAACTATACTACGCACAGCAGCTGAATCAAGATGCGATCGCTAAACAATTAGATATTAAACAATATACTGTTTCCCGGCGATTGACCAAAGCTAAAGAGGTTTTATTGCGGTCTTTAGCTAACTGGTGTCAAGATAGCCTGCATATTTCTGTGACATCAGACTTACTCAAAAGTATGAGTGCTGTGATGGAAGAATGGTTACAAAATTACTATATGGCAGAAGGCAGGAGGTAGAAGTTCTGATTTTAGAGCCAAGCAAGAGAGACAAGTCTTTTTACTCAGCACTCAGCACTCAGCACTTTACTGGAGATTTTGCCGCCTGTTCGGGGAAGAGAAGTTTCCCTGGTAGTGCCAAAACAAGCCCAACCTTTCCCCGGAGGAACCGCCATGACTTTTACTTTTTCTGATTCTACAGAACTGATTTTAGAAATTCCCGAAACTGCACAAGGTGATTTAGCCTTTTCTCATCCTAGTGCTGACTATCAAGCTTATTTAAATAAACTTTGCCTGAATGCTGTCTTACCTTGGTTACAGGAAGACTTTACACCACAGGCAAAGGTTTGGCCAACTAGCACTGCTTTAGCCAGTTTTTGGGAACTGGTCAATGGAACCGCTATTACAGTAGATGCAACGAGATTTATTTTGGTTCCCAGTGAAAGTATTGATTTGAGTGAGTTGCGTGTACCCCAGGAATGGGTAGATTTACCGAGTTGGCTAGGCGATTATTATTTGGCGGTGCAAGTGGAACCAGATGCAGGTTATGTCAGGGTTTGGGGTTATTGCACCCATAGTCAAATTAAAAATAAAGGAAGTTATGACGCAGGCGATCGCACTTATTCTTTAGATGCTAGTGAGATAATTACTGATATTAGTGTTTTAGCTGTGGCGCGAGAATTTTGTACGGCAGAACCTACACGCGCTCCAGTTACCGCAATTCCCACCCTACCGCAAGCCCAAGCTCACAATTTAATTGACCGCCTGGGAAAGTCCGAAGTCGTCACGCCTCGGTTAGCCATTCCGTTTCAACTTTGGGGCGGGTTAGTTGAACATGGCGGTTGGCGACAAAATTTATATGAAAAACGCATCGGACTACCCCAACAGCGTTCAGTTTTGGAATGGTTGCAAAGCGGTGTATCTCAACTTGCACAAAATATTGGTTGGGAACGCTGGAATTTAGAATTAAGTGCAGCAGCGCGGAGTGTCGAAGATAGACAAACCCAGGTAAATATATCACGACGACTAGCGATCGCCGGACAAATCTATGAACTAACAATTACACCCCAAGGCGAACCAGATGCACCCTATTGGCGGTTTGAGTTGCATAACGCCACTGTGGGTGCAGTTATTCCTGAAGGTTTTAAACTGCGACTTCTCACAGAAGATTTGCAGCCTTTTCCTGATAACGAAGATATTGCCACAACTGCTATCGAACAACTTTATGTAGAAGTAGCCTTAGAACCAGGTGAAGGCATAGTTTGGGAAATTGAACCTTTTCCCGAAAATTGCGATCGTGAAATACTTAAATTTTAAACTTTTGTCTAGCTAGTTTGCAGGTAGTGTAGTAAATAGGATTTTATTTATCTCTCTGCCACTAACAAGCCATGAAAAAACGAGACAAACAACAAATGCGAATATGGGCGATGTTGTGTCATCTTTCGGCTTTGTTATCATGGCTAGTGTTATTTGGGCTAGTTTTTATTGGTATTCCTTTATATTTGCCACTCAATATTTTAATACCATTAGGCATTTGGCAACTTTACAAAACTAAATATCCTTGGATTGATTTTCAGGGTAGAGAATCTTTAAACTTTCAAATTTCCTTGACTTTATATACTTTAGTAGTGATCGTGATTTCGTTGCTAATTGTCTTAGGTAGTTGTGGCGTTGCCATTACCACCAATGGCACTGTTAATGAAGTTAGTTCAGTTTTAGATGGTTTGCTATTGCTATGGATGTTTTTAATTATTGGATTACTTTTATTCCAATCATTTATAGTCAGTTTTGCCGCCATTAAAGCTTATCATGGAGAACACTATCGCTATCCTTTCACTATGCGAATTATCAGATAATTATCCATGAATAATAATATAGAACGCCCAGATAGGTTATGGGCAATGTTATCTCATCTAGCGGCTCTAATTTGGCTACCGATTTATCTAATTAGTGCCATCTTTTTGAATATTCCTCTTTATATTCCATTTATTAATATTTTATTACCCTTATATATTTGGCAGCGTTATAAAAATCGATATACTTGGGTAGATATTCATGGCAAAGAATCTGTAAATTTTCAACTGTCTATAACGCTCTATATAATTATTGCTATTATTTGTTTATTATTAATATCTCCAATTTGTGGAATTGACTTCAGCAAAGTTGCCACCAATGATAGATTAGAAAAGTTTAAATTTGCCTATTTTTTGGGCACAGGTTATTTCCTGATTTTTGTTATATCTTTATACCAAACCCTATGTAGTATAACAGCAGCAATTCAAGCTTATAGAGGTAAAAACTATCGCTATTCCTCTACAATCAGATTTTTGAAATAAAAAGTAGAGAAATAGCAATGCTAAGTCTCTACAGAGTCTCTTTGTATGATCATTAATGTGAATGATATAAATATCTACAATAACCCCCGATAGCGGATAAAAACTAAAACTACAGCCCATGACCCCAAGGCAACTTTGATTGCAACTAATATATTCAACAACGGGAGAATTCCTCCACTAACAAGTGCGCCCATCTCTCCGTGTGGTAACTCCACTCCAGCTAGAGTTAACACTGCTAGGACAATAAAAACAAGAACCGAAATTTTCTCCCATGTAGCGGCGTGCCATCGCTGGTAAATTCCTTGCATCCACTCTGGTGACGAGGTAATCGCAATCAGCCCAATTGCTGTTCCGCCAGCAACTCCGGCAGCAAAACCACCGCCAGGGCTAAGATGTCCGCGAATAGCTAGTTCAATACTGACCAACGCGGCAATAGTCGCTCCCAAACGTGCTAGGACAATAGATGGTTGATCGGTAAAACTATAAATTGTGGTAGAAGGCTTTTCATTGGCTAACAGAAAGTAGACACCCATGATAGCGATTGTAAATACCACTACTTCAAAAATAGTGTCATACAAACGATTTCTGAGAATAATGACTGTGACTGCATTAGGTATACCACCATCTTTGACGATTGATTCCACAATCGAGAAATCCGGTAGCACTGCGGTTGAATTTGGTAAGATGAGCATTTTCACAAACAGTGCTATCCCTGCTGCAATGTAAATCCATTTCATAAAGACCTCGGAGAAACCGTATCTGCTGTTGGAGAGGGAGAAATATGCTCTTCACCTGAATTTGGTGTATTTATATAGTTAAGGATTGTTGCTGGTGATGTCAGTTCAGTTTGTAGAATTTCATAGATGCGTTTTACCCTAATAGCGGTGTGATATTGTTGGTTTTCATCATTGCTTGTTGCATAATCTGACTCGATGTTTTCTCGTCTAACACAGATTGCATGGAGTTCTTTATCCATCAACGCCTGTTGCAAGGCTTGGTTATTGGAGTAGGGAACTAGTTCTAGACGCATCTGGCGTTTGCCAAAAATTGTGCGTAATTCATCTAATAGTTGCCCAAAATGCTGTTCTTCCTCTGCCTCGTTTTTGATGATGCCAAGACGCATCACCATTGATGAACGTACTGCTACTGCATAGAGGGTAATTGCCAGCATCGTACCTACCAATGCTTCTGTTAGAGCAACATCTGGCGCGCCTAAAACTGCATATACCATTGCCGCAACTGCACCTAAGATGCCACGAATAACTAGCGCATTGTATGGATTGACTTGAAATACCACCATACAAGCAGACAATGGCAGCAGCGCAATGATGATATACATATAGCTATCATTCATAATTACCCTCGCTACTAGAACAGTAAGCCAACACATACCCCAGCACTGTGTTCCAAATTGCTAGGGAGATGAGAGCCAGGATGAGTAGCGGCCATTCGCTGGGTATCTTCAATAACAACCCAATGATGATGTTCATCGATCCCAGGGTATCAGCAACGGAAAGACTATGAAGCTTGAACAATAAAGATCGCTTGCCAAGTAAGGAAGGGGTTCCCCAAAACCAAAAGATGAGTCCTAGACCTATACAGACATAACTAAGAAAGTCAATCATACTTCATTCAGACGTTTAATTATATTAGCCAGCAACATTAATCCAGCATTCCCCACACTGAGAATGATGACTCCAACAACACCAATCATCCAATCATCACGTAAAACCGATACCACCAAGATTGTGATAGAAGTTTTGGTAGCAAAACTGGCAAATGCCAACATTTTTTGCCAAATATCGTCATCTTGCCATGCTTCATACATGGGAATGAGCATTGCCAAAATCATGGCAATTAATACAAAGTTTAGAATCATCCTTTTCTCCTCCGGCGCACCCAATGTACTTCGTACCAACCTTTTTCGTGATATTTCAAGACAATGGTTTTAGGCGTAAAGGTAATCAAGAAGATATCCAGAAATATCAGCCCTGGTGTTCGACCTGGTTTCACTTGTTCCATTGTGATGTCTTCGTATTTATGCGGTCGGAGGATGATTTCAAATGCTTCAATGTAAGCTTTAGGAATTGCCACTATCACTTCACCCAACACACGCAGCCAATCTTTTAATGATCCTCTTGCTGTGTAGCCACCAGGCAATAAAAAAGCAATACCGACACCAATAATGATATTTGCCACACTGAAATTGGCAGTGAGCAGAAACCAAATGACCAGTCGCAGTATGAGATTTAGATACCCAACCATGCAAATCCCTTCCAGAACAGCAGGACTAAAATTAGACTCATGACACCAATTAGATGATCAAATTGCTCAAGCACACGCGGCAGCTTGATGAGTGAATGTTTAAAGATGATCAAGTAAGCTACCCACCCGATAGCGATGGTTGCCAGGGGCTTAATGATATTTTCCAGACTATATGCTTCGTAATAAACAATATTAGCCAGAAACAGCCCACCAATTAAGAGGATAATGGCAGCCCAAAAACCTGGCTTGACATTGATATTGTCGCTATTGCCGCCACGAGGCAGAAAGATGAATTTAGCAAAGGATATTGCGGTTCCCAAGGCGGCAATATTCATGGCGATCGCTTGCCAAGGTAACAGATTCTTGGATGTCAACACCTTTGCGCCAAAACCAGATAACAAGGGAAAGCCGGAAATCGAGAAGCTAGCCATCACTAAAGCAATCCAAATTGGGGTAGCGATCGCTTGGTTTTGCAGTTCTTTGAAGTTGCGACTCGGCAATACCCCTGCGATTAAAAACAACGCAGATTTTACGAGTCCGTGGGTCAGGGCATAAAAACCACCCACAACCGGGGCAGCTAAGATAAACCCTAACTGCGAAACCGTATGAAATGCCAACATCCGCTTAGTATCTTTTTCAAAGACTGCATAAAACACCCCCAAAATTGCCGTACCTACGCCGAAGGTTCTCACTATCGGGTCAACCTCTGCCACCATCAACGCACACCGCACTAACGGATAAACCCCAGCTTTGACCACAACTCCCGACAGCATCGCTGATACTGGCGTTTCTGATTCGGAGTGGGTCAGCGGCAACCATAAACCCGATACAAAAATCCCTCCTTTTGTCAATAGTCCTAAAAAAATCAAGGCCAGTGCCTCTGGAGGTGCGACGCGCAAACCAGCAAAACTAAATGAATGATGCGCTTGATATGCCAGCACCGCACCCACTAGATAAAACAGCATGGCGACGTTGCTGACAAACAAATAGCGTAAGCCAACCCAAATCGAGCGGTCAGTTCGAGGATAAGCAATCAACAAAAACGCGGCAATACCACTCACCTCTAAAGCCACGTATAAACTGATCAAATCTGAACAGACAAACGCGGCATTAATACTGCCATGCAAAATAATCAATTGTGAGTAAAAGAAGGCTCTTTTATCGCTGTACCAACAGTAGAGTATGACGGCTGTT
Source organism: Nostoc sp. FACHB-110 (assembly GCF_014697425.1). GTDB lineage: Bacteria > Cyanobacteriota > Cyanobacteriia > Cyanobacteriales > Nostocaceae > Nostoc_B. The sequence continues at coordinate 86,880 of NZ_JACJRU010000010.1, forward strand.
GTTACCAACGCATTAGTTAATATAAAGTAGCCGCTAAGTTGATCAATTGTTAAGAGAACACCGAAATTATCGAGCAACTTTAGTGTTAGTGGCGGCTTGAAAAATAGCTGCAACGCATATCCTACCGAAGCAAAAGTCACACATAAAGCGAGATATTTATCAATTTTGGGAAGTAGATAAATAACGAACCCTAAAAAAAATGGTAGTGCCAGCCAGGCGATCGTAATGGTAGTCATGGCGTATTGTTTTTCTCAATTTCGCTACTTTCTAACGTTGGATTATCTCGTGCCAATTTCATCACACCGACCAGCATTAAGGACTGAATCGAAAATCCGATGACAATCGCCGTTAATATGACAGCTTGGGGAACTGGGTCAGCGTATCTAATATCTTTGACGTTAGAAATAATTGGGGTAAACAAACCATTTCTTGATGCAATTAGTACATAACAGGCGATAACCCCCGTACTCATAACATCCATAGAGATGATTTTCATAACGAGATTTTTTTTCAGAATGATACCGAAAAATCCGCAGAATATTGTTGCAAATATACACGCTTCTAACACAAGAATTACCTGTTGTATAAAGAGTAAGTGTAAAAGAGAAAATCAATGCCTCTCTTTTACCTAGTTTGTGTTTAAAGGTAGTGGATAAAATTAACTAGGTTGATTAAATTAACTTATTCTAAATACTCTTTTTTTACTGGCGATCGTTTAAATGCAAAATTTAGCTTTATTAAAATGCCAGCTACTTTGAGCAAATTTCATGGTTGTAAACCATGAAAAATTAGACGAAGAAAAATTTATTTTTGGCATGTAAATTTACTCCAACTAAATCTCCCATAAAATGGGCTGAAGATAGAGATTGTTAAGAACTATTGATTAATAAAACTTGCAGAAGTAACAAGTTTTATTTAACATCGAATTTAATACGGTTATTAATAGCTTACAGCCTTGTATGTCAATATTGTTTATTAAAAATCTTCAAGATTTAATAAATATTAAATTATTTACATAGATAAAATACTATAGTTATCGGCTAAGTTTAAATTCTTCAAACTTAGCCGATAAAAATTTATTTTTTCTATAGTAACCATAAATGAGTTGTGTAGAAGGCACATAGCGCTGGGTCTAGGACTTGTAAACAAATCCATTCACTATATTTTTATCTCTAATATTAAGTTCGGATGATATCTAATCATCCCCGAATCTATGCATAAAACCCAAAAATGCTTTCTCTACCCCTCTGCTCCCCTGCTCCCTCTGCGGTCTTCATGATAAGTCTTTAACCGAACACGATATTATTCCCTGCCCAGTTGTCACTTTTTGTTTATAGTCTTTCTATATATTAGATATAAAACAATACAGAGGGGAATTAACTATGAGTCAGAATGTAGTTGGGGTGGCTGTAGTGGGGACTGGATTTGGTCAAAAAGTCCATATACCAGGGTTTAAAGCTCATCCACGAACGGAGGTGGTTGCTGTTTACCATCGAGATATTCATAAAGCCCAAGCAATTGCTGATGCTAATAATATTCCTCACGCTTGTGATAGTCTAGCTAATATTGTCAAATTACCAGAAGTACAAGCTGTTAGTATTTCTACACCACCATTTCTGCACTATGAAATGGCAAAAACTGTATTACAAGCAGGCAAGCATTTATTATTAGAAAAACCCACAACGTTAAATGTAGCCGAAGCCAAAGAACTTGATCAATTAGCAACAGCAAATGGTGTAACTGCGGTTGTTGATTTTGAATTTCGCTTTGTTCCAGGATGGCAGTTATTTGCCCAATTATTAGCATCAGATTATGTCGGAAATAAGCGTTTAATTAAAATTGACTGGTTGGGTTCTTCCCGCGCTGATACTTCTCGTCCGTGGAATTGGTATTCGTCTCAAGCACAAGGCGGTGGTGCATTGGGGTCTTTGGGTTCCCACGCGTTTGATTATATTTATTGGTTATTTGGGCCAGTCCGCAGATTAAGTGCTTATTTAAGTACAGCTATTTCTCATCGCCTTGACCCTAGTAGTGGCGTATTAAAGCCTGTAGAAACTGATGATAATTGTTTGCTGTCGTTAGAATTAGCTGATGGAACACCTTGTCAACTGAATATTAGTGCGGTGGTTCATGCGTCCCGAACTCATTGGGTAGAAGTGTATGGCGATCGCGCTACATTAGTTTTAGGCAGCGAAAATCAAAAAGACTATATCCACGGTTTTCGGGTTTGGGGTTCTCCAGTTGGTCAACCTTTAGCGGAAATTGAAATTCCACAGCAGTTAATGTTTACCCAAAACTTTGCTGATGGTCGCATTAGCGCATTTTTGCGAGTAGTAGATCAATGGCTACAAGGAATTGACCAACAGCAGTCAATAGTCCCATCCTTGCGCGAAGGCGTTTATTCCCAGTTATTGATGGATTTATCTCATAAATCTCATGACACTAGGAGTTGGGTTGATGTCCCTAATTTGGATACTTATTTAGAAAATAAGGAGTAGAGTTTAAGGTGTAAAGGTTTTGAATACGTACACCCCTCTACCCTTACACCCCACACCTGTAAACCCTCAAAGTAATTGATACTTTAAAACACCACTGCTTTGGCTGTACCAAATAAAGGTGTAACTTTGTAAGTCTGTCTTTGTCCTTGGTTCAATACTGGTATTGTCGAAAAACGGTTGACAGTGGTAATACCGTTAGTCACAATTTTGGCTTCATTGGTGTTTCCCAAGTTGACATCAGGGATAAGCAAGCTAAATGTTACAGAACCAGTATCTACAGTTTTATAGATAGTTACTGTCACTAATTGGCCAATTTCTGTATCTGTAGTTCGGATTTCGTCTCCAGAAAACTGCAATTTTTGTTGTTGGTCTTGATAGTTGAGCAGTGGCTTACCTACAAAGCTAGTTGTAGAATAAGTGACTTTAATCTCATGGTTTTGCAACTCATAAAGAGTTGGAACCTTGGCTATTTGGGCATGAGAAGACTGAACAGGTATGGCCGTCAATGCTACGCCGAGTGTTAAAGCAGAAACCAAAAGTTGTGCTTGCATATTTCACACAAAAACTGTGAGTCGGGAAAATGTAATATTTGTAACTAATCCCTCAGGATTATAGCTTGAGATCACACCGTTAAAACAAAAATACTTGACTGTGTAAAATTGCACGATCGCACCTGCTCAGGTTGTCTGTTGAAGTTGCTACACCTGTGATATTTCATTTATATTTCTCCTGTAGAACCAGTAGCATAGTATTATGCTGCTGCAAATTGCCAAATCTATTTTTCAACGAAGATTAACAAGTGCGATCGCTCTCCCTAGCGTTCTACTATTGCTGTTTTCAGGAGTTTCTCTGTGGCAAATTAACCGTCTGTTGTCAGCACTGCAATGGGTAGATCATTCAGACCAAGTAATTGCTCAGGCTTACCGCACTCATAAACTATTACTCGATATCCAAACAGGCTCACGCGGCTACATCATCACAGGTCAACAAGAATTTCTCAAACCTTACCAAAAAGCCATCCCAGATATTAATATTGCTTTTCTCGAATTAAACAATTTGGTTGTTGATAATTCACTGCAAGTTCAACGGATAAAGCAACTGCAATTGCATTATCAAGATTGGAATCGGTTGATTTCTCAAGGTTTAGAACTGCGTCAGCAAGGCAAAGTAGAATCTGTGGTAAATTTTGTAGCCAGAGAAAAGCAGATGGATGTAATTCGCACTCAGATAGAAGCGTTTATTGCGACAGAAGAAACACTCCGTAATCGTCGCAGCCAAACTGCCCGTGAGACAGCACAGCAAGTGAGTACGAATAGCATCATTTTGGCAATCATTATCGGGATTACTTTGACTTACTACATCCGACAACAAATATATAAGGTGTCGCAGAGTTATGAAAATGCCTTAAAGACTGCCATTGAACAAACTGAAATAGCTCAACTTTCGGCTCAACGTTTGGCAGATTTACACAAAATTGACAGAGCAATTTTAGCGGCTGAACCTAATGTAACAATTATTAGAGATGCCTTAAAAAGGTTACGTCAACTCATCAATTGTCAACAAGCTTTTTCGATATTATTCAATTTTGAAACTAAAACTGCTGAGGTACTCGCTGGTGATGCTGATAGTGAATTACCACTAACTGAAGGTACAACACTGCCCATTGCTGATTTTTTTCTGCCAGAAGTGTTATCTCAGCCGCCATTTTTGGTAATTAACGCTGAAAATCCACCAATTATCCAACAACTTGGAGGCAGAGAAAAAAATAGTTGCTTAACGATCCCCTTGCAAGTAGAAGATGTTGTGATTGGGGAAATAATTTTGGTGAAATCTCAACCAGAAACTTTTAGTAGAGAAGTTTTAGAAATAGCGCAAGAAGTTTCCGCCCAATTAGCGATCGCAATTAAGCAATCACAACTGCGACAACAACTCCAAGATTATGCGACACAACTAGAGCATCGAGTATCAGAACGCACCGCCCAACTCCAAGAAATTAATCATGACTTAGAAGCCTTTAATTATTCTGTTTCTCACGACTTACGCGCGCCTTTACGTACCATGCAAGGTTTTGCTCAAGCTTTGTTAGAAGACTACAGCGACCAACTAGATTCTTTTGGTCAAGACTGCCTCAACTATATTGCTGAGGGAGCCAAGCAAATGGATACTTTAATTACTGATTTACTGAGTTACAGTCGCTTGAGTCGCAGTCAAATTTCCCTTCAACCTGTGGATTTGAATGTTGTTGTTCGAGAAGCGATGATGCAAATAGATGCACAAATTCAACAACAACAAGCGCACATTCAAATCGAAAATGCTTTACCCCAGGTTTTGGCTCATCGTTCTACGCTTGTTCAAGTGGTGACAAATTTATTAAATAATGCAATTAAGTTTGTACAATCGGATAGAGAGCCTGTTGTGCAAATCTATTCAAAGGAATACCACCAAGAGCAAGCTACTTGGGTTAAATTGTGGATTATAGATAATGGCATTGGCATCGCACCAGAACATCAAGAGCGAATTTTTCGGGTTTTTGAACGATTGCATGGCGTAGAAGTGTATCCAGGGACAGGAATTGGGCTAGCAATTGTGCGTAAAGGCTTAGAAAAGATGGGCGGTTTTTGTGGGGTAGAATCCCAATTAGGTCAAGGTAGTCGCTTTTGGATTGCTTTACCAAAAGCTGTGTTGGAACGCCAAGACACTAGAGATAGTTAATCAAAATCTCAGTACAGGTTTTTTGTGTGTGTTTTCTGTAACTCCTATGGTAGAAGACAAAGACCTGAAATTTGCCCAGGATAAGAATAAGAGGTTTCAGGCAATCTGTAGCTTAATCAGGTGGGTTACAGGCTAAAGGAGTGGATCAGCAATGAATAATCAAAAAAAAACAAAGTTAAAATTGATACATACTAAAACACCTATGATGGAATTGTCAAAAGTTATGGAATCTCAATGAATACAGTATCCATAGGGGAGACAATTCTGTTAGTCGAAGATGATGCTCGTGATATTCTCCTCGTTAAACGAGCTTTTCGTAAGGTTGGCATTACTAACCCACTACAAGTAGTCAGAGATGGCGATACTGCTTTACTTTACCTATCGGGAGAAGCACCATATAGCGATCGCAATCTTTATCCTTTGCCAGCTTTAATCTTGCTCGATTTAAAATTACCCAGACGTTCTGGTGCTGAAGTACTGATGTGGTTAAAGCAACAACCAAGACTGAAGCGCTTACCAGTTGTCGTTTTAACTGCCTCTCAAGAATATGGCGATGTCAATCTTTTATATGACTTAGGTGTAAACGCCTATATGGTCAAACCTGTGGCTTTTGATAATTTAGTTGAAATTGTCGCCATTGTTAACCGACATTGGATGGTTTTTAACCAAAAGCCAGAACTTGGCACTTATGAAGAAAATTACTAAATACACTGGTTAGACTTACCATGTTACGCATTCTCCTAATTGACGACAATCCGCACGATCGCTTGCTGGCGATTCATGCCTTAGAACGAGAATTGAGCAACCTACAAATCCAGCAAATTGCTCGTCCCCAAGAATTAGAACAGGCATTGTCAGCTGGAGAATTTGACTTAGTAATCACTGACTACGAACTACGGTGGAGTAATGGCTTAAACGTGCTGCGAGAGATCAAAAGCCGCTTTCCCGAAATTCCTGTTGTCATGTTTACTAACAGTGGTTCTCAAGAAATCGCTGTAGAAGCGATGAAATCAGGCTTAGATGACTATGTAATTAAGTCACCTAGTAACTATATGCGTTTACCTGTGGCAGTTCGTCTAGTCTTGAGACAAGCACAGACTCAACGTCAAATCACAGGTTTAGAAACGCGCTTTCAAACTTTGCTTAATCAATTAAAAGTCGGTGTTTATCGCATCACCGCCGATGGTGTTGTCTTAGAAACTAACGCAGCATTTAGGCAATTGCTAGGTTTAAATTCAGTTGACGAAATTCCAGTTAATCAAACTTTAGAGCCTTATTTTAGCTCTGAAGATTATGCTCATCTGTTAGCAGAATTAAGCACAATTACAGATGTTCGAGAGCGTGAAGCACTTTTACATCGTACCGATGGCAGTACAATTTGGGTGCGGATTAGTCAGACTTCTCTAACCGATAATCAGACGACAATCATCAATGGCATTATTGAAGACATTACTGAACGCAAACTAGCCCAAAAAGCCCTGCAAGAAAGTGAAGCTAGATTTCGCTGGCTATACGAATCGAATGTGATGGGCATCTCTTTTTGGAATATGAATGGTCAAATTACTGCTGCCAATGACGCATATTTACACCTATTAGGCTATACAAGGGTAGATTTAGAAGCAGGCGGGTTATGTTGGCGAGACCTTTCACCCCCAGATTGCCGAGATGTGGTAGTAAAAATAATTGAAGAACTGAGAAAATTTGGGATTTCTACACCTGTAGAACACTACTACATTCACAAAAAAGGTTATCGAGTGCCAATTCTCATGGGTTGTGCTTTTCGGGAAGGTTCTCGTACTGATGGTTTTGCTTTTGTGGTTGACTTAACAGAACGCAAACAGGCAGAACAAGAACGGGAAAGATTGCTGAAACGAGAACAGACAGCCAGGGCGCAAGCGGAAGGAGCTAACCGCGTCAAAGATGAATTTTTGGCGATTTTATCCCATGAGTTGCGATCGCCACTCAATCCTATATTAGGCTGGTCTAAGTTGCTCAGTAGCCAAAAACTTTCTCAAGATAAAGCCTCAGAAGCTTTGGCAACTATCGAGCGCAATGCCAAGTTACAAGCTCAACTTATAGAAGACTTGTTGGATATTTCCCAAATCTTGCGAGGTAAATTGAGTCTAAATATTGCCTCTGTCAATTTAGAGTCAATTATTCTGTCTGCTTTAGATACTGTGCGTTTAGCAGCCCAAGCCAAATCAATTCAACTGCAAACCAACTTATCAGCCGATATTGGCACAGTTTTAGGCGATACTGTGCGGTTACAACAAGTCATTTGGAATTTGCTTTCCAATGCTGTTAAATTTACTGCACCTAGTGGTCGTGTAGAAGTTCGCTTAGAACAAGTTGGTAGACAAGCGCAAATTCAAGTTATCGATACAGGCCAAGGAATCAGCCCAGATTTTTTACCTTATGTATTTGACTACTTCCGACAAGCCGATAGCCAAACTACTAGAAAGTTTGGTGGGCTAGGACTTGGGCTAGCAATTGTTAAACATTTGGTAGAACTACACGGTGGCACAGTTTGGGCAACTAGCCCCGGCGAAGGGCAAGGAGCGATTTTTACTGTCAGAGTGCCATTAATTGCCAATCAAAATCAACAATCTCAAAGTGCGGAACAGTTTGATAATTATCAAGAATTAACTGGCATTCGTATTTTAGTTGTGGATGATGAAGTTGATTCACGGGAAGTAGTAGCTTTTATTCTCAAAGAATGTGGCGCAGAGGTAATTGCTGTAGCCTCTGCAACTGAAGCACTCCCGGCTTTAAATCAATTAAAACCAGATGTTTTAGTTTGTGATATTGGGATGCCACAGGTAGATGGTTATATGCTGTTGCGTCAAATCAGAAATTTGCCAGCAGAACAAGGTGGGCAAGTACCAGCGATCGCACTTACAGCTTATGCGGGAGAATCAGATAGGCAAAAAGCACTTCTAGCAGGTTTTCACAACCATGTCTCTAAGCCAGTAGAACCGAATGAATTAGTCAAGTTGATTGCTAGTTTGGTGAGTTAGAGACTAGAGGTTAGTATTTTTACTCAGCACTCAGAACGGGCTAAACGCCCCGCTACCGCTAACAGCACTCAGGACTTAAATAATTGGCATTGCTGATTAGTGGGATGTTTTTTGTTTCGCGCATAGACGCGGTAGCGGCTTCTCGAAGAGTAGGCGCAAAGGCGCGAAGAATCAATATTTTATTTTTGTTAAACATCTCAATTCATCCCGCATTTATGCAACGCCAAATAATTAACGTGGATGAAATTCTACTTCTGTGGCTAAAATTTTGATGTCATAATTGCCAAAGAAATCATGGCCAAGTAAGCCAATATCTGCTTTAGGTGCGATCGCTACTTCTAAATTATTCGCTACTACTCCACCCGCAGCTATAGACTTAACTTTACCTGTAGGAAATTGTATTTGTGTCCCATCAGCAACTTGAGCTTGCAATATTCCTGTTGGTTTAATTTGCAGAGTATTGGCCATTTTTTGCGTAATTAAAGTGCCGTTTGCACCTGTATCAACAATCATTTCAAAGGTTTTTTGATTATTGAATTTGACCTCAATTACTGGAGTTCTGCCAAAGCGACGTTTAATAGGAACTTTAAATACTCGTTCATCGGAATTAGCTTTGTTGCCAGTACAAAGTCTCGCCAATTCAACAGTTGCACCAGAGGGAGTCACCATAAAACAGGCTCCCAAATCTTCAGCGGTTGCTTTGGATGTAAATGCTGAAATTATCAGCGTTGGCATTACTGCCATTACAGCTATGTTAATGTTCGTAATCCAACGCTTGCCAGCACGGTTCATGTTATTTTGCTCTCCAGTTTGTTAGCATCCTGAAAATAAAATTATTATTAAATATTTAACTTTTTGCTTGAAATAGATGTTTAATTAAACTGCTGCAAAATCAAGCTCACTAAAAGTTCAAAAAAGACAAATATATGGTCTTTTGCAACTTCTGAAAAATAAGTTTTATCCGAATAAATACATATTATCTAGATTTAGTAATTACCAAATTAAAGATTAAGTAAAGACTCGATGAAACTACGTAGCTCAAATTTAAAGTTGGGCTAAATAATGATTTAGTTCAAGTTAGTTGCTGCATTGACAGCAGTTGCGATCGCACAATTAACGGCCATATCTTTTTGTTCTAAAATCACCTGCTCATCAACGGTGCGCTGCGCCACTACGCCACACACAGCCGCCGCAGCAAACTTATATACTCCAGCCATTTTAAACAGCGTACCGCATTCCATTTCATAGTTCAGAATATTTAACTTGCGGTATTCTTCCGTAATACCACGGAGCGATCGCATTAAGTAAGGATTCGCTGAATTAGTTCGTTCCTGTCCTTCATAAAAAGTATCCACCGAAGCAGTGATTCCCAAATGATGCTCAAACCCCAATATTTGCGCCGCCTTTACCAAAGCCACCGTCAAAAACGGGTCAGCCACCGCCGGATATTCCACAGGTGCAATATCATTAGCCGCACCTTGACGACACAAAGCCGCACTAGAAATCACAATACTACCAACTGTTACATCAGGTTGAATCGAACCACAAGTCCCGACGCGAATAATTTGCCGAATTCCTACCTGTACCAATTCATTCACCACAATACTTAAAGAAGGCGCACCCATCCCACTTGTAGCGGATAAGATAGGACGACTATTAGGTAAATATCCTAAATAACTATTAAGTCCGCGATTTGCTGACAACAAACGCACATCTTGTAAATGAGTTTGAGCAATCAAATGCGCCCTTTCAGGATCACCAGATAATAAAGCAATACTAGGAGGCTTTTCACCCAAATCTTCTTGCCCAAACCCAATGTGATAGAAGCGTTTGTTTAGCATAATTTATACATTTAGTATGGTACTTGACAAACTGCTGACTTGATATGATATTGCAAACTAATATAAGTTCCCCAGTATTTATACAAAAATAGGTACGTTTATAATGGTTGAGAATACTGATAAAGCCTGGAACAGGTATGGAGAATTAGACCCATACTTCGGAGTTTTAAGCTCTGATAAATATCAGAGCAAAAATCTTAATGAAGATTCTTATAGGGAGTTTTTTCAATCAGGTATTAATGATTTTAACTCTGTTATTGCTACAGTTCAAAAACACATAGATCCTCATTTTCAGCCAAGATATGCTCTTGAATTTGGTTGTGGAGTAGGACGTATATTAATACCTTTGGCTAAATCATCCATTCATGTTGTTGGTTTAGATGTATCTGAATCTATGCTGGCAGAGGCTAGAAAAAACTGTCAGCTAAATAAACTGCAAAATGTTGAGTTACTTAAATCTGATGATTCTCTGACTGCTATAGCAGGAAGAAAGTTTAATTTTATTTATTCATTTATAGTGTTTCAGCATATTTCCCCCAGAAGAGGTGAAGCGATTATGGCAAATATCATTAAACATTTAGAAAGTAATGGAGTAGGAGTATTGCACTTTACATATCATCAAGAAGTATCAAAATTGCAAAAAACACGAGAGTGGATAAAGAAATATATTCCCTTTGCTCATAATTTGATAAATTTGATAAAATGTAAGGATTTTAATTATCCTTTAATGCTGATGAATCAGTATGACTTAAATAGATTATTTCTGAGATTACACAAGAGTAATATTCACAATATATATGTTGAAATGTCAAATCACGGTGGGCATTTAGGTGTTATTTTATATTTTCAACTTATTTAATAACCATAATTAAATAAATTGCTTATTTTACAGTACAGAAATGATAACGAAGTAACTTTTTAGTATGGATAATGCCCCTTTTTTCAAAGGCTATAGAATGTTTAATTAATTCTAAAAAGCGTCGTTTATCAAAAATACCTTGGATTAGTATATCTATTTCTGTTTCTTGAGGATGGGTAAAGTCTTCACCATCTATGGTGTGCCAAGGTAAAAAATCTTTTGAGTTACAAGTTAATGTGCCAATTCCTGCTCGTTTGCTATATGTAATTACTAAAAAAGCATTATAAAAAAATAATTGGGGGAGATTTTGCATATATTTTTGCAAATTCTCTTGAGCTTTTTTTAAAGTAAATTTTTCAGAATTAGATTGGTGATATATAATTGCTAAAGGTAAGCCGTTAATAAAAATAGCTGCATCTATTTTGTGAGTCTGATTATTTACAACAATGGTAAACGGATGAATTACCAACCAATCGTTATTTAGCAAGTTAGATGAATCTATCAGCCAGACTTTTTCGCTAATTATTTGATTATTGATAGGGTAGGTAATATCAATCCCTTGGGTTAATAATTTATGGAAGTATAGGTTATTTTCAATTAGGTTACTACTAGGTAAAACAGTCAACTGTCGGATAGTTGCTTGAATTGCTGCTGATGAAATTTGTGGGTTAATTCGCTGCAACGCATAACGCAGGCGATCGCTTAAAATAACTTCAGTCAGATTATTGCGTTCTTGCTTGTGTCTTCCAGAGGCGATATCGGCTTCTAGTTCTACTGTGTAGCCAATCACTTCAAACCATGTCAGTAACGACTCCATAGCAACTGATGAGTCAGGACGCGGTTTTTTAGCCAAGCTAGTTGCTTTGGCTATTGTTCTACTTAACTTGATGGGATGATTAAGACTCAAAGACTTGATTTTGAGTCTATGCCGTGTTTTCACCTTGCTTACTAATCTTGGGTGGTATAGTTTCCCTAATCAGCATCAAAGCGGAAATCTGTGATCAAGTTTGTATCAATTGCATCTTTTTACCAATTAGGTTGGTAATATTTTGGTAATTGACAACATAATACCAATTTAAGAAAAGAATGCGACAGATATAGGAATCGTACTTGAATATTGCTAAGTATACTGAGAAACGAACCTTTGTATGGCAAGCTTCTAGCCAATTTGGTTTTTCAGAAATCAAATATGAGTCCTATAGAAATTAGGAAAGTCTTACTGGAGCTAGATTTCTTAATTGCGAATTGCGAATTGGTATAAGATGATTAATACTTAAAAAATAAATTAGCGATATCCAACAATAACTGCTTAGTACCTTGGTAGCCAACTTTAGTAGACAAAGCATTGCCTAAGCGGTCAAAAATTGGGATTCCTTGACGGTAGAGAGGAATATTGAGACGTTGAGAAATTACCGCCGCGTAGGAATTAGCTATTAACAAGTCCGAACCAACTGCCATCTGTTCAAAATCTTCCAAATCACCGATAGTTACACAAGGAATTGCCAGTTTTTCTAGCACAGGAGAACGTGTAGTCACGGCGGTGTGAATTTGCACTCCCATTGATTGTAAAAAAGCAATGATTGACCAGAGTAAATCAGGTTCCAGTGCGACAGAAACGCGCTTCCCACTAAAGTAAGTATGAGTATGCAGCATCAAATCTTGGAGTTGACGGCGTTGGCGGCGGTATTTTTCTGGTACAGGTTGACCGCTAATATCTGCTAAAGCTTGTAAAAATCTATCCGTGGGATCTAGTCCTGTGAGTTCGCTAAAGACTTCGTAAGGTATGTTAAAGCGTTGTTCTAAAATTTTGGCTGCACCGCGCATACTTTCACCCAAAGCCAAAGTGAAGACAGAATGACCAACTTGTTGTAACTGTGCCAAAGTCGTTCCACTGGCGGTGATACCTTTGTAGTCATGATTCCACTCACTATCTAATAAACCAGAAAGGTCAGGGATAGCGATCGCTTGCAAGCCAAAAGCCGATATCATTTCTTTTACCTGTTCGATATCTGCGGGTGTAAACGCAGAACTCGCCAACAAAACAACTTGTCCAAGATGACAGCCGCCAGTGTCTTGCGGAATTTCCTTCACGATACTTTCCACAGTTGCCGCAAAACCATCTTGCAAAGTCCCTTTAAAATCTGGCGTAGAAACCAAAACAATTGGTAAATCTTGTAATTCTGGATAACGCTGGCGCATATCTTTAGTCAAACGCCGCAAATCATCACCTTTAGTTTCCGTTAACCCCGTGGTACATAAACCGAGAATTTCTGGTTGATATTTCTGCACCATCTGTAAAATTGCCTGTTCAACCTTGTCCTCACTACCCATAATGGTAGAAACTTCAGTCATCGCCGTACTAGAAAGGGGAATTGCCTCCCGTAAATGCTGCGCTAAAGGACATTTAGTAAAAGCACTGCAACCAGGAGAACCATGTAATAAAGGCAGCATTCCCTTTAAGCCTAAAAAGGCCAAAGTAGCACCAATAGCTTGACTTTGTTTCAGGGGGTTAACTGTAACTGATGTACTCGTAACGCTAACAATTGCCATATTTCAGTTTGCTGGAAGTTGTATTGATAATTACTTACAAGAAACGAACCACAGAGGCGCAGAGATCACAGAGAAAAGAGAGTTTAATAGGATTTTTGTGTAATTTCTATGATTCAATCTTGTCCCAAGGTGCAGACTTGTTTACCTGTTGCCAAACGGGACTATAGATAGTTGCATATAAATCTTGTGCAGCTGCTAAAATCCCTGCGTAGCTTGCATAAAATTTGGTGTTGATATTCAAAAAAGGGACTTTGGCTGGGATGGCAAGAGATTGTAAATGCTCATCAGCTATAATTGCATCCACTTGATATTCCTGTATTATCTCTTCCAGGTTCTCATTTAGCAAAACTACATCATCTCTATTCAGCCATTGTTGCAGCCTATTTTTATCCGCTTGATTCAATTTTTCCTGAGTGATAGGAATCACTTTCATCCCCAAACTATTCGCAGTAGAAATTATGCTCCAAGCCTGAAAATCACTAACATCAACTATTACCGTTTTATCTGCGAGGTTTAATTTATAAAATATGAGCTTTTCTGCTAAATTATTAACTTCTTCCTCGATTAACTTTTCGGTGCGTTCTTGTAGCTCATAACCACCTAATTGTGCAGCAATATTTTGCAGAAACTCAGTTATATCATCAACACCAGATAATGATGCTTCAATATATGGAATGCCAAACTTATGCTGCATCTTTTTGGCAAAATTTAACATTACCTTAGAAGAAATTAACACATTTAACTTAGCACGATGAGCATAACAAATTTCTTTGTAATAACTCTCTCCGGCAATTTTAGCTAATACTCTAATACCTAATTTTTCAAGCAGAGGCAAGATACTCTTAACTGCCTCTACCATATTATAGTCACTAATAATATTGATGTCGTAAGGTGTTGTAAACTCTGGTTCTGCTGTACCAATTACCTGTTCTATTAAAGTTTCACCCGCTAGACGAATACCTAAGTTTTTTCTCCCAGAGAAACCAGGAGAATCAACAGGAATAATCGGTATCCCTGTTTGTTCATAAGCTTCTTTACAAGCTCCATCAATATCATCACCAATCAAAGCCGAAACACAAGTAGAATAGACAAATATAGCACTAGGTTGATAACGTCTAGCCAATTGCAAAATGGCTTGTTGTAATTTTTTCGCTGCCCCAAAAATGATATCGCTTTCCTCCATATCAGTGGTAAAGCGAACCTTATGCAGCCTAGAATCTGATGATAAAGTGCTGTTATTTCCCCAAGAATTGCTAATACAACCACTTGGCCCGTGAATTAAATGTGCCGCATCAACAATAGAGATAAGAGTCAACATTGCCCCATCAAAAGCACAATCTTCATGAGCTGCTAACGCTGAAGGAACTTGTGTACCAAATCTATCTTCATTGTCTGACATTGAATTTTGAAGATGTCTATTGACGTTTTCTTGATTAATTTTCATGATTCTATTTAGGGTAGTTTTTTGACTAATCTTAAATTTGCTTAAAAAAATCAGACGTGTTTTTATAGCAGGGTACAGGTAACAGGTAACAGGACTAAAAGACCTTTGAGATAAGGGTTGTATGATTTGTTAACGTTCTAATCTATCTTGCTACTGCTATACCTAAAAATATTAGTAAATTTTGATATTTGTATAAAAAAGAGGAGTGGGATAGAAAACATTCCCATCCCCTCAGAAATAGAAAACCAACCAAGTAGAGAAGGAGAAAAATAAAATACTAATTACGCATTAAAAAGTTGAAAAATTTGCGGTGATAACGGTAAAGCGAAAACATCTAAAACAATAAATCAGCTATGAAAATACCTCCCAATATTGATACACTCTTGATGTTAGAGTGGGCATAAATAGCCCACTCAATTATGACTAAGTAACTAACAAATTTTAGTTTTTGTCACTACCAGAAACAACTTCAACATTGCCTTTTTTGAGTGCTTCTAATGCTTCGCCTTTAGCATCTTCTTGCTTTTTAGCAGCTTCTTCTTGAGCATTAGCAGCAGCAATCATTTTTGCAGCATTTTCTTCACTTTCAAGAATACCGAACTCAATCAACAAATCTTCTAGCTCATCCATTTCGATAGGTGTAGGAATGGCCAGATTTTTATTGTTGATAATCTTGTCAGCTAATGTACGATATTCCGACGCTTGATTACTGTTGGGTGCGTACTCATTCACAGTCATCCGGCGTAATTCAGCGTGTTGCACGATGTTGTCACGAGGAACGAAGTGAATCATCTGGGTGCTTAATCGAGATGCCAGGGTGGTAATCAGTTCATCTTCCCGGTCTGTTTTACGACTGTTACAAATTAGACCACCCAAGCGTACACCGCCAGTGTGGGCATATTTCAAAACACCACGCGCAATGTTATTAGCTGCAAACATCGCCATCATTTCACCAGAGGTAACAATGTAGATTTCTTGTGCTTTCCCTTCCCGAATTGGCATGGCGAAACCACCACACACAACGTCACCTAATACGTCGTAGGAGACGAAATCTAGGTCTTGATAAGCTCCGTTTTCTTCCAGGAAGTTGATGGCGGTGATAATCCCACGGCCAGCGCAACCTACACCAGGTTCAGGTCCACCAGATTCTACGCATTTAATCCCTCGAAAGCCTTCAATCACAACTTCTTCAAGTTCTAAATCTTCAACTGCACCGCGTTCAGCGGCCAAGTGCAGAACGGTTGTTTGAGCTTTCGTGTGCAGAATCAAGCGAGTAGAGTCAGCTTTGGGGTCACATCCCACAATCAAAATACGTTGACCGACTTCTGCCATTGCAGCGAGGGTGTTTTGAGAGGTGGTAGATTTACCAATACCACCTTTACCGTAAAAAGCTATCTGTCTAATGTTTTCGTCAGTCATGATGATTTAGTCTCCTAGTAGTGTGTGAATTTGTGTGGGTCTGCGATGTGAAGAGTTCGGACGATGTAGAACGTCGCTGGGGGCGATCGCTCTACGCCCACAACCGTTAAAATCAAATACATATTTGAAGTGTGAAGTCTGAAGTGTGAAGTTTTACTTTACTTTTTAGTAAAGTATGGTCACAATGAAGCACTCACAATAAATTGCTAACAAGGTTACTGTGGAAGTATATTCATTTCAGGCGTTGCATAAATGCGGGATGAATTGAGATGTTTAACAAAAATAAAATATTGATTCTTCGCGCCTTTGCGCCTTTGCGCGAAACAAAAAACATCCCACTAATCAGCAATGCCTCATTTCATACTTCATACTTCATACTTCATACTTTTCAAACAGTCGCTACTACTTCCCCAATTCTGCTAATGTCGTAGCCACCCAGAACTTCTAACTGTGAGTGAACCACACGATGTCCCAAGGTACTCAGCAACTGTTGTATGGGTGCTTCTTCGAGATATTCCTTGAGAATTACTAAGTCGTAGCGTGATTGATGTAATGGGATAAATCCTAACCCGAAGGTTGCAGCGATGGATGCGGTGCTAATACCTGCGTCGGCTAAACCTAACGCCACAGTTTGGGCAACATCTTGATGGCTGGTAACGATTTGGTCAAATCCTTTGACAGCATCAAATGATATCTGCGCTTCTTGCAGTTTGCGTTCTAACAGCATCCGGCTTCCCGCACCAGGTTCTCGATTAATAATGGTTGCTTTAGCTTTGACTAAATCAGATAATGTTTCCCAGCCTTTGGGATTACCAGATTGTACTAATAATCCTTCTTCCCATAAACCAAGGGTAATGACTACTGCTGACTTGTCGGCTAAAACTTCCCGCACAAACGGAATATTATGTTCGCCTGTTTTGGGATCATACAGGTGCATCCCGGCAATGTGGGCTTCACCTCTGCATAAACTGTGCAATGCAGCCATGCTGTTGGCAAAGGTAAAATGGACTCGCAACTGCGGATGCCAACGTTCGGTAGCCCTTGCCCAGAGTGAGATTACAGGTGAACAACCAGCAATTACTACTGTATTGTGCAGTACTTCGAGGTTGTCATCTAAAAGCCGGACTATGACTTTATCTGCACCAATTTGCTTTGCCGCCTCCCCATCAGCAGGTGTCATATCTTGACGGAATGCGTCTTTTCCCACTAAGGGGTAAGCTATCCATTGTCCGCCGACTCTCGCTAGGCTAACGCGCAGAGGTTGATTAATTGTGACAGGTTTGGCGAGAGTTGCTTCAATTTCCGGTAAATCTTGCTCTAACCAGAATAGATCCTCTACTTGACAGCCAAGGGCTTTTGCTAGTTTCAGGGTGATGGCTACAGAAGGAGCATACTGCCCTGACTCTACACCACTAATAGTTTGACGAGTT
Organism: Nostoc sp. FACHB-110; assembly: GCF_014697425.1. Lineage (GTDB taxonomy): Bacteria > Cyanobacteriota > Cyanobacteriia > Cyanobacteriales > Nostocaceae > Nostoc_B. The sequence continues at coordinate 104,650 of NZ_JACJRU010000010.1, forward strand.
ACCCCAGCAATATTAGCTAAATCTTGCTGGCTCATTCCTAAGCGGGTTCTAATTGACTTCAAGTTGTTGCGGAGGTCACTATCCTGCTTCATTGGCTTCCTTTTTTCTCAACTGTAACTAAGCCGGAGCGGATTTACCTGTATCGGTGCTTGCAAAAGGTTTGCTTTGTTTTTTGCTTTGCCCTTTCGTTTCCCTCTACAGAAAGAATAACATACGTCTTGCTAGTTTTCTTGCTAAAAAATCAAAAATTTTTGCGCTAAGTTGATTTTCCCTGCGTAATGTTAAGAAATTTGAAAGCCAGAATGCTGATAAAATCAGCTTCTCAGGTTTTGCAGATGAAATAAAATTTTTTGGAAATTTTGCTTTCATCTTTTTTGTTTATACCATTTAAGTTGGTAAATAGCTATATTTGATACAGTTTTTGGTTTAAGTTTCGGTTTTGATGCTTTTTAGGCAGGTAATCTCGCTAGTGAAGTATATACCAACCGATATTGTGACAGGGATCAAGCGATCGCAACATTAACGATTCAATATCACAATGACTTACGCACAAAGATTGGCTATTGAGACTGGGTATATACACCCTTACACCCTTACACCCTTGATTTGTCGTCTCACTGCATAAGTCAATATCCCTTCCTGCAAGATTTTAGAGGCAAGCAAGTATGATTACCGAAGAAGATTTGGCACAGCAATTTGCGACTATTGTCGAACATACTCATCCTAGTGCATGGGAAGTCATTCGCCACTGTTATGTGAAAGTCAATAACCCCCAATTTCAATATCTGCATCCGAGTTATTTTCACAAACGATATGTGACTGTTTATTGTCCAGATACGCTAATGAGTGCTGTCCTCAAGCAAAAAAATCTACTACGAGAAGTCGCACAGTATTTAGGACTGGTGGAAGTTGCGTGCTTGAATGCTACCAACTTAGTACGAGATCCCATGTCTCAACTTAAACACACGCATCCGCAATTATGGTTAGATTTATTATGGATTTTATCAACCAAACATGAAAGTTAATTCTCATAATTTCACCTGAAAAAACTTCTGAATTAGCTCTTGAGATAGATGTTTTTTCAGATGCGATCGCCTGCTTTCAAATATGACTTGATGCAGTAGAGAATTACCCATAATAAAGGGCAAAATAACTGCCCTTTATTTGCTGTATTGATAAACTGATGTAAATTAATTAATCAATCGCAATCATCACATCAGTAGCCTTAACAATGGCATAAACCTGCTTACCTTCAGCGAGTTGCAGATTTTCTGCCGATGATTTTGTAATAATTGCTGTTACTTCTACGCCATTAGCAATTTCTACGGTGACTTCTGTATTGACACTGCCAACTTCAACTTTTTTAACTGTTCCTTTTAAAGCATTACGCGCACTGACTTGCATTTTATATTGCTCCCTGGTTCGGTATTCTTGACAGATTCAATATAGCACTGACTATTTTTAAAATTTTCCTCCAGAGAGCGCAATAACCTTTTTTTTACTATTTTTTAATATTTATTTTTGATGAAAGTTTATACCAATTAAATTGGTATTTATTTAAAAAGTTGGTAATTATTCCTATCTTGAACAGGGAAATCCCCTAATTTTAATTAGGGGATTTGTTTTGTTAAAAGCGGAAAGTAGTACGCAACACACCTGTATAGATAGTATCGTTGTTGCTGTTATGCTCTGGGTTGAATATAACGATCAACCCAGGTGTAACGGAGAGATTGCTATTGACTTGATAGCGATACAGAGCTTCTAAATGGAAAGATGTATCTGTATCTTCACGCCGCGCCGTTGTAGCGGTTAAAACGTTAGGGCCATAGTCACTGCTAGTAACTTTTGGTGGTTGTCCAAAAATTATCCCGCCCAGATTGCCTTTTTTACCTAAATCGGGAAAAGCTAAAGTCACAGCCCAGTTCCAAATATCAGCTTTATCACCTCTATTTACTTGGTTGGTTAATTGATTCGTTCCTGAACTATTTTCAGCGATGGCTTGTGTATATCCTACCCAACCACCAAGTGTAAATTTGGGGTTAAAGCGATAACTAGTTTCTAAACCATAATGATTAGCTGTCGTGTTAATTGCTGTACCAAAAGGACTATTCGCAAAAGTACTGCCATAGGAACCCGAAACTACAACATCACCATCATTGTTCGCACCTCTAAGATAAGAGTGTGCATACGTCAAACCCAAGGTTAAATTTGTGTCTGGTTGAAATGTTAACTGTGCTAATGCTCCGTAACTACCATCAAATAACCCCTTCCCAACACTAGGATCGCTACCTCTTCTAGCCAGATAGCCGCCAGAAAGAGTAATAGCATCACTGAGTTTGAAGTTAGCCGTGATACCTGAACCTGTGTTACTGCCGGAACTCGTATTACTGGCGCGATAAATAGGTGAAAAACGTCCAAATCGAGAAATCGAGCCTACAGGGGTGGAAGACAATAACGGGTTAATCGTATTGACGTTATCGTAAAATTCGCCACCGATCGCATCAAGAGTGACATTGAGTTTATCGCCTACGGGAAAGCGGTAATACAATTTGCCTAATTGGACGCTGTTATCGGCATTATTTGTTGTATCCCAAGATGTACGAGTCATATTCGTACCTGTGACAGGTGCGTTAAAAGCCGTGCTATTGTTTGCTTCTAATCGCAAAAATAACTGGTCTTTACCACTAAAACTACTGACAAGATTCAGACGAATGCGATCGCTCAAGATAGGATTATCTTGTAATTTCCGTCCTGCTGTTCCATAGGCCGCGGCTCTGCGCGCTTCTCGGTTTCCCCCAGGGGCGTTAATTGTCCGCCACTGGTCAGAGTTTAAAGCTCTATCTCCGCCAAACACACTACCCAGCGCAAAAATTATTTCTCCATTCAACTTGGTAGTCGCAGAAAATTGTTGGCTTTCTAAAACTGCTGTACGAGCCTCGAAACCGTCAACTCTGCCGCGTAATTCTGCCAGGCCTTGTGCAAACTCTTCTTGGAGTTTTTGCAGTGTGGCTAAATCTTCTTTAGTTACTAAGTCTGCTGTACTTGTGGCAATCAGTTCGTTAATCCGATTCAAGCAAGCATTCAAACCTGCAGCAAACTCATAGCGAGTTAAAGCTCGATTACCACGAAATGAACTATCAGGATAGCCAGCAATACAACCATACCGTTCAACTAAAGATTGCAAAGCTTGGAAAGCCCAATCAGTTGGTTGTACATCTGATAGTTGCGATACAGATGTTACCTGACTCATCGTTGAGTCATCACCTGAATCTGTCGGTTGAAGAGATTCAGTGTTATCTTCTTGTGCTGGCACTGGTGCAACTTCTTCTACTACCGCAGATGCCAGCGCAGTTTGAGCCAGCATCAAGTTAACTCCCAGTAGTATTGGAGCTAGATACAAAGATTTCCAGACAATATTTGACATTTTCCCCACACCTAGAACTACCAATATAATTGGTATCACATTCTATACTGTACCAATAATAGATTTATGTTGCAATAGTTACTAACACTCCGGGGTAGGGAATAGGAAAAAGTCAACAGGCAACAGTAAAATAGATAGCTTAAAAAGTTTGCATAGCTGCTTGTTTATACTCTGAAACCTTTGGGTAGAAGCTACGTGGAAGTCAAAAGTCAAAAAGCTTAAATCAAACACTTTTCATCAACTTGAAATAGTAGTTTCCTGCCTCCTGCCTTTTCCCAGCTACAAATTATTTACGCCGCACTACTTATTTGAAAACGAATTGTCAACGTTTGATTACCAAAATGGTTGGTAAAAAATACCTGATTTTGGTATGCTTACGCACATATTACCAAATAGGTTGGTACATATCATCAGGGTTGGTAATAGCACCTAAAATCCACCTTACCCAACAAGCACTTTCAGTATGTTCTTTCTAGCCCAAAAAAGACGGTTTCTGAGTTGGATAGCTGTGGCAGTTACCAGCTTAGTTGTAGTTATTAGCTTGCCACTGCTAATCAATTCTACACACCAAACAGCACAAGCTATAACCACGCTACGAGTATATGCAGCAGTAAGTTTAACAGAGGTAATCCCAGAAATTGAAAGTGATTACAATGCAGCTAACCCCACTGCACCAATCACCTTCGTCAATACTTTTGATTCTTCTGGTGCTTTGCTCAATCAAATCAATCTACCAGCAAATGAGTCAGCTGGTATCCCAGACATTTTTATCTCGGCTGCAACAACCCAAATGAACAGCTTGCAAAGTGCTGGGAAATTAGCTTCGGGTTGGCCTAAAACAGTCGCCACCAACCGTCTCGTTTTGATTCGACCAACTACACCTACAGCTCCCGCACCAAGTCCAGCTATTGCTGCTTTTGATCAATTAACCAACGGTTCAGGCAGAACTGGTAGAAGAGGCATTGTGATAGGTGATCCAGCTACTGTTCCTGCCGGAGCCTATGCTAGAGAAGTGCTACAAAGTACTCTCACAGGCTGTGGCGGTGGTACTTACAATACACTGCTCAATAGTACAACTACTAACAAATTGGTATTTGCTAGCAATGTGCGTAATGTCTTGTCAGCAGTACAAAATAAAACGCTCAACGGCAATGTAATTGATGCCGGGATAGTTTACACAACCGACCAAAGAATTTCTAACAGTACGGCTTTAATTACAACAGCTGCACAAAACTGTCATAGTGCAATTGTCTATCCGGCGGCTGTACTCAACAGAACGACTAACCTAAGTGCTGCCAATAGTTTTGCCAACTTCTTATCAAGTACGACAGCCAGAAATAGGTTTACTACTCGCGGATTTGGTGTGCCTTCACTCTAGACATGGGAAATTTAGGCTTTCCAGAAAAATCAGCCCTTATTACTTGTATAGCCTTGAATTTTGAAATACTTGGAGCTAAATCTGATGAAATCAGCGCAAAAATTAGGATTCGTTGTTGGTATGGCTAGTGCCATTGCTATGAGTGGTGCATATATTTCCCAAGCTCAAGCAGCCCAACTAAATCTAGTCAAAAATGGAGATTTTGAGGCAGACCCACTGGTAGATCCTAATTATGACCCTACCTTACCTAACCCTTTTATCACTGGATGGAAGAATGACAGCCAGTTTGAAGGTGGTGGTTATGCTATTCGACTGTCTAATTATCCCAACCCTGCGACTAATGGTTCACGCAGTGTAGAGCTTGGTTACACTCCTCCAGGAACATTGGCTTATCTGTCTCAAACTTTGGCGACAAAAAAGGATGAGAAGTATCGACTCAGCTTTTATGTTGCTTCTGTAGAAGAAGCACCCCGCCTTGATAATTTGTTCCAAGTATTTGTTGGTGGACAAAAGCGGTTAGAACTAACAAACCTCACATTGGATAGTATTAACCCCGTCAACAATTTCAAAAAATATACTGTTGATTTTATTGCTAACTCTAAAGCTACAGAGTTAAAGTTTGCCAGCCACACCGGGTATGACTGGTTAAACTTAGATGATGTCAGTGTCTACAAACTAGAAGATGACGATGCTCAAAGTGTACCTGAACCAACAGCTATCGGCGGCATTGTGGCTGCAGGCTTATTAGGTAGTTGGCTGCAACGTCGAAAAGTAGTGAGTGCAAAAGTGTGAAGCCTCGAATGTTAGGACTTATATAGTGCTCTTGGGGCAGGGGTGCAAGGGGGCAGTACAAGAAAAGTAGGTTGGGTGTAGCGATAGCGTAACCCAACAAAGTATGCTCGGATGTTGGGTTTCGTTCCTCAACTCAAGCGTATTGGGATACAAGCTCCTTCCCACGAAGTTTTCACACTACCCCCAACACCCCACACCCTTATTCTTGACTAAATTACGCAATGAAATTGTTGGCTGAGGTAGCTGTGACAATCTTGCGAATTTGGGCTTCTGTGAGACTTTTATTTGCACTCAACATCAAGGCTACTACTCCAGCTACATGAGGAGTAGCCATAGATGTTCCGTTCTTAGAACCGTATTGATTACCAGGAAGAGTTGAATAAATACCCACACCTGGGGCTGTCACATAGCTAATTAATTCGTTTCCAGCGAGGTTAGACCAGCTAGCCATATTGCCAGATTTATCAACTGCACCAACAGCTAGTCCCCAGGTTTTTGCGTACCTAGCAGGATAGTATGGTATTGATTGACTCGCATTTCCCGTAGCCATCACAACGATCGCACCTTTAGAGCTAGCATATTGAATAGCTGATTGTACGTCACTACTAGATTGTTCTTTACCTAGGCTCAGGTTAATTACATTCGCGCCATTATCAGCAGCGTAACGAATACCTTTGGCGATCGCAATATCAGAGCCAGAAGCATTATCAGTGAGAACTTTTACTGGCATAATCTTGGCATTATAAGCAATACCAGTGACACCAAAACTATTTTTTACTCCTGCGATCGTGCCGGCAACATGGGTTCCATGACCATTGTTGTCTAAAGTATTGTTGTTGTTATTAACAAAGTTCCAACCATAAACATCATCAATATAGCCATTCCCATCATCGTCTTTGCCGTTACCTGCAATCTCTTTTGTGTTTTTCCAAATATTTTGACTCAAATCTGAATGATTGCGGTCAACTCCACTATCTACAACAGCAACGGTAATTCCTTGACCTGTATATCCTTTTGCCCAAACTTCTGGGGCTTTGATGAGGTCTGCGCCCCAATTGTTACCACCCAAAGCCGGAACATCGGCAAAAGTCGTCTGACCTAAAGCTTGAGCTACGGCTGCGGCTGCATTAATTAAACCATAGCCATTGCTGGTGCGAAAACTATTTTTAACAGTGATAGCTTGAGCAACAATATTATTACTTTCGTTGGTTTCAATAATATTGTTGTAGCCATCAGCTTTGTATAGCAGATAATAACTACCTGCCACAATATTGTTGACAATTTTCAGAGAGGTTGACTGGGAAATAGAAGCGCCTGCTGCTAAGTTAGCAACATCGTTTGAACCTAAATATAAATCATCATTGCTGACAGTTTTATCTTTAGATAGATAAAACATAGTGGAGCTAGGAAAAGCATTGCCTACACCTTGATTTTTGACTTGATAACTAATTTTAAAGCTATCGCCAACTGTTATTGCACTGGGAGATACGGTATTTTGAATTATTAAATCTGTTTTCACCAGAGTAATATTCAAAGCTTTGGCAAATAGATTATTAGTCTCATTGCTTTCTGTTAATTCTTCACTGCCATCAGCTTGACACAATAAATAATAACTGCCTGCCGCAATACCATTATCAATTTTTAGGTTGACTGATTCTGAACTGTAGGCCCCAGTGGCAATACCATCAACGTAATCTGAACCTAAATAAGCATCATCATCGCTAATAGTTTGGTCTTTAGATAAATAAAACGTTGTATAGCTGGAAAAGGCATTTGCCGAGCCTTGGTTTTTAACTTGATATTTGAGTTGTATTGTATTACCAACATCTGTTGAATTAGGTGATTCAACATTTTGAATGATTAAGTCTGCTTGTGCAGTCGTCACAGCAGCAGCTTGAGTATTAATATTATTTGTTGCTAATGTGCTGCTGGATAATGGTAGATTACTCTGCAAACTTGATGTTAAAATATTGCTATGGATATCCTCTTTAAAAGAGTTACCTTTTTGAGTCAATTGATGAATAATATTTCTATGTCTTTCTGTAAATGCCACTGTAATATTTAGCTAAATAGATGACTAATTAATGTTGAGTTAGTATTGCAATCCTATTTGATTTACCAACTATTTGTAGAAGGTAAAGAATTTGTTTGGATCTGATTAATACCATTCCTGCCTAAAGATGCACTGAATATTGATAAACGAACCGCAAAGAACGCCAAGAACGCCAAGTAATAGCGTCACTAATTAAGTGCAAGTTTATAAAGAATTGGTATTAGGACTGCTACATCCAACTGAAAGTTGAATTAAATACTAAAGCTTATATTACCAATATAGTTGGTACAAATCAATTAAATGTCATTATTCACTGACGTATAAGGCTTATGGTTGGGTTTGCTTATCCTATATACATTTTCGCAGTTTTTTACCTCCTTTTTTTATCTCTTTGTGAGAAATCCGGGTTCTAGTATTGAAGGTTGGGATGATTTCTAAGAGAGGTTTATGATTGTTTTAGAGGATGTTTTAAAAGTTTTGGGCGATTAGAAATCGCTACTACACAAACAAAGACCACCTGCGCGGACTCATGAAAAATCAAAGGTTTTGAACCCACGAAGCTGGGTTTTGTCTGTGTAGCCAAGCCACTGCGCTGGGCGGGTTTCCCGACTCCCTCAATGGCGTGCGATTTCTAATCGCCAAGGTAAAGTAAGAAATTAGACTTTTAAACGCATACTTAGCATTTGATACAAATGAAGCTATTAGTTTTCTTCAACAAAACACTGGTATCCTACAGCGAAGTGGCGGATATAGATGGCTTAATTGAAAGGATAGTTATTTTTGCTCACCGACATAAATATGAGAATAAGAAGGTAGATCGCTATACTTTAGTGATCATGAAGTCAGGTTTATGGCTGATGCTAACTGGACTATCAGCGAGCCTGAGAATTTCAATATCAATTCAGCCAGATAAAACTGAAATAACCTTAAGTGATTATGTTAAAGAATTTAGGCTAAAACAATTCATTTTTTTAGCTACTTTTTTGATTAGCTCTCCACTATTTTTTTGGAGTAATTTTGCTGGCATTTTCCTCATTCTAATTTTCCCTGCCTATGGTGCATTTAGGCAATATCGGTTGATGGAGGACATGAAAGTAGAAATTGATGATTATTTTAGGCAAAGATTGGCAAAGCCGAATACAGGGTGAAGGTAATGTAGTGCGATTGCCCTGATGCTTGGTATGAATGCCCAGCAACTATCCAATTTTGACCCTTACGGGTTCGCGTCCACAGCGAATTGCGGTAGCGAGCCTGCGTTAGCGCAGCGTTAGCGAATCTTTGAGCGTCGGAACGAGCGTCGCATCCGCCGCGAATGGCGTTAGCGCAGCGGTAGCGAGCCTGCGATAGCGAAGCGTTAGCGAGGAACGAGCGTCGCGTCATTGCGAATTGGTATCATTCCTGATACTGACGAACTCAACAAAAAACCCGCCGAAGCGGGTTTTCCACACAACAAAACTATCAACAATCAACTCTTGCCTTAGCAGTTTTAGCCTAGGTATCTCATCTCTGCTTCTAATTGATGAATTAACTTTTCGTTACCTTGAGCTTTTGCTACTTCTAAGCGATGCTCTAAATTCTTTCTAAGATTTTGTCTGTGTGCTTCTTTAGCTTGTCTCATAGCCTGTAATCTATTTTGATTCATAGTGATTAACCTCATTATTCTTTTTTATGTCTGTTACTCCTAACATAGCACAAGTTTTGTAGCTGTTGCTACAGAATTTATGACTGAGTATATGTGATGTTAATATGTTTATGCAAAAAAGTCAATTGAATCAGCGATCGCTCATAACATTACTCAGCGATTTTGGCGATCGTGATGTTTATGTCGGGGTAATGAAGGGTATAATTACTCAAATCAACCCGATGCTTCAGGTGATCGACTTAACGCACCAAATTCCACCACAAGATATTGCTGCTGCTAGGTTTTGTTTGATGAATGCTTATCCCTACTTTCCCGATGGGAGTGTGCATATAGCAGTGGTAGATCCTGGTGTTGGTAGTCAACGACGAGCGATCGCCGTAGAATTGAAAAAAGGGTTTTTAGTCGGGCCAGATAATGGCATCTTCAGCGGAGTATTAAGCCAAAACCCCGCCATTGCAGCCGTAGAACTAACCAACTCTAATTATTGGCTAACTGCTCAACCTAGCCGCACCTTTCACGGTAGAGATATTTTTGCACCTGTGGGAGCTAACCTTGCTAGTGGTGTTCCCTTAAAACAGCTAGGACAAGAAATCAACCCAGCTACTTTAGTCAAGCTAGATATCGGCGAATGTCAAAAAACTAGCCGTGGTGTGTTGGGTTGTATTCAATATATAGATGGCTTTGGTAACTTAATCAGCAACATCCCAGGAAATTATGTAAAAGGTAAAATTTGGCAGGTGCAACTTGCTGGGTTGACAATACCAGGGTGTGAAACGTACAGTAATGGCGAAGTTGGCGAAGCCATAGCTTTAATTGGGAGTCATGGCTGGGTAGAAATTGCCATCAATGGAGGTGATGCACATACACAGTTGCAGATAAACTGCCATGATGCTTTAGAAGTCATTAATTATTAGACTAGATACTGGAAATACAGCTGACTTATGATTATTTATCTATGACTACACAAACCGTAGCTCCATCACCAGTGTATCAAGGGCAGTTTGGCGAATTTACCATTGACCAGAGCGATCGCACTGGCGTGATTATTTATCGCACTGGCTTAATGGTAGCGGCACTCAGCTTTGCTGTGGGTAGTGGTTTAGCATTGTTTAACAATAACCCTACTGCCATCCAAGCACTTACGCCTCTATATACTTGCTTTAGTTTAGCTTTGGGTGTCAGCTTGCTAACTATCCATATATACATGGCTCCGTTGCACCGACTTTTGCAAGTTTTTTGGTTAATTGGGAGTATTTGTGCATTTATCTTTGCTCACGTTGACAGCCACCCTTTTGCTGTGACTGTGTACACCAACCCACTAACTATCTTGGGAGTTGGTTTTACTTTTGCGGCGTTGACAGGTATTTATTTTAAAGAAGCCTTTTGCTTTAATCGTCTAGAAACTAAAGCTTTAACTTTCATAGTTCCCTCGCTGTTACTTGGACATCTTGTCGGAATATTACCTATTCAAGTAGAACAGATTCTTTTAGGAATTTGGGCAACTTTATTTTTAGTATTTGCTTTGCGGAAAACATTCCAAGCAATTCCCGCAGATATTGGTGATAAATCTGTATTTGCATATTTAAAAGCTCAACGTTCAGCCAAAATGTAATGCAAAGAAGAAAACATCAGGACAGAAAATTGCTCAAATTCAGGCTAATTAAGTACCAAGAAATATGGATGTTGACAATACAGGGATGGTTAATACTGATTACAGTATTGACTATCTCTATATTTTTTATTATTAGTAAATTATATCCATTTCTTGCTGTTAATGCACCCCTCAAATCAGCAGATGTCTTAGTTGTAGAAGGATGGATATCTGATTATTCGCTCAAAAAAGCAGCCGAGGAATTTAAGCATGGTGCTTATAGCCAAATATTAACGGTAGGAACAAACGTAGACCAAGGATTTTATCTAGCCGAATATAAAAATTTTGCCGAAATTTCCGCCGCTACATTACAAAAAATGGGTATCCCGAAAGAAAAATTAATTGCTATTCCTGTACCCGAAGTTACAAGAAATAGGACAATTGCCGCAGCGATCGCTGTACAGCAGTATATTGAAGATAAAGATTTACCAGTCAGATCAATTAACTTATTTACCAGCGATGCTCATGCGCGTAGAAGCTGGCTAATATTTAAAAATACCTTAGCTCCTAAAATTCCTGTAGGAGTGATTGCGACTAATCCTCCTAATTATAATTCTCATAAATGGTGGAGTTCTAGTGAAGGAGTAAGAGTTATCATGAGTGAAGCGATCGCATATTTTTATGCTTTATTTATAAGTTGGAAAGTTTAATCAAAATAGGACATACGCACAAAGGTTGTCTGTGGAGACTAGGTGTACATGATATAAGTCCTGCAAAAACAAAATAACCGACTTTTTTGCAACGTCGGTTATCTCAAGCTAGTTAATTTTGACAAATCGAATTACTCACCAGTAATTGAAAGACCATCCACCCAAACTCTAGGAGAAATCCCACCTGGTGTTAATTCAACTTTTTGTTCTACATAAACAATTGACTTCAAAACTTGTAAAAAATCACCAGCTACTGTTGCTGACTCAACACTTGTCTTCTCGCCTTTGTTAATTAGCCAACCATCAAAAGGTAAAGAAAACGAACCTTGCAACGCTTTTACACCAGCGTGTAAAGCTTGTAAGTCATCAATTAAAATCACATTTTCCGCAGTTTCTAAGCTGAATTCCTGCTCAGGATGTGCAGCAGCAAATATATGATAAAAATTTGGGCTGACACTAACTTTAGCACCAATACTGGCATTACCTGTAGGTTGAGCATTCAGTCTTTTTGCAGTACCAGCACTGTGTAAAAAGCCTGTTAAAATACCATTCTCAATCAATTTTACTTGACGAGTTGGTGTTCCTTCACCATCAAAAGTCTCTGCACCAATATTAGCTGGATGCAAAGCATCATCATAAACAGAAAGTAAAGGAGAAGCTATTTGTTTACCCAAATCATCAGGCGTAGACAAACTTTGCTTATCTAAAATGTTTTGTGCATTAAACAAGTTAGAAAAAGCACCCAGTAAACTTAAAAAAGCATCTGGAGAAAAGACAACTAAATATTTACCAGATTGAATTTTTTCGTAGTTTAAATGGCTGATAGTTTTGTCAGCAGCTTCTTTGATGCAGCCATTAATATCCAGATCATCAACACTACGGCTAATTCTAAACCCCATTCCGCTACGAGGCTTTTTACCCTCTTGTTCTGTTTTGCTGTAAAGATAAACTGATGCAATGGAATGAGATTCAGTTCGGACTGCACCTTCGCTGTTGAGATAAAATCTATCTATATCTCTTTGCGCCAAGCCGTTATAAGGTACTCCATTAATTGCTGGATGAGCAGATAATAATTCTTTTTCTGCTACTAATAATTTGTCTATTAGTTCGGAAACTGGAGCTTGAGGTGCTTTATCATGAGGCGTATTCGCAATAGGAACTGTCGCCTCTGGACTAAAATCAGGTACATTTTCTTTGACACCAAAAAAACTAGCATCGTAGGCTGTTTTTAGGGCTAATTCTAATCCTTTGGGGTCTACATCTGTAGTGCTGGTAATGCCAATTGTGTTTTGTTCATTCCAGACACGCACAGTTATACCAGAGCGATTTGAGGCTTTAACTTGTTTGGGTTCACCTTGATCTACTTGGACGCTAGTTTCGTCTATAGTTGAACCATAAATGTCAAATTTTTTGATGCCAAGTTTATCAGCATTTTCCTTGGCGTAATTTGCAATTTCAGTGATGTTGGCCATAGTCAATTTTTGATTTTTGATATCTTTTGAAGTGGGACTGGTGATGACACTCCGAAGTTTGCAAGGACGGGGGGAACTCCCGAACTTTGCTCAACGCGGGGAACCCGCGCACGCAACTTCTCTCCATCCCACAAGAATTTAGGATATTTTTTATGTGGAAGTCTCTAATTAACGTCCACCAACTGTAATGGAATCAACTTTAATATGTGGTTGTCCAACTGTGGTGTAAATGCTGCCACTAACGGAACCACAAAAACCAGGTGCTAATTCTAAATCTTGGGAACACATGGAAATTTTATTCATGATTTCCTTGGCTTCACCAATAAGAATTGCGCCTTTTAATGGCTTGGTAATTTTGCCATTTTCAATTAAGTAAGCTTCATCAACACTAAAGTTAAATTGGCCTGTCGCACCAACACTACCACCGCCCATTTTTTTACAGTAAATACCTTTATCAACCGAGGCAAATAAATCTTCGTTGGTGTATTCACCAGTGGCAATATATGTGTTACGCATCCGGCTGGCAGCAGCAAAGGTATAGTTTTGGCGGCGGCCGCTACCTGTTCTGGGGTGTCCGGTGCGCCAAGAACCTGCTCTATCTGCTAAGAAGTTTTTGAGAACGCCTTTTTCTATGAGTAGTGTTCTTTGGGCTGGCATACCTTCATCATCCATATCGATTGTCCCGAAGGCATTGTCAGAACGTCCTTCATCCCAAGCTGTTAAACTTTCGTGGGCGATTTTTTCGCCTTTTTTATCAGCAAAGGGTGTGGTGTTGCGCTCAATTTGGGTGGTTTCTAGTAGGTGTCCGCAGGCTTCGTGGAAAATTACGCCGCCAAAGTGATTGGCCATGATGATGGGGTAAGTACCAGATTCAACATAATCTGCATACAGCATCTTGCCAGCAGACTCAGATATTTGTTCGGCAGCCTGATTATAATCCCAAGTTCTCAGGAAGTTAGCATCACTGGTATTTCCGGCACGTTCGCCAATGGAAGTCCTATTTGCACCATCAGCACACAACAAGTTAAATCCTACTGATTGAGTCAGGCGGATGTCACGGGCAAAGGTTCCATCGCTAGATGCAATTAACACTTCTTGCCAGTCGCGGAAATAAGTGGCGCGGCGTGACTGCACATGACTGGCTTTTTGTGTCAAAGCCGCAGTACCATCCAAAAGGACTTCGCCCATTTCACGGATAGAGCTACAGAGTCCCAACCAGCTATCTTTACCTCGTTTTGTAGCGTAGTCTCGCAATAATTCCAGGTTGATTTCTGGAATGAAGGAATAAGGTGCGGGTAGCTGTAGCCCCAAAATTGAAAGACCTTTTTCTAAAGCTGCTTTCAAGCCAGAAAAGGAAAGGTCGTTGGTACTAACATAACAGTCAGCTTTGCCACGAAATACTCTCACGCCTGCACCTGTGGCCAAATTAGGCGAAATGCTGGTGATGGCATCGTCTTCTGCTAAACAGCTAATGTAGTTACGACGCTCTAGAAAAAATTCGATGAAGTCAGCACCTGCGGCGCGTCCTAGTCCCAAAAGGGTTGCCAGGGGGGCTTCCCATGTTTCATCGAATCGTTCTGTTGTGGAGGAGTATTTTAAAGTTGGTAGTTGGTTCGAGAGAAGTAGGGTACTTGTAAGCATGGGTAGCCTCGTCTGCTGGCAGAATTTCAGGGATTTAACTGAAAAATCCTAGTGTGTTAACTCTAGCAAATTTACCAAAATGCCGGAGGTGTTGGTTCGACTGCGCCCTTCTCCTATCGGAGACGCTGCGCGAACGGCTACGCTCAGGACAAGCTCACCAACCAGGGGCAGGGGAGATGGGTTTTTGATTGCCACTTCCATGTATATACATTAATTGCAACTAACCATGTATATACAAAAATTAATTCCCTCCTGCCTCCAAGAAGCCTTGACGGGCGAAGATTTCTATCATTTCGCTGCGGGTAAGGTTATTTTCCGCCGCTAGTTCTGCGAGTTTTTCCCAGGCTGTATCTGTGAGTCTAATTGACCTTAACTGTTTGGGTTCTGATTTGTAATCTGTTTGAAATTTGCCGGAGGATGTACGTTTGCGTCTTGGTGTTTTCTGTCTTGTACCAGTATATTTATCTGCAAGTTCAGTTTGAGGAGTTAGGTTAATGGTGATTAATTTAACTAAGTTATCAATGAGGCGATCGCTTTCCATTGGCACAATTTCTTGACCATGTAGCATATACTGAAGAATCATAAAATGTACTAATGCACCAATAAATATACGTGCAGCTACTAAAGAATCAGGTAATTGCAGTTCTGGATGGGCGGTAAAGTATTCACTCAGCGAATCGAACCCGGGTTTTTCGATATGTTTGAGGAAAATTTGCGCTAAGGCAGGAAATCGCCCAGATTCCCCAATAATTAATCTAATAAAGCTGAGAGCTTCTTGCTCACTAGTCGCTTTATCTAAGATATTGTTAGCCAATAGCCTGAGCAGAACTTGTGGCTGGCATTGATGAAATTGCGGGTCTTGATAGTCAAATAGTGGCAGAATTTTTTTACGTGCTAGTTGCTCTACAATGGCGGCAAATAAGGTTTCTTTATCTTGAAAGTAGCTGTAGATAGTTGTTTTTGATACTCCTGCTGCGGCTGCAACTTTATCCATTGTTGTTGCTGCATAGCCGTTTTTGAGAAACTCTTGCATTCCTCCAGCGAGAATAGCATCAATTTTTTCATTGCTCATTGGTCATTTCGCCTAAAAATTTTCGAGTGACTCTTGACATTGCTGTAATGAACAGTTTAGTTTAGTAATATCAAAACTAAACATTCTAGTTTAGTAAGAATTTAAAACAAAAGGGAGCTTACGGTGAGTAATGCCGCAGCAAAAGATTCCGCATACTTTAAGCCTAACTCTCGCCAACTGATCATTTTGGCAGCTGCTTTAGGTATTGCGATCGCAGGTTATAAATTTTGGCAAGTGCAATCAACACCCACTCAGAACACAGCCACAACTGAGGTGAGTTTACCGCAAATTAAGACGGTGACAGCGTTAGGGAGACTAGAACCCAAGGGAGAGATCATTAAACTGTCGGCTCCTGCGGCTAGTCAAACTAGTCGAGTTGAGAAACTGCTGGTAAAAGAAGGTGATACAGTCAAAGCTGGGCAATTAATTGCCATTTTAGATAACCGCGATCGCCTCCAGGCAGCTTGGCAAGAAGCTCAAGAAGCTGTAAAAGTAGCGAGGATAAATTTAGCGAAAGTGCAAGCGGGTGCGAAACAAGGCGAAATTACTGCCCAAACAGCCGAAGTTGCCCGTTTACAAGCCCAAAGTTTAGGTCAAGAAACCGAACAAAGGCAAACTATTGCGCGGTTAGAAGCACAATGGCAAGGTGACACGACTGCTCAACAGGCAACAATTAAAAGATTAGCCGCCGAATTAAAAAATGCTGAAGCCGAATTTGGTCGTTATCAGCAACTGTATTCCGAAGGTGCAATTTCCCTTTCCACCTTTGACAGTAAACGCTTGAGTGTAGATACAATTACCCAGCAGTTGAGCGAAGCCAAAGCCAATCTGAACCGCATAGATAGTACTGGCAGCAAACAAATTAGTGAAGCCAAGGCAGCTTTAGGACGAATTACAGCAACAGGTAGCAAACAAGTCCAGTCAGCCGCAGCCAGTTTAAATAGTATTGCCGAAGTCCGCCCCGTGGATGTGCAAGCCGCGAAGGCAGAAATTGAGCGGGCAGTTGCCGCCGCCAGCCAAGCCAAGGCCAACTTAGATCAAGCTTATGTGCGATCGCCCCAAGATGGTGTAGTCTTTGATATTCATACACGTTCTGGTGAACTAGTATCTAGCGATGGCATTGTGGAAATTGGACAAACTAACCAGATGTATGCAGTCGTAGAAGTTTATCAAAGCGATGTCAACAAAATTCGTCCACAACAAAAAGTGCGAATATCCAGCAACTCTCTCCCTGGCGAATTGTCTGGAACAGTAGATTGGATTGGCTGGAAAGTCCAACGCCAAAATGTGATCAACACAGATCCCAGCGAAAATATTGACTCTAGAGTGGTGGAAGTTCATGTGCAACTAGATGACGCTTCCAGCAGCAAAGCCGCCAAATTTACCAATTTACAAGTCAAAGCGGTGATTGAACTATGACAGGAATTATCCCAGAACTGCAACGCCGCACACCTTTGGGATGGCTACAACTGAGTCATCATAAAAGCCGCTTGTTAGTTGCTTTAGCTGGTATTGCCTTTGCTGATGTGCTGATTTTTATGCAGCTAGGTTTTCAGAATGCACTGTATGACAGCAACACCCGCCTGAATCGCGCCCTGGTTGCAGACATTATCTTGCTCAGTCCCCAAAGCCGGAATATGCAGAATTTAGCGACATTCTCTCGGCGGCGACTGTTGCAAGCCGCAGATGTACCAGGTGTGAAATCAGCTACAGCCATGTATATCGGTTTATTGACTTGGAAAAATCCCCAAACCCGCAGCAAAACTTCCATGCAAGCCATTGGTTTTAACCCGGAACAATCAGCCTTAAACATTCCCGGAGTTCAAAGCCAATTAGACAAAATTAAACTACCAGATAGCTTCATTTTTGATCGGGCATCCAGAGGTGAATATCAAAAAGTTGTTCAGCAACTTGATGCAGGTAAAGTTGTAACCACAGAAGTAGATAAACACACGATTAATTTGAGTGGTGGATTTACATTAGGTGCATCATTTGGCGCTGATGGTACATTAGTTTCTAGTGATGAAAACTTTCTACGCTTATTTCCGAAACGACAAGTAGGCAGTATTAATCTCGGTTTAATTAATATTCAACCAGGTTATGATGCCCAACAAGTTGCAGCAGCATTAAAATTACATCTCGAAAGTGAAGATGTCAAAGTATTAACCCGCGCCGAATACATCAAATTTGAAGAAGATTATTGGAAAACCGAAAGCCCCATTGGTTTTATCTTCAGTTTAGGTGTATCAATGGGTGTGATTGTAGGTGTGATTATTGTTTATCAAGTCTTATCAACTGATGTGAATGCCCATATTAAAGAATATGCCACATTCAAAGCAATGGGCTATCGCAATGCCTACTTACTCGGAGTCATTTTTGAAGAAGCAATTATATTAGCCGTCTTGGGGTTTATTCCTGGCTTTATCTTCCCATTAGGACTTTATCAATTAGCTGCCACAGCGACAAACTTACCCATATATATGACAATAAGTCGGGCATTATTCGTATTGATTTTAACAATAATGATGTGTAGTATCTCTGGAGCGATCGCTACTCGCAAACTCCAATCTGCCGACCCCGCCGATATGTTTTAGAAATATAAATCTTTGCGCCTTTGCGCCTACTCTTCGAGAAGCCGCTACCGCGTCTATGCGCGAAAATAAAAAACTCGATATGGAAACTAATTACTCTTCTAAACCCGTTATATCCATTCAAAATCTTGACCATTACTTTGGTCAAGGGCAACTGCGTAAACAAGTATTATTTAATATTAACCTCACCATTAACGCTGGCGAAATTATCATTATGACTGGCCCTTCTGGTTCAGGTAAAACTACCTTATTAACCTTGGTAGGTGGCTTGCGTTCTGCCCAATCTGGTAGTTTACAAGTATTAGGTCGAGAACTTTGTCATGCTAGTAGTGAAGAATTAACCCAAGCCAGACGCAGCAACGGATATATTTTCCAAGCTCATAACTTACACGGTAGTTTAACAGCAATTCAGAATGTGCGTATGGGTTTAGAAGTGCATCGTGGAATTGCACCCCAAGAAATGCTGACACGTTCTCAAGCAATGTTAGCCGCAGTTGGGTTAGAACATCGCCTGAATTACTATCCTGATAGTTTATCGGGTGGACAAAAACAACGAGTAGCGATCGCGCGTGCCTTAGTAAATCAGCCTAAAATAGTCTTGGCAGATGAACCAACAGCCGCTCTCGATAAACAATCTGGGCGCGATGTCGTGGAGTTAATGCAAAAACTTGCCAAAGAGCAAGGCTGTACAATTTTGCTAGTCACCCACGATAACCGCATTTTAGATATTGCTGACCGAATTATTTACATGGAAGATGGACATTTGATTAGGGATGGAGTGGAGGCTGTCGCTATAGAAAAGTAAGTGTGTAGAAAACGTCAGTTCAAGAGATCGCTTAATCTATATATAAGCCTTTGATTGACAAAGAGCGATCGCACTGTTTATGAAGTATCACATCTGCGAGTTGACAGCAACTCCCGAATGGCTCACCATCGAATCAATAGATTACATCGTCGAATGCTTAGAGGCTTGTATATCGTCGGAAATGCTGGCTGATTTACGAGCTATCTTTCCACGCCAGGCGCTACGCTGTGCGAGTATTCAGGTCAAAGAAGCTCAACGTCAAAATATTGTTCAATGGTTAGACTTGTTGAACAACGAAGAAAACGCTGCATGAAAGACTGAGAGTTAGAGCGAGTCGGCTGCATCTGTCTCCTCCTATACAAAGGCTAATTAGGTCAATCATGGCTTTTTAATGATGAGAAATTGAATTGACTCACGCTAATTAACTTTTCTTCCCCTACACCCTGACTCAACCGATAACTTTGTGATTTACTGTCTGTTGCTGCCAACCCTAAATTTTTCAGACTAATGAGTAGATTTGCCACAGATGGGTATGATGCTTAAAAGTACGGCTACAAGTAAGTTATGATTCATGCCGTGACCATTTGAATAGTTGCATCTTGATACCAATGGTAAACTCTACCCCCGTGGCCACACTCTATGTCAACCCTGGAAC
This sequence comes from Nostoc sp. FACHB-110, assembly GCF_014697425.1. Classification (GTDB taxonomy): domain Bacteria; phylum Cyanobacteriota; class Cyanobacteriia; order Cyanobacteriales; family Nostocaceae; genus Nostoc_B. The sequence goes on from NZ_JACJRU010000010.1 coordinate 124,476, forward strand.
AGGGAAAGATACTAATGACGGTTCGCGGTTGAGTCCGTTTAAAAGTCTCACCCGTGCCTTAAGAACCACAACACCTATAATTATTCAGTTAGCACCAGGAACTTACAATGCGGCTAACGGTGAACAATTCCCCTTGGTACTGACTGCGGGGGTAATAGTAATTGGGAATGAATCAAATAAAGGTACAGGCGTTGTCATTTCTGGGAGTGGTGAGTATCAAAGTCCTAGTTTTAGCGTGCAGAGTATTACGCTGTTGTTGCTAGGCGATGCCAGTCTCATGGGTGTAACTGTGACTAACCCCATTGCCAAGGGCAGTGGTGTGTGGATAGAGTCATCAACTCCCTATCTAGCTAACAATACTTTTACTAACTGTGGTCGGGAAGGAATTTTTACTACTGGTAATGCTAAACCTGCCATTGTCGATAATGTGTTTGTGCAGAATGCAGCCAGTGGTTTATTTATGGCGCGCAATAGTAAGGGCGAAGTTTTACGGAATACGTTTAGTAAAAATCCTTTGGGGATAGCCCTGACGGATGCGGCGGCTCCTTTGATTGCCAATAATAAATTATCAGAGAATCGGACGGCGATCGCCCTTTCGCGTGATGCGCGTCCGGTATTACGACAAAATTCTCTGACTAAAAATCCGCAAGGTGGTTTGTTAGTTAATGCTAACGCCCTACCAGATTTAGGCAATAGCCAAGATGCAGGCGGTAATATCTTTCAAGGTAATGGCGAGTTTGATTTACAAAATGCTACCTCACAGCTTTTGATTTCTGCTGGTAATCAGTTAAATCCTAGTTTGGTCAAAGGACAGGTAAACTTGATTGCCTCAACCCAAGACTCGCCCAAACCTGTTACCGGCAGTAGTAGTTTTCCTGATTTGGCTGGGCATTGGGCAGCAGTTTTTGTGGAAGCCTTAGTTAGTAGAGGGGCAATTAGCGGTTTTCCTGATGGGACTTTTGGCCCGAATGCACCTATTACTCGCGCTCAATATGCATCTGTAATTACTAAAACTTTTGGGTTGCCATCTAGCACAACAACCAGTAGATTTAAGGATGTTAAACCAGACTTTTGGGCAGCCCCAGCTATCTTCAGCGCGGCGGAACAAGGCTTTATTAGTGGGTTTCCTGATGGCACATTTCGCCCAGGGCAGAACCTAACGCGGGTGCAAGCTATCGTATCAATTGTCAATGGTTTGAATTTGACAGGGGGTAATCCGAATGTGTTAAGTGTATACCGCGATCGCGCCCAAATTCCCAGCTATGCGACTAATGCTGTGGCTGTGGCTACCCAAAAACTGTTGGTAGTCAGCTATCCTCAATCTGATTTGTTAGAACCACTGCGGGAAATTACTCGCGGAGAAATCGCCGCTTTGCTTTATCAGGCGTTAGTCGCCAATAGCAAAGAAAAAGCACTCATTTCGCCTTATATTGTCACTCCTGAAGTCGAAATTTCTACCTTCACCGACATTACCAGACACTGGGCCGAACCCTTTATTCGCGGTTTGGCTAGTATGGGTTTAACCCACGGTTTTGCTGATGGGAGCTATCAGCCAGATAAACCAATGACGCGCGCCCAATATGCAGCTTTAGTAGCAGTCGCGTTTAACCCAACTCCCAAACGCCCAGCACTAGCATTTAGCGATGTCCCAGAAAATTTCTGGGCTTACAAAGCTTTGCAAATTGCCGCGAGTGGTGGCTTTGTGAGTGGATTTAGCGATCGCACCTTCCGCCCCGATCAAAATGTGCAAAGATTACAGGTGATTGTTTCTCTCGTTAACGGACTAGGTTTACCTGCTGTTCAAAACAATGGTTTACTGCCGTATACGGATAGTAACATCATACCTGAATATGCCCAAAAGGCAGTAGCCACTGCTACACAGCAAAGTATCGTTGTCAACTACCCCCAGCCTAATCTTCTCGCCCCGACGCGGGAAGCCACCAGGGCAGAGGTAGCGGCAATGGTTTATCAAGCTTTAGTAGCAATTAAGCGTACACAAAATATTAATTCACCCTATATAGTTTCGACAGCCAACATTTGACCAAGTAAAATGAGAAACACTGCTGATCAACTTGGAAATCTTGGTTACTAACCCTATAGCTAAAAACACGCTAGTCTATAGGCGATGGGTCGAAAATTTATACCCATTGCCTCATGCCAATAGTCCCATGTTCACCAAAGCACCAGAAACCTCTGCCGAATTGGCAGCTGCTTTACTTGTTCATTACAGTTTTGACCTCAGTGGCTACACTGCCATTGAGTTAGTCAATCGTTGGCAAAATCAATATCCTTTAGATTGGCTGCATCTGGCAGTAATTGAAGCACTTTATCAAGGTCGCTACAAAGCCATTTCTGTGCAGCAAATTTTGGCATTTTGGCAACGGCGAGGTCAGGCAATTTATCATTTCAACATGGAATTTGAACGCTTGATTTGTAGCAAATTCCCAGAAATTTTAACGGCATTGACAACACCAGCCTTGCCCCCGGCTGATGAGCATAGTACCGCAGAAAATGTAGCGAATGTTGCCAATTTGGCAGCAACGACAGCTGCCTTACCTGCTGTTGAGAATCAATATGAACAACAGCAAAATACTGCTGTGCAAGTAATCAACAGACAAACAGAAGTAGCATCTAACCCAGAAGATAGCCAGCGAGTGAGAAATATTTTGGCATCCTCTACATTGAGTGGAACAGGCTCAAGTGTAAAATCGCGGGGAAACTCCCAACCGATGTTACCTAGTAGTCTGCCATCAACAAACCCTGACAAATCTACAAAATTGTTGACATCTACAGTTAATCATCCCCCAATTGGGCGATTTACTCCCGAAAGATGCGATCGCACTGAGTCATTTACATCCAAACTCCGCGCGATTTCTAACGAAAGTCCGCAAATTTGGTAAATTTATCAGATAGAAAATTATTATTATTTTGCTTTGCTTGTTTATATTTTATTTATATTTTTCCAGTAATAATTCAGTTAGGGCGATCGCTGTCTATCCTAACTGAAATTAAAGGGTATATGGCAATCTTCAATAAATTGCTAAATCATTCATAAACTATCAGCAACAGCAACGAAGAACCTAAAAAACCATAGACATCTTCACAAATTCCTCAAATTTTTTGCATAACATCTTACCAAATTGATTTCATCAGCCAAAAGAAATAGCCAAAATCTCAAGAGAACTTTTCTAGGTCAGCTGATACTGACATTGGCATTTTAGAAAGCAAAAATTATCAAATTGTGGGAATATGTTATGAAAATTGAGCGACCATTATCTCAAGAACCGACACCAGAAGAAGCTATCTTACTGGAAAAATTAAAAACGATGATTGAGCAGTCTGTCAGAGATGGCGAAATCACTCATCAAGAAATTCACAACTTTTACTGTGCCATGTTTGCTCATGGAAAACCTAGTGTAGATATGGTTTACCGTTCAATTGAGTTGTATAGGATGATTGTTGCCGAAAAAGTGGCCAACCATCAAGCTTACTACGAGCCACCAACAAATTAAAACTCTCGCCTCTGCTCAGTATGTAAATTTATCAGAGGGATTTACAGTAGATGCAAGGAAACTACTGCTAAAATCCTAAATAATTTTATGTGAATATTCATACCCAACTCCTATGAGAGACACTGTACTAGAGGTTCACAATCTCCAAGTAGAATTTTCCAGTGATGACAACAGCCTCAAAGCTGTAGATGGGATTTCTTTTGAGTTACACAGAGGTGAAACCCTAGGCATAGTAGGAGAATCAGGCAGTGGCAAATCTGTAACTTCCCTGGCAGTTATGGGTTTGATACAGACTCCTGGTAGAGTCACTGGCGGAGAAATTTTGTTTCGGCAACAACCCCAAGCCCAGCCGATAAATTTGCTGGAATTACCACCAGAACAATTGCAACTGCATCGGGGTTGCGACATCGCTATGATTTTCCAAGAACCGATGACTTCGCTCAATCCAGTTTATACGATTGGGTTTCAGCTAACGGAAGCGATTATGCGCCATCAGAATGTGTCATCGGCTGAGGCGAGGCAAATTGCGATCGCCGGGCTACAAGAAGTTAAACTGTTACCCAGTGACGAGCAAATTCAACAACAGTATCTGGAAACATGGCCGCATACTACTACCCATTCGCCGAAACCAGATAGTTATAGACTGGCACAGTTAGTCAAACAACATAAAGCAGCTATTTTAGAACGTTACCCCCATGAACTTTCGGGTGGACAGTTACAACGGGTAATGATTGCAATGGCCATTTCTTGTAACCCATTGCTATTAATTGCCGATGAACCAACCACCGCCTTAGATGTGACTGTGCAAGCCACAATTATTGATTTGTTAAGAGAATTGCAACAATCTCGGGAGATGGGGTTGATTTTTATCACCCACGACTTGGGGCTAATATCAGAAATTGCTGACCAAGTAGCGGTGATGTACAAAGGTAAAATTGTCGAGTATGGTACGGCAGCCGATATTTTTAGTAACCCACAACATCCATATACTAAAGGATTGGTAGCTTGTCGCCCCACACTGAACCGTCGCCCGCAAAAACTCCTCACAGTTTCTGATTACATGAGTGTTGAGGAAACCGCCAACGGCGATTTAATTAAAGCCAAAGAACCTTTAGCACCTATAGAAGTTTCTCCTGAAGAAATTCTGGCGAGGCTGGCAAAGTTAGAAACACAGCCACCTTTATTGCAAGTGCGTCATTTGAAAGTTGGTTTTCCGGTGCGGGGTGTTTTTGGTGGTACTAAACGCTATAACTTTGCAGTGAATGATGTTTCTTTTGATGTTAAACCAGGGGAAACATTAGGCTTAGTTGGTGAATCTGGTTGCGGTAAAACAACTTTAGGTCGGACTTTGCTGCGGTTAATTGAACCGATGGGTGGGCAAATTATTTTTGATGGGCAAAATATCACCACTCTCAAGGGCGAAGCTTTACAGAAATTGCGCCGAGAAATGCAAATTGTTTTTCAAAATCCCTTTAGCGCCCTTGACCCCCGGATGAAAGTTGGTGATGCCATTATGGAACCGTTGGTAATTCACTCTGTGGGTAAAACAGTTCAACAACGGCGCGAAAGAGTTGCGGAACTTTTAGAACGGGTGGGTTTAAATCCCGATGCTATGAACCGCTATCCGCATCAGTTTTCGGGTGGTCAGCGTCAAAGAATTTGTATTGCCCGGTCTTTGGCATTAAATCCGAAATTTATTATTTGCGATGAATCGGTTTCGGCTTTAGATGTATCGGTACAAGCACAAGTATTGAATTTGTTGAAAGAACTACAAGAGGAATTTCAACTCACTTATATTTTTATTTCTCACGATTTAAGTGTGGTGAAATTTATGAGCGATCGCATTTTAGTCATGAATCGTGGTCAAATTGTTGAACAAGGCACAGCCGAAAGTATCTACCGCGAACCCAAAGAAGCTTATACGCAAAAACTCATTGCTTCGATTCCTACAGGTAGCCCAGAACGTATTCGTACTCGGCAAGCCAGGACAATATAGATGGACTTACGCACAAAGATTATCTGTGGAGAATGGGTGTCAGGGTGTCGGGTGTGGGGTTAATGGGTTTTAGATCATAGGAACTACTCTAAAGGCAGGGAAGCAGGAATAGATTGCCTAATTCCCTCTTCTCTGCCCTTCATAGTTTAAAGCGTATTAGCTTAGGTCAAAACATTCTTTAACGCCGAAATAGATGGCGCGAAGAAGTAGCCGCCACCAGTGGGAATTACCCAGTCTTCCGGTGCGGTTAATTCTTTAGTCACAGGTTGAGAATTTTTATCCTCAAGGTGAACGAAGAATTTACGAGTGCGATCGCCATTTTCGCCGTTACTTTGACCAATAATCGGGTCGTGACCTAAAGTAGGTTTACCTTCAAACTCATGGCCCTTCGCCGCTTCTTCGCTAAAGTTAGGATTGTTAGACCAGAACTTAGTGACAAATTCAAACTGATCTACAATCGAGGTTTGATAAGCCAAAAAGTGTAAACCGCGATCGACAAAGGTTGAGTCTTGTAGCGGTTGGTCAGGGGTCGAAGCCGACACAGGCCCATAAGGAATGCCACGCCGCAATAAACGGTGGGTTTGAGTAGTTACTTCGCTGCGATCGATTTCTTCGGGGCCGGGGCCGCCACCACCGGGCGTTTTGTCGTCTCGGGGATAAGTTTTCCGAGTATGGGCAATAAACGGACAGCGTAAACCCGTCGCATCTTGAGAAGGTGGAACTACATCATTTTTAAAGAATCCATTTTCTGGTTCATCATCACCATTGAATTCAAAATCGTTATTAGCATTGTCATCATTACCCAAACTCGGGGCATCTGCTTCTGGGGTGCGAACGGTGGGAGCGCCACTAGGCCAGCGACCAATTAACTTTGCACTAACTTTTGTGGGGATAGTGTTCAACTCACTAGCAGTATCTTTCAAAAATTTGTGGAACTTGAACACATCCTGGCGCAAGCGTCGGAACACTAAGTATGAGCCATCATCCGCCCATTTTGGCCCAGCTGATGCGATCGCACCTTTACTATCTTCTAACTTCTTCGCATCGGGATTTTGCCCTGGGTAGCCAAAAACAAATTCTCCTGGCCACAAAACATCTTGTCCTGGCTTACCTTGATTGGGGTTTTTGGGATCTTGTCGAGGAGTTAACAAATCTTTGGAATTGTCGGAAACCCTACCGCGAATTCCTGGTTGGGAAATTCCATCTAAATTACCAAAATGTTCATGTCCTGACAGTGGCTGTGGTAGGTTCGCACCTTCTTCCAAAAACGTGATTTTTGCACCACTATTTATCAGGTTGCCGTTCTCGTCTTGAAAGAGTACGATACTTTCTAAAATTCGTGCGACTTCTGCTAATAAATCTGTGCGATCGTCACTAGCAACGATGAAAACTACATCGGTTTTACCATTATCCGGCCCACCGACAACCCAGCCTATCGGCTTGCCTTGGCTGTCTACAGGGTCGTTAAGTTCAGCCGCCCGTGCTGCCAAGCCTGCTTTAAATGCTTCATCTGTAAAATTATCAGCACTTGCGGTCAGTTTTTTCAAGCCTTCAAAGGAAAAAGCAATGTTCACCCAGGTGGCTTTTACTGTACCTTCACGTCCGCGCCGTTCTCTAGCAGACTTAAATATGCGGTTGAAGGCAATTACTTCTGAAGCTGTAGCAATAAATTTGATTTGTGTCTTCAGCCACTGTTTAAAGGCACTTGGATTTTCAATCTCGAGAAAGATTAATGTTTGATAATCTTTATGAAACCCTCCTAGGATGTTGCCTTGAATATTGTTTACGCGCAGAACTGGTTCACCAAGTGCAGGAATAAACAGCGCGCTTTCTTCCTGACCTGCTAAGGGAGTAGGTGTAGCTGCTTCACGAATTATTTGATTAGTCATAATGTCGTGTTGATAATGAAGGTTTTTGGAGAAATTTTCTCTGTCCAATAGATATCAGAAAATTCCTTTGATGCAGTTAAGGCAGCATTTAGTTTTGACTCAATGACCAATTTTGGCTTTTTGAGTTGCTAAATTCAGCCATATTTTTTGTTATCAACGCCGATTCTAGGCTTTACGCAATATATGGATTTTTGTAACTTTTCTTAACAAGATTAATTTTTAGATATAACTCAGAGCATTTTAAATTTTTGATTGTATCAAGCCTGATTATTAAAAGTGAACTTATAGTCACTAAACTTAAAGTTATCTGCGAAAAAGTAACTTTCAAATCAGTTCAATTTATTTGTTAATAAAGAATTAATTTTTAGAGATATATACTGGACAAATTATTTTTTTTACAACAAAATATTCAGTGGAATTACGGTTAGCAAATAAGATGACACTTGCAAATAAGTTGATAAAATAAATACAGCTATAAAAATAAAATTTCAACAAGCTGTTAGTGAACACTGATGATATAGGTAACAATAAAAATACATCAGGAATTCTCCAAGGCTGGCGAATAACTCTCAAGTCTTATCAGCTAGAAAGTGCAGAATCATGATGCCTAAAAATAACCGAAAATATATTCAAACCCAGGACTTTACCTCAGTTAATAAAACTTATCTTTCTGAAGAGTTTAATGATAACTTTTTAGATATTACCCAAGAGGCAGAAATTGAAATTCAGTGTCGCCCAACGGATATGATTCTCAGTAGGCCGCAGTCAACAGATGGACAATCAGAAAATCTCACTTCCAAGGGTAAATTTTCAGCAATTTTACCAAAAATTATCAAAATTACTAATCAATATATCATACATTTACCAGAAGCACTCAAGCAGATTATCCAAGAAGTTTGTGACGGCATTGAATTTGTACATTTTGCAACTGTTTTGTTGTACGATCAACAAAAACAAAACTTGGAATTAGTCGCTAAAATAGGTATAGATGTTGATAAATTATTTGTATCAAAAATAGATAATATCCAAGAAAATTGTGATTTTTATCGAACTTTATTAGATCATGTCTTGAATACAGGGGCCGCTAAATTATTTCAAAAAAGTGCAGGTTCTTTGGATTATCCGGTTTCGCCATTCGCTGGCTATACACCGAGTTCTATGTATGCTATACCTATAAATTCACCACATTTAGGTAGGTTAGGTGTCCTAGCAGTTGGTAACTGGGATAATACTCACGCCTTTGATACAACATCGCCAGAAATATTCCTGGGAGTGACAAACCTCATGGCGATCGCTATTCATCATACCCAACTTAGGCAACAATTAGACCAGCAAGCAGCGACTTGCGCTACACAAACAGCCATTATCTTAGAACAACAACATCAACTAGAAAAACAGCAACATAAAATTCAACAACAAAACCATCAACTCATTCAAGCAGCTAATCATAAATCAGAATTTTTTGCTACGACTTCCCACGAACTGCGTACTCCGTTGAATGTAATTTTAGGTTTATCGCAAGTGCTATTAAGACAACGTTCTTCTTCTTTGAGCGAAGAACAGATGGATATGATAGAACGCATTATCAGTAATGGTAATTATCTGAGAGACATTATTGAAGATATGTTCAATTTTGCTAAAGTGAGAACAGGTCATTTAGCCATATATCCCGAAGAATTCAACTTATCGAGTTTAGTAATGGCCACCGTTGCTGACCATTATTTTCAAGCACTAGAAAAGGACTTAAACCTCCGCGCAGACATAAATCTAAATCATCCCATAGTAGTTAATGATAGTAGATTGATGCACCAAATTTTAGTGAAATTACTATCAAATGCCATTAAATTTACTGACACTGGTGAAATTGTGGTGAAATTGTGGGAAATTGGTAGTCAGAAGATTGCGATCGCTATTCAAGATAGTGGGATTGGCATTGCAGAAGTTCATCGAGAAGCGATTTTTGAACCATTGCGCCAAGTCGATCAAAGTATAACTCGCAAATACGAAGGTGCAGGATTAGGATTAGCCATTGCTAAATCATTTGTCGAATTGATGCAAGGCAAAATTAGCTTCACCAGTAAACTTGGTGAAGGTTCCACATTTTATATTGAATTACCTAGAGAAATCTGAAGTAAAAACAGTAAATCTCTGTTTACTTTTGATCTTCCTCAATTCTCTGGGCTATTCTCAGTTTAGCAGAACGCGATCGCGGATTATTGGCAATTTCTGACTCTTGGGCGGTAATTGGCTTTTTTGTTAATACGCGCAAAAGCGGAGAATTGCGTAAACTATGCTTAACTAAGCGGTCTTCTAAACTATGAAAACTAATAATGGCAATTCTTCCCCCAGGAAAAAGTGCGTTTGGTGCTTTTGCTAAAAAAGTTTCCAGAGAATTTAATTCATCGTTGACGACAATTCTTAAAGCTTGAAAGGCGCGGGTTGCCGGATGAATTCTACCATAACGGTATTTGGGCGGAACAGCAGAAGCGATCGCTTCTGCTAACTGAGTTGTTGTCGAAAACGGACGTCGTTCAACAATTCGCCTCGCAATACGCCGCGATAGCCTTTCTTCCCCATATTTAAAGAAAATATCTGCAATTTCCGCCTCATCCCATTCATTAATCACATCAGCCGCAGTGAGTGAACCTTGCTTATTCATCCGCATATCTAAACTTGCAGTATGACGAAAGCTAAAACCCCGTTCTGGCGTATCTAGCTGATAAGAACTCACACCTAAATCAGCCAGAATACCGTTAAAAGTTGCTCTCTTAAACTCATAGGCCGCAAAGTTACTTTGAATAAACTGGACACGTTCTCCAAATTCTGACAATTCTTTTTTTGCGGCGGCTAAAGCATCCTCATCTTGGTCAATTGCTGTTAACTGCACATCCGGCGCGGCTTGTAAAATCAAGCGACTATGACCACCACCGCCTACGGTTGTATCTAGATAATGACCTCCCGAAGACACTGCTAAACCTGCAATTACTTCTTGAGGTAATACAGGTAAATGGGAAAATGTCGGTTCATCAATAGCTAGCAATGAAGAAGAATCGGGATTCATTATACTTGCAGAAACATCTATATAGCAATCATATTTGATTTGGTAAATTCTTGCTGATTCCGATATTCATCTTGGCGGATTTTATTTTTTAGTTTTATGTTGATAAATTGTTGTGCCTGGTATTTGTTTGAATTTTTTCTCAAAATTTAAGTTGCTATTCAAAACAAAGCAAAATACTGCACCAGGTAATTCAATTTCTTGTACTATCGAGTTGACAAGTTTCGAGTTCTCCACTTCCCGGTTATCTTCCCAAAAACTAAATTTTCGCATGACTGCTAGGACATACAGTGGTTTATCTGGGAAATACTGCACTACTTTCTGCACTAAGTAAGCCGTTGTGATATTGGGATAACGAGATAACTGTTGACGCAGTTTATTTAGCTCTACATTTGACAGATGATGATGTTGAAATTCATCAGTTGTTCTTAAGCTAGAACGTTCTTGTTTACCTTTTAAAAGTAAATCATAATGTTGCTCGGCCCGCTCTTGATATAATTTGGCTTGCTCATGTTTTTCTTGTTGTTTAAGAAAGGCAAAAATTATTTGATACCCTTCCAGCATTATCTCTGGATCTTGAGCGATCGCATTTTCAATATACTCGATACCGCTAGCATCTTTTTGTCTTAATAATATTTGTCCTAATAAATAGTTGGCTGAGGCATGGTGAGTGTCTAACTTGATGACTTCTCGTAATAAAGAAACTGCGGCTGCTTCACCTTCTAATTCAAAAGTTAATAAGGCTCTTGTCGCTGCATCTTCTAAACTTAGCGGGTGTTTTTGTGCTTGCTCATTCAATTTTTGTAATGTCGTTAACGATTGTTGCACTTCCGCATATTTTTGTCGCCAAGGTGTTGCTATTTTCTCACGCCAAGCTTGACTAAAATTATCTCTAAATTTTTCTAATGAATCACCTAAATATGCTTGAGCCGCACTAATTTTCATTGGGACAGATACAGATAATTCTTCATCCACATCTGGATGATATTCTAAAGCTTTAAGTCTATCAGTTAGACAAGGGTGAGTATCGGCGTTACTCGTTTTTTCTGTTAGAGCTTCAGCTAAATATGTACTAGCTTCTTTTAAGGATATGCCTTGCGCTAAAGCTATTTGCATGACTGTATAACTGGTTTTTGGCGGTTCAATTTCTGTCTGGACTTGCCGATAAATTTTCGACCAAAATATATCCTCAATAAATCTAGCTTTGACGGCGACATTCATCAAAGTTTTAGCCGAATTTTCCCTGCCTGCTATTTCTACAGCACATCTATCAGCATCGTATTCATTTAACCGGGCTAACACAAAAGAATAGGCATCAAAAAAGGGAATATACCATTGCAAAAATCGATGAAAAATAAACCATGATGATTCATTACCACCATGTCCTAACCCATACTCAATGCGATACCAAGCTATGCGTTGGCGGTAAATCCACCCCTGAAAACGGCTATGATTTCCTGATAAATGTCCTAATTCATGGCCAAGCACAGCACGAAATTGTTCTGGTGGCAATGCTAACATCAAAGGTAAACCCACCTTGAGATAGTTTTGCTGCCAACCAAATAAACCTAAACGAGGTCTTTGGGAAACGCTAGCATTAAACTCTTCGGTGAGTAAAATGTGATGGAAACGTGGAGCATTTAGTTGAGTAGCAATTTCGTCAACTAACGCAAATAACTCAGGTGCATCTTGGCGACGTAGGACTAAACCTGTAGGCGCAGGAAAGGAAACCCACAGCGATCGCAGTAACATAAATGCTATTGCTAGTAAAAAAAATACTAACTTCAACCCGGCAACATTAAATAACTGAGCATTGACCATCAACAAGAGAATACCTGCCACTAATGCCACAGTCACAGCTAAAATTAGAAATATGTAGGCATAGCCCAATACCGCTAAAAGTCCAACGTGCAATCTATAAATAGAAGGTTGTTCCTGCGCAAGTATTTCTAATTTCTGAATTAGCCGCTCAAAACGCTCTTGATTAAAAGCCATAGATATGTATTAGCTTGTTCAATTTGCAATATAGCTGACACAATATCTGCTTGACTTACGTGAAAACTCAGAACTCACACTATATCAAGTAAAATACGCATCATGAACCTGATTAGTTTTGACAGACAAAACCCACCTTCGTGGGTTCAAAACCATTGATTTTTCATGAGTCCGCGCAGGTGGTCACTGAGCTTGTCGAAGTGCGGACTTTGTTTGTGTAGTAGCGAATTATATTCGCCCAAAACTTTTAAAACATCCTCTTATCTCGTGCCTACAAAGTCACTAGTTGCGATTCGATTTGTTGTAAGTTCAAATCACGACCGATAAAAACTAAGCGGGTTTGTCTAGCTTCTGCGGCTTGCCAAGGACGGTCATAAAATTTTTCAAAGCGGTTGCCTACGCCTTGCATGACTAAGCGCATGGGTTTATTGGGAACAGCAACAAAGCCTTTAATCCGGTATATTTCTTGTTGGTTGACTAAGTTTTGCAACTGTTGTTGGAGTTTTTCTGGGTCAAAGGCGCGCTCGAAAATGACATGGGTTGATGTGATTTCGTCGTCATGGTCATGGTCTTCTTCGGTGTCGTGATGGCTGGGACGGCTATCTAAATCATCTTCAACGGCAGCTTGCAATCCTAATAATACTGCTGGGTCGAGTTGCCCGCGATCGCTCTCTACCATTTTGACCACTCTGGGCAATTCTTGTTTGACTAATTCCTCAACTTGGGTTTTAGTAGCTGCATCTACTAAGTCAGTTTTACTCAACACCACTAAGTCTGCACAAGCGAGTTGGTCTTCAAATAATTCTTGTAAAGGTGTTTCATGTTCTAGGCTATCATCTGCTTGGCGTTGGGCGGCGATCGCCTCTAAATCACTGGCGAATGTCCCAGCTGCGACAGCTGCACAATCTACTACAGTAATTACGGCATCTACTGTGGCCGCGTTGCGAATTTCTTGCCAACGAAAAGCTTTAACTAAGGGTTTCGGCAAAGCTAAACCCGAAGTTTCAATCACAATACAGTCAATGCTGTCCCGGCGTTTAATTAACTCTTGCATCGTTGGATAAAATTCTTCCTGCACCGTGCAGCAAAGACAGCCGTTAGTTAACTCAAAAATATTACTATCGCCCGCTTCATCTTCGGGGCAAATTTGACAAGATTTCAATAATTCGCCATCAATACCCAGTTCGCCAAATTCATTGACTAAAACTGCGATGCGCCGACCTTGGTTGTTTTGCAGCAGGTGGCGAATGAGGCTAGTTTTACCACTACCTAAGAAGCCTGTAATGACCGTTACGGGAATTTTTGTAGCCATTTTGAGAAGTATGAAGTGTGAAGTCTGAAGTATGAAGTATATAGCGTTTCTTGCTCTATTTGTCTTGTTGAGTTTAGAGGCTAGAGTATCACCATACGCTTTAATTACTGAATAAATGCGGAAAAACGAACCGCAGAGGCACAGAGAACGCAGAGGAATGGGAGTTTTTTTTGCTTAAGCCCTAACTATAATAAATTTCACACTTCATACTTCAATAGGGGCAACTTCCTTGCGATCGCCTTACCTTGATAAGATGACCCCAGGGAAACTGCCCCAGAATTGACAAATATTTAGTTTACAAAAATTTACTCAGCTGTCGCTAGTTCGGTGCTGCCGCGTGTCCGACGACGGGTGAGGCTGTTGTATAACATCATCCCGATAGCTTTGATTAAGTTACCTTCGAGTTCTTGGAACATCTTCATGTTCATCCCGAAGGCAGAGTTAGCTTCATCAACGATGCCATCTGCGGTAGCTTCATCAATAGGCATTTCATCTAAAGCTTGACGATACTTAGCTTTAAATGCCTTCTCGTCTGAAATTTCATCAAATTCATAAAAGGCAGTACCTTGCCCATCGCCCAAATTCATCGCTGTTACCGCAATGTTTTTGAGAATTTGTCCCCCTGATAAGTCACCCAAATAACGGGTGTAGGAATGAGCAATTAACAATTCTGGTTGAGTTGCCGAAACTTCGCGGATGCGTTGCACGTAAGCTTCACCAGCAGGCGATAATTTGATTTGCTCGCGCCAGTTAACACCGTAATAGTAGCTTAAGTCTTGCTCTAGGCTATGCTTACGGTTGAGTTGGGAAAAATTAATTTTAGAAACAATTGGGTGCTGACGGTGCTTTTCCATCTCCTCTTCCATTGCCGAGTAGACGAAATAAAAGTTAGCCACCAGCTTCCGGTAGGAGCTTTTTTCGACAACTCCCTTTAAAAAGCACTTGACAAAACCTACGTTTTCTGCCATTGTGTGGGCTTTTTTTGTACCTACACGCAACTTGCTGGCTAAATTACTGCTCATACTAAATTTCTCACCTTTAAAAGGGTATACCGGGGTTCTAATTTACTAAGACTGACGCACAAAGGTTAGTTGTGAATTGGGTGTAAGGATATAAGGGTTAATGGGTTTTGAACATCTACACCCCTACACCCTTTTCTCAGCCCTTGATTTTTTTCATACATCAGGTCTATTTTACGAACGGCTAAAAAAGGTCATTAAAAAGTTACATTAGAACCATTTGATGAGAATTTATATTAAAATTTTTTAAGCAAAAAAAGCTTGTAGTTTTATTAAGCTGTGCCAGCCTGCAAAAAGAGCATCTGCCGTGACAAATTAGAAAAAATCTCAAGGGTATTAAGATAAAAAATGGTAATTTCTGTATAAAAATTTTACAAACTTCAGGAAATTTTTAAAGATTTTCACTTAACTAAGTCTGTTGGTAATAGATTTCTATAAAGAAAAACGATTATATAGTACAGATAAACAAATGCAGATTTCCTGGAATTTAGGGAATAAAGAGTAAAGTGATATTTTCCAGCATTATGGTGTGGGGTGTTTAAGATTATGGTTTCATCAATAACTCGTACTCAAGGCGATATTAAAGGCATTTCGGTAACAGCAGATCATGGCGAACAAAATTTGGCAGACAGTTTAGCATTTAGCTTGATATCACTACCTGCTACACCTTTGTTTGGGACTGATGGCATTCGGGGAAAAGTAGGAGAATTACTGAATGCGCCCTTAGCTTTACAAATTGGTTTTTGGGCAGGGGTAGTTTTACGTCATCATGCCCCACAAGTCGGGCCAGTCATTCTCGGACAAGATTCCAGAAATTCCAGCGATATGCTAGCGATGGCTTTAAGTGCGGGTTTAACAGCCGCAGGCATAGAAGTTTGGTATTTGGGTTTATGTCCAACGCCCTGCGTCGCCTACTTAACGAGTGTAACTGAAGCGATTGGTGGCGTGATGATTTCTGCTAGCCACAACCCCCCCGAAGACAACGGAATTAAAGTTTTTGGTGCTGATGGAGCAAAGTTGCCGCAAGCCTTACAAGCCGAAATTGAAGCCGGATTGCGCGGTAAATTAGTAAATGTCGGCGGTGTCGGTAATAACGGCAGACATTACGCCCGTCCGCAGTTAGTCAGTAATTACAGCCAAGCATTGCAACAACCTTTGCACAGTGGCGCAAATCTGCAAGGGATGAAGATTATTTTAGATTTAGCGTGGGGCGCTGCTGTTGGGTTAGCACCCCAAGTATTTATGGAAATGGGGGCAGAAGTTATCTGCTTACATAATGCCGCAGATGGCGATCGCATCAACGTCAATTGCGGTTCCACCCACCTAGAAATGCTGCAAACCGCCGTTAAAGAACATCAAGCTGATGTCGGCTTTGCCTTTGATGGTGATGCCGATCGCGTGTTAGCTGTAGATAATACAGGCAGACAAGTTAACGGCGACTATATTCTTTACCTCTGGGGTCATCACCTGCAACAACAGCAACAACTACCAGACAATTTAATCGTTTCCACCGTCATGGCCAACTTAGGCTTTGAAAGAGCATGGAAACAACAAGGTGGTAAATTGATTCGTACTGCTGTGGGCGACCAATACGTTCAAGCCGAAATGTTAAAAACAGGGGGAATGCTAGGCGGCGAACAATCTGGGCATATTTTGTGTAGACACTACGGTATTACCGGAGATGGCTTGTTAACAGCCCTGCACATAGCCAGCTTAGTTAAGCAAGCAGGTGTGACACTCGGGGAATTAGTAGACCAAAGCTTCCAGACCTATCCACAATTATTAAAGAACGTCCGGGTAGTAGACCGCGATCGCCGTTTAGGCTGGAAAGACTGCCAACCCGTACAACAAGCAATTTCTTTTGCCGAAGCCGCAATGGGTGACACAGGTAGAATCTTAGTCCGCGCCTCCGGTACAGAACCAGTCATTAGAGTCATGGTTGAAGCCGCCGATGCCCAACTTGCCCAACACTGGACAAATGAGTTAGTCGCAACCGTTCAACAGCATTTAGCGTAAAAATACCCACATACTAAGTTGCAGTCAAAGATAGTAACCTAGGGTGGGAGTAGGGAGTGGGGAGTAAGAATACTATTTCTAAAAGCCACTTAGTATCACAAACCCGACTTTTTGGAAAAAGTCGGGTTTCTTTAGTTATAGCAGTCGAAGTATAGGTGAGAAAATTTAAAAAGCATGAATGCCAGACATAGTAAGACTTTTACCTCCTACCTCCTGCTATATAGATCAATACAGTTCAGTTAAGGCAACAACTTAGACTGGTGTAGGTTGGGTGGAGGAACGGAACCCAACATTCACGCATACTTTGTTGGGTTACGCTATCGCTACACCCAACCTACTATTCTCTTAACTGAACCGTATTGCTATATAGACAATGAATCCAAAATCTAAAATCTAAAATCCAAAATTACACAAGACGCTGCATAAAAAAATCAAGGTCAACCTATTGAGTAAGTGTAGGGAGTTCAACCCGTCGAACTCACGTTAAAACTTTAGGAGACTGACCATGAAATTCCGCAATATCACCAGTTCTTTACTTACCGCCACTGCACTTTTAACCACCACACTTCCCGCCTTTGCCGGCCCCTTTGATGTTAAGCAGCCTACAGGTATCTTCAAACCTACTGATGTTATCCCGGCGGCTGTAGGAAACGCTACTCCCAGCAATCCTACACCTAGCACATCTAGTAACCCTGTTGGCAATAGTGAAATTCAAGGTTTGGGCGACCATCAATCTTGGGTTGATCCCAAAACTTTGGCAAACGACCCCCGCGCTTTGTGTAGTGATGTCGGCTTAGGTAACAACACCCGCACTAGTTCCACTAAAATTGCTTTAGCAACCTCTACCAGCAGCCGTTCTAGTTCATCTAGCAGCCATAATGATGGCGGTGGCGGTGGTGTTAGCTTCCTTGGTATTGGTGTCAGTGGTAGTGGAGCCAGCCAAGGTAGCAAAAATAATAGTGAATCTCGTGATAGCCGCACCAACCGTTCCGAAGAAGCTAGCAGCAGTTCCTCAACTGTAGTCCAAGGTAAGAATTGTGATGCTTTCGTGAATGCTGCCGCAGCCAGAGATATGAACTACCAAGACAACCTTACTCGCCGCTATGAAATTAAAACTGGTCGTCGTGGACAACAAGTTAACCAACTACTTGACAATAAATAATTCTAAAGTTACGGGCGGGTTTGCTGACCCACCCTACATATACAAAAGTTGATTTTTAATTGATAAACGCCGGGGTTAATACCCTGGCACTTGCTTTTATGTTGGAGCATGACTAAATCACCAAAAACCTACTTAAATATATTTAAACTTAGTTATTGTAAGTAGGTTCAGGTGGATCAATTAATAGTAAAATATTCTTGAGAAAACAAACCCTATTGTCATATCATGTACGCATTAAAAAGAGAGCTAAAACTAAATAAAAAAGAACGCTCTTTAATGCGTGGCATTGCGGGATTCAAGAGATTTGTTTACAATTACGCTTTAGATTTAATCACAGCAAGTTGGAATTTCGATGATATCAAAACAGGGGATTCAAAACGCTTAGATGCTATCAAAAAAGTGTTTACTTCACACACAATGAACAAGCCAGAATATGCGTGGATAAAAAAATATCCATCAACAGTATATCAATCAGCTTTCATTGACTTGAAAAACGCTTTTAGTAGATGGCGCAAAGGTTTAGCCCAGTTTCCTGTAAAGAAGTCAAAGAAAAAAGGTGATTCTTTTACGGTGTACAAAACATCGGGAATCTACATTGAAAAAGGTAAACCAGCCCTACCTTTTACCAATAGAGTTGTGATTAATCAGAGCAAGAGAATTAATTTACCAGGAATCAAGGAATTTCGTTTAAAGGAGAAGATTGATTTTATCTGTAGTTCACAAACATTCACTGTTTCTAGAACTGCTGACAAATGGTTTGTATCTTTCATCTTAGATGTCGAGAAAATCCCACCAATCATTCATCCAATAGAAAGAATTGGTGTGGACTTAGGCGTGAAAACTTTAGCCACTTGTTCTGATGGCACAACTTATACCATGCCAGTTACTACAAAAAAGGCGAAAACCAAGCTAGGTAAATTGCAATGGCGCAATCGAAATAAGGTGCTGGGGAACAAGAAGTTGAAGATTAAAGCATCTAATAATGCTCGTAAATTCTTGGCGAAAACAGCTAAGATTTATGCTCGAATTGCTAACATCAGACAAGATACAACGCAGAAAATGACGACGGATTTAAGTCGCAAAGCGTATGTTATTCGCATTGAGGACTTAAATATTCAAGGCATGATTGCTAATCATAAGCTAGCCAATGCTATTAGCAATAACTGTTTATACGAAATTCGTCGTCAGCTAACGTATAAACAACCGTTTTACGGTACAAAAGTTGAATTGGTTGATAGATGGTTTCCAAGCTCTAAAATGTGCTGCAAATGCCATCACGTTCAACCAATGAGTTTGTCTGACAGAATTTTCAACTGTCAAAGCTGTGGACATATTCAAGACCGGGATGAGAACGCATCTATTAATCTTGAAAATGCCCCTAACGATAAAGTGAGTCCAGTGCTGTAGACAGGTTTCCTGTCGCAGGTAACTGGCTCTTCCGTTGGGTAAGGTCGGCTCGACCTGAAACGCTTGTGGACAAGAAGTAGCCGTCTACCTTGGACGAAGCAAGAAGAAAACGTTAACCCAATCAACTTTCTTTGAGTAAGTTTAAGTAAGTTTTTCGGAGCAGGAAATATGCATCGGATAATAATTGCGATAGGTGCAAGTATGTTGATATTATTGCCATCTTTGGCAAATGCCGACACGCCAAGGCGCAGCATTCATGATTCGCAAATCTTACCTTATCTGTTAGATAATCCTCATGAGAATCCGACAGTCAGAGTGCGTTGTTGGCCCAAGCATAAGCAAGAGAGAGAAAGGGCTGATATTAGGAATCATCTTTTACAGTCCAATTCCGACAATCCTGCTTCCGATACTGTTACCATTGAAATCGCAGGCAGTTGTCGCAATGTCAAAATTCGCCTACAAAATGACACAAGTTTTGATGATTACCCAGTTTACAATCCTTATTTAGATGAACATCATCCCAACTTAGATGATTCCTGGTTGACTCGCACAGGTTCAGGATGGTATTGGTTGCTGCGTCAATAATGGGGTGTAGGGGGTAGGGTGTAGGGAAAAACATCAATGACAAATGACAGCCTTCTCCTGTCGGAGACGCTACGCGAATACTAGTTATCTTTAATTGCACCGACCTACTTACAGTGTGAGTAAGATACAGAAAGAATAAATAACCGCAGACGGACGCAGATGAATAAAGAACAACAACCAATACAAGTAATTGGAGGTGGACTAGCTGGGACAGAAGCAGCATGGCAAATTGCCCAGGCTGGAGTACCTGTAATTTTTCATGAAATGCGTCCCTTACGCTTCAGCCCTGCCCATCATACAGAACATTTAGCAGAGTTAGTCTGTAGTAATTCCTTTGGGGCAATGGCAAGCGATCGCGCGGCTGGATTACTGCACGAAGAACTGCGACAATTAGGTTCTGTGGTGATCTCCAAAGCTGATGAACACGCGGTTCCGGCTGGCGGGGCGTTGGCAGTAGATAGAGGTCAATTTAGCCAAGACTTAACCCAAGCTGTATCTCAGCATCCTTTAGTGGATTTTCGCCGTGGTGAGGTAAGTTCTCTCCCCGAAGGCATTGTCGTATTGGCAACTGGGCCGTTAACTAGCCCCGACTTAGCCGCAGACTTGCACCGCTTCACCGGGATGGAGTACATGAGCTTTTTTGATGCGGCTAGCCCAATTATTGTGGGCGAATCGATTAACCGTGACTTTGCCTTTATGGCATCGCGCTATGACAAGGGTGAAGCCGCTTATCTTAACTGCCCAATGAATAAAGAGCAGTATCTCAGGTTTTGGCAGGCACTGTGCGCAGCAGAACAAACAGAACTGAAGGACTTTGAACGGGAAACAGCAAAATTTTTTGAAGCTTGTTTACCTATTGAAGAACTGGCAAGGCGGGGAGAAGATACGATGCGTTACGGCCCCCTCAAGCCAGTGGGGTTATCTGATAGCCGTAGCGGGGAGCGTCCCTATGCTGTGGTGCAATTACGCCAAGAAGACAAAGCTGGGCAACTGTGGAATATGGTCGGTTTTCAAACTAATCTGCGTTGGGGCGAACAAAAACGTGTATTTCAAATGATTCCCGGGTTGGAAAAGGCAGAGTTTGTGCGGCTGGGGGTGATGCACCGCAATACTTTTATCAATGCGCCTCAACTGATGCAGCCGACATTGCAATTTAAACAACGTCCCACTTTATTAGCTGCTGGACAGTTAATTGGGACTGAAGGCTATACCGCCGCTGCTGCTGGTGGTTGGCTAGCAGGAACCAACGCCGCCCGCTTGGCTTTGGGTAAAGAACCTGTAATTGTTCCGCCAACTACGATGTTGGGGGCATTGTTAGAGTTTATTAGTTCTGCATCCCCGAAACATTTTCAACCAATGCCACCTAACTTCGGGATTTTACCAGATTTAGGTATAAAAATTAAAAATAAACAAGAGCGTTACGGACGTTACCGCGATCGCTCTTTGGCTGATTTATCTAACTGGAAAGCCACAATCTAGACCCAGGCAAGCCTCGCCACCTGATACCGTTTTATTTTAATTTTGATACAAATAGGCCACAGGGGGAAAGAATCAAAAGCCCATAAATTTGTATCATTGAAGTTAGGTGGACTATGAAAAGTTAATTTTCATCGCGTCCTTGAACTTGGGCTGGTGGGCTGGTTGCTTCCACAGCCGTAAATGATTCGAGTATTTTGTAGGTGTGATTTGAACCTTTGGGAACAACCCAAGAACTACCAGGTTCTAGCAAAATCATTTGCCCTTCGATATGTAACTCTGCACGACCATTAATTACATAACCAACAGTTTCATAATCGCGTGCAGTTGGTTGTTTATCTTTTCCTGGTTGTTCATTTTCCCAAAGGCGCATCGAAACATTTTTGCCAGAAGCTAGATATTTCTGACCATCTTGACCTTTGGGTGAATGGCTAGAATCGACTTTTTTAACGCTGGTGTCAGTCATAAGTTAATGCACCACTTTATGGTTTGAGAACAACTTTGATACAGTTATCTTTTTTATGTTTAAAAATTTCGTAGCCGTGGGGTGCTTGTTCTAAAGGTAGTTGGTGTGTAATTACAAAAGAAGGGTCAAGGTCGCCGTTTTCAATATGATTGAGTAAGGGTTTTAAGTATCTATGAACGTGGGTTTGTCCCATTTTGAAGGTTAAACCTTTGTTCATTGCTGAACCCATCGGTATCTTGTCGAGGAAGCCACCATAAACCCCTGCAAGAGAGACGTGACCACCTTTTCCCGCCGATAAAATTACTTGGCGTAATGCTGTGGGACGGTCTGTTTCTAGACGGACTGCTTGTTTTACTTTGTCGTAAAAAGCCATTGCATCTGTGCCGTGTGCTTCCATACCGACTGCATCAATACAAGCATCGGGGCCTCTTCCGCCTGTCATTTCTTTGAGTGCTTCGCCGACATCTACTTCTTCATAGTTGAGGATTTCGGCTTTGCCTTGTTCTTTGGCCATTTGCAGGCGTTCGGGAATGCGGTCTATGGCAATGACCCTTTCTGCACCCAGGAGATAAGCACTTTTGATAGCAAATTGTCCGACTGGGCCGCAGCCCCAAATAGCCACAACATCGCCGGGTTTGATGTTGCAGTTTTCTGCTGCCATGTAACCAGTGGGGAAGATGTCAGTTAAAAATAGAACTTGCTCGTCTGTCAGATGGTCAGGAATTTTGAATAAACCCACATCTGCAAAGGGTACGCGTGCATACTCGGCTTGACCACCAGCGTAACCACCAAATAAGTGTGAGTAGCCAAATAAGCCTGCTGGTGAGTGACCCATTTGCAGTTCTACCATCCAAGCATTTGGGTTGGAGTTATCACAAAGTGACCATAAATCGCGCTGGCAGAAAAAACAGTTTCCGCAGGATATTGTGAAGGGAACGACGACGCGATCTCCTATTTTTACATTCTTAACTTCACTACCTAATTCTACCACTTCCCCCATGAATTCATGCCCAAGGATATCACCTTTTTGCATGGTAGGAATGTAACCATCATAAATATGCAAATCTGAACCACAAATTGCTGTGGAAGTAATTTTAATAATGGCATCACGCGGGTTAAGAATTTTTGGGTCGGGAACTGTTTCTACCCGCACGTCGTTTGCTCCGTGCCAGCAAACTGCTTTCATAATTTTTAGTCCTTTGTCATTTATATAAAATGGTGTGTTAGGTTTTAATGATCTTTTTCGTGAAACATTGAAAAGACTCACCTAACACACCCTAATGGCTATCTTTTTACCTTTACCTTTTTACTTTTGCTTCTGCTTAAACTCTATCTCTGAGTTGTTTGGTAGGAGGATTGTGGTAATAACCTTCTCTGCTACCTTGAGAAGATTGATTCCCACTAACTGCATCGCCTACTCTGCTTTTTGCATCGTTAAGAAACTCTTTTGTAGCTTTGGGAGTATCTTCATTTAAGTTGAGCTTTTCGCGGATACTATCAGCAGCACCCTTCAACTTAGACTGAGCATTTCTCACTTGGTTATCGTTTTGAATGCCGTTGTTTTGTCCTTCTGGTACGCCTTTGTAATAAATACCTTCTGGGGTTGTGACATCAGCTTGAGCTACGTTCACAAAGCTAAAAGCTTGACCTAGTAAGAACATAAATCCTACTAAGAAAACAACCATAATTTTGCGTAAGTTAGAAATGACTTGCTTCATAAATAACCTCATTTGCTTTATTTATTTGTGTGTCCAACTGAATGGCTATTCGCCAATTCATGGTTTGAGGACGACTTTGACACAGTTATCTTTTTTCTGTTGAAAAATGTGATAACCGTGAGCCGCTTCTGTTAGTGGTAGTTGATGAGTTACCACAAAGGAAGGATCTAGTTTGCCATCCAAGATTTGCTGGAGTAACAAATGCATATATTTCTGTCCGTGCATTTGTCCCATTCTGAAAGTTAGACCTTTATTAAAAGCAGCACCCAAGGGTATTTTGTCTACAAATCCACCATAAACACCCATAATTGCCAGAGTGCCGCCTTTACGACAGGCTACCATCATTTCTCTTAATACGTGGGGACGGTCGGTTTCTAATCTGAGCTTTTGTTTTGTTTGGTCGTAGAAGTCCTCTAAACCAACACCATGCGCTTCTAAACCGACTGCATCAATGCAAGCATCAGGGCCGCGTCCGCCAGTCATTTCTTTTAATGCTTCACCAGTATTAACTTCTTCGTAGTTAATTACTTCGGCTTTGGCATATTTTCTTGCCATTTCTAAGCGTTCCAGGAAACGGTCTATCGCAATTACTTTTTCTGCACCCATCATATAGGCACTAATCATGGCGAACAGTCCAACTGCACCGCTTCCCCAAACCGCTACTGTATCCCCTGGCTGAATATCACAGAGTTCTGCTCCCATATAGCCAGTCGGGATAGCGTCGGAAATAAATAATAGTTTTTCATCAGGTATATCTGACGGAACTTTCACAACACCCACATCAGCAAACGGGACGCGGATATATTCAGCTTGTGCGCCTGCATAGCCACCTAATAAATGAGAGTAGCCATAAATTGCTGAGGTGACATTGCCAAATAACTTTTCTTCTAACCAACTGTTAGGGTTAGAATTATCGCACAACGACCACATATCACGCTGGCAATAAGCACAGTTACCACAACCAATTGTAGAGGGAACAACAACGCGATCGCCTATTTTTAAATTATTAACTCCCCTACCAACTTCGACGACTTCCCCCATAAATTCGTGACCAATAATGTCACCTTTTTGGACTGTCGGGATATAGCCGCCATATATATGCAAATCCGAACCACAGATGGCTGTGGAAGTAATTTTAATAATTGCATCACGGGGATTAAGAATCGTCGGGTCTGGTACTGATTCCACCCGCACTTGATTCGCACCTTGCCAACAGACTGCTTTCATAAAAGTATGAAGTGTGAAGTATGAAGTATGAAATGTGAATTATGAATTTGCTTCTTCATCTTTGGCCTGTTGGCTGACCCTCAGTAGTGGCGATTTCTCCGGCTTCCATGAGCATTTTGAAGCGGCGTAGGTCATCACCAATTTGCTGTTCTGGTTCTTCGCCGAAAAGCTTGGCGAGAGCCGCAGTTAATCCGCCGCCGGGGATGTTGTATTCTAAAACTACTTTGACTTCTGTACCTCGCTCGCCTGGGGCTTTTTTAAATCTGACAAAGCCGGAGTTATCAATATCTGCACCTTCTACAGAAGCCCAAGAGATAAACTCGTTTTCTCTATCTTCGAGTATCTCTGCATCCCATTCGACATTGTTACCCAAGGGAGCATTTGCAATCCAATGAGAACGTTTTGCGTCGTACACTTTGACAGATTGGAGATGCTTCATAAAAGTGGGTAACTGCTCAAAGTTGTGCCAAAAACAGTAAAGTTCCTCGGCTGGTTTATTAATTGTTACCGTCTTTTCAACTTTGATTGGTTTATTCATGTTCACTGCTTCTTGTGCTTGCTGGATTGTGCTTTGTTTAGTGACACCTTGATAAATCAAACCACCACCTGCTAAAGCAGTTAACGCACCCCGCAAAGAACCTTGTCTTAAACCCGTGAGTACCATAGCTCCACCGCCGATAAGAGAAGCCCAACGCTCTAAATCACTTGCTTCTCCCTGATTTTTATTGACGCGATCGCCTGTTGAAGTCATACTATTTTAGATTTTAAATTTTGGATTTTAAATTCGTAATTCGTAATTAGATGCTCTACATTTATGAATTACGAATTACGAACTACGAATTACTGAGATACAGCCGCACCTGTTGTGGGCTTAGGAGATTGCACTTCACCACTTAACTGTTTGCGATATAGCTCTACTAAGCGTTGTTCATCTCTCAACAAATTGCGGTAGATTTCTTTAAAAACTGCGGTTGCAACTGGGTCTGTAAACATTGCCGATAAATTACCAATATCACCAATACCTGTTTGCAAATCACCTAAAGCGCAACGGATTTGATAGATGTCATCACTACCAGACATAGCAGTTTTAACTTTGGCATATTGATTAGCAATATTGGCTGCAAAAGAAGGCTTTTCACCTAATCTAGAGAGGCAAGTTTCTAATATTTCAATGTGTCGCCGTTTATTTGCGATTATCTGTTGAAAGATTGTTTGTGCTTCGGTATTAGACTCTTTTTCGTAATACTTTTCTAGAGCTTCTAAAGAATAACGCTCTCCACTTAAAGCAGTATTTAAACCTCTAGCAATTTCGCCTTTTGTAGAACCACCCCAAGCATCAGCAATTTTCCACCATTCAGCACTAGTGTCTGTCTCTTCGGGAAGTGCTACATCTTTTCCGCCATAACCTAAGCGATTGAGAATAGCGGTAGTGAAAATTGCTAAGTCTCCAGGTTCGCGGGATGTAATTAAATTACCATCAACTACCAATGCTTCATCTTGATAGTTTGCACCTGCATTGATCATGTCGCGGCGGATAGCCACAAAACCAGTGGCGCGTCTGTCTCTGAGCAAATCGCCTTCAATTAATAATTGTGGCCCATGACAAACTGCGGCAACGAGTTTTCCTTGTTGCATAGCTTCTTGGACAAAGCGCACTGTATTGGGGTTGCGGCGCATTTTATCAGGAGCCATACCACCAGGAATGACCACTGCATCAAATTCTGATGCAAGTGCTTCTGTGGTTGTAGCATCGGCTTGAACAGAAACTCTACCGCGTTTACCTTTGTATTTTTCATTCATCCGCGAGCCGAGGATAACTACCTCCATTCCCGCTTGTTTTAACCCATTACAAGGTATTGTAAATTCTGCATCTTCTACGTCGTTTTCAATGAGAATAGCAACTTTTTTCTTGGTCGAATGATTGTTTTGATATGACATGGATTTACCTATTTCGATAATGTGACTAAGTAAATTTAATTTGTAGATTAATAAGCAATGTATAACTTGTGCAGCTTATAAAAAAAATTATGAGTAAGAAGCTTGAAGATTAAACAGCTTTGTTGTGTGGGTTGAGTTCTTCCTACTCATAATTAGTATGGTTCAACTACAAGTGGCTTGACCTTGAATTTACACTTACAAGGTTAGGCTGGAATATTTTTTATAACTTCGTTCTTAGGGGATATATTTTTTTATTTCTAAAGTTGTATGGCAAAAGACAAAAGGCAGGATGCAGGAAGCAAAAGGTTAAACGTATGATTATTTTTATCATTTAGCTGTTAATAGGATCTAACCTATTTTGCAACAGCTATACATCCTAAGTCAGACAAACTTAAGCCATAAAAACGTTATTGTGAGAATGCAGAAAAGGCTGAGACTATATGGCAGAAAAAAATCATCATCAAGAAATTAATCCTGAAGATTTGCCGCAGGAAATTACCGAATCTTACGGCACAGGTGTCAAAGACTTGCCAGGGTATAATATTGGTGAGCGATCGCTAGACACCACAACCCCAGAGTTTCCTGATAGTCCTGCACTCAGGAGTGGTGATGTTGATACTTACTGGCAAGATACCGTAGGTGATGAAGCTGTCGGCGGTACTGTAGCCATACCTGAGCAAGATGTTACAGAAGAAATGGAAGCATCTGTCGGTTTAGAAATGGACGATCGCTCTTTCCTCCGTACCAACGATATTCTAGAAGAACGTGACGATAGTCGTTGGGAATTAGATCCCATGTCTTCTGAAGATTATCAAGACAGGAAGTCATGAGGAAGGGTTCAGGTGTATATGGGTGTAGGGGTGTAGGTGTTGAAAAACCATTAACCCCACACCTTAAAAAAGGGTTCAGGGGTGTAGGGGTGTAGGTGTTGAAAAAACATTAACCCTACACCTTAAACCCTGAGACACCAGGGACTAGAGAGTATTATTACTCAGCACTCAGCACTCAGTACTCAGCACTCAGCACTCAGCACTCAGCACTCAGTACTCAGCACTCAGCACTCAGCACTCAGCACTCAGTACTCAGCACTCAGCACTCAGCACTCAGCACTCAGCACTCAGCACTCAGCACTTTCAACTACCTACAAAGCACAATTTAACTCGCCAGCTTTGAGGGTAAAGCGGCGATTTTCTCTGTAGTCTACAGGGCAATCGATGACTGCGGGGACATCTTGGGCTAAGGCTTCTTTGAGTATGGGGATTAAATCAAGACTAGATTCGACTCGATAACCTTTTAAACCCATGCTTTCGGCTAACTTCACAAAATCAGGATTACCAAAATGGACGAAGGCGGAATTACCTTTACCAAATTGATTTTCTTGTTTCCATTCAATTAAGCCATAGCCACCATCATTAAAGATTAAGGTGACAAAGGGAGTACCCACACGCAAGGCGGTTTCTAATTCTTGGCAATTCATCATAAAACCACCATCACCCGTTACGGCGACAATTTTGCGGTTGGGATAAACAAGTTTGGCGGCTAAAGCACCAGGAATAGCAATACCCATTGCAGCAAAGCCGTTAGAAATGATGCAAGTATTGGGACTGTGGCAATGATAATGACGCGCCATCCACATTTTATGTGCGCCAACATCGGAAATCACAACATCATCTGGCCCCATGACTTGCCGCAAGTCATAAATTAATTTTTGCGGTTTAATCGGATAGCCATCATCGTTAGAATATTGTTCGTAATCGGCGCGAATTTCACCACGTAAACTAATAGCATAAGGATTAGGTTTACCTTGGCGGTCTGCTACTTTTAATATTTCAAACAAAGAGTCGGAAATATCGCCGATGACTTCTACATTACAAACATAACTACTATCAATTTCTGCTGCCGATGTACTAATATGTACAATGGGAATTTTACCGTCAGGATTCCATTTTTTGGGCGAAAATTCAATTAAATCATAGCCGATCGCAATTACTAAATCTGTATTATCAAAACCGCAAGTAATAAAGTCTCTTTGCTGTAATCCCACTGACCATAAAGCTAAGGGATGAGTATAAGGAATAACACCTTTACCCATGAATGTATTAGCAACAGGTATATTCATTTGGGTAGCAAATTGCGTCACCGCATCACTAGCTTGACCGCGAATTGCACCATTCCCAACTAATATTAAGGGATTCACCGCTTGAGAAATCATGGCTGCGGCTGCCCGAATACTAGCAAAAGAAGCATAAGTTTTTTCAATTTTATCGCGCTGCAAAGGCTTACCTTCCACAGGCATCGCAGCGATATTTTCCGGTAAATCTATATGCACTGCGCCGGGTTTTTCGGTTTGCGATCGCTTGAATGCTTTTCTCACTACTTCTGGTGTAATACTAGGTCTAACAATCTGCTTATTCCACTTAGTTACAGGCGCAAACATCGCCACCAAATCTAAATATTGATGGGATTCAATGTGCATTCTATCGGTTCCCACTTGCCCAGTAATTGCGACCAAGGGCGCGCCATCTAAATTGGCATCCGCTACACCAGTCATCAGATTTGTTGCCCCAGGGCCAAGGGTGGAAAGACAAACCCCCGCTTTACCTGTCAAACGTCCATAGACATCAGCCATAAAAGCCGCGCCTTGTTCGTGCCGAGTCGTAATAAATTTAATTGAAGAATGTTTTAATGCTTCTAAAACATGTAAATTTTCTTCACCAGGAAGGCCAAAAACATACTCTACACCTTCATTTTCTAAACACTTTACTAATAATTCTGCTGTATTCATTTTAATTTCCTCAATAGCGATGCACAAAGTAGGGAATGAACTTTTCCTGAAGTACGAAGTCTGATTTCAGACTTCAGACTTCAGACTTCAGATTTCATACTTTCCCAATCACTTCACCCAAACAGTTTTAACATTGACAAACTCTTGTATGCCTTGAATGCTTAATTCACGGCCATACCCAGAACGTTTAATGCCGCCAAAAGGTAGGCGGGGGTCAGATTTAACTAAACCGTTGATAAATACTGCGCCTGCTTCAATTTCTGCAATTAAGCGTGTGCGTTCTTGGTCGTTATTTGTCCAAGCACTAGCACCTAAACCAAAGGGTATGGCGTTTGCCAGTTTAATTGCAGCATCAATATTTGGCACTCGGAATAATAAGGCTACCGGGCCAAAAAATTCTTCCTGGGCAATGGGCGCGTCAGGAGGAATATCAGTGATGATGGTTGCTGGATAGTAGTTCCCTATCCGGTCTGATATAGGATACCCACCGGTCAAGACTTTACCACCACTTTTTTGAGCAACTTGCACTTGTTGATCTAAATCTTGCAGAATATCTGGGGTTGCTAGTGGCCCTAAATCGGTGTCTAGCTGCATAGGGTCACCGATTTTCAGTGCATTGAATTTATCTAATAGCAACTTCTCGAATTTATCAGCGATCGCTTCTTCCACAATAAACCGTTTGGCGGCAATACAAGATTGTCCGTTATTCAGCATTCTGGCGGCGGTTGCTGTTGCGGCGGCAACTTCTATATCCGCACTGGCTAACACAATAAACGGGTCACTTCCCCCCAATTCCAGCACAGTTTTTTTAATATGTTTCCCGGCGGCGGCGGCTAAAGATGCACCGGCTGGTTCGCTTCCTGTTAAGGTAGCGGCTTTTACCCGGTCATCAGCGATTAAATCGGCTACTTTCGCCGCACCTATTAATAATGTTTGAAATACACCTTCAGGAAAACCCGCCCGGCTGATAATCGCTTCAATTGCTAAAGCAGATTGTGGCACATTAGAGGCGTGTTTAAGTAAACCTACATTACCCGCCATGAGTGCAGGTGCAGCAAAGCGAAACACTTGCCAAAAAGGGAAATTCCACGGCATTACTGCCAAAATGATACCCAATGGCTGATAGCGGACAAAACTATGGCTAGCATCAGTTTTTACTTCCACATCAGCCAAAAATTCGGCGGCGTGTTCTGCATAATAGTGGCAAACAGCCGCACATTTTTCTACTTCAGAGATAGCCGCTTTATATGGTTTACCCATTTCCAGCGTCATGATTTTAGCGAAGTCAGCCTTTTCTTCCTCTAAAATTTGTGCTGCTTTGTGTAACCATTGCGCTCTCTGGGCGAAACTGGTCTTGCGGTATTGTGCAAAAGCTTGATCTGCCAAATCTAGTTTAGTGGCAATTTCTGTATCGTTGAGTGGCTCAAAGGTTTTGAGCGTCTCCCCAGTGGCGGGATTGATGGTGGCGATAGCCATTGCCTGACCCCCGTTTTTAAAATAGCTTGAGGTAGCTGCTTATTTTTACACAGTTTAGTTATAGAAGCTACCATCAAAATTGTAGACTTATCCCTCAGAATTGGTTGCTTAATATTACAATTTTGCAATTAAAACGATATTAATAGATACAATAATTCTCTGTATTTTTATGTAGATTTTGTCCAAGTTAAATTAGTTACAGTAAGATTTTTTAGACGTAAGTCATAGGCAAAAATTCCCGGGAGAGCGCGCAATTTATCACGCTATTGAGCGATAATTCCCAAATGCTACAAACTACTAAATTGATTGTGAACTCAGCTAGGATTCTTACGATAGCACCGAAAAACTGAAACTGCTACTAAAAAAATCTCTTTCCCACTCCCTACTCCCCATTCCCCGCCCTAAGTAGTTGAGAAAACAAATTATGATTGCTTCAGTATTACGCCCTCTACCAACCAAAACTAATATGCTTAAACGTCACTAAGTATCAACCTGTGATGATAGGATGATTTCAATTTTGAGCGTCTTCAAGGACATAACGATATTTTAAATATTAGGGGTAGCTATTATGCCAACGATTCATTTAATAGATGGTGAAAAGGGTGGAGTCGGAAAATCTTTAGTCACCCGGACAATGATTCAATATTGTCTAGATAAAAAAATTCCCTTTGTCCCCATAGAAACAGATAGGTCTAATCCTGATGTGGCTGGTGTGTATAAAGGTATGTGTCAGTATGCTGTGTTTACAGAAGATGAACGCCAAGCCGATAAAGCCGATAGAATCTTTGAAATGGCAATGTCTAAGCCAGTAATTGTCAATCTTGCCGCCCAAAGTCATCGTGCTGTGAAAAACTGGATTGAAAAAAACCAGTTAATTGAACTAGGAACAGCTGAAGGTGTGAGTTTTTGTAAGTGGTTTGTGACAACAGGCGGCTACGATAGCTTAAATTTATTTGTGCAATCAATTAACAGCTACGGCGACAGAGTACCCCATGTTTTAGTGAGAAATTGTGGACTGTGCGACGATTGGGAACACGTTGATTCTGACCCCAATATGCAACAGTTAGTGCAGAAATATAACGTTCAGGTTGTAGATTTTCCGAAGTTGGCCTATAGAGAAAGAAATATCATTGACCAAACTCGTATGACCTTCTCAGAAGCACGAGAATATAAAGAATTTGGCATCCTCAGTAAACAGAGAATAGTGCATTTTTTGAAACTAGCTTACGCGGCTTTTGAAAAAGTTGGCATTTGGTATGAAGAAGTGAAGCAAGCTTGAAGTTGGGTATTGGTCAATTGTCATTTGTCAAAAACAGGGTGTTGGGGTCTATGTCTTCCCCTACACCCCACACCCCACACCCATTATTGAACGCTCTATTTAGGCAAATTACTTATTATGATTGTTGTTCATCATCTTAACAACTCGCGATCGCAGCGAGTATTGTGGCTATTGGAAGAACTAGACCTCGGATATGATATCAAGTTCTATGAACGCGACCAAAACACAATGCTCGCCCCAGAATCATTACGAGCAGTTCATCCACTCGGCAAATCACCCGTAATTACAGATGACGGAGAAACTATTGCTGAGTCAGGCGCAATTATCGAATACATAGTCGAACGTTACGGTAATGGTAGATTAATTCCACCAGCTGGTACACCAGAGCGTTTGCGCTACACCTATTGGCTGCATTATGCGGAAGGTTCAGCAATGCCACCTTTGGTGATGAATCTCATTTTCAACAGTTTTAGTACAGCAGAGAACCGCGCCAACGACGCATTTATCGCGCCGCAAATTAAGCTGCATTTTGATTATATAGAAACCGAACTTGCTAAAAGTACATGGTTTGTCGGGGAAGAATTCACAGCAGCTGATATTCAAATGAGCTTTCCCCTAGAACTAGTGGCGATGCAAGCCGAATTAATTGCCAGCCGACCAAAAATTCAGCAATTTGTTGAACGCATTCATACACGTCCTGCTTATAAACGCGCCTTAGAACGTGGAGGTGCGTATGATTTCGCTAATAGTATTTAACTCTGTCCCCCATAACCTACTCTCAAAAATATTAACCATGTCTTAATTAGTTGCATAAATCTCAAAGGTCATACCTATGAGTCAATAGAAATACACATAGGTATTGATAAAGATTATGAAAAACGTCACAAAATGGCTTTTGGGTTTGGCAATTGTTCCTGCCAGTTTAGTATTAGTATCTCATCATGCTAAAGCAAGTCAAATTGCTGGTGAGTGGTTCTTTGGTTTGTGGGATTGTAATATCGACGGTAGACCTGCCAAAATGCAGTGGAAAGTAGTAGATGACCCCCAAACTAGTTGTGATGGGAATGTATGCTCTACTAGTTCTGGTGTGAAACTTGTCGGGCGATTTAGTGATAATGGTAGTCCGTGGGTTCCTTTAGAAAAACGTTTTTCTAGCAGCCGCAGACAAGATTTAGGTATTCGTTATTTAGGTGCAGAGCCAGAT
The DNA here is from genome assembly GCF_014697425.1 of Nostoc sp. FACHB-110. Classification (GTDB taxonomy): domain Bacteria; phylum Cyanobacteriota; class Cyanobacteriia; order Cyanobacteriales; family Nostocaceae; genus Nostoc_B. Next base: position 157,996 of record NZ_JACJRU010000010.1, read on the forward strand.
AATTGGTATCTCAGATATAACAGTCGTACCAGAATTGCCGATGGTTGGACAACATGGCGAGGTAATCGCTATCCGTTACAATGTCGTAATCGCAGATAATTATTTACAGTACAAGATTTTAAGAGTGTAGGGCTGATAAAAATCTCTACATTACTCATATCTATTTGGAAAATGATAAGCGATCGCATCAATACAACGTGGCTTGTTTGAGTATCTTTTGCCTTCTTGTCAATTCTCCCATATTCTCAATAAGCTCAAAACCGAGATATTGTCCGCGAATTTTCAGACAAAGATAGTTCAAAGCTGCTTTGCGATCGCATTCCCTTGCCATGAATGAATTCCAGAACCAAGCCAGTGAATTTATTGGCTAACACAAGTATTTATAATTGCGATCACCAAAGGTTGCGCAATCAGTAGTACTCTTGTATGCTAACTTTACACCCAATTTACCCTAAACTACCCCAAATCATCTTAGACTTTTAGTATAAAAATACTATAAACAAGCTATCCTGTAAATACAAAAACCCTTGTAAGTCTTAACTCACAAGGGTTTTTGATGTTAAGCGGGCGGCGGGAATCGAACCCGCATTAATAGCTTGGAAGGCTATAGTTTTACCACTAAACTACGCCCGCAAAAATTTGATTATACAAATTTAACACTATTTTTCATAAAATTCAAGTACCTAATTAAATTTTAGGGTTAATAACAATCCTGACAAATAAATTGCTGAATTCTGGCTTGCTACCATCTTGATTATAGGCGGCGGTAAACTGCTCATTTTTGAACATATCATTGATTACTTGCTCGTAATTCATTTTTTCGCTTTTTAATTCCTTCGGTTCTATTTGGATGACTACAGCCTTTTGAAAATTACCCTTGTCATCAATTACTAAGCTAGCTATGAGTTTTGCAGGGACAATACCACCATCCCCAGGAATAAAAGATGATGCCAATTCCTTAGTTTTGCTTCCCTGGTATTGGGCTGACACAGCAGATAAATCTTGGCTGTATTTTTGCGCTTCAATTGCAGATAAAGGTATGATAGTTGCTATTGAGCCAGTTTGCTCAGAAGTATTGGAATTATTATCAGTTGGTGGTTGAGGACTATTTTCTGTTGGAGTAGGTGAAGCTTTGCTGGTAGGATTTTGAGGAATCTTTTCCCTTGGCAAGTTTGAGTTATTGCTAGCTGAAGTATTCGGGTTTTTTGATGCAGGTGTACTTGAGGCTATCCTTCCAGGACTTTTAGGTTCATTTTTGATTGAATCAGGCGAACTGTTATTCGTGGATTGTGCTGAAGGAATACCACTTGGTAGTGGCTTGCCTTTTCCTAAAACAATTTCTTGGCGCCGATTCCAAGGTAAATTACCTACTGGTATTTTTGGTGTTGCTGTTGGTGTCGGCGTGGACTGAGTAAATTTAGGGGTAAAACTAGGTTTTGGTTGGGTGCTTGCAGTGGGTTTAGGTTGTGGGGCTGTTTTTTTGACAACTGCTTTGGTTTGTGCTTGAGCAAAAATTTCTTGTTTCTTCAGGATGCTGGTAGTATCAGCATCTTGATTTTTGGGTGTGGTTTGTAGTTTTGTTGCTGTATTTGCTGATTCAGACTGTTTTACTTTTGGTACGGCTGTTGTTGGAGATAATTTTGGTTCGCTTGTAGATTTTACTGAGGGAGCAATTTCAATTAAATCAATGGGAACTACAGATTGACTTTCTTGGGGAAACCACAATCCAAATACATTAGAAGATCGCATCAGCCAAAACACCAATAGATGCAGAGAAACAGAACTCACTGCTACAAAAATCCATAAACTTGGAGGATCAGTATGTCGCCTCCAAGCTTTGGATGGAATATGAGTTTTTTCTGCAACAGGGGATGTCATATCAGCAAAGCCAAATATTATTCAGAGTCTTTAGCAATTCTTAAGACTCTTTTTGGATCTTAGCGATTAACCACTACTTCTGACGAAACCGCAAAAGTTAAAACTGTTTCATCCACGCCTTTGAGTTTTAGCGGACTGCCTTTTGTAATTTCTTCATCTTGCAAATAATCTGCCACAGCCGCAGAAACCAGGATTGTACCAGGCACAGCCGCAGCTTGTAATCTAGCAGCAATATTCACGCTCGGCCCGATCGCAGTATAATCAGCCCGTTCTGAACTACCAAACATTCCCACAACTGCCGTTCCTTGGTGAATACCGCAACGGAACTGTACGCCGGAACGCCCATCGTTTTCAAATATACCTTGGTCTCGCCAACGCTGGTTTAAATCCGACAGTGCGCGATGCATTCCTCTGGCTGTATTCACAGCGCGACGCACCTGTTCGTTCGGAGTCAGTTCTTCTGGCGCTCCATATAAAGCTAAGATGGCATCTCCCATAAACTTATCAACTGTACCGCCATTGTCAAACACAACCTTGGTCATGCACTCTAAATACTCATTCAGCAACTCTGCCACTCGTCGGGATCTTAAAGTGTTGGCTAACTGAGTAAAACCCACGATGTCACTAAACAAAACCGTAATCAAGCGCGGTTCTGGGCGTAAATCCAGGGTTAAATCACCTGTTGCGGCTTTCTGCACCAAAACATTTGGTAAAAAGCGTTTGAGAACTGATTCTGTCAAATAAGTATTGAGTTCCAAAACCCGTCGTTCATTTTCCTTCAAGGCTAAAAGATTTCTCACCTCTGCCAGAAGTTCCCGGTCGTTAAATGGTTTAGCTAAATAAGCATCTGCACCATATTCTGTACTTTCGATGCGGGTTTCTTCGTCAACTTTCGCTGTAAGTAGGATGATGGGAATTCCTTTGAGCTTTTGTTCAGAGCGAATCATCCGAATCATCTCTAATCCAGTCACCAAAGGCATCATTAAATCAGTAACTATCAAGCTAGGGGAAATTTCTTGGGCGACACCAAACCCTTCATAACCATTACGCGCTGTATGAACTTGATAGCCGTTGCGGCGCAGAATATCTGATACGTAAGTCCGTAAATCTGGATTATCGTCTACGACTAATATGGAGTGATGAGAAGTCTGCGAGTTAGGCGACTCTGCCGAAAGTAAACTTTTGCCGTTGTGATTTGCTGAGTTGTGAACTTCAGAAACGGGTAATGAGTTGCTTGTCATATGTTCAAGCTTGTCTGTAGCCGCTTCGATCAATTCTAAATCAGCTAATTCTACACTAGCGCGACTAGTGTTTAGTTCAGCAGGGGTTTCTAAAACTTGGTTTACTGGGAGGTGAGCATTGCCTGTCACCAAAGCCAAAGTAAAGGTAGTTCCTTGACCGTATACTGAATCTACAGTTACTTGACCGCCATGTAATTCTACCAATTCTTTGACTAAGGCTAACCCAAGTCCGCTACCTTCATAAGAACGGTTTTCTGAACCTTCAGCTTGGCGAAAACGCTCAAATAACAGGGGAATTTGTTCTTGAACAATGCCAATTCCAGTATCTGTGACTTGGAGAATACAGCGATCGCCTTGAGCTTCCAAGGTGACACTAATTGTGCCATCTTCTGGTGTAAACTTCATAGCATTTGACAGGAGGTTGTAAACCACCTTGTCAAATTTTTCCATATCCAAATAAATTTTGGGACACTCACTAAAGTTAGTAACTAAATGTAGTCGTTTTTTCTCACAGTAGGGACGAAATGACTCCACAATTTGGCTGACAAATTCCAACACATCACAAGGACGAAAACTCGGTTGCATTCGTCCCGCATCTAGGCGTTGTAAATCTAGCAATTGGTTGACTAAGCGCAACAAACGGCGAGAATTGCGTAAAGCGATCGCACTTTGTTCGTAGGATAAACCTTCACCCGTCGCCACTGCTGATTCTAGTGGCCCTTGAATTAAGGTAATAGGAGTACGGAATTCGTGAGAAATATTCTGGAAAAATTCAGTTTTTTGTTTATCTAGTTCTAATAAGCGTTCGGCTTGTTCGCGGGTTTTTTGGTACAAACGGGATTGCTGTACTGCGATCGCTGCTTGTGCTGCTACTGCTTTAGCTAGTTCAATATCAGATGATAACCACTGGCGAACTTTGGAACCTTCGCGCAGCGTAATACTACCAATACATTTACCATCAGCCAACAAAGGTACAACCATCAGCGATCGTGCTGGCTGTTTCCCCGGTAAATCAAACCCCCGCAATTCCAAAGTCGAAATATTGGACTTAGAAACTAAAACAGGTTCCTGTGTTCGCAAAATTTCTTGGAGAAGGGGGTTTTCTTGGATAGGGGCTTGAGATTGAGATAATTGTTGAGAATTATTATTTAATATATGACTTTTTGTTTGCTTGAGTGCAGACTCAGAATGTTGAGAACTATCATATAAACCCACACAATGGACAAACTCATCTTCTTCTGTCCATAAAGACAGTACACAGCCATCAACTTGCAGTGCTTGACCTAATTTGTGAGTAATAGCAGCAAAAATATCTTGTGGATCTAAGCTAGAGCGAATTGCCGTAGTAATTGTATTAATTAAAGCTTCTCGTTTAGCTAAAGCACGTACTTGCTCATAAGCATAAGCTTGAGACAAAGCTAAAGCTGCTTGATCAGCTACCATCGACACTAGTTGTACTTCTTCTGTCGCCCAAAAGCGGGGTTGAGAACACTGATGTAATGCTAACACCGCCAACAATTCTTGTTGACAGATCAACGGCACAACCAAACTAGAGCAAATATTTGCCGTCACAAAAGCGGCAATTCGCTGCTCTAATTCTGGATTATCCCCTTGAATTCGTTCATCACTAGCAACATCATAAATTACTTGAACTTCATGGGTTTCCCAGACTGTATGGGATAAGAGCGATGATGCTGGTATGGGAAAAACTACGTCATTACTCTCATCACTGGCAACAACAGCTTTTTGATAAATAAATCCTTCATTATTTAATTGTCCATCTTGAAATGGACGTAATAAGCATACATCCACCTCCAACATATGACCAACTGTATCGACAATTGCCTGGAGAATTTGCCGATAGTCTAAAGCACTGCGAATCGTATTTGTAACAGTATTCAGCAGCGATTCCTGGCGAAGTGTGCGAGTGAGTTCGCGGGTACGAGCTTTAAGAACGTTGTGGGTATCTAAAGCTTGACGGACAACTGCTTTGAGTTCCTCTGCTTCCCAGGGTTTAGTTACATATTTAAATACTTTACCAGCGTTAATTGCTTCTACTAAATCTTCGACATCAGTGTAGCCAGTTAAAATGATCCGGATAATATCAGGATATTGAGTGGCGGTCAAACTTAAAAATTCGGTACCACTCATGATTGGCATTCGCTGATCGGAGATGATAACTGCGATTTCTCCTTCTTGTGCCAGCAGATCCAGCGCCGCAGGCCCAGAGGTTGCCCTCAGCACCTTGTAATCTCGATAGAAGGTGCGGTAAAGCAAATCAAGGTTGTCTGGCTCGTCGTCAACAACCAAAATTTTAGGCTTACTGTTTACTTGAGATTTCATGCACCGCTTTCCTGCTGCAACGGCAGTTGGATAAAGAATAATCCGATCAAAGAGAAAGTTTTCTGAGTCAGGTAAGAGCAGAGCATTTTCACCAATGGGGCTGTTTGGCTATATGACTGCTGAGTGTAAGAGATGTTACTCAAAGTAATTAGCCTCAATTTTTGGGAATGTTGATTGCTTGCTCTGATACAGCACAATCAGTTGTACAGTTAGTTCGTTAGTGACATAGCTGATGCTTGCCAAGTACTTTCTCACCTCCAGTGAAGTTTTTACAATACTATACACAGCATTCCCCAAGAGTTGAAAAAACCTGCTGAAGCTGCATATTAAGTTTGCCCCTCGTAAGCGTTGTACTAACATTTGCCAGTAAATTTTATTTATCTTTGTCTGAGTGGAGTGAGCCATGTCACAACAACGGGCTTTAAAAGCAAAGTATACTATTAGACCATCATTTCTCTCCAATTTAGCAATCATAACCATCACTTGTACAAGTAGTATGGTTAAAATTGCATTTTTTTGTTTTTGGCAGACTCCGTATGTACTTAGCTCAGGTCATTTGCTAACTACAAACCGATCAACCTCAAGCTAAAAGTTATTTTGCTGAGTAACCATAGGGAAAATACTTAGTTAAGTGTTTTGATATACTTGTTCTCGTGATTACTCAAGCTGCTAATATCATTGTTGTGGACTCAATTTTACTGTCAACTTATCCCCATCTGTGTTAGCTTTCTATGTCAATCTATCAAATATAGTTAGTTGTGACGATTGATATGACTTCTTCTGCAAAACGGTGCTGAGTGTGTTATTTACTTACAGATAGAGACTAAAACACCTAAATGATTCTGGAAACTTAAAGTATATAAAAATAATTGTATTGACAGTAGCAAACGGTGTTTTAGGATATTTGAGAAGATTTTTGTTAAATGCAATCAATACTAAACTCACCTTGACATCCTGGTTTTTTGACTCATATCACCAACAACCAATCACATCTGCCACGAATCAAGCTGCCAAACAATTTCATATTCGTGCAGCGACACCTGCTGATTTGACTGGTATTTCTCAAATTATTGCTGAAAGCTTCCACTCTCAAACAGGTTTTTGGGGTTGGGCTTTTCCGTTGTTACGTTTGGGCATTTATGAAGATTTTCGGCAGCGTTTGTCATCGTCTGCACCGCATCATATTTGTTTAGTGGCAGTTGATACTTCTACGCCTGGCGTGAATAATGTTGTGGGAACTGTCGAATTGGGTTTGCGTTTCCATGATTCTTGGAAACAAAGCGGTAAAAGCTTTCCATATCTGTCTAATTTAGCGGTTGCTCATAAATATCGACGGCATGGCGTGGCTTCAAAATTACTGACTAGTTGCGAAGATATCTGCCGGGAATGGGGTTATCAAGACTTATATCTCCATGTTTTGGAAGATAATCATCAGGCAAGACAGCTTTATTGTAAATTAGGCTATCGAATGCACAAGGTAGATTACAATTGGAACTTATTTTTTATTAAAAGCCCTCGTCAGCTATTCTTGCACAAGCACTTAAGTGTTGAGTCAATCAGCTAAATCTTTGTCTGTGCTATTTTGACAAGCTACCAGCAACTTTGCGACTATCAGAAAATTGAAATATTATTTCATAACTATAAAAATAATTAGTTTTTTAGACAAGTTGACTTTGATTTCTGATCAGCACTTAATTGTTTAAGTGTAAACTTGAAGATAAAATTCCTCTGGTATTTCTGAAAAAAACTGAGTCCCCTTTCTGTTCCTTAGTCTTTGCCTTTTAGAGTCAGTCCTAAAATCAAATCAGATTGAAAGATAGTTCTTGACTTACAATATTAAACAGGTTGAATATAATTTTTGGATGCTCAACTCAGCTAGATTTTCAATTTCTATCAACTGATTGTGTGGTAAACATCAAAATATCTAACTATCTAACACAGTAGCAACTATAGGCATAAGCATTGTGGAGGAGATGTTGCCAGGTAGATAGGAAGCTTCGAGTTTAGCTCATCTGTGAGATATATTTTTCCATATACAGACATTTTAAGCAGAAAAGTAGCCCAAGATATCAATATATTCAAATATATTTTGTTTTTAAAGAAAGATAATTCACATTTACTTTATTTAAAATTTAAAATGCAAAAATTTTCAAATATAAAATATAGCTTAGGATCAAGTCATCAGTGAAATTACGTTGAATGACAAAAAATGACCTCATAATAACTTTGTATTCATTTTATTCATCTTTATAAAAACTTTAATTTTTTCTTTCAGAGTTTACAGACAAAAGTAACTAAATCTCATAAAATATGATCACATAATTTCTAATTAGTATCTGAACAATTCTTTTGCACAAATCAATTAACAAACAATATTAATAATAAAAAGTTCCCATAATCTGATTTAATTCAACCCAAAGTTACCGCTGGAAGTGCAGACAAATACTAAATTATTCAAAATTTGTAGAAAACATGGATAGCGAAAAGCGACTGCGCTATCAAACTGCTATGGTATCAACTTATTACTCAGACACTAGTTTTCTTGACCATTTTGCAATGCTAGATGGAACTGAGCAATCGTGCGGCTCGGATATCCTGAAACTTCTGCACAGTGGTAAGGTTTTTGTTGTCAATAGTCGAAAGCGAAATGGATTAATTCTTTTTAAGCAGTACCATGCAGAATTTGCTGGGCCTGGGGCTGCTGTTGGTGGAGATTACGATAGTGATTGTCAAATAGCTTTACCAATTGGTAATTTATCTTTATTAACTCCTGAATCCTATGAAGAGCGCCAAAAAGCTTATTTAATTAGGCGACAATGGATTCGGTTAATTAAGCAAATTACTGAAAACGCAATTGCACAGCAACGTGTACAAAAAATTTTAGATCAGTTTGAGCAGTATTTTCCGCAAGAGGTGGTAGCTAATCTGCCTGACACAGCTTTTGCTTTGTTAGTAGGCGTACTACCACAAACTGTAAGTATAGTACGCCGTTTGGGTGGCGAAGCAGATAGTAGATTTAATTACTAGGTTTAATAGTTAAGATTTCAGGCTGGCTATAGCAGCTTTTAGTCGCTCCAAGGTACGAAGATTTTCTGCTGGTGTGCCAACTGTAATTCGTAATCCTTCTTTGAGCAGTCGTACAAGTGTGCCAGAACTTGTCAGTTTTTGGTGTAAGATTTTTAAAATAGTATCTGGAGAATCAAAGGTATTTGGTTGAAGGCGTAAATAAAGAAAATTAGCCGCACTTTGGGTAATTTGTAGTGCTGGATGTTGAGATAAAGCGGTGATGAGTTGATCTCGTTCGTTAAGTGTAAGTTCAATTGTGCTGAGTAAAAGTTGACGATTTTGCAAAGCTATCTGAGCGGCTGCTAGGGAAAAGCTAGGCAGATTGTAGGGTAAGCGAACTTTTTCTAAAATTGCGATCGCTTCTGGATGAGCAACAGCATAACCTACGCGCAAAGCGGCTAAACGAAAAGCTTTAGAAAAGGTGCGTAAGATAATCCAATTGGGGCGTTGTGCCAATTCAGCAACTAAGGTATCTTGGCTAAATTCAAAGTAAGCTTCATCAATTACTACTAAAATCTGTTCTGATAAACTTCTTAGCCATGTCAACTCAGCAGCAGTTAGTTTATTTGCTGTTGGCGAGTTGGGATGAACAACAAAAACTACCCTGATTGGGGGGTTTTGAGTATTTGCTATGGCTGATTGTGCAGCTTGTAAGTCAATGGCAAAATTTGTTTTGTCTCTACCTACAGTTACAACTGGAATGCCCAAGGTTTGAGCTAAAATCCCGTACATAGAAAAAGTGGGATTAGCGACTAAGATTGAACCTTCTCCTCCCAGACAGGTGGCGATTAATAAAGAGCGAATTAGTTCATCAGAACCATTACCAACCGAAATATTAGCAGCAGTAAACAATGGTTGAGATAAATTAGCTGAATCGTTGACGTATTCAGCAATGGTTTCTTTAAGTTGCTGGTGTCCGCCATCAGGATAGCGATTGCTTTCAATAACTTGCTGATATGTCCAGGCTAGCTTTTCTTTTAATTCAGGTGGTAAGTCATAGGGACTTTCATTTGTATCCAGCCGATCAAATTGGGTAGCGACTGGTTCAGATGTATTACTGCTGGGGTGGGGTTTGTATGCAGTAAATTGGGCTAAATCTGACCGGATAAAAGGAAGCATAATTGTTAGCAATAGTTAATAGTCAAAATGAAGATTAAGCCAGGAAAATATCACAGAATTTGGAGAAAGACTGTTCTTTATTCCTTTGATTTTGCTGACTATATTATTTAATTATGGGAGAGTTTCATATTTTACCGCGTTACGGTAACTGACAAAAGAGGCAAATTTCTTGCCAAATTTCGGTGGTGACATTTGCTAAAGCATGATCGCTTTCAAGCGTGATTAATTTTACCAAAGGACGCGTTTTCGCAAAATCTCGGCTAGCAGTAATTGGGATAACATCATCTTCTATGCCGTGTAAAATCAGCGTTGGAATCGGACGTTGCAACAAATTTTCTTGGTATTTCTGTGCATCTATGACAAAATCGTAGCTTAGTGGTAGCGATCGCGCTTCTCCATAATGGTATACCGTGAGATATTTTTCGTTTTGCCAACGCTTAACTGTGTCATCTCCTAATTTTGGCAACCAATGAGATAAAAAACCAAAAGCTGGTGCTAATAAAATTAAACGTTGCACCTGTGGGTATTGCTGTCCTAAATGTGCAGCTACTAAACCACCTAAACTTGAGCCAATTAAGGTGACTGGTGCAGAATGATTGATAAATTCTGCGGCGACTTGATTGATTTGCCGCGTAATTGTTAACTGGGTAAAGTTACCTGCATTCAGGTCAGGAATTTTTAGCTGTGTTTGAATTTTAGCAAAGCGATCGCCTATAGCTTGGGCTTTGGCAGATTTAGTCCCGGAAGCAAAACCGTGAAGATATATGTATTGCAAAGTGATTCAACGCCAATTTGGAATAGTTATGTAACCAGCCGCTAGTAGAAAGCAAAAAAATGAGCTTGATATACTTCTTGGTTGTTTGGAACTATAAGCAAACTCATAGCAGAATTCAGGAGTTAGCAGTCAGAAGTCAGAATTATCACTGATTAATTCTGACTTCTGTGTTCTGTGTTCTGAATCCTTACTTAATTCTTAGAATCTATGGGGCTGGATATTCTGGTGGTGGCTTGGGCGTATCATCAGGCGGTTTAGGTGTATCATCAGGTGGCTTGGGTGTATCATCGGGTAGTTTAGGTGTATCATCAGGTGGCTTGGGTGTATTGTCAGGTGGTTTGGGCGTATTATCAGGTGGCTTGGGCGTATTATCAGGTGGCTTGGGTGTATCATCCGGTGGTTTGGGCGTATTATCTGGCGGTTTGGGCGTATTGTCAGGTGGTTTGGGCGTATTATCTGGCGGTTTAATAACTGGTGATATAGGAGTTGATGGTTGTGAAGGGATATTACTGCTACTTCCACTATTTGTAGGAGTAGATTGTTGAACATTATTTAAAAGGAATTGTCCTGTTTCTACCAAAGATTCTACAGGAGGATTATCTGAGGCAATGCTTTGCTGGGATGAACTTGGAGAACTAGCGGATAACTCTAAAAAAGATGGATTTTTAATTACGCCTTGACCAACTATGGGTAACTGAAATGCTAAAGCTGCGTCAATTTCGGCTTGAACGCTAGCGATCGCTGGATCGGGATTAGGTGTAATATTTTTCTTAGTTAAATTTAATCCTTTAACTAATTCGCTAGTTTCATAAAAACTTCTCAAATCAAAATCATATAAGCCTTGAAATTTACCTTTGACAATGACTATCAGTTGTCCTGCTGCTAAAACTTGATTTTGAGATGCTTCTTGATTAAATACTTCTATACCACTATTTGTCAGTGCGCCCACAACTGTTGTATCTGTTTGCTGGTCATAGCGGACAAATAAGGCCGATCCTCTGATTGCCGCCGCAGCACTTGGTGTTTGTATACGCGTTTGCCCTTTTCCTGGTGGAATCAGCAGCAACAATGTGCCGTTGGACAACATGAAATTTCGAGTTTTAGGCAGGAATTTAAATAATGCCCTTTCCCCAACCCGTGCCAAAGAACCATCGTTGAAACGCAAATCTGCTAAAGATAATCTACCAGTAGCTAATCCATCACCAGGAATCATCGGATCTAATTTGCGTGCTGGACGTTTTTTATTGTTTTTTGGTAGCAGTTGTACTAAATTTTGTAGATTTTGAATCTCAGCGCGAGTTAAGGGAGTAGCAGCACTTACCTGATTTGAAGATATGGCTATCACTCCCCATAAACTAACAAACACACAGGACAAATGTTTTAAGTACATAGCATGAAGGCTGGGATAGTAACTTATTGAATATTCAGATCAAGAACCATAGATGCTGAAATATTATACTTTTTAGTTGGTTAATTTTAACACTTGAATTTAAGTAATTTTTATTAGATATTTTAATAAATTTATTTTTTTTATAAGCATTAATAAATTTTATAAGATAATATTAAAACTACCTAATTTATTTCAAAAAAATATACCATCTTCGTTGTGAATCATAAAAATGAAGATGATATTTTTGTATACCAAGCATAAATGTTGATGCAATCCAAAGGCTGGAAAAATTGTTTGTCTGCAATTTTTTTAATTTTGAGTGGAGTAAATAAATGTTTGATCGGAGGAGATGCGGCTTGGGGTATTCAATTAAATCGCGCTGATGGACAAGATGTGGCAATTGTAAACAAGTTGTCACAAACAAAAACACTAACTGCTCAAGCTAATCCACCTTCCACAACTACTCCTACTAATGAACCATTACCTCAAAATCCCAATGATACTGAACCACCCAATGAATTACCACAGGTAGAAGTAGAACCAAGAGATTTTCCGCAATCTTCGCCGATGATCATCGAAGAATTGATCAATAAAACTGCAACTGATAGATTGCAAAGGCTAGAAAGACTCAGACAATTATTACAACAGCCAAAACCAAATTCTGATAATCAACTTCCAGAATTAGAGTTACAAGTGCGGCCTATAACTGTGCCACAAACACAGTCAAAACCTGAGATAAATGGTTCTCCCGAACTAGAATTGCGGGTACGGCCAAGAGCTTTACCACAAAGAGAAATTTCACCTATTAGACAGCCTCAACCTATAGGTTCGTTACAAGCGAGTATAGGCTATTTTCATACAAGTAATATTTTTTCATCTGAATTTTTTCCTAGAGAAGATGGCTTAATGTTTTATGGGTTAAGACTAGCTTCGGAATATTTTCCCTTGACATCTAAAACATATATCAATGGTTCTATTGATGGCAATTTGATTCGTTATATAGACCAATCAAAATATAACTATAACAAAGTTAGTTTTAATGTTGGTATTTATCAACAATTATCACCAAGAATGTATGGAGAACTGTCTTGGAGTAACCAACAATATTTTTATGCTAGGAATAGCGTTCGCTTTGCCGCAGGCGATCGCTTTTTACATGAAAACTCATTGCGGCTGTCATTAGGACGAAGAGACCCGCTTAATGCTAAGTTATCCTTGGATAGCTTTTACGAATTTAGTGCTAACTTTTCGGAACCAAGTAGCCGTAGTCGTCTAGTCAATTCCTTCTGGGTTTCGTTAAATTATGCTTTCCAAGAACCTCTGCAAGTTGGCATCAATTATCAATTGAATTTGTCAGATTTTACCGAAAGAAAAAGAGACGATCAATATCATCGAGTGTTTGGGCAAATTATTTACCGTACTTCTGAGGCTAGTAATTTAAATTTACAGAGTGGAATCAGTTTTGGTGACTCTACTGACAGAAATATTGATTTTGATGGTTGGTTTTTGACTGTTTATTACAATTTAAAATTAGGAGAATTTTAGCATTCTGCAATTGGTTATTCGTCCTTAGTTGTCCCGCTTGGGAACAGGGGGAAAATTAAGGACGAATATGAGGTAATTTGCCACGAGATTACCAGCACGAATTCAACGCTTCCTACTCCAAATCTCCTACTTAAAAGTCGGGGGGTATCAAACTGTTCCCTGTTCGCTTTTAAGGAAGCTCAGTTTTAAGTCAGCAACAGGGTGTAGGGGATAGGGTGTAGCTGAGTCAGGACTTACGCACAAGCTACGGAAAATCGAACCACAGAGGCGCAGAGTTCACGGAGAAATGAGAGTTTGAGAGATATTTTGCGTAAGTCCTATGAGTGTGAAGACGGCGAGGATGGCCAAGATGCTGCAATCGTCTTGACTCATGCGGGGCTTGTAACAAAGGTGGTTGTTCGATGCGCTATTTTCCCCTACACCCCATACCCCGCCCTAACCGGGCTTGGTCAAAGATAACTAATCCAATCACTCCAGCTACCAACATAAAGTTTACCTGTATGAATGTCAGCTAATTCTAAAGAAAGTAAATTCACACAAGCCGTTACGCCAGAACCACAATAAACCAAGATTTCTTCGGCTGTGGCGATATTTTCCCATCTTTGACGCTGTGCTTGTGGAGAAAGCAAATTCCCGGATGAATCTGTGACTTCTGACCAAGGATAGTTAACTGCGCCGGGAATATGACCAGCTATTTTATCAATTGATTCGCGCTCACCTCGATAGCGATCGCTTTCTCGAGAATCTACTAACGCTACTTGTGGTAAATCTTTACGACTTTTTACCGCTTCAATATCTACTACAAGTTCGCTGTTAATTTGAGGAATAAAATTACCAACTTGGGGTTGTGGTAGAACATCTGTAACCGGATAGCCGGCTTGTTGCCATGTGCTAAAGCTACCATTCATCACTACAACTCGCTTATGTCCTAAATAACGCAGTAACCACCACAAACGAGATGCAAAGGCCAAGCGGGAATCATCATAGGCGACAACCAAAGTTGCGGGAGAATTGACTCCAATTGCTGATAATTTCTGAGCTAGATGGTTAATGTCAGGCAAAGGATGTCTGCCACCATGTTTACCTACAGGGCTGGAAAGGTCTTGATTTAAATCTAGATAATATGACCCTGGGATATGACTAGTGTGATATTGTTTTTGTCCTAGTTGTGGATCGGCTAGAGAAAAGCGACAATCTACAATCACTACTTGCGGATCGTTCAGATGCTCAAACAGCCATGTTGGTGTCACAAAAACTTGAGTCTCTGTCATACAAACTTAAATTTGCAATTACATTTATTCGCTAATAAATTAGTAGAAAAATTCCATGCCAGAACTTGAAGATTTTATACCACAATTAACAGCCGATGGTTCTTTGACTTTTTTCTCACAAGAATTTGGCGAGTCATTTCACAGTCATTTTGGTGCTAAACAGGAAAGTTATTTTAAATTTGTCGAACCAACACAATTGGCTCAAGCTGCGGAAAAACCGATTGTTAGGCTATTAGATGTTTGCTATGGTCTAGGATACAACACCGCAGCAGCTTTACAGACAATTTGGGCAATAAATCCTCGTTGTTATGTAGAAGTCATTGGTTTAGAACTAAACCCAGCTGTACCGCAGGCAGCGATCGCTCATCATTTATTTGATAATTGGAATTACAAGTACACGGAAATTCTCAAGCTGCTAGCTTTTGAACAGCAACTAAAAACACAATCGCTCAATGCCAAGCTGATGATTGGGGATGCAAGAAAGTCAATTGAAGTGCTTATCAAATCAGGCTTTCAGGCTGATGCTATTTTTTTAGACCCCTTTTCACCACCGCAGTGTCCGCAATTATGGACTGTTGAGTTTCTCAAACAAGTGTCAGTGTGTTTACATAGAGATGGCTTGTTAGCAACTTATTCTTGTGCTGCTGCTGTCCGTACAGCACTGATATTATCTGGGTTAATTATCGGTTCTACTTCACCTGTTGGCAGGCGATCGCCTGGCACGGTTGCCGCTTACCCCAAAGATAGTGATGCTTCATCTTGGCTACCCCCACTGTCTCTAGAAGAACAAGAACATCTACTAACTCGTGCTGCTATTCCTTACCGCGATCCACAATTGAAAGATCCGGCTGATGTCATCATCATGCGACGGCAGCAAGAACAACAAACAAGTTTGTTGGAACCTACTTCTCAGTGGCGAAAACGTTGGTTATTGCAAAAGCAACCGGGGGAAAAATAGCGATCGCTTTATTTTCATCCTTCGGAATTCAAAAATAAAAGTGCTTTTTTTGACTTTAAAATTTACGTAATTATATTAACCTTATTTATTCTTAAAATAACCGTATTTTCTCTGAAAATTCGCGGTTTTATTTATTTTCTTAAAGTTTTAGTATTAATATATACTTTTGATGTACATATTTACTGAGTAAACTTTTGAACTTGTTAGATTCATCTCCCAATTAGTATGTTAAATAAAATTAATTTAAGTGTATTTTTGATGAATCTAATTTACAAAAATTACTTGCAAAAAACTGAGTCTTCTTAGAACTTCAATCAAAACTTTAAAATAAAATTAGCTCAATTGAGTTTTAATTATGCCAAGCTAATATTAGCTCTGATTAAGAAGATGGCAAAATCTCCGTAATAAACCTGATTTAACATTTGTGCAAATTTATCATACTAGAATCAGTATTTAGCCACTTTAAGAGCAAATTTTTTTCACCAAAATTCTATTCTCGTAAAGAAAAATATAACCTAACATTATGAAAACAAGTAGTTAAATTTAAGGCATAAACCTTGGAAGTATGCAAAGTAAAATATGCTCACAGAGATAAAATTGTTTTGTTAGATATACACTGTTAACTTATTAAAAGAAATGGGGTGCCTTTGTGATTCACTGGAGTTCTAAGCTGTCAAACTCTGATGAACAAAGTTTTTGTGGGTTAAATCCCGTCAAAAAGAGCAATAACATAGATCCAAATCACAGCCGGGAAGTACCAAATTTGGGTAATTATCAATTAAGGTTTCCTCAGGAAGAAGTAATGCTTGAACAGGAAGCAACCGGCTCTGGATTTATGAATCCTGAAAGAAATTCGGGGTTGAGTTCGTCATTGTCAAGAAATTTAGCAAACAAAAGCCAGAAAGGGAATGGCTTTGATGCCGAACCACCAAAAATTTTAGTGGTAGATGACCACACGGCTAGTAGAATGACGGCAGCAGCTTTGTTATCAATGGAAGGTTATGAAGTCATTGAAGCAGATAGCGGTGCTACGGCGGTCAGACTAGTAAAACAAAAGCAACCAGACTTGATTTTACTAGATGTAATGATGCCAGGAATGGATGGATTTGAAGTTTGTCAATTACTCAAACAGGATGAGCATACTAGATTAATTCCCGTAATTTTTATTACAGCATTAAATGACAGGCGATCGCGTATTCGAGGTATCGAAGTAGGAGCGGATGATTTTCTGACCAAACCCTTTGACCGTGTAGAACTAGCAGCCCGTGTCAAATCTCTAGTTAGGCAAAAGCGGTTGAACGAAGATTTAGACCACGCCGAACAAGTACTATTTTCTATTGCCAGAGCCATTGAAAGCCGAGATCCCAATACAGGCGACCACTGCGAACGTCTAGTCATTTTAGGACAAGCTTTTGGTGAATACCTGAACCTTTCTCGCTCCCAACTGCGCGATTTAATGTGGGGTGGTTATCTTCACGATATCGGTAAAGTTGGTATTCCCGATAAAGTCTTACTCAAAGAAGGACAACTGACAGTAGAAGATTGGCAAATCATGCAGCAGCACGTTTTGATTGGGGAAAAAATTTGTGAACCACTACGCAGTATGCGCGGTGTCATACCGATTATTCGCCATCATCACGAGCGTTGGAATGGTACTGGCTATCCTGATGGACTCAAAGCAAATGAAATTCCTTATTTGGCGCAAGTTTTCCAAATAATTGATATTTATGATGCTCTTACCAGTGAACGCCCTTATAAAAGAGCCTATAGCTTAGATGAAGCGTTATCTGTAATGGAGCAAGAAACCGAAGAAGGATGGCGTAATCCTGAATTAGTCAAGCAATTTGCTGAGTTTATCCGTAATTATCAGGAGAAATAGTCCTTCAAAGTATGAAGCATGAAAGATAAAATTCTGCCTGCAATCTAAGACTGTGAAATTGACAGGGATTGGATAGAGAAATCTTATACTTTATACTTTATACTTCATACTTTAGATTGTTTTATGGTAGTTGTAGCAATTCTCGCAGCGGGACGCGGCACAAGGATGAAATCGAGCTTACCTAAAGTTTTACATACTTTAGGTGGGCGATCGCTAGTCGCAAGAGTTCTCCAAAGTGTAGAACCGCTGTCACCTTTACGGCGAATGGTAATTGTCGGGTATCAGTCCGCACAAGTGCAAGCGGCTATGCACTCAGACTTGGGCTTGGAATTTGTGGAACAGCCTGTTCAATTGGGAACCGGTCATGCCATCCAGCAATTACTACCCTATCTTGAAGGCTACACCGGAGATTTACTGATACTTAATGGTGACTTACCCTTAATACGTAGCGAAACCCTCAAACGACTGCTACAAACTCACCAAGAATATCAAAACTCCGCCACCATCATCACAGCCCATTTACCAGATCCTAAAGGCTATGGGCGCGTTTTTTGTAACTGCGAAAATATAGTCCAGCAAATTGTTGAAGATAAAGACTGTACTACAGCCCAACGCCAAAATCGGCGCATTAATGCTGGGGTGTATTGCTTCCGTTGGCCTGATTTAGCCAAAGTTTTACCTCATTTACAAGCCAACAATGCCCAAAAAGAATATTACCTGACTGATGCTGTAACTCAAGTTGGACAAGTGATGGCCGTGGATGTAGCCGATTATCAAGAAATTGTCGGCATTAACGATCGCCTCCAACTAGCCACAGCCTACGAAATTTTGCAACGCCGCATCAAAGAACAATGGATGATGGCAGGTGTGACGCTCATCGACCCCAACAGCATTACTATTGATGACACTGTAGAATTACAAGGCGATATCATTATCGAACCCCAAACTCACCTGCGGGGAAACACCACTATTGGCGCAGGTAGCCGTATCGGGCCGGGAACTTTAATTGAAAATAGCGAGTTGGGCGAAAACGTCACCGTTCTATATTCTGTAGTGACTGATAGTAATGTAGAGAATGGAACTCGGATTGGCCCCTACGCCCATTTGCGCGGTCATGCCCAAATAGGTAAAAATTGCCGCATCGGGAATTTTGTGGAGTTAAAAAATACCCAGTTGGGAGAAAAAACCAATGTGGCGCATCTATCTTATTTAGGTGATGCTGTTACTGGTACACAAGTTAATATTGGTGCAGGCACAATTACCGCTAACTATGACGGTGTGAAGAAACACCAAACTAAAATCGGCGATCGCAGCAAAACTGGTTCTAATAGCGTGTTAGTAGCACCTGTGACTTTAGGTGATGATGTCTATGTCGCTGCGGGTTCCACCGTTACCGAAGATGTCCCCGATGATAGTTTAGTGATAGCCCGGAGCCGTCAGGTAGTTAAACAAGGATGGCGGAAAAAATGATGCAGGAAGTATGAAGTGTGAAGTATGAAGTCTGAAATTGCTTTTCACACTTCATACTTCAGCCTTCAGATTTCAACGCAGCCGATTTGCGTACCTACAGCCATTTCTAAAGTGTCGCCAATTTTTTCGCCGTCGTGGTAGGCGGCGAGTAAGACTTGACTTGTTTTACCCCAAGCGATCGCACCATTGGCATCTAAGGCGATCGCACCTAAGTCGCGTTTGTGTTCGTGGGCTTCAGCAAATGATCGCTGCATCGCTTCTTTGAGTGTCATCCCGTCAGTGACACGCACCACAATTCTGGGTGCTAAACACTCATCAATAATATCTTCGCCGATTCCAGTACAGCTAACAGCCGCATGACCAGTGGCATAATTACCTGCTGGCATGGCCGAATCGCTAACTCGACCAATACGTTCAAAGCCTTTACCGCCTGTGGATGTACCAGCTGCCAGCCCACCATGAGTATCTAATGCTACCACCCCAATTGTACCGCGTCCGGCATTGCTAGTTTCTATTAACTCTGGCTCGGCCACTACCCCAGCCATAGTTCTTTGAAAATTATCTTGACGTTCTTGAATCCACTCTTGCAAGCGCAATTCTGTTAAAGCATTGTAGCTAGGAACTTGTAACTCTCGTGCTAATTCTGCCGAACCATAATCAGACAAGACCCTATCGGGCGAAGTTTGTAAAAAATTGGCTAAGTCAATGGGATTTTTTACCCGGGAAACATTAATCACGCCACTAAAACGCCCCAACATCCCATCCATCAAAGCAGCACTCATGCGGATTTGACCGTCAGATTGCAGCACCGAACCAGTGCCAGCATTAAAGCGGGGGTCATCTTCCAATAATTGGCAACCCCGTACCACTGCGGTAGGAGCGTTTACTCCTGATAATAACAGTTCATAAACTTCTTCTATAACAGCTTGGAGCGATTTACGTACCGCTTCTAAGCCTCCTTTGCCGTGGAGAGAACTACCGGCTCCTCCATGAATAATTAATTTAGGCTGCACCTGTATCTTCATCTATAAATTTATTGCGCTATTTGCGTCTGAGTTACAGTTGATTTTACACTTCATACTTCACACTTCATTCTGCTTTGGCATCAGAACGGCGACGACGACAACGTTCTGAGCAGTATTTCACTTCGTCCCAGCAATCTTGCCATTTTTTCCGCCAAGTAAAGGGACGTTGACATACCGGGCAGATTTTTGTAGGTAAGTCAGATTTAGAACGATAACGCCCCATATTAATACAGTGAAGATTTGAGATTGATTTTCCAGACAGATGGAAAATAATTATAACCAGTTTCCTAATGCTGAATCGGAATTTTAATCACAAATTCTGTTCCCCCTTCTGGTTGGGAGCGGCATTCTATTTTGCCGCGATGTTTTTCGGTAATAATTTGATAACTGATAGACAGCCCCATACCTGTACCTTTACCCACAGGCTTGGTAGTAAAAAAGGGATTAAAAATTTGTTTTTGAATTTCTGCGGGCATTCCCATACCGTTATCAGCGATCGCAATTTTTACCCAATTGGTATCAGTGATCGCTGTTTTGATGGTAATAGTAGGGGGAGGGAATTCTCTTTCTCTTGCGGATTCTAAGGCATCGATAGCATTTGCCAGAATATTCATCAACACCTGATTTAGTTGTCCAGCATAGCATTCTACTAACGGTAAAGTACCGTATTCTTTAATTACCTGAATTTCGGGAGTTTCGGGTTTTTGTTTGAGACGATATTGCAAAATCATTAAGGTACTGTCTATCCCTTCGTGGATATCTACAGCTTTAAATTCCGCTT
The DNA here is from genome assembly GCF_014697425.1 of Nostoc sp. FACHB-110. GTDB lineage: Bacteria > Cyanobacteriota > Cyanobacteriia > Cyanobacteriales > Nostocaceae > Nostoc_B. The sequence goes on from NZ_JACJRU010000010.1 coordinate 178,737, forward strand.
CATCCATCCGCGAGAAAGTACGTAGTGATAGTACAATCTGACGGATGCGTTGCGTTCCTACTTTCATAGAACTCAAGATTTTAGGTAAATCTTGCTGAATGTAATCTATGTCAATTTCTTCCCAGAGAGCTTGCAAATCTGGTTGATTGCTAGGCTGATATAATTTGATTAACCGTAATAAATCTTGAGTATGTTCCTCAAGATGGCTGAGATTTCCATAAATAAAATTTACTGGGTTATTAATTTCATGGGCAACCCCAGCCACCAGCTGACCTAAGCTCGACATTTTTTCGGCTTGGATCATCTGTGATTGCGTGTGTTGCAGTTCTTCTAAAGTGTGGGCTAAGTCTTGTGCTTGCTGCCTAAGTTGTGCTTCAATTTTTTGGCGATCGCGAATATCACGAGCCATTGTGGATAAAAATTCTATTTCCCCCTGCTCATTTTTATGAGCAATCATTACCTGAGACACAGGAAAAACTTCTCCACTCCGACTGCGTAATAACGATTCCCCAGACCAGACACCATGCTCAATTAAAGCAGGTAAGCTTTCTGTTTGAAATTTATCTCTCATTGATGGTTCCACAACCTCGCTAATATGAAATTTGTCAGTTTCTGAGGGTGGAATACCTAACATTTTTTGACCTGCTTGGTTGAGATAGCAATTATTTCCGTGAATATCAGCCATACCTACTAGGTCTGTGGTTGCTTCTAAAATTGCTAAAAGTCTTTGTTGTTCTTGTTGTGCTTGTTTACGTCCACTAATATCACGTACTACTGAAATTGCATGAATTTTGCCCTTGTAGTCAAGAAGTTTGCCCGTAACTTCAATATCAAAGCAACTACCATCTTTGCGAATGTCTACAGCTTGCGCGTGAAATTCATGACCAGATTTGATGGAATTAATAAATTGAGCAAATAAATCAAAATAATGAGGATGAATATAATCTTGCGGTTGTAATTGCACAAATTCGGCTAGAGAATAGCCGTGCATTTGGCACAATGCCGGATTAGCAGCCACAACTTTCCCAGTATCTAATTCTATAACACTGATACCATCACTAACCGTCTCAAAGATACTGCGATACTGGGCTTCTTTTTCTAACAAGGCTGCTTCAGCTATTTTGCGATCGCTAATATCTCTGGCCACCCACAAAACTTTATTTTCACTCATGACGGTAACATTACTCTCAAACCAAATTTCTTGCTCACCAATTGGCAAACTGTATTCGATTTTGGCAGTTTTCTGAGTTTTTAATACCTGTTGAATGCATTCGAGAAATTGGTCAGCCAGGGCAGTTGGTAAAACTTCATGGATGGTTTTACCTAATATTTCTGCAGGGGGTTTATATAATGAAGGCGCACAACTAGGAGCAATTTTGAGGTATCGTCCTTCGCCATCTACCACAAGAATTACGTCTTGTATGGCATTAAACAATGCCAGTAATTCTGCTGGCGAGGATTGAATACTAAAGTTATGTTCTAAAAGTTGTTTAGCTTGTTGAAGTTCTTGTTCCAATTGGGAAATTTTTGTTTTAAATTCACTGCTAGATTTTGCTAGCTGATGCTTTAAAATTGCGTTTTCTTGAGTTAGCAATGCAACTTGCTCTGCGAGCGGTTGACTATACATAAATTTACCTCTTGTTTACTAGCATATGGGAAATAAGATGATAAATTATGTACTTTTTACTGTAGAAAAATCTTGGAAAATTTGCCGATGAATTGCTAATTTGGCGTTGCATAAATGCGGGATAAAATCATAAAATTCAACTTTTAAAACTCTTGCTCTTTGCGCCTTTGCGCCTTTGCGTGAGACAAAAATTATACCCGTAATCAGCACAGCCGCTAATTTTAATTGAGTTTTTTTACTTAGGGCAAAAAGTAATTCTGATAATGCAGATATCCTGTACATTGGCAATTGAGTAACTGATTCATTGAGATTTTTGCCAATAATGTACTGCTGGCATAACAATAAAATTTTATTTAAGCTGGGATAAAGACTTCTCAGCAATTTTATGGCTACTGTTAAGGAATCAGTCTCTCGATATTCTCTATAAATCAGGTTTCTGGAACAATTGCAGAGTTCTTTGCGAATGCAATATCCAGCAAGATTGACAAGAGTGCCAACCATACCGCTAAATCCTCAAAATGTCTGGATTTAGTATTCCCAGATATATGCATTTGTCTACAAACTAGACCAAGAATTTATACCTAAAATTTAGATAAAAATTACAGCACCTAATGAAACAATGGTGCTGTAATCTTTGCCTTTGGGATGGAAGAAACTATATTTACCTTTTTTGCCAAGTTAGATTGTTAATAACTGTACATATCCTGAATAGATTAAAAGGGAGTTCCTTTTTCTTGTCTTTGCCGTTGCAATGCTTCTTCATACCACTCTAATTCATTCAAAAATTGATCGGCTCTGTTTGTTAAAGCTGCTTCTTTTGCAGTACCAGTTTCATTCAAAGAATCCCCTATTTTAGAAATAGCCAACATGCTGGAAATAGTTACCATTCCCATCTCTGATAAAAAAGAGCGTAACTGTATAGCAGCCCTGACACCGCCAAAGCCACCTACTGAGTAAGAAACAATACCTGCTGGACGGAAAAAGTATTCTTCTAAATAGTGATCCATCAAATTGCTTAACCCAGGCTGAATAGAATGGTTATACTCCCCTGCTACAACTACAAAACCATCGGCTGTGCGGATATGTTCTGCTAGTGCTTGCATTTTTGCTGGAGCCTGCAGAGGTTCATATTCTTTATACATTCGGTCTAAAATGCCAAAATCATACTCCTTAGCATCTACCAAAATTACCTCATGGTTTCTTTGCTGGAGTCGCTCAATCATAAATCTAGCAGCTTTGATGCCTTGGCGATCGCTCCTGTAGGAACCATAAAATACTAATGTTTTCAAGCTCATAATGATTTTAGGGATGGTAATAAAAATTTATGGAGCAAGCGACCCACTAAGCCACAAGATAATAGCGACGAATGTCTGGCGGTGCAGCAGTCAATCCTGCTAACGCAGCTGCGGCCGCTTGCAAATGAGGCGAGGCTAAATGGGTATTCAGTGCTTCGTCTGATTCCCACTCTTCTATAAAAGTAAAATCTGTGGGTTGGGATTGATTTTGAAAGAGTTCGTACTTAATTGCACCTCTTTCTTGTCTGGTTGGTTCAATTAATCCCAACAATACAGCTTTCAATTCTTCTAGCTTATCTGGTAAAGCTTCAACATGAGCTACAACATGAACACGTTGATTAGTCATTAGATAATCTCTATCAACACTTAATGATTAGCTATTAGCCCATAAATAATAGTTAAGAGTCAATAGCAACTTTCATTCATCTCTTTTTTGGCAACAGTAGAAAATACACTAGAATTTTGTACGACCAAAATCATTGCGAATGCTTGTTTTTTTCGCTTTTATTCGCCAAACAGACAAAAAATTGCTAAATACTTGCCACATACTACGGTAAATCTATCGAAATACTGTATTATGTATTCAGTCATGCTCCCGACATGAGAATTTTGTGATGAGACATAAGCAAAATTCCATAGAAAGCAGGCGAGTGTGAACATCCTTCAACATTCAAACTCTGGAGAATTTTCATGGGCTACAAACATATAGAAGTCAAACAAGTAGCTGGTTTCATCGGTGCAGAAATCAACGGCGTAGACCTCAAACGTCCTTTGTCTGATGAGCAAGTTCAAGAGATTCGCAAAGCCTTATTGAAATGGAAAGTATTATTCTTTCGGGGTCAAAATATTGATCATGCGGCTCAAGTCGAGTTTACATCTCGTTTTGGCGAAGTCACCTTTGCTCATCCTTTAGGAGAAGTTGAACCAGTACCAGGATTTCCCCAACTTAAACCCGTAGACCGGAAGTTGTATGAAAGACAGTATGGTTTTCGCAGTGGAGGCCCTTGGCACACAGATGTAACAGCAGCAATTAACCCACCAGCCGCCTCTGTTTTACGTGCGGTTAATGTTCCTAGTTTTGGTGGCGATACCCAATGGAGTAATCTTGTCGCCGCCTATGAAGGACTATCAGCACCTATACGTGCTTTAGCCGATACCTTAAAAGCGGAACATCGCTTCAATGGAGGTGGCTATCAACCTGAAAATGGCAAATTTGCCGAGCGAATTGCTGTTAACCCACTGGTTTCCATTCATCCAGTCGTCAGAGTTCATCCGGAAACTGGTGAACGTGCGTTGTTTGTCAACCCTGGCTTCACTTCACATATTGTTGGTGTATCACCACAAGAAAGTAAGTTGTTGTTAGAGCTATTCTTCAACCAAATCACCAAGCCAGCTTACACCACACGCTTCCGTTGGAATAACGGTGATATCGCCTTTTGGGACAATCGCGCCACTGTGCATTTAGCTCCCCAAGATTTGGATCATTTGGATGTTGAACGTCTACTTTATCGGACAACTATTACTGGTGATGTTCCTGTAGGAGTTGATGGTTTCCGTTCAGAAGTCGTTCATGGTGAAGCCTTCAGTGCAGAAGTCCCCAACGTTCTCCAACAAAAAGCCGAGTCTAAAGAAGTAGAAGCAGTACTTTCTTAAAGGTGCTGATAGTATCAGCACTCACGTACAAAGGTTATCTATTAAGAATGGTTGTAAGGGTTTCGCTGTGAGTTTCGACAAGCTCACAGTGAAGCTCTGAAATCCCTATTATTTATAACCTTTCACCTATTACATCTATAAGACTCAAAGTTGAGTCAAAAGTTATGAAAAAAGTCCAAATTGGTAATTATGGAATATCCAGACGAGACTTACTTTATGCGGTTTATGGGTTAGTTTCGTTTACGACTTTAGTCAGTTGTGGCCAAAACAATGCTAGTACCAGTAGTAGTAATGTCAGCACAACTAATGTTAAAAGTACAAGTAATAAAGTTGTGCGGATTGGCTATCAAGTTTCAGGAGATTTGACTCATGAAAAAGGTGCGATCGAAAAACGTCTAAATCCACAGGGAATTAATGTTACTTGGTCGCAGTTTGTCTCTGGGCCACCACTATTAGAAGCATTAAATGTAGGTAGTATTGACTTGGGGCCAACAGGCGAAACACCGCCAATTTTTGCTCAGGCTGCTGGCACAAGTTTGATTTATTTAGTTAACACTCCACCAGGAACAGGAGAAGGTTCGGCAATTGTTGTATTAAAAGATTCTCCTATTCAAACATTGGCAGATATTAAAGGTAAAAAAGTTGCTTATTCCAGAGGTACGGCTCAGACCTATTTTGTGGTGAAAGCATTAGAAAAAGCTGGGCTAAAACTTAGTGATGTTGAATCTGTAAACTTGCCAATTGCAGATGGACGTGCAGCATTTCTGAATAAGACAGTAGATGCTTTTGTAGAAGGCGATCCGAATTTGATTAAGCTTCAAAAAGAAGGTAGTATTCGGATTTTACAAAATGCCCAAGGAATTAATACACCAGGAAGTTATTACTTAGCATCTAGAAATTTTGCCACTAATAATGCTGATTTACTCAAAGCGATTTTAGAAGAATATTATCAAGTGGGTCAGTGGGCGAATAAAAATAGACGTGCAGCAGCCGAAATCCTGGCCCCCAAGGTCAAGACGGATGTAGATACTATGGAATTAGCACTGACCAGAAGAAAATTTGATATGCGACCAATTACCGAAGAAGTAATCAATGCTCAACAAAAGATTGCTGACCTTTTATATCAACTAAAAGTTGTACCGAAACAAGTCAATATTAAAGAAGCCACATTAACTGCTCAAGAATATGCAGCGATTACACCTGATGCAGTGAAAAATAGAGCTTAATTTTAAATATTCTAAAATTTTGCTCTGTTTCTTGATCAAGATGCAATTTATCAGTAAAAAGAAAAATCAAGGGATTAAAAAAGGGTGTAGGGGTTCAGGTGTTAAAAACCCTCACACCCATTCTTTACAGACAACATTTGTGCGGAAGTCTTGTCAATACATCTGTAAATAAGCCACAAAACTAATTCAACTTTTCCCAAGAAAAGCTTTTTGTTTCGCCAGCTATCCAACGTCTGACTCCTGGTAATTGTGCATAAAACCACAACGCACCGAAGATAAATAAACTACCACAAATAATCAGAGCATTAGTCGCCCCAAAATTCTGGGCTAATGTTCCAGCTAAGAGATTGCCAAAGGGCATTGTACCTACCATTGCTAAGGCATAAAAACTCATTACCCTTCCACGTTTATCTTCAGGGACTAGGGTTTGGATAATCATGTTACTGCTGGTAATACTGAGAATAGAAAAACAACCAACAAACACCAGAATAATGATAGATAAACTAACGTGACGTGAAAGTGAAAAGGATATCAAACTCATGCCAATCAATACTTGAGATGTAATAATCACACGATCTAATCCGATGATGCCTCGTCTGATGCTCAAAAACAAGCAAGCAAAGAAAGAGCCAATGGGGGCTGAAGTGCTGAGGTGAGCCATTGTAGTTGCATCTCCATTGAGAATCTTGGCGGCAAATATAGGCATAAGTGCGACATGAGACATCCCAACTAAACCATGTAAGGCCAGCATCAATAAAATGGCTCTGATGGGCTGAAACTGAGAGACATATTCAAAGCCTTCCCGTAATTTTCCAAAAGTATCGCGGAAACTAGTGAGGCTCTGTATTGGTCTGGCTTTTAGTTCCATTGCTAACAGAGTAAAAATAGCAGGTATGTAGCTGAGGGTATCGTAGAGAAAACAGTATTTCACTCCGAGGGTTGCAATCAAAATCCCGCCCATTGCTGGGCCTAATACGAGGGAAGAACTTAACATGACTGAATTGAGCGCGATCGCATTACTCCAATCAGCTTTATCATCTACGGTTTCTGTCACAATAGTATGACGTACCGGCATATCTAACCCCTTGAGCAAACCGTTAAGTACACTCAAGACCAAGAGGATGGGAAAGGTAATCAAATTCGTAAAGGTCAGAATTGTTAAGGCTAAAGAGACGCTAATTCCTGATATCTGCACTATCATTAATAAGTCACGACGACTCCAGCGATCAGATAATACCCCCGAAAAAGGAATCAGTAATAACGTCGGTAAAAATTGGACAAAACCAGCCACACCCAACAACCAAGCTGATTTAGTCAAATCATAGACGAGCCAAGGAATAGTTAACTGCTGGGTCATAAATGTCCCAGACATAGATAGTAACTGTCCCCCAAAAAACAACCGAAAATTCCGCCAACGGAAGGCAGGTAAATAATGGTAAATCACCTGACTGATGCGATCGCCTAGTTGTCTATGCCAAACTTTCATAGGGGAAGCTTTAATATGTTCTACTAACTATTAGATTAGCTAACAGTCATTATATGATAATCGCTAATTTCTTTGAGTCAACAGGCGATCGGATGATTTAGCTCTGGCAATATTCGTCCACGAATTTAATTGTTTTGTAAGAATACATTCTTCATCTCCAATTCGCGGCGGACGCTCCTGCGTCGCTACCGCTTGCGCTAACGCAATTATTACCCCATACCTGTTCGCGCAGCGTCTCCCTTTGGGAGAGAGCGTTAGCGGTTTTGTCTGTGTAGCCGAGCCACTGCGTTGGGCGGGCAATGCCCGACTTGAAGCATCTGGCGTGCGAATTCCATTCGCTGGGGCTAGGTGCAAGATGTGAAAATACTAATTTAAATACCAAGTCAAATAGGCATTTAACATAATTAGTTCCACTTCATTTTTCTTGCACCTGGAAATATGAATATCAAAACTAGAACTACGTGCAAGGTGAGCAAGGCGTTTAATATCAAGTCAAAGAAGATAAGTGGGTCGGCTGAATAAATATTATTATGATCAGGCAGGGCGCACGGAGAGAAATCGTGTCTGGAACTATACAAACAACGCCTGCCTAGCCTATCGGCAACGGCAAAGCCGAACGCAGGCTAACTATATGCTTCTTCATATCGATTTGGTATGAGGCTGATTTACTTTTATTGACATATATGACTCATATTTGATTTGGAAAAAAAACTTACTACAGTTCTCCCAGCCCTGTTCCCTACTTTCACAAGTAAGTTGAGAAATCAAACCGGATTCTTATAGACCATTCAAGTTTGAATGGTCTGTGCAAACATCCACAAAATTTAATAGTCTGCCAAAACTCTTGTTAATATGACATCTTGCTGTACTGAGGTAAATTGGCCACTCATAACTTGAGTTAACATCAAAATTGAATGTGCTACGCTATCCCAAAACAAGATACCGCAGTCAACAATCAGCTTCATCAACTGGGGGGAATCTCAGATGTTGGCACAATGGCAAGGCTTTAGAACTGGCAAATGGATAGAAGAAATCAACGTCCGTGATTTCATCCAAAATAATTACACCCTTTACAGTGGCGATGAATCTTTTTTAACAGGTGCAACTCCAAGGACTCAAGCACTTTGGGATCGCGTCAAAGATTTAATGGCCGTTGAACGCGAAAGAGGTATTCTCGACACAGATACCGAAGTTGTCTCAAAAATTACCTCTCATCAACCGGGTTATATTCAAAGCGAACTCGAACAAATAGTCGGATTGCAGACGGAAAAACCGCTAAAACGAGCAATTATGCCGTTAGGTGGGATTCGCGTAGTCAAAGATTCATTAACAGCTTACGGTTACGAACTTAACCCCAAAACCGCAGAGATATTTACCAAATACCGCAAAACCCATAACGATGGGGTATTTGATGCCTATACCCGTGAGATGCGCTTATGCAGACACTACGGTATTATTACAGGTTTACCAGATGCTTACGGACGTGGCAGAATTATCGGTGACTATCGGCGCGTGGCTTTGTATGGTGTTGATGCTTTAATCACAGACAAAAAAGCCCAACTGACATCGTTAGAATTAGATGTTATCGATGAAAATACCATTCGTCTGCGCGAAGAAATATCTGAACAAATCAAAGCACTCACAGAATTGAAGACAATGGCTGCTAGCTACGGGTTTGATATTAGCCAACCCGCAGCCACCGCCAAAGAAGCTGTGCAGTGGTTATATTTTGGCTATCTCGCAGCTGTTAAAGAACAAAACGGTGCGGCGATGTCGCTAGGACGAGTTTCGACGTTCTTAGACATCTATTTTGAACGAGACTTACAACAAGGCAAAGTTACTGAGTCCCAACTGCAAGAACTCATCGACCATTTTGTGATGAAATTGCGAATGGTAAGATTTTTGCGAACTCCTGATTACAATCAACTCTTCTCTGGTGATCCCACTTGGGTAACGGAATGTGTTGGTGGTGTGGGGGAAGATGGTAGACCTTTGGTAACGAAAAACAGTTTCCGAATGCTGCATACTTTGTATAATTTAGGGCCTGCACCAGAACCAAATTTAACGGTATTGTGGTCGGAAAGCTTACCAGATAACTTTAAACGTTACTGCGCTAAAGTTTCAGTTGATACTAGTTCTATTCAATATGAAAATGATGATTTGATGCGTGCGTATTGGGGAGATGATTATGCGATCGCCTGTTGCGTCTCCGCGATGCGAATAGGTAAGCAAATGCAGTTCTTTGGTGCGCGAGTCAATCTAGCGAAGTGCTTGCTGTATGCCATTAACGGTGGTAAAGATGAAAAATCTGGCGAACAAGTAGCACCTGCGATCGCACCGATTACATCTGAATATCTGGATTATCAACAGGTATGGGATCAGTTAGAAATCATGATGGCTTGGTTGGCGAAGGCGTATATCAATACTCTCAACGTTATCCACTACATGCATGATAAATATTGCTACGAACGCATTGAAATGGCACTGCACGACCGCGATATTTTACGCACAATGGCCTGCGGGATTGCGGGATTATCGGTAGTCACAGATGCGTTATCGGCAATTAAATATGCCAAAGTTAAAGTTTTGCGGAATGAAGCCGGATTAGCCGTTGATTATGAAATTACTGGCGATTTCCCCAAATATGGCAACAACGACAATCAAGTTGATGAAATCGCCGTCGATTTAGTCACCAAATTCATGAACGAACTGCGTCAACATCCAACTTATCGCCAAGCCACACCGACTCAATCAGTGTTAACCATTACTTCTAACGTTGTTTACGGGAAGAAAACAGGTAACACCCCCGACGGAAGAAAAGCCGGAGAACCCTTTGCGCCTGGTGCAAACCCCATGCATGGACGGGATACAAAAGGTGCGATCGCTTCTTTAGAATCAGTGGCGAAAATTCCTTACAAATCTGCACAAGACGGTATTTCTAACACCTTTTCCGTTGTCCCATCAGCATTAGGTAAGTTAGAAGTTGACCAAATCAAAAACCTCGTCGGAATGCTGGATGGTTACTTCCATGATGGCGGACATCATATCAACGTTAACGTTTTGCAGCGAGAAATGTTGCTAGATGCAATGGAACACCCAGAGTTATATCCACAGCTAACCATTAGGGTGTCAGGTTATGCGGTGAACTTTATCAAATTGACGCGAGAACAACAACTTGATGTGATTCAAAGAACATTTCACGAACGATTTTAAAGTTGATTCGTAAATCACTTATGAGTAAATATATCCCCAACTTCTTGAATAAGTCGGGGATTTTATTGTTTATTTAAGCTTTTTAAAATAGAAAAATCAGGATTCTTTCAAGGACAATCAAATCCATTATTGAGCTATTTTGATAGATATCTAACGGGGATCATTTTCTAGTAGATTTCATTTCTAAAATTGATGCTTTCACGCAGTCTATCCCCACAACTTCCTCACATTTATTGCATATAACTCTTGGTGAGAGACAAAAGACAAATTTATAGTTGATGTCTCATTAGGTAATATTAATGCTCAATCAAAAATTCCCAACTTTGCCAATCGAACATCAAACGCTAGAAAATAGCCACATAGCCCCAGAAATTATTAATTCTGGCTACATACATTCAGTAGAAAGTTGTGGAACACTTGACGGCCCTGGTATTCGATTTGTAATTTTTACCTCTGGTTGTCCGTTACGTTGTCTTTATTGTAGTAATGTTGATTGTCGCTACTTAGAAAATGGTAAAAAAGTCAGCATTGATGAATTGGTGACAGAAATTCAGAAGTATACATCTTATATGAAATCTTCTCATGGTGGTGTCACAATCACTGGCGGAGAACCATTAATGCAACCTAGTTTTGTCCGCGAAATATTTAAACGTTGTCGAGAATTAGGAATTCATACAGCACTAGATACTTCAGGATTTTGTAACTTAGAATCGGCTAAATCTGTGCTAGAGTTTGTAGATTTAGTTTTACTAGATATTAAATCTTATGATGCTGCAACTTATACTAAAGTTACAGGTTGTAGTGTTGAACCGACACTGGCTTTAGCTAAATATCTCAACGAAATCGATAAGCCTACCTGGATTCGCTATGTTTTAGTTCCAGGCTTAACTGATTACCCACAAAATTTGATGGGGTTAGCTGATTTTATTGCCCCATTAAATAATGTTGAAAGATTAGAAGTTTTACCATTTCATAAACTGGGCGAATATAAATGGCAACAATTAGGATTGGAATATTTATTAGAAGATACTCCTGAACCAACTTCAGAACAAATACAAACAGCATTAGATATATTTCGCAGTCGAGCAATTTTTGCGATTTAAGCAATAGTTCAGCATCGGGAAATCTCTGTAGGAAATTCTCACAAAGGACAAATATGCAAGTTACCAATATTGAAGAACTAGAATTACTTGTAAAACGGGTAAAAACCGCCCAAGCTAAATATGCCAATTTTTCCCAAGAACAAGTCGATACAATCTTTAAAAAGGCAGCATTAGCCGCTAACGCCGAACGCATTCCCTTAGCTAAATTAGCTGTTGCGGAAACAGGGATGGGGATTGTTGAAGATAAGGTGATTAAAAATCACTTTGCTTCTGAGTTTATTTACAACAAATACAAACACGAAAAAACCTGCGGCATCATTGAAGAAGACAATACATTTGGCATTCAAAAAATTTCCGAACCTGTAGGAATTGTGGCGGGAATTGTCCCTGTCACTAATCCAACGGCAACAACAATTTTTAAAGCCTTGATTGCTTTAAAAACTCGTAACGCCATTATCTTTTCACCCCATCCTAAATCGAAAAAATGTACTGTAGAAGCAGCGAAAATTATTCTTAAAGCTGCGATCGCGGCGGGTGCGCCAGAAGATATCATTGGTTGGATAGACGAACCAACGGTGGAATTATCCAAAGCTTTAATGCAGCATCCAGAAATTAAATTAATTTTAGCCACTGGTGGGCCGGGAATGGTACGTGCTGCTTATTCTTCTGGTAATCCATCTTTAGGTGTTGGTGCTGGTAATACTCCGGCTGTGATTGATAGTAGCGCGCATATTCAAACTGCTGTGAGTTCGATTTTATTAAGTAAAACCTTCGACAACGGCATGATTTGTGCCTCAGAACAATCCGTTGTCGTTGTTGATGATGTTTACGAAAAAGTTAAACAAGAATTTATCTGTCGTGGTGCATATTTTCTCAACGATGAGGAAAAACAAAAGCTGGGTAATGTGATTTTGAAAGATGGCAGATTAAACCCTGCCATTGTTGGTCAATCAGTAGAAAATTTAGCTAAGTTAGCCGGAATTTATCTACCAAATGATAGCGATTCTGACCATGCACCCAAGATTTATAAAGTCTTAATTGGAGAAGTTGAAACAGTAGGAGAAAGTGAGCCTTTTGCTTACGAAAAGTTATCGCCAATTTTGGCTATGTATAAAGCTTCAACTTTTCATAAAGCTGTAGCGCAAGCTGAACAATTGATAGAATTTGGTGGCTTAGGACACACATCGGTATTGTATACAAACCCCGCCAATCTAGATGATATTGCCTATTTTGAAAATAGAATGAAAACTGGGCGAGTCCTAATTAATACGCCGTCTTCTCAAGGGGCAATAGGCGATTTATATAACTTTAAACTTGACCCATCTTTAACTTTAGGTTGCGGTACTTGGGGAGGGAATACTGTTTCGGATAACGTCACACCCCATCACCTCGTCAATATCAAAACGGTATCGCAACGTCGGCAAAATATGTTGTGGTTCCGCATTCCTCCTAAAGTATATTTCAAATATGGTTGTTTACCTGTAGCTTTACGCGATTTAGTCGGTAAGGAACGTGCTTTTATCATTACCGATAAGCCATTATTTGATTTAGGCATTGTCGATAAAGTTACCCAGGTTTTAGACGAAATTGGTGTGAAACATGACGTATTCCACGATGTTGAACCTGACCCAACATTATCGAATGTCAATAAAGGATTAGCCTTACTCAGAAGTTATCAACCAGATGTCATTATTGCCATTGGTGGTGGTTCGCCAATGGATGCAGCCAAAGTCATGTGGTTGATGTACGAACATCCCGATGTGGAGTTTGAAGGCTTGGCGATGCGGTTTATGGATATTCGCAAGCGGGTTTATGAATTACCGCCTTTAGGACAAAAAGCCATCATGGTTGCAATACCCACAACTTCGGGTACTGGTTCGGAAGTGACACCGTTTGCGGTGGTGACAGATGACAGAGTAGGTGTGAAATACCCCTTAGCTGATTATGCCCTAACTCCGAATATTGCGATCGCCGACCCAGAACTCACCTTAAATATGCCGAAAAAACTCACGGCTTATGGCGGTATTGATGCCTTAACTCATGCCTTGGAAGCCTACGTATCCGTAATGGCAACCGAATTTACCGATGGTTTGGCACTGCAAGCCATCAGACTATTGTTTAAATATTTACCCAGTGCTTACAAAAACGGTGCTAAAGACCCGAAAGCACGAGAAAAGGTACATTATGCAGCCACAATTGCCGGGATGGCCTTTGCCAATGCCTTCTTAGGTATTTGTCACTCAATGGCGCACAAACTCGGTGCAACCTTCCACGTTCCCCACGGACTCGCCAACGCCTTGATGATTTCCCACGTCATTCGCTACAACGCTACCGATATTCCCTTTAAGCAAGCCATCTTTCCGCAATACAAATATCCCAATGCTAAAGATAGATACGCTCAAATAGCTGATCATTTGCATTTAGGCGGGAATACAGCCGATGAAAAAGTGGAATTGTTGATTAGGGCGATCGAAAATCTCAAGCATGAAATTGACATTCCTACCACGATTAAACAAGCATTAGGAGATGAAGATCAAGACTTCTACATCAAAGTAGAAGAGATGGCAGAACAAGCCTTTGACGACCAATGCACAGGTGCAAACCCGCGCTATCCCCTAATGAATGACTTGAAAGAGTTGTATGTTTTAGCTTATCAAGGTTGTCGGATTGATGCCGCGCTCTATCACAGCACACCTGAATTGTTGAGCAATGAGGGGGCAATTACTACACAACAGATAGGTGTATAAGAGACAGGACTTACGCACAAGGTATCAAAAATCGAACCGCAGAGGCACAGAGTTCACGGAGAAATTAGGGTTTGAGAGGTGTTTTGCCTAAGTCCTAAGATAGTTCAACAGAATTGTCTCAGCCTCTCCTCAAAGCGGCTACCGTGTACACACAAGTCGAAAATAGTCAGTATGAAAGCCTATCCCGCCTTGAACTAAAGTTCCAGGCTCATAGCGAAAGTCCACAAAGCGTGGACTGTCAGACATTTTTGGTTGAGTCATCTTCAGATGACTTGCGCTATGAGACTCGGAATTCATTCCGAGGCGGGACAGATGCACTCAACGAACATTTGTGTGTACACACAAGCCTCAAAGCGGGGAGAGGTTATTATCTATCATCTGCACTTAACATTAGAATAAGAATTAATGTGACGTTATCTGATAGTTAAAGTGACAGACTCTCTGCCATTGCGCGATCGCTACCTTGGTTTAATTGACGAAATTGTGCAACTTACTCTCCAGGGCAAGATTAGCTCTGTAGAGATGGTGTATCAAATGCTGCAAAAAAGTATCACATCCGGTACAGGAGAAATATTTGAGTTAGCTTTAAGCGAGCGCTTGAGTACCATTCAAAATCAAGTTGACGCTGAAAAAGACGAACTCAAAAAAGCCAAGGCTAACCGGAGTTTGAGAGCAATTAAAACCATTCAAACTCAATGGCAAAGATATGCTGAACAAAATAAAGCTACAGAAGCACTCGCCTTGGCCGTCAAAGATATCACCACAGCCGCAGCTGATGAGCGCCTAGCCGTATTTTTACGTTTTACTGACCCCAATCAAAAGCAACCGCTCAATTCTTCCCAATTACAGCAATTAGCCAAAGCTTTACAACAATTTGCCCAATTAGACGCTGATATTGCCCAAATCTCCGAAGGGATTACGCGCGGTTTGGCAGGATGGCAAAGATTACAAGAACACTTGATTAGTTGGCTATACGAGCAAAATCGAGAATTGGGATTTGGTGGCGTACCCGGAGAAAACGGCCCTTGGGCGACTTGGGCAAAAAAAGTGAATAGCGAATTACCCCAAGCACTATTTCGTAGCCTCGCCTTAGAACAATCAGCACTGGAATTTGCTGAAAAGCGTAGTATTAACTTGAGTGATTGGGTAGAAATCGCCTTAATTCTACAATATCTGCAACGCGGGTTAGTGAATTGGTTTGATCAACAACCATATAACGTGCAAGCAGGGTCAAAATTATCAATTTCCACTTACTTGACCTTTGCCGTCATTTGGAGCCAGTTAGCCAGTGGTTTTGGTAACACTGCAGCAGTGTATGGTAATGGTGGTTCGCAAATGATGTTACAAATCTTGCGAAACTTTGCCCAACGCCCCTATTTCCCCCTTTACGGTGGGATTTTCGCTTCCTTTTCCGGGAGTTATTTGCGAAATGCCCTAGATTATTTAGACGAACCCCTACGAAAAGTAGAAGGAACCCAAGAAAAAGCGCGAATTTTGACCCTTTTAGGCTATTCACAACGGGCATTAGGACAGTATCAACGCTCCATTAAATTTCACCTACAAGCTTTGGAGATAGCGCGCAATGCAGGCGATAGGCCTTGTGAAATTGCCAACCTCAACCACCTCAGCCGGACTTACGTGCAAGAAAAAGATTATGCTGAGGCAATTAATTATAGTCAACGAGCATTAATTTTAAGTCGGCAAGCAGGCGATCTTACAGGCGAAGCTAACGCCCTGGTCAATTTAGGTTACAGCGAAGTCATGCAAGCGCAACAGTTAGAACAAATTGAACCAGAAACTTACGAAATGCCTATTAACTATTTAGAACAAGGATTAAAATTATTAGAAAAATTAGGTGATATTCAAAGTAAAGGTTTGTGTTTAAGTAGTTTAGGCATTGCTTATTTAGTAATTGGCGACGCCCAAACCGCTATTAAATATTTAGAAGAAGGTTTTAAAACAGCGCAAATCTCAGGTGATTTATATCTTCAAGGGCGCAATTTAGCTTACTTAGCCGAAGCTTATTATCACCTCCAAAATCCCGAAAAAGCCATTTACACTGGTAGCTTGGGAATGTATCTTTTAGAGCAAATCGCCTCAAATGAATGGCGACAATCAGCAGGTTTATTAACAATATTGCAAGGACAAATAGGCAAAGAAGCATTTCAACACTTCCTGCAACAAGAAAGGACAAAAATTATAGCAATTATCGGTGTAGATGGGTATGATTACATCCCCCAATTACTGCTGCGATATCAACAGGATATTTAATACAAGAGAGGCTCGAGACTAGAAGCGAGAGGCTAGTCTTAGAGGATGTTTGAAAAGTATTGGGCGAATAGAATTCGCTACTACACAAACAAAGTCCACCTACGTGGACTAATGAAAAATCAGAAGATATTTGCGAGATAAAAATTTATGGTGATAACGCAACTTTATCTGTGGCAATAATAATTGTGACCAAGCCCCGTTGGGGCGGGGTGTGGGGTGTGGGGTAAAAAGACAGCCCAACAACCTTTATCGAACAAGCCCCGTCTGTTCAAGACGCTCTACAACCTTTTTCGGCTCTATACTCATTGGTGCAGGTTTATTTGATGCCGTGGAAGGTATCATTGACCATCAAATTCTCGGTATTCATCATGTCAAGCCAGGGCCAAATCAGTTGGTTTGGGATTTAGGATTTTTAGTATTTGGGGTGTTGCTTGTTTTAGGTGGCTGGATAATGCTACAAAAGAGCAAAAAAAGTTACTAAATTTTTATGGCTACTGATGGCTTTGAGAAAACTAGCTGGGGTTGGCAGATATCCCAACTCCAACAACAAATCGGAGAATGGCTAGAATACCAATTTGACCGTTTTCAAAATTCTTTACCAAACCTGTCTCCAGGATGGAATATTAGTCCTTGGTTGGGTAATTTGTTGAACTTTTTATTTTGGCTAATAGTTGCTTTACTTTTCGCTTTGATAGTTTGGCGTTTGTGGCGAGAATTTAGTCCTTACGTATATGCTTGGCTATCTAGAGACAATACTTGGAATACAGCCGACCAAAATCGCGCCAATGATTTATCTGTAGCACGATGGTTAGAGCGATCGCAAGAACTTTATCGTCAGGGTAATTACCGTGAAGCGTGTCGTTGTCTTTACTTGGCAATCTTACAACACCTGCATGATACCAAACTCGTTCCGCATAAATTCAGCCGCACCGACGGCGAGTATTTAAAATTACTACGCTCAACTGTTACCCCAGTTCAGCCTTACGAAACCTTAATTACTATCCACGAACAATTATGTTTCAGTAATGTGGAAATCTTGCCAGAAAATTATCAGCAATGTCAGCAAGCCTATCAGGAAATTGTTAATGAACAACCCAACTCCGCACTCAGCAGTTAATGTATGAAAAATTATAACCGCATTGCTTGGATAGGTGCGATCGCACTTGCTGTAATTATTATAATTAGCATTTTTTCGGCTCCTAACACAAAAATTTCTAATGGCTCAACTTATGGTCGCTCTCCTGATGGCTATGGTGCTTGGTATGCTTTTATGCAAAAGCAAGGTATTACTATTCAACGTTGGCAAAAACCTCTGGAAGAATTCAAAGCCGAAAAAAATCCCATCACCTTACTGCGGATAATTAGTTATCAAAGAGAACCTTATTTGTTGTTCGATGAGGAAGAATGGTTAAAAAATGGTAATATTTTAATCATTTTAGGTGTCAAAACACCTGTGACAGCAGCGAACTTTTATTCTCTGCAACCAACAAATTTTGGTAATGTGAAAATTGCCACAAGTAGACGGAAACAAAAAGCTGAAGGTGAGCGGATTATTTTAGGCGATCGCTTTGGTAATATTGTTTGGGAAAAAGATGTAGAAAAAGGAAAAGTTATTTTTTCTAGCACTCCTTATTTAGCAGCTAACGCCTATCAAGATAATTTAAGTAACTTTCAATATCTCGCCAGCTTAATTAACCAAAAAGGTAACAAAATATTTGTCGATGAATATATTCACGGTTATAAAGATGCTGATGTCAGAGAACGTGAAGGTGAAGGTGATTTATTAAGTTATTTTGCTCAAACTCCTTTGTTACCTATATTCATCCAAATACTGATTTTACTTGCAGTATTTATTTGGGCAGAAAATCAACGCTTTGGTAAACCAATAGCCTTAGAGACTCCAGTTATAGACAACAGCCAAGCATATATTCAAGCCTTAGCCGCCGTATTGCAAAAAGCCGAATCCAGTGATTTTGTTGTAGATATGGTAGGTAAAGAAGAACAACTACAACTACAAAAAGCTTTAGGATTAGGCACAACACTACTAGAACGCCAAGTATTGTTACAAGTTTGGCAAGAAAAAACAGGTCAAAATCTAGCAGAACTCGACGCAGTATTAAAGTTATCTGCCCAAAAACCGCGTATTAGTGAGCGAGAACTGTTAAGCTGGTTGGCAAAATGGCGAACTTTGAAAGAAGTTCAAAAGTAATTTTTTACTTTGGGTCAACTGTGACAGCAAAAGCTGTATGTTTATGTGGGAGTTTTTTATTCGTAAAAATTATGAGTCAAAACCATTCTGTATTTATTCAACTCGAACAAAAAATCAATCAAATTGTCGTTGGTCAATCCAGCCTTATACAGCAATTACTCATAGCATTATTAGCCGGAGGACACATAATTTTAGAAGGTGTACCCGGAACAGGCAAAACCCTTTTAGTCAAAGTATTAGCACAGTTAATTCAAGGTGATTTTCGCCGCATTCAACTTACGCCGGATGTTTTACCATCAGACATTACAGGTACAAATATTTTTGACTTAAATAGTCGCAGTTTCACCCTCAAAAAAGGGCCAGTGTTTACCGAGGTTTTACTAGCAGATGAAATTAACCGCACTCCTCCCAAAACTCAAGCGGCACTGTTAGAAGCAATGGAAGAAATGCAAGTAACTTTAGATGGGGAAAGTTTACCTCTGCCGGATTTATTTTGGGTAATTGCAACACAAAACCCCTTGGAATTTGAAGGTACTTATCCATTACCAGAAGCCCAGTTAGACAGGTTCTTATTCAAACTATTAGTAGATTATCCTGACCAAGCCGCCGAAAAACAAATGTTACTTAATCGTCAAGCGGGATTTGCAGCGCGACGTGTAGATATTTTTAGTTTAAAACCAGTCGCAACAGTCGCAGAAATTTTACAAGCACGCCAAGAAGTGAAACAAGTGCAAATATCTGAGAAAATTATCGATTATCTTTTAGCTTTAGTGAGAGCATCACGCCAATTTCCTGATTTAGCGTTGGGTGCATCACCCCGTGCTGCTGGTGCTTGGTTGCAGACATCCCAAGCCACCGCATGGTTAGCCGGAAGGGATTTTGTCACACCAGATGATGTCAAAGCTGTAGCATCACCTTTGTTACGTCATCGCTTGCTACTTAAACCAGAAGCAATGCTAGATGGTTTACAAATTGATGCGATTATTGCGTCGGTAATTAATCAAGTGCAAGTCCCTAGGTGAAGTGTGAAGTGTGAAGTATGAAGTGTGAAGTGTGAAAGAGAAAAAAGTTATGAAAGAGGAAAAACAAGTTTCTTGGGATATTCGAGAACGTTCGTTTGAATATGCGTTACGAGCAATTAAGTTATATCAATTTTTGCAAGATGGTAAAGACCAAGCAGGCTGGATTATTGGTAAACAATACCTTAGATCAGCAACTTCAATAGGAGCTAATTTAGAAGAAGCAAAATCAGGAGAAAGTAAGGCAGACTTTATTCATAAGTACAGCATTGCTCAAAAAGAAGCTAGGGAAAGTTTGTATTGGCTACGGATTTTAAACAAATCAGAAATTGTTTCATCTCAACGTCTACTACCTCTACTAAACGAAACTGAAGAAATAATTTCTGTCATCACAACTATCATTGTTAAAGTCAAAAAAAATAGACCTTCTTAATTTCATACTTCATACTTCATACTTCATACTTCAAAAAATGATTCCTTCTCAAAGACTTTATTTATTTTTGATATCGGGAATTGCGATCGCTCCCATTTTATCCTTATTTCTCACCATTCCCGTGAGTATCGCTATCACATTATTATTTGATGCCATTATTCTGATATTGATGATGGTGGATGGGTTGCGAGTCCGTTCATTACGAGTACAAATCAAGCGAGAATTACCGCAACGTTTATCTATTGGGCGAGATAATCCAGTAATCTTGACGGTAACAGCTGCAAACACTGACGCAATTATTCAAATTCGTGATTACTATCCCACAGAATTTGGCGTATCTACCCCAACATTCACCGCCACTATTAGTGCTAACACTA
>NZ_JACJRU010000100.1 GCF_014697425.1 Nostoc sp. FACHB-110
GAGCTTGACTAAGTAGCCAAATTCTTATCTAAACTTATTCATAGCTAACCATAGTGAGTAAGTTTATGTGGAAAGTGTCTGAGTTTGGCGATTTAGTGGGTATTTCGCCATCTACACTGAGAAGATGGGAAGAAGAAGGTAAATTAATCCCAGAGAGAACACTGGGTAATCAACGAATTTACAGCGAATCCCATTTAGCAATAGCTAAAAGCTTGAAGTCAGGGAAGCACCCAGTTAGGGTGGTTATATACTGCCGAGTTTCATCCAATAATCAAAAAGACGATTTACTGAGCCAAGTAAAAGCAATGGAAAGCTTTTGCTTGGCTCAAGGTGTTTCTGTGACACAAACAATACAAGAGATCGGAGGAGGGCTAAACTTCAAGCGTCCAAAGTTTCTGCAAATTATTCAATGGGCGATTGCTGGTGAATTAAAAAGCTTGTATGTAGCTCACAAAGATAGGTTGTGTAGGTTTGGGTTTGATTTGGTTGAACAGATTGTAGCATGGGGTGGAGGCAACATTATTGTTGCCAACGCAGAAACGTTATCTCCGCATGAAGAACTAACCCAAGACTTACTTTCAATCGTCCACTGTTTTAGCTCACGACTTGATGGGTTACGCAAGTATAAATCAAAAGTAAAGAAGATTGTAGAAGGTGTTGACCCATGTGCAAAATAACCGTTATACTTACTCGCGTAAACAAGTTTGAGTAAGTATAGTAATGTACGCACTAAAAAGAGAGCTAAAACTAAATAACAAAGAACGCTCTCTAATGCGTGGCATTGCAGGATTTAAGAGATTTGTTTATAACTACGCCCTAGACCTGATTACAGCAAGCTGGGATTTCGACGATATCAAGGCAGGTGACTCAAAACGCTTAGATGCTATCAAAAAAGTGTTTACTTCACACACAATGAACAAGCCAGAATATGCCTGGATGAGAAAATACCCATCCACGGTATATCAGTCAGCTTTCATTGATTTGAAAAATGCTTTTAGTCGTTGGCGCAAAGGTTTAGCCCAGTTTCCTGTGAAGAAATCAAAGAAAAAAGGTGATTCATTCACGGTGTATAAAACATCGGGAATATACCTTGAAAAAGGTAAGCCAGCATTGCCTTTTACTAACAGAGTTGTGATCAATCGGGGCAAGAGAATTACCTTGCCAGGAATCAAAGAGTTTCGATTAAAGGAGAAGATTGATTTCATTTGCAGTTCGCAAACATTTACTGTTTCTAGAACTGCTGACAAATGGTTTGTTTTATTTACCTTAGATGCCGAGAAAATTCCACCAATCATTCATCCAATAGAAAAGATTGGCGTGGACTTAGGAGTGAAAGCTTTAGCGACTTGTTCTGATGGTACAACTTATGCCATGCCAATTACTACAAAAAAGGCGAAAACCAAGCTAAGTAAGTTGCAATGGCGAAATCGGAATAAGATTCTGGGGAACAAGAAGCTGAAAATTAGAGCATCTAAAAATTCTCGTAAATTCTATGCTAAAGCAGCCAAGATTCACGCTCAAATCACCAACATCAGGCGAGATACAACGCAGAAAATAACAACCGATTTAAGTCGCAAAGCGTATATTATTCGCATTGAAGACTTAAATATTCAAGGCATGATTGCTAACCATAAATTAGCTAATGCTGTTAGCAATAACTGCCTATACGAAATTCGTCGTCAGCTAACGTATAAACAACCGTTTTACAGCACAAAAGTTGAATTGGTTGATAGATGGTATCCTAGCTCAAAAATGTGCAGTCAGTGTCATCACGTTCAACCCATGACTTTATCTCAAAGGATTTTTTGTTGTGAAAGTTGTGGGCATACCAGGGATAGGGACGAAAATGCGTCCGTTAATCTTGAAAATGCCCCTAAATCTAAAGTAAGGTTGGCTTGACCTGAACTTAACGCCTGTGGACAAGCAGTAGCCGACTACCTTGATTGAAGCAGGAAGAAAACACTAAACTAATCAACTTTCTTTGAGTAAGTTTAGGTAAGTTTTTCGGAGCAG
>NZ_JACJRU010000101.1 GCF_014697425.1 Nostoc sp. FACHB-110
GGATACAGCAAAATAACTAGGACTCCACAAGGCTTCTTTGTGGGGTTTCTTGTATCCGGCTTGTCCATACCTGCGACTAGAAACACCTTTCAAAGCATTAACAATTTGAGAGATAGACAACTTGGGGGGATATTCAATAAGTGCGTGAACATGGTTATCCTCGCCATTAAATTCAATTACTTGAAAATCCATCTTTTTGGCTACTTCCCTAAAAGTTTTTTCAATTAGCTCAATACTTTCTTTTGTGAATACAGACCTGCGGTACTTAGTAACGCAGACCAAGTGAATTTTTAAATCTGTAACAGAGTGTCTTTCTCTACGAAACTGGCTTGTCACTTCTTGCAGACCCTTCGGGTGAGCAGTCGCTACAAGTCGGGGAACCCGCCCAACGCGCTGCTCACCAATGTATAATACTTTTACAGACCAATTATACATTATTCATGAAAGCTAGGTATCAATTCCGCTTCTACCCAACAGACCAACAGCAACAGCTTTTAGCCCAGTTGTTTGGTTGTGTGCGTGTAGTTTGGAATGATGCGCTGGCTATTTGTAAGCAGTCTCTTGAGCTTCCTAGTAATAACGACTTGCAAAAGTTAGTGATTACGCAAGCTAAAAAGACATTGGATCGTTCATGGTTGTCTGATGTTTCTAATATCCCATTACAACAATCTGTTGCTGATTTGGGAGTTGCTTATAAAAACTTTTTCGATTCCCTTAAGGGTAAGCGCAAGGGTACGGCAGTCGCTACAACTCTGGGAACCAGAGCAACGCGCTGCCTCAAAAAAGTAGGTACGCCCAGGTTCAAAAAGAAGACAGGAAGACAATCAGCGCGATTTAGGATTGGTGGATTTTCAATTAAAGGAGAAGATGTATATCTAGCCAAAATTGGTAATGTTAAACCTATTTGGTCAAGGCAATTACCATCATCGCCGTCAAGTGTAACGGTCATTAAAGATTGCGCTAACCGCTATTTTCTTAGCTTCGTTGTAGAGCTTGAACCTATTCAATCCAGTGCCAAAAATCAAAGTATTGGTATTGATTTGGGAATCAAAACTTTTGCGGTCATGAGTAACGGGGAAAAAGCAATCAGTCCCGATTACTCCAAGAAAGACCGCAAAATCCGTAAACTACAACGCAAGCTAGCAAGGCAGGAGAAAGGCTCTAAACGCCGTGAAATTACCCGATTGAGGATTGCCAAGCAACACAACCAAATTGCAGACACTCGTAAAGACTTCCTGCACAAATTATCAACCAAAGTAGTTAGCGAGAATCAAACTATTGTTTTGGAAGATTTGAATGTATCGGGGATGGTCAAGAACCGCAAGTTAGCCAGAGCGATTAGTTTGCAAGGTTGGCGGGAATTTCGGGTATTTTGTGAGGCTAAATCTGAAAAGCTTAATCGGGACTTTAGAGTAATTAGTAGATGGGAACCCACTAGCCAAACTTGTTCTTGTTGTGGGTATAGGTGGGGCAAGATTGATTTATCTGTGCGCTCAGTGTTGTGCTTAAACTGCAATACTGAACACGACAGAGATGAGAACGCATCCCAAAATATAAAAATGGTCGGCATGGGGCATCGGCACGACCTTAAACGGGCGCAGAGGACAGGTAAGACTGGTTCGCCAGCACAGTCCGGTGAAGCGTCAAGAATCACCGCACCTTTAGGTCGGTGAGTATGTCAA
>NZ_JACJRU010000102.1 GCF_014697425.1 Nostoc sp. FACHB-110
CCATTCGCCACAAGTTAAAAATAATTGAATTTTGTCAATACATCTTTGTAAATAAAAATCCCTGCATAAGAATAATAATTGGTGGTAAGGGGAAGGAGGAAGGCGACGCTGCCCTCCTTCCCCACCCCAATATTTGATTATCATTATCATTAAGTTTGAAAGTAGGATTTCCTAACAAAAAAAATTATGTGAAACTCAGTTAATACAAGTAATTGAGCGATTATAAAAACCGTGAGCAGCAGCCGTAAAATCAATCGAGATCATGCTAAAAAGAAGCAACGGCCAATGGTGGAAGACGAAGTAATTGCTTTTCAACTCGAACAGTTACTGACACCAGCCATTACTACCCAAGAAAATTACTACCGTCAACTGGGATTAAGAGACAGGGTTCTCAACTTACCATTAATGGTGGCAGCAGTGCTAACTCTACTGTGGCGTGATGTTGCGGGAGTCACGGAACTGACAAGGATGTTATCAAGGGAAGGGTTTTTGTGGTGTAGACCCCTTGAGGTTAGCCAGCAAGCAATATCTCAAAGGTTTTTAACTTTTCCGGCTCAATTATTCGAGAAAGTATTTAAAGATTTATTGCCACATTTACAAGCTTCTTGGTCAAGAAGAAATCATCGTAAAATTCCCCAAAGCGTTCAATTTACGTTGACGAAATTTGAAAAGATATGGATAGTAGACTGTTCAATATTAGAAGCATTATTTCAAAAACTTGAAAGCTTAAAAGATGCACCCCAAGGTAAGTTAGCCGGAAAAATTGGCACAGTCATAGATTTAAAAAATATGCTGCCTGTGGAAATATGGTTTTGTGATAATTCTAGAAGTGCGGATACAAAATTTGAGGCAGATATTTTAAATTTAGTTACTCCGAATACTCTACTTTTATTAGATAGAGGATTTTACCACTTTAACTTCTGGCTACAACTAATTGCTAAAAATGTGAACTTTATAACCCGGTTAAAAAAGGGAGCAGCGATTCATGTAGAGCAAGTATTTACAGATAGTTTTTCTTTACGTGACCGTCTTATACGTCTTGGTTCTGGTACTAATAAAACTCCATTTGTTACTTTACGTCTGGTCGAAGTTCGTTCAGCTAAGACATGGCATTCTTATTTAACCAGCGTACTTGACCCTACTGTTTTACCTCCATACGTTGTTGCTGATTTATATCGTCGCAGATGGCGCATTGAAGATGCTTTTAATACTGTCAAGCGGCTTTTAGGTTTAAGTTATTTATGGACTGGTTCAATTAATGGTGTTCAATTACAAATTTGGGGAACTTGGTTATTTTATGCTGTCTTAGTTGATTTAGGTGATGCTGTAGCAGACGAACTTTCTCTACCTTTTGACTCCATTTCTTTAGAGATGATTTATCGCGGTCTTTATCATTTTTATGTTGCTCATCAAAAAGGTAAGGCAACTGACCCTATCAAGTATTTCGCTGCGCCAGAAAACCAAGATTTAGGTATTGTTAAACGGCAACGAAAACCAAACATGAAGCTCATCGTTGCACCCTTCCCTGATCAACAACGAGGCACACCTGAATTTTTCTTTCAGCCATCTTCTCAAACCCCCTTGACAACTGCCTCACAGCCTTAACTTGTGACAAATGG
>NZ_JACJRU010000103.1 GCF_014697425.1 Nostoc sp. FACHB-110
AGGTCTGTTGGGTATGATGTAGACATTGCTCTAGTAACCCTGTCGCATTTTTATCTACTGACACAATAGCGTTACTGGAGCTTTTTTAGACTTTCCAAACATCCTCTTAGCGTCATCATCAGATAATTGCCATTCAATCCGCTTAGATTCCAGTAATTCCAGCGCAAAAACCGAAAATCTACCCTGATTTAACTTGGCGCGTTGTTCTACTTCTTTGCGATACTTCAATTTAGGGTCATCTTTAGGCGACTTCGCCAGAAAAATGCGATAACCTTCCTTAACAGGATAAAACTCAGGTGTCATCGCGGGAGATGCTTCTTGCACTTTGCTTTTGGCATACTCATGCAACTCATCCACCGCAATTAAACCATCGCCATCTTTATCGGCAGCACCTTTTTCTATGCCTTCTACCAAATAATGAGTGTAAATCGACAATTCTAAATCATCAGATGCAAACGCATATTGTGTAGAAGTAGAAGCCGTGAGAATTGCTCTACCCTCACCGCCTAATTGCTGTTGCAGGTCAATATTCCCACCATATTTTGCTGTTAAACCCTTAGCAAAAGCACCACTAAAACAGCAATCTAAAATTACTACTTGTCGCTTAGATTTGCTTTGGTTCATCCAACTATGTACACTTGTCCCAGCTACAGCTGTGAATGGGAGCAATTTATTGTCTTGCTTTTGAGTTTCGCAACTCGAAAAGTAAAAGTCGCCATTTTCAACCGTCACCCCATGACCAGAAAAGTATAAAAGTACCAAATCATCTTTGTGACGATTAGCATACAAGTGATAAATTTCCCTTTCCATTTCTTGCCGTTGAGGATTTGTCAGCACTGTGACATCCCCTGGTGCAAAACCACCTATTTCGGGGTTAACCAAAACTCGCCGCATCGCTTCAATATCATTTACAGCATTAGGTAGCGGCGTTAGTCCTCGGGGATACTCACTAATCCCAATTAACAGTGCTACCTTAGCCATTGTTGCTATTTGATTTCTGGTTGAGAAATTCTTGTGCTTTTTGAAAAGCAAAATCAAATTCTTCGCGGCTGCTGGCTTCTAGGTTGAGTTCTCGACTGCCATCAGAACTTTCTTTAATCGATATCTTAATTGGTTTGTTGCCAAAGCGATCGCCCAGAAACCCAAACAAAGCTTTCAAGTTTTTGGGGTTAACCTCTGCATTCAAAAACCCCAACAAAAAGCCACCCAAAGCCTTAGAACCTTCCGGTACTTCTGTAACTGCAACTAAATCTGCGTCTTCTACCCCATCCACATCTCGCAACTGCGGGAGTAAATTCTGTACTTGGGCTTGCAACTCTTCATCATCCAAGCCCAATTGAGTCAGGGAAAACGTCACCTGAACATTAGATTTAGCTACCATATAAATCGCTTAAATATACAATACCGTTGCCAAAAAAAGAGTATGAAGAGGTAGGGCTGTCGTAGTAGAGTTATTGTCTTCCCAAACGACAACTCAAAAACTACGATTTAGCCCATGCCCGACAT
>NZ_JACJRU010000011.1 GCF_014697425.1 Nostoc sp. FACHB-110
CCTCCCTTGCCTATCGGCATCGGTCGGAAGATTGTCGTCAATTAGCCTGCCATTCATCTCATCACCTCCCTTCGGGTAGGTGAGAGGCTTCTGTCAGTTCAAGCTAAATTGGCTATGAAAGGTTTTTGAATTTCTGGGATAATTTCTTATATTTCACGATAATTGCCAATGCTCTCAAGTTTAAGCTGGCTGGTGTACGCCCTATTTTCAACTTTGTTATATGGCTTTTGGGGCTTTTTTAGTAAGTTAGCAACAAACCATATCAATTCTTATAGTGTATTAATCTACGAAGCTTTTGGCGTTATTTTAGTAGCGTTATCTGTATTAGCCAGAATAAATTTTAAACCGGAAATAGACGCGTGGGGAATTTTTTATGGGTTTTTAGTAGGGATTTGTGGGGTGTTAGCCACATTATTTTTTTTGCTGGCGGTTAGTCAAGGTCATGTTGCAGTAACGATAACTTTCACAGCTTTATATCCTGTAGTGACGATTTTATTGGCTGTTTTAATTCTCAAAGAACCAATTACTCTGCGCCAAGGTATTGGAATTGCCTTAGCTGTGACGGCTATGATATTTTGCGCGACTGAATAAAATTTAATCTACAGAAAAGACAACCCGAAAACCACAAATTCTCAAGCCACCATCGGCTTCATTCCAACTGCGGCTAGCACTACGGCACAGTTCAGCCCCAAAATTCCAAGAACCTCCGCGCAATACTCGACGGTTCATGTCGCCACCTTCTTCCCAAACTCTGCCATCTGTGGGTGCGCCATGATAATTGTTATGCCAAGGATCAGCACACCATTCCCAGACT
The DNA here is from genome assembly GCF_014697425.1 of Nostoc sp. FACHB-110. GTDB lineage: Bacteria > Cyanobacteriota > Cyanobacteriia > Cyanobacteriales > Nostocaceae > Nostoc_B. Next base: position 815 of record NZ_JACJRU010000011.1, read on the forward strand.
AAACCGTGCATATCGTACAAGCCGAAGGCGTTAGCTACTAAAAAACTACCGACATCGGTGGTTTCTTTGCGATATCTAGTTTTGGACTCGATTAAATAAGTGTCGCTGTCGCTGTAGTTGACTAGTTCTGTGGTGATTTTTTCCCCAAAATGAAAGGCCGTTGTGGTTCCGGCGCGACAAGCATATTCCCATTCCGCTTCGCTGGGTAGGCGATATTCGCGTCCGGTTTTTTGGGAGAGTCTGAAACAAAATTCTTGTGCTTCGTGCCAAGAAACGTTTTCTACTGGTCGATTTGACCCTTTAAATCTGGAGGGATAAGGATTTAGGGTTTGTTTGACTTTGGGTAAGGCAGCAACAGCACGCCATTGTGCTTGGGTTATAGGATATTTACCCATAAAAAAGGGTGCGATCGCTACTCGATGTTGCGGACGTTCATCGGCATCACCTTCAAAGTTGGGCGAACCCATTTTAAAAGTACCACCGGCAATGGCAATCATGTCTAGGGTGACACCTTTACTCAATTCTTCCACAAAAAACTCGGCAGTTGAGCGATCGCGGCTAACTTCTCTACCACCTGTGTCTACTGTCACTACTTCAAATTCACAAGTTTCTAAAGCTGGTAAAGGTGGGGCTATTTTTGGTGGTGTTGTTGGTAATCTTAATAATGTCGTCTGCGTAATTTGTGGTTCAATAATCACTGTTTTAGCCGATTTCAAATCATTCAGAACTTCTACTGCCGATTGATATCTTTCACTGGCTAAATGTTCGAGTAATTTATCTAATATTCTGCTTAAATCTTCACTAATAGAAATACCTTGTGATTTCACATATTCCCGCCATAACCATTGTGCGTTCATGGCATCATAAAGGGGGTCTTTAATTTGCCCATAAGCATCTTGAATGGGCAAACATTGAGTTAATAACCGCACACAAGTTACACCCAAAGCATATAAATCACTAGCAGGACAAGCAAAGCCAGCCATTTGTTCACTAGGAGCATAACCCATTGTATAAATAACTGTAGCTTGTCTGGCTATACTAGTTTGGGTGACTTGTTTTGCACCACCAAAGTCAATTAATACCAATTTACCATCAGCATCACGGCGAATAATATTTTCTGGTTTAATATCTCGATGAATAACATTACTAGAATGAATAAATTCTAATACAGGTAATAAATCTGTTAATAACTGACGAATTTTTTCTTCAGTAAAAGGGTATTCTTGAACTTCTTCTAAAAGAGTTCTACCTTGAATAAATTCCTGGACTAAATATAGGCTAGAACCTTGGGCAAAATACGCCAATAGCCTAGGAATTTGGCTGTGATTTTCGCCTAATTCATACAAGCGAAAGGCTTCTTCTTTAAAAAATTCTGCTGCTTTTGTACGTTGTCCGGTTCCTTGAATTTGCGGAAAAAATTGCTTGATGACACAAGGTGCATCTAGTCTATCTGCATCTTCAGCTGCATAGGTTTTGCTAAATCCGCCTTCGCCTAATAGCCTTAAGACGCGGTAACGGTTTCTCAGTAGTGTACCAAAATTGCTTTGTCCACAAGTTATACAAAATCTGTTACCGTCAGCATTGAAAGGATGGGAACAATTGGGATTTTGGCAGATTTGCATAGTGAGGAGGAAATAGCATCTTGTCCAAAGTTAGCCCCAATATTATCGAATTGAAAACCGATTTCTAGACAAATAAATATACAGCAGGTAATAGATAAAAGAGGAAAGTCAACAAAGTTGAAAGCTTCTAATAAGATAGCTTTCTTCTAAAAACTTGCACCTAATTCACCTGTAATCTGCTGTTAATTATATTTCATCTGTATAAATAGCACCATGAAACAATCCAGATGAAAGTAATTAATTTATTTATCGCTTTGTGTTGGGTACTGTTGAAGTTTGAGAATGTATATTAGCAAATAATTTCCATTCCAAAAAGAATAATATTGTATAAATATTGAACTTGTCAAGGGTAGTCGAAAATTATAGATAAGTAGTATTTAGTTCTTAATTTATTTTTAATCTTAAGCAGGTAACAAAATTGCCAGTCTCTAATGCTGACTGAAAAATCACATCCCCGATTTCTTTAAGAAATCGGGGATGTGAAGTATATTAATTTTCACAAGTTCATGATTGCTAATTATTAATCTGGCGCTCACCAGCAATTCGTGTTGATTCAGCGATAAAAGCGACGATTGCTGATACTGTAATTAAAATAACACTTAGAGCATTAATATCAGGTTTTACACCAGTTCTAATCCGACTAAAAATTTCCATTGGTAAAGTGTTAGAACCACTACCTGCGGTAAAACTAGCAATCAGAAAATCATCTAAACTGAGAACAAAAGCTAATAAACAACCCGCGATAATTCCTGGCATTAATTGGGGTAGTAATACTTTAATAAAAGCTTGTACTGGTGTTGCGCCTAAATCTAATGCAGCTTCTTCTAAGTGGGGATCTAAGTTGTTGAGTCTAGAAGCTACAACTAATGCAATGTAAGCCAGACAAAATACTACATGGGCGGCAACAATTGTCCAAATACTCAAGGGAATGGCAAAGGCAGCGAGGAAAACAAGAGTAGCAACAGCGATCGCAATATCAGGAATAATTAAGGGTAAGTAGGCCACGCCCTGATACAAACTCTTACCAGGAAACTTATAACGCGCCAAACCTACCGCCATTAAGGTTCCTAATACAGAGGAAATACCCACAGCACAAAAAGCCACTATCAAGCTGTTACTCAAAGCCGATAAAATGCGATCGTCACTAAATAACTTACTATACCAATCAAGAGTGAATCCTTGCCAAGTTGCACTGTAAGGAGATTGGTTAAAACTATAAAAGCTTAACACTAGTATAGGTAAATACATAATAAAAAATACAATTACCGAGAAAACCGCTTGCCATAAGACACGCGGTTTTTTGTTGATTGGTGAAATATTCATAGTTATTGTTGATTAAATTTCTCCACTTTTTTAGTGTATTCTATTTAACCAAAAAGTCAATGAAGCCAGATGTATCAATTATGAGTATTTTTATTTCCTGAGATGAAGCTAATTTATCTACAAAGATAGACAAACAATGTAGAACTTAAAGATTAAAATTATAAAGCAATTACCGATAATTTTGATGTTAAACTTGAGTTAATAATAGTAGTAAAAACCTTTGAGTTACAACTCTAGTCATTACTGTTCATTCACAACTCATAGATATTTAACTGTAAACAACTGTGAAGCAAAAGTGAGACACCACTAATTCAAAATTTATTTTTTAGGAGGTTTGTAATGAGAATAGCTCAAGTTTCCCCACTGTGGGAGAGAGTACCACCTCCAGCTTATGGTGGTATAGAGTTAGTCGTGGGGTTACTGACCGATGAATTAGTCAGGCGTGGACACGAAGTCACCTTGTTTGCATCGGGTGATTCTATCAGTTTAGCCAAACTAGAATCTGTACATCCTCGTGCTATTAGACTCGATCAAGAGGTCAAAGAATATAGCATTTACGAAATGTTGCAGTTAGCGTTGGTGTACGAACGAGCCGATGAGTTTGATATTATTCACTCTCACATGGGTTGTGCTGCATTACCCTATGCAAATCTTGTAAGTACGCCTACCGTTCATACTTTACACGGGCCTTTTACTTGTGATAATAAAAAGCTATTTCAACATGCAAAACGTCAAAATCTTGTCAGCATTTCTCACGACCAAAGAGACTTATCGCTAGATTTAAACTATGCAGCCACAGTCTACAACGGTATTGATGTTAGCAGTTACAAATTTCATCCCCAACCAGAAGAACCGCCTTATTTAGCTTTTTTAGGCCGGATGTCTCCAGAAAAAGGGCCACACTTAGCGATAGAAATCGCTAAACAATCTGGCTGGCGTTTAAAAATGGCTGGTAAGGTAGATGTAGTTGACGTGGAATATTTTGAAAAAGAAGTTCAGCCTTTTATTGATGGCAAACAAATTGAGTATTTAGGTGAAGCTAACCATCAACAAAAAAATGCACTAATGGGAGGTGCATTCGCCACTTTATTCCCGATTACTTGGCGAGAACCTTTTGGATTAGTCATGGTAGAGTCAATGGCGGCTGGGACACCAGTGATTGCGATGAAACTAGGGTCTACATCAGAAGTAATTGCCCACGGTAAAACGGGTTTTGTTTGCAATAATATTGCAGAGTGCGTCAATGCCATTGACAAAGCGGCTGAATTAGACCGTTATGTTTGCCGTCAGTATGTGCAGAATCATTTTAGTTATCAAAGTATGACTGACGGCTATGAAACTGTTTATCGGCAAATTCTCCAACCGAAATTTACCAAGAATGGTCATTTGCGTAGTACAGTTCCTTCAGCAATTGCTAAGAGATAAATAAGTAAGTATACATCCGTCAGAAGCCAGGAGCCAGAAGGTGAGAAAATTTAATCACACTCTTCTGGATAACAATAGAATAATTCTCCTAAATTACTCTTAAATTCTGACTTCTATGGTATGAATCCTTACATAAATAATCTATTTGGTGAGGGAGCGAATGAGGTCATAAGTTACAGGGATAATAAAAAATCGCATCCTCACTTTTTAGAATGCGATCGCAGTTTTGTAAATTTTCTCAGCAAAATAAATATTATCGGGCTTGTTTCACAAAAACAACTTCACAATCCTGTCCACCGTATTTTTCGCAAGTTTCTACAGCATATTTTTCAGCTAGAGATTGGTCAGATCCCCATCCTGTACCATAACTACCATCAGAACCAACAGCTAAAGCTCCCCAAGCATTTCTAAACCACAGTGGTACTGTACAATCTTCTGCATCACTTTCACTGCGGCAATTTTGCAAAGCAGCATTAATCGCTGCTTGTTTTGTTCTAGCAATTCCTGATGAATAGGTTTTAGTTGAAGGAGAATAAGAAATGGCTCCAAAGATATTTCTGGTAGCACCAGCTTGAGCAGTTTGGGTAATGGCAGGTACTAAGGAAATTACAGCGATTGCGGTTAACAAGCTCTTGCGGAAATTAGCTTTTAGCATATTATTAATTCCTAATAATATTGGTTGTTGCAACTATTATTTGCCCAACTTGCTAATTTCTGGATTCGCATTTATACTAATTTTTTTATGAAGATACTCTTCATGGTGATAAATTTAGGACTTACGCAATAACTCTCTAAAACGCTTATTTCTTCGTGACCTTTTTAGTTCGTTTTTGCGTTACTTGTGCGTAAGTCCTAAAATTAATAAATGTTTACAGAAAAAACAACCTAGAGTCAATTGAAAATACCTATTTCGGCAGGCTGATCTATTGAGAATATCAAGCACAATTTTTCATCATGATGCCTGACTAAAATTGAACTATAATTCGTTGAATTTGTCCCGAATTGTTTCTATCCGTTGACGATTAACGCCCAAGTCACTTTGCCCCAAACGGGATGCGGAACGGACTTGGATAACATTAGCATTCCGGTCTAAGAAAAATTCAACATCATCAACAAATCCCATCAAAGCACTTTTAAACTCTGCATATAAATAGTCTTGGCTTTCGCTAATAATCGTTGTTCTTGGTAAAGATTGAACAATACTTTTGAGATGAGCGATCGCCTGTTCTGGGCTAGTATGAAAAGTTAAAGGCGCAATTTGATGAATTGCATCTGTACTTTGGCTAGAAACACAATTGGGCGAGTTAGGGCATGAGGCTAATTTGCCATCACGTACCCCTAAATTATGAGGACGCTTACCTGCAAATATCATAATGTTGCGAGCGGATAGAGGAATCTGATTTGATTACTTAACATATTTGTGTAGGCCAAGAACAGAGAACAGGGAAATATTGCCAAAGTAGGAGATGGAAACTTGTCGTCATCAAGACGATACAACGGTGATGCGATCGCTCTATGATGCGGTAAGTATGTCTATCAAACAACAATAATTATGTCGCAAACCATCTCAATTAACGACAGTCAACGCTTACAACTCAAACCTCTAGAAATTCCCACCAAACTGCTATTAGGGCCTGGCCCTTCCAATGCTCATCCTAGCGTTCTCCAAGCGATGAGTACCACACCTTTAGGACACCTCGACCCAGATTTTTTAGGTGTGATGGATGAGATTAAATCCTTATTACGTTATGTCTGGCAAACTGAAAATCCTTTGACTATCGCCGTTAGTGGTACAGGTTCCGCAGCAATGGAAGCCACCATTGCCAATAGTGTAGAACCCGGTGATGTTGTCTTAATTGGCGTGGCGGGATATTTTGGAAATCGTCTAGTCGATATGGCTGGCAGGTATGGTGCTGATGTGCGTACCATTACCAAACCTTGGGGGCAAGTTTTCTCTTTAGAAGAACTCCGCACTGCTGTGGAAATTCATCGTCCGGCTATTTTGTCCTTGGTTCACGCCGAAACTTCTACAGGTGCGCGTCAGCCATTAGAAGGCGTTGGTGAACTGTGTCGAGAATTTGGCACACTGTTGTTAGTTGATACTGTCACCAGTCTTGGCGGTGTACCCATCTTTTTAGATGAGTGGGGAGTTGACTTAGCCTATAGCTGTAGCCAAAAAGGCTTGGGTTGTTCGCCTGGTGCTTCTCCTTTTACCATAAGTCCCCGTGCGTGGGAAAAATTGCAGCGTCGCAGCACGAAGGTGACAAATTGGTATTTAGATATGAATTTGCTGAATAAGTATTGGGGTAGTGAGAGAGTTTATCACCACACAGCACCAATTAACCTTTACTACGGTCTACGAGAAGCTTTACGTTTAGTTGCCGAAGAAGGGCTAGCAAACTGCTGGCAGCGTCATCAAAAAAATGTTGAATACCTCTGGGAAGGCTTGGAAAGTTTGGGACTGAGTATGCACGTTGAACGCGAGTACCGTTTACCAACTCTTACCACAGTCCGTATTCCTGAAGGGGTAGACGGTAAAGCCATTGCCAAACAATTACTAACAGAACACAAAATTGAAGTTGGCGGTGGACTTGGTGAATTAGCAGGTAAAGTTTGGCGTGTCGGACTGATGGGTTTTAATAGCCGGAAAGAAAGCGTTGACCGATTAATAGAAGCATTAGGACAAGTTTTGCCTAAATAGCAGAGGTTAGGGGTGAGAGGTTAGGAGTTAGGAAAAATAATTTTTCATTACTCCCTACTCCCCATTCCCTAATTTTCATAAGAATTTTCATATTATTAGGTGCGTTAAACGGAAAGTAACGCACCTAACTAGTAACGGCAATTGCACCCTTAATCCTACTGAGAATTTGTAGTTAAATAACAGCTTGTCGTCAGATATCACTTCTGCCGACATTTTTAAGCTACAACTTCTTCACGTTGGCAATCAAAAACAACCATAAAAGACGAATTAGGCATCATTTGGCGTAAACGCTGCATATAGCCATCAGCATCAGAACGGCTGCGGAAGCGTGCGACTATTTCCCGTTCTGCATCGGGTTGTAAGCGGGCAATTGCCCAAGAATTTAGACGCTCTTTGTAGGCGATGGGGTGGTTTTCCTGGGAGGTAGCTTTGATTTCGGTATTTTGTGGCATGATGTATGATATCCGTGTGTAATTTTCAGTAAAGGCGTTACTGAGTCTCTTGGCGGGGATGTAATAACGCCTTTTTTCAGGCTGCTGCCACCTTGTTATTCCATTATTTTTGGATTGTCAAGACTGAAGACACTGCTTTACAAGAACTTAGCTTGAAAATCAAATTTGCGATCAGTCTCAAACCTTTTACTGGTAAGTAAAACAGTTAAACAATCAATCCAAATTCAAAATTGTGAACAAGTGTGACATCTCCATTAGTCTTACCTACATTTACAAGCAAATTTAATACCAACAGGAAAGATTTCTTAATGTCGTAAAGTATACAATAATTTGTTTTAATACTGAGAAGATTGTTGCTGATGCGATTTTTGCTACAGCCAAAATCTTATTAATTTTTCCAAACTTTTTAGATATCAACAGGACTTACGCGTGAAAACGAAAAATCAAAGGTCTGGAGAAGGGGGTAAGGGTTTAGGGGTGTAGGGGTGTATGTATCCAAAACCCATTAACCCCATGCCCGACACCCATTAACCCAGCCTCCACAGACAATCTTTGTGCGTAAGTCCTAATCAATTTCTCTGAATTTGCGACACTCTAAAAAAAGTGATTTTGTCTTGCTGAAATTTATTGACCAAGCCTGGTCAATTCGTTACAATTTCTGCGAATTATACTTGTGGATCAAGCAAATGCCATTAGTAACATCAATAATTCAAAAAATCGCTGCCCAGATAGGTGCAGTAGTCATAGTAGATCCAGAATACGAATTTGTCGGACACATCACATTTAAAAACGGAAATAAAGCTTGTTTTAGTAATAGCAAATTAAATATTAATGGTTTTGGCTCTGCTGAAATTGCTAAAGATAAAGCATATTCCAACTTTTTTCTGAAACAATTTGGCTATAAGGTAACTGAGGGTAAAACTTTTTTTAGCAAAAAATTGTGTGAAAAAATAGCTAGTCCGAGAAATATTGATGCCGGGTTTGAATATGCCAAAGAATTGGGTTTTCCAGTAATTGTGAAACCAATTAATCTGAGTCAAGGTAAATTTGTTGTTAAAGCTTATAATAAAACCGAATATTATCAGGTTGCCAAAAAAATCTTACGCATTACTCCAGGATTCATGGTTGAAAGATTTTATCCCGGTAATGATTATAGAATTGTAGTGATTGATAATGAAGTCATTGCTGTATATCAAAGAGTTCCCCTATGTGTGGTAGGAGATGGCAAGTCTACGATTTTAGAATTGTTACAGCAAAAAGAGGAAGAGTTTATTGCAAATGGCAGAAAGAAGATTATAGATTTTAATGACTTCCGCATCAAACGCAAATTAAAACGGCAAAGGCTGAAATTTGAAAGTATTTTACCCCAGAGTACTGTTGTGTATCTTTTAGATAATGCCAATTTATCAAGTGGCGGTTATGGAGTAGATTTCACTGAAAGTATTCATCTCGATTTTCAAAAATTGGCAATAAACATTACTAAAGATATGGGTTTGCGATTGTGTGGTTTGGACATTATTACTAATGATATTGCCAAATCCATGAATGATTATGTGATTATTGAGGTGAATGGTTCTCCGAGCTTAACTCATTATGCTTCTATAGGTGAGGCTCAAACAAGAAGAGTGGAGGCTCTGTATTTCAAAATTCTCCAAGCTTTGGAAAATGAACAAATTTACGTTCAGTCTAATTAATTAACATACAGCATTTTTGATATGGATGAGGTACATTTTCTAGTCTCTCCTCCTTGAAAGATGTACTGCACCAAACTGAGAAACGCTGTAAGTGCAATTTCTCGATTTTATTCAATATAAACAATCAAGAGTAACCCTACTTGTGGTTTATCAACTGATGTGTGCTTGTTACCCTTCAATTGAGGCTATCGTGTGTACCGTGAAGTCGCCGATTGAATCTAGGACTAGTACAGGTCGGCGTAAATAAACAGACTATCTAGAATTGCTCAAAGGCTTGTGGTATCGTTATTCTTTCTTTTTACTTTTGCCTTTTTACTTTTGCCTTGTTGTACTAGCCCATTTTTGGGGTTGTGTGATGGGCTGATTTGTAGTTGGGTAAAAAGAGGTGTAAATTTGTTGGGTGAAGAAAAAATGAAGCTGCGTAGCTGAACAAGCGTAATTTCCAACCCTTAATAGTACATTATTAATAAAATTGAATCTGTATCAAATGATTCTAATTTAGATTTCGTTAAGAGTTAAGATGTCCAAATTACGTTAAATTGTGGTTAAAACTACTAAAAATTGTCACAACAAAAATTCATCAATCCGGTTTTCCCAGCCTCAGTTATCAAACTAGACAATGGTTTAACGTTGATTCATCAAGAGATTCCCACAACGCCCGTGGTTGTGGCGGATGTTTGGGTGCGTGCTGGGGCTCTCAGAGAGCCAGAACCGTGGTTTGGGATGGCTCATTTTTTAGAACACATGATTTTTAAAGGCACAGACAAACTAGCCCCAGGTGCATTTGATCACAAAATAGAAAATCGGGGTGGAGTGAGTAATGCGGCAACTAGCTACGATTACGCGCATTATTGCGTGACAACGGCTGCACCTTATCTGGCAGATACCCTACCACATTTAGCCGAGCTTTTAGTTAATGCCACAATTCCGGATGATGAATTTGGGCGGGAAAGGGATGTAGTTCTAGAAGAAATTCGCTCTTGCAATGATGATCCTGATTGGTTAGGATTTCAGTCTTTAATCAAAAATATTTATCAGCACCATCCCTATGGACGCTCTGTATTGGGTAGTGAAATAGAACTCATGCAGCAGTCACCAGAAGATATGCGCTGTTTCCATCGCGCTCACTACCAACCAGAAAATATGACAGTGGTAGTAGTAGGGGGAATTGACAAAGCAACAGCCTGGGAATTAGTGAATCAATCATTTGCTGATTTTTCCCCACCAGTTGATTGTCCGCAGTCTGTTCAGGTTAAGCAACCAGTGATTACTGGTATACAGCGTCAAGAACTGTGTTTACCACGCCTAGAGCAAGCACGATTAATGATGGCGTGGACTGCACCAGGAGTTGACCAACTCCGCGCCGCCTATGGCTTAGATGTGTTATCTGTATTCTTGACAGAAGGGCGAATTTCGCGCTTAGTGCGTGATTTGCGTGAAGAAAAGCAATTAGTCCAGGGAGTTTGTAGTAATTTTTCTCTACAGCAAGAATCAAGTTTATTTACCATCACTGCTTGGTTAGAGCCAGAAAACTTAGATAAAGTTGAATATTTAATTCGGACTCATTTGTATGATTTGCAAACTGAAGGAATTAGAGAACAAGAACTGGCTCGAATGCGGAGGCTGTTATGTAATGAGTATGCTTTTTCGACGGAAACACCAAATCAACTGACAGGATTGTATGGTTATTACAACACTATCGCCCAAGCTGAAGTTGCGGTAACTTATCCGCAGCAAATTCAGTCATTTACTATCCAAGAACTGCAACAATTAGCTCAACAGTATCTTTCTCCAGAAAATTACGCTGTAACGATACTCAAACCATGCTAGTTCATAGCCTCTGGCTGTTTGGCTGTTGAGGCTTGACTCTCGAATTTTAGATTTTAAATTTTGGATTTTGAATTGTTCTTTTGGTTCAAGCTCCAGCCCACAAAATTTGAGATTTTGGATAAAGGAATTGTCCAATATAAAATCTTAAATCCAAAATTGGTTAATTCCTTTGTGGTAACAGTAAATCTAAAATCTCAAATCCAAAATCTAAAATTGTCTGATCTAATGACTCAAACTGTAAAACCTTCTCTTTCTCATTCTCCTATCCATCGCACTGTACTCAACAACGGCATTGTAGTTTTAGTAGCAGAAAATCCGGCGGCGGATATTATTGCGGCTCGGTTGTTTCTTCGTGCAGGTAGTTGTTACGAAAAACCAGAACAAGCAGGTTTAGCACATTTACTCTCGGCTGTGATGACTAAGGGCTGTGATGGGCTTTCCAGCTTAGAAATTGCTGAACAAGTAGAATCTGTGGGGGCGAGTTTAAGCGCAGATACATCGACAGATTATTTTTTACTGTCTTTAAAAACAGTTACCTCAGACTTTCCCGAGATATTAGCATTGACGGGAAAGATTTTGCGATCGCCCACTTTCCCCGAAGCGCAAGTAGAATTAGAACGGCGCTTGACCCTACAAGATATTCGCTCACAAAAAGAGCAGCCTTTTACCTTGGCTTTTGAGCAAATGCGTCAGGTGATGTACCAAAGTCACCCCTATGCAATGTCTTTGCTGGGAGATGAAACCACTGTTAACAGCATTACCCGCCAAGATTTAGTGCAGTATCATCAAGTGCATTTTCGTCCAGATAATTTAGTCGTGAGTATTGCCGGACGCATTACTTTAACAGAGGCGATAGCATTAGTAGAGCAAGTTTTTGGTGACTGGGAAGTGCCAGCACAACCACTACCAATTCTCCACTTGCCCCAAATTCCCGTCAACCCGCAACAACGCCTCAAGCCGCTACAGACACAGCAATCAATTGTGATGTTGGGTTATTTGGGAGCCGAGGTAAGTTCTCCAGACTACGCGCCACTCAAATTGCTGTCTACCTACTTGGGTAATGGCTTATCCAGCCGTTTATTTGTGGAATTGCGAGAAAAGCGGGGTTTAGCTTACGAAGTTTCTGCTTTTTACCCAACTAGGTTATATCCCGGCGCATTTGTCGTCTATATGGGTACAGCCCCAGAAAATACCCGCATTGCTTTAGAAGGACTGTGGACAGAAGTAGATTTACTTGGTTCTACAGAAGTACCAGCAAGTGCTTTCCAAGCAGCGAAAAATAAAATTTTGGGACAGTATGCCCTAGGTAAACAAACTAACGGACAAATTGCTCAAATTTACGGTTGGTATGAAATTTTAGGCTTGGGCATTGACTTTGACAGTAAATTTCAAGAGATCATTGCCGCAGTCAGTATTGACGACGCGAAAGCAGCTGCTAGCCGCTATCTACACAAACCTTATTTATCTTTAGTTGGTCAAGAGGATGCAATTAATGGCGCGTTAGGGTGAAAAGAGGCTAGGGGTTAGTTGGTTCATAACATCTGTGCAGAAACGACAAAACCCTCTCCCCTGCGGCTTTAATGATAAGTCTTTAACAGGACATGATATAACCTCTACTCCCTAGTCCCATACGGCTGTAAGATGAGCATCAGAAGATTCTGGGAGTAAATTCCATGAAAGGCAGTCTAACAGCAAGTATCTTGAAATACTTAGAGTTACCGCACGCATTTCGTTTTTTGAGCGTTAATAGGTTGTATTGGTTACTGCTGTTATCCTCCACACCTTGGTTAATTGGGTTTTTTGCGCAAGTTGCCGTTGCCGCACCTCAAGAAATTGCTCAAGCAGTTACCGGAGTAACTATCAGCCGTCCTACCCTCAAAGTTGGCAGCCAAGGAGAGCGTGTCTCCGAGTTACAAGCAGCACTCCAGCTTCTGGGGTTTTACACAGGGAAAGTTGATGGAGTTTATAGCGAAAATACCGCTAATGCCGTTTCTCGGTTTAAGCAAGCGGTTGGCTTAAACCCTGATGGTGTAGTGGATGCGGCGACTTGGCAAAAATTGTTCCCAAAAGAACCCACACCTACAGCTAATACGGCTGCGGCTTTACAAGCTCCAGCATCAACAAATGCAACCACTACTAAACCAGAACCCAGACCAGCTAACCCCCGAACTCGCGCAACTCAAGTACAAACTCTCGCACCGGAACCTAGACCAGTTAACCGCCGAACTTCTACACAAAGAACTTCTGCTCGCCCTTCTTCGTCAACTCGCAGCACGCCAGCTATCACTTTTCGCCAGGTTCCCGGCCTTCAGTACACCTCAGAAGGTTATCCAATTTTACGCTTAGGCAACCAAGGTGCAGAAGTGACGACATTACAACGACAGTTGCAAAGGTTTGGCTTTTTGGATAGTGGTGATGTAGATGGTGATTTTGGCAAAACTACCGAAGCCGCAGTTAAGACTTTGCAAAGACGCTATGGTTTAGAAGATGATGGTGTCGCTGGTGGTGCTACTTGGGAAATTCTCTTGCAGCGATCGCCTGGGCAACGATAGGCTAAACATCATTGTTAGTCGTTGGTCATTTGTCAAAAGGCAGGAGACCACTATGCTGAATGCTCAAGGATAAAACTTCATCCTTCATCCACAACCCCACTCCCTGTTTGAGTTTGATATGAAGCACTTTTTGTTAACTTGGTTGGCTACTGCGGTAGCTTTACTCATTACGTCTAGAATTGTTGATGGTTTTGAAGTAAATAACTTTGTTGCGGCTTTGGTTGCAGCCTTAGTTATTGGTTTGGTTAATGCCTTTATTCGTCCGATTTTGCGGCTTTTGGCTTTTCCCATTACTTTACTGACTTTTGGGTTATTTACATTTGTCATCAATGCAATTTCTCTTTGGTTAGCAAGTGCTATTACCCCTGGTACTGGTTTTGAAATCAAAGGTTTTTTACCAGCTTTACTTGGCTCAATTGTCTTATCAATTGTTTCTAGTGTAATTAATTATTTTTTGAGAGCTGTTGAGCAGTAAATTAACAGGGACAAAGGTTATAAATAAAAATGCGATCGCTATGTCCTCATCTATACATTTTTACTGGTAATTAATCAATACTGTTGTTCTTGGGCTACTGCTAGTGTTACTACCCCTGGTTGTCCGGATAAGCGAAAAATCTGCTTAGGTAGCAACAACTCAAAATCCCATCGCCCAGCAGCTAAGATAGCTGCTGCTTCTGCAACGCTTGGTGTTCCCACGGCTGTGGTGATGATTTCTTGTGGGTGGGGAACTTTGATAGTAGACAAATTTTTGGCAGAAAAAGTTTTTAGTTGCCAATTGTATAGGCGGCACAATTCTAATAAAGCTGCTTCTGAGGCTTTAGTATCAATGGTAGCAAGTCCGGCGATCGCATTTTGATTGAGTAAATTTTTTTGAAAAACTTCCTGAATAGCTATTGCCATTAATTGCTGCGAACTATCTCGTTTAAACCCAATTCCCACCCATAAAATTTGGGCGTTCTGGTGAATTTTTTGATTTAATTTATTAGTTGAATTAGCCAGAAGTCCCGAATTATATTAGTTTGTTGGCTTAACTTTGAGCTTGATACCTATAAATTGATCGATAGAATACTGTTTGCAGAAATTAAACACTATATATTTAGCAATGTCTAGCACAGTAGGAAGCACCAAGGGAGAGAATGGGGAAGATGCTTAGGTTATTTCCTAATCTTTTGCTTCATCATTATCTTTGATGCACAAACATTTTGCCTGTGCTTTACCTTGGTGTTTCAGTTTCTTTGTTCTCCGTCGCAGTAGGCGAAAAATAGCTGCGGTGGAGTTTTGCTTTGTTTGGGTTATTATGCACTAGAGTATTTTATCTATCCCTAGTATATTAAGTAAATACCGTGGATTTTATTCTTTGTCAAGTTCTTCGTAAAAATCGATAAATTTAGAACTTGAGGTTAAAATAAATAGTCAAAAAACTTGATATTTCTATGTAACTAAGCACATTTGGGTTAACGTTAATATTTTTGCTTTCTCGTTCTACGAGTAATAACAACCAAAATTATTCATCTGCAAGCATAATTTTGGTTGTTGCTTCTCTCAAAATATTACTATCTAGACTGAGATTTGGGAATTGTTAAACCAATATAACCCCCAACTCCAACTTTAGCTAAATCAACAAAGGTAGAACGGTAATTTTCATCCATAATTGCTAGGGCTAATGAACCACCAACCAGTGTAATCACGACTACTGCTAACACAGTATCCTTGAGCTTGTTGTTGTTCATAAAATTATTTTCAACTCATTTATCGGTGTAATTAATTAGTAGCTTTTAAAATCAAAATGTGACTTTAGTAATTCTAAATACAAATAGTAATTAAGCTAAAATAATTAAAATTAAATCTCGAACAAAAGTAGAGTGTATTGTCGCCCAGCGCAATATTATTATAAATAAAATCTAATTCTTTTAGATACTCACATTTAAAAGCCTCCTAAACAGACTTAGGAGGAGGTAGAATTGTATTCAGATTATGTTCTGATAAAATTTAAACTTAATCTCAATATTTTTCTCTCAACTCACATAATGCCCTCTCTCCACGTTTTCTGGCAGTTGAACTACTAATTTTTTTTCCTTCTTCTTGGCTGAGTAATTCGGCAATTTTATTCCAGGAAAGATGTTGAAAAAATCTCCAAAGCAAAAGTTTTTTATTTCCAGGTGTTAATTGCTGAAATTTTTGACAAATTTCTGCTTGTTCATCAAATGGAGTGTGTTGTTCTATTTGTCGATTAGCAAAGTATTCTATTTTATCTGAATCTGTTGTTTCCGAACTTTTCAACTTATTAGACTGGTTGCTAATGTAGCGTTCACTAACTACTTTAGCCCAGGCAATGGGGTAAGAAACTTGCTTTCCTGATTGCAATGTCTCAACTAAACACAGCAGCACATGATTAATGATATCTTCTTCGGATAGAGCATGATTCATGTTGCGTACACGTAGCCGCAGCTTTATGTAATTTCTTAGTTTATCTGATTGCAATATCTCAGCTACTTCTGGATAGGCATCTCTATTTCTTGCATTTGTCATCTTTTTGAGGTGATTTTTATCTAACCAAAGTTTTTGCGCTGAATTAGACTTGCTGTTGGGCCAAGTATTTGACTATCAATAAAATGGGACTTACTACCAATCTGAGCAGTTGTAATATTTCTTATTTCCCTTAATTACAAAAAAATCAAGGAAAAACCCCTCTTTACTCCCGTGTATAATGCCTTTCTAAATTATTAGTGCTTTTGCTTGATGGAATGTGACTAAAATTTTTTCTCATGGCACTTTCAAAACTGTCACAGTATCTTGATTTTCAACAACTCGTGGGCAACGAGAATGGGGAGTGGCGAGTGGGGAAGAGATTTGTTTATAATTCCCAAACGTACTGCTGTAGTAATAAAAATAAAATAAGTAATTAATAATACATATTTTTAATAAAAATACGTATTTCAACTTATTTCTGTGGTTCGTGTCACATTTTTGGGAAAGTCACCACTATCTATCTAGAGAGGGAATTGGAACGCTAAATACAAGATGGCTAAGATGCCTCAAGTCTTTTACCTTTGTTTTGATTCAGAGGTAGACATTTATCATGAATTGCAGTTTGTTAGCCAATAGAACAATACCTAATTGATTATGGATACTGTAAACCAATCAAAAAATAAGCACATTTATACAACGCCAAATAATTTGCTGAATACATTGTTATTTTGGAAATTGAAACCAATTGAAAATCAATCCAATACTTATGCAAATCAGCTTAAGGAGCTAGTTGGAGAATATCGCATATTAATAACTATTACTGAGCCTTCTCCAGTGGAACAAAGCCGGATTGAGGAAATTTTAGAATTAGCAATGTATGACACTGTTCTGAGCAAATTACTTGACAGTGTTGAGCAAGATATTGCTAAAAAGATAGGTTTATTTGAGAAAAAGAATAGTAAATTAGTTTATTTTCCTCGAGGTATTTCCCATCCAGTTCAAAAAACTGATGTAGACAGACCGCATATTGATATAGTTTCAGCAATTTTAGGTGGAGCCATAGCTCTGCTTGGAGTATATATTTTTAACCCATGTAACATATTGGGGATAAATTATGGTAAAGAAATGGATTTAGGCTCATCATACGATTCCAAATCAAAAATTGCATCAATCACTCTGAACGCACCAAATACTTTCTTAAATTCTGGAGATTTTGT
The DNA here is from genome assembly GCF_014697425.1 of Nostoc sp. FACHB-110. GTDB lineage: Bacteria > Cyanobacteriota > Cyanobacteriia > Cyanobacteriales > Nostocaceae > Nostoc_B. The sequence goes on from NZ_JACJRU010000011.1 coordinate 18,100, forward strand.
TGTGGTTCACAGAGATGATTTTGACAACAAAAATCATATTTTATCGACAAATTTAAGACAACCAAAAATCCAACAAATAGCACAAGAGCAGCAAATTTGTTTTGAAAGTATGCAACAACAAGCAGAGCTAGAGCAAAGACTTGCTGAGAAACAGGAGTCTTTACAAGAGGCGAAAAAATGGCAAGAAAGAGCGCAGTCTTATTTACAGAAAGCCCAGTATTTCCGCAAGATTGCAAATACACCTGCTTTACGAAATACTTCACTCGGTATAGTTAAGACTGGTTGTCATTAAAAGCTGCGATCGCCCCTCAATTCTTGTGTAATTGTAGGGGTGATAAACTTGGTAAAGCAGTTAAATTGCGTCTACTATTCTTGCGCCCCAGCTTTTTGCAGTAATTTGACCACATTTTTATAGCCATTAAATTCTGCCAACATACAAGCAGTATAGCCACCGCGATTTTTGAGGTTGATATTTGCACCAGCTTGCACTAATATCTGCACAGTTTCAACATAACCGCCAGACGCAGCCCACATTAATGCTGTCGCACCTGCTGTATCTTGAAAATTGACATCTGCGCCTTTTGTTATCAATAGCTGAATAATTTCTCTGCGGTTACGTTCAGCCGCTTTCAGTAAAACTGATTTACCATCACTACTTACAGTATTAGGATTAGCACCATAGTCTAGTAATAGTTGGACTATTTGAGTTTGTCCTAAAGATAAGGCCGCCATCAACAGAATTTCTGTTTCGCCATCAGTTTTGCCCCCATGACTTAGCAGTGTGCTAGCAATTTCGCTATGTCCTTGCAATACAGCAACTAAAGTTGGGGTATCGCCTAAATTATTTCTCATTGTGACATTTGCGCCACGACTAAGTAATACCTGTACTATGTCAAGATGGCCTTCGACTACGGCAATATGTAATGCGGTTTCACCGTCTTTGTCTTGGTGATTAATTTGGGCATCTTTATCTAGTAAAGCATGAGCGATCGCACTATTACCTGTAGCGGCGGCGGCGAGTAATGCTGTACCACCATCTTTATTTTGCAGGTTTACGTCTGCGCCTGCTGTTAACAATGCTTGTACAACATCTAAATTACCTAAGTCAACAGCAATCATTAACAGTGTTTCGCCGTCTTCGTCTTGCAGATTTACATCCGCCCCACTTTGGGCTAAAAGTTTTACAACTACGGCGTGTCCCTGCTTCAGTGCCAATTTTAAAGCGGTGTCATCATCGTTATCGGCAATATTCACCTTTGCCCCAGCCGCGAGTAATATCCGCACTATCTCTACATAACCTTTAAGTGCAGCTGCCATCAAAGCTGTGCTGCCATCTTCATTGATAGCATCGACATTAGCACCTCTTGATATTAAAAGCTGTACAATATCCACTTGATTGTTACTTGCAGCCAACATCAACGCCGTCAAACCATAGCGTTTTCTGGGTAAGTTGATATTTGCCCCAGCATCTAACAGCGATCGCACAATTTCGGTGTAGCCTAAATTAGCAGCAAACATCAACGCTGTGGTTCCATCGAGATCGCACGCATCTACATTAGCACCAGCCGCTAAGGAAGCACTTAACCGTTTCATATCTCCAACTTTCGCAGCCTTCAGCAGCAAAATATCGTTGTTTTCAGTCATGAATTAAATTCTACCCAGGCAGTTTTCTCGTCTAGTCCCCAGATTTAGTTTGAAATTGTTTAGGTACTTTTGCAAGAGGGGGGCTAGAGGTTAGAAAACAGATATTTCGTAGACAAGCATTGTGGTGAAAAAGGTGTAGAAGGCTGTTTTGAAACTCAGTAGTGACCAAGCCCCGTTGGGCGGGGTGTGGGGTGTAGGGTGCTGACAAACAGATATTCATCTCCACTCCCTAATTTCTAGCCCCTAGCCTCTTATCCCTAGCCCCTAGTCCCTTTTTTATGACACTTGTGCTAATTTTTATTAAGATTTAAGAATTGGGCGAGAACACGATGAATCTGGAACTGTCTCCTGCGGTTAAATACTGGCTGAATTTTTTCCACCCTCTAATCATGTGGGTACTTTTAGCACTTTCACTTTATGCTGCTTACCTGGGACTGCAAGTACAGCGTACCAGAAACGCTCAAGGGGAAGAAAAAAAAGAACTAATCAAAGGCAAATATAACGTTAAACACTACCAAATTGGTTCTGTCATCTTAGCGTTGATGGTAGCAGGCGCAGTTGGTGGAATGGTTGTCACCTATATTAATAACGGTAAGTTATTTGTAGGAGCGCACTTAATTGCAGGGTTAGGCATGACGAGTTTAATAGCCTTTTCTGCGGCTTTATCTCCTTTTATGCAAAAAGGTGCAAATTGGGCGCGAGTGACGCATATTCTCTTAAATTTTGTAATTTTAGGTCTGTTTACTTGGCAGGCTATTACGGGCGTGCAAATTGTTCAAAGGATTCTTAGTAACGCATAGCCAAAGGTCAATAGTCTAAAAATTGACTATTGACCAAAACAGGATGAAATTTTTTGCTGTTTCATCCTTCATACTTCATCATTCACACTTGAGTTAACCTATCGTTTCCTTTTGGAATTTTTAGTAAAAGGTATACCCAAAGATTGATGAAAATCTTCTTGAACTTTGTGCGTTAAACGGCGAGAAACTTGACGAACGATTTGATTTAGCAAGCGATCGCCTGTAGATTGAATTAGAGATTTAGGTAGTTTTTGAATAAATCGGGGAAAGTGAAGGTATACTTTCAAATCTAATTCCCATTCTACCCGTGTGACCTGTGGGGCGATGGACTCAGCATCATCATTTACATATTCTTTGAGTTGCATTGATGCTCGATAATCTACATCATAGCCAGGTGCTTGGTAGTCAGGAATGGGGATAGTCCGAATGCGATAAATTCCTGCTTCCGGTGGTAAAAGTTCTAAACCAATTTTTGGTTCTACTTCATAACCAAAAGAGCCAAAACGCCCAATAATCAAAGCATAGCCATTTTCACCTAATGGCTGTACCTTCATTGGTTCAGCGCAACGTGTGAACCATGAAGCATGAGCATTCAGATATTCAGCAACTTGATGTACTGGGGCATACATTTCCATAAAATCGCTATAGGAACCGCAAAACTGAGTTTGTGTCCCCACAGTTACATCAGTAACCGCGTCTTGAGTTTCTAATAAATTGGAATCTACAGGTAAAATAGTTTCTTGTATTTCTAAAGATTGATATTCGCCGTTTGTTGAAAGCATGAATGCAGTCCCCTCAGATTTGGCGTTTGGCTATATTAATCATTCCCAGGTGGCTGGGCTAATTTCGCACGCAAGATTCTATTTTGGCTGAAATCTCAATATTCTGTCATACACTTCATCAAATTACTAAAATACTGATAAACATACTAGTTTTTGAGGATAGCGTTTGTCATGAAAGCATTTGTAGCAGGGGCCACAGGTGAGACAGGTCGGCGAATTGTTCAAGAGTTAGTAGCGCGGAATATTCCTGTACGGGCTTTAGTACGGGATATACAGAAAGCTAAAGCGATTTTACCTCCCGATGCTGAGTTGGTTGCTGGAGATGTGTTGCAACCGGAAACTCTCGCTACGGCTTTAGGAGATAGCACTGTATTGTTATGTGCTACTGGTGCAAGACCAAGTTTTGATCCAACAGGGCCATATAAAGTAGATTTTGAAGGTACGAAAAATTTAGTAGATGCTGCAAAAGCTAAAGGTATTGAGCATTTTATCCTAGTTTCCTCTTTATGTACATCTCAGCTATTCCATCCTTTGAATCTGTTTTGGCTGATTTTAGTGTGGAAAAAGCAAGCTGAGGAGTACATTCAAAAAAGTGGACTCACTTATACAATTGTGCGTCCTGGTGGGTTAAAAAATGAGGATAATTCTGATGCCATTGTTATGCAGAGTGCAGATACATTATTTGAAGGGAGTCTTCCTCGGCAAAAAGTTGCCCAGGTCTGTGTAGAAGCAATATTTGAGCCAGCCGCCCGCAATAAAATTGTGGAAATTGTGGCGAAACCAGACGCTAGTACCAAAACCTTGAGGGAACTATTTCAACAGTGCTAAGTCAAAGATGAATCAAATTAATTTTCATGGATGAAGAGATCCCTGACTGCTGGAAGAAGTTGGGGATCTCCACAATCTCATTCATCAAAATTAAAGCAATAATTCGCAGATTACCATTGACTATTGACTATTGACGAATAAAAAGGAGTGATAATCTGAAAGATTTTAAATTTAAAGGTGTTGAAAAACTAATTGGCCCCATAGCTGCGCTACTCGGCTTGGTATATTTGTTGCAGTGGTATATTTTTGGCGACTTGCGATCGCCATCTGATCCCGTTTTTAATGTTCAACAACCACCCTTAGTTATGAAAGGTGGCGATCCTTATGTGCGCGCTTTAATGCGAACTATTTCTGCTAGCGAAGCAAATGGTAATCGTCCTTACTCTTTGTTGTATGGCGGACAGCAAGTAACAGACCTGAGCCACCATCCGGAAATCTGCGTTACTATCACGGTTGGGCCAAACACTGGTAACTGTTCCACCGCCGCCGGAAGATATCAAATTATCAATACCACTTGGTATCACATTGCACCGCGCTATCATCCTGCACCGATGAGAATGGTATTTTGGACTTCTTATAGTTTTGAACCAGAGTATCAAGACGTAGTCGTGTATCGTTGGTTATCTGATTCTCAAGTTTGGGGAGTTGATATTTCTCAATTGCTGCGTCAAGGAAAATTAAACGAAGTTTTGCGGCGATTATCTCCTACTTGGACAAGTTTAGGATATGGGATCGAAACCAATGCCGTTAGTAGTTCTTTACCCAAGATTTATCAAAAAATGTTGCAAGAAGAATTAGCCGTCAATCAACCCATCCCTGAAAATACGACTACTAAACCTACCGCGAGTCCAAGCAAAACCCCTAATTAATTTAGGCAATAGATAAAAACTCTTGAATACTTATTACAAAATCTCTAGTATTTTCTAAATGAATATTATGTGCAGCATTTCTAATAACTGTTAAATTGGCAGATTTACAGACTTGAGACATTCTCTGATTAATATTTAAAAATTTTTCATCATTTTCACCTACTAATAATAGTAGGGGGTTTTTATTAGCTTCTAGCTTTTCCCATAAAGATGGTTGACTTCCAGTTCCCATCAATCGCAAAGACTTAGCTAACTCCAAAGGATGATTTTCTAACCGACTTTCTAACATTCTGTCAAAATTTGCATGATTTTTAATCGAACCAAAAATTGGCTGATTATACCAATTAAGTAAAAAGGCTCGAAACTCTTCTGGGGAAATACTTCGAGTTAACTTTCTAGCTATTTGTTCATCTTTTTGTATCCGCTCTAATCTTGCTTTTTCTGTAGCTAACCCAGGCGAAGCTGATTCTAATACCACTTTGTCAAAACGTTCAGGAAAATGCAGCGTTAGATATAAACCTAATCTTCCCCCCATTGAGTAACCAACCAAAAAGCATTTAGCAATATTTAAATTATCTAATAAATTGATTAAAGCCTGAGCAGTTTGTTCAATTTGATAATACTCATCTTTGCCGATAACTTTAGTATTACCATGTCCAGGAAGGTCAATTTTTAGATAAGAAAATTCTTTACCAAGTAATTTAACTACTTCATTAAATTCATCTAATTTACCAATAAATCCATGTAAAAAAAGAATTACTGGCTGTGCATTATTTTTGATTAAATTATAATTAAATTGATAATTATTTAGCATATTTAAGCAATTTATACGTAAACAAATTATAAAAGAATGTAGTATTTTTAGGCAATCACGGTAAATTCTACTTAATAATGTGGAAAAACTTAGCCTTAACATCTTTAACCATCGCCATTATCTGTGTAGGAGGTTGCAAAAACCAACCAACAGATAAACAACTAGAAGTATGGCGCAAAGAAGCGATCGCTCGCAATGCAGAAATTGTGGCAAATAACACTAAAAAAGCACAGCAAAATCAGTGGAATTTGCTAATTCAAGGTGAAACAGTTACGGGCAAATCTTTAAAGTTAAATTGGCAACAGTTACAGTCTTTAGCCACTAATCATGTTAAAACCACTGATCCTTTAGACATCTCCCATTCTCAAGAGATTTTTGATTTTCGGGGTGTAACAGTGTCGCAACTGTTACAACAATTTACTGAAGCTAGTCAAGTTACGGATGTGACTTTTGTTTCTTTTGATGCTTATCAAACTACCCTCAGCCTGAAAGATTTATGGCAATATCCAATTACACTAGCCATTGCTAAAAATAATCAACCAATTGCTCGTGCTCAAGGTGGGCCGCTTTATTTAGTTTTTCCCTATACTCAGTATCCCCAGCTAGAACAAAAGTATGATGCCAACAATTGGGCGTTTTATGTAAGCAATATCATAGTGGGAACAGAAGCAGTTAAATTACAAGTTAATCAACATCAAGTCAACTTAGCTAGCTTAGATAAATTACCGCAAGTCACTTTAGAGCAAACAGTTGGTTATCGCATTTCTTGGCCTAGTGGCAAAGTTAAGCTTTATGGAGTTAGACTGCGGGATATTTTCTCTAGTCTCCCAGAACCATTACCCGCCCAAGGAGGAGTCATCATTCGCGGTAAAGCACCGTTTTATGAAGATGCTCCCGTGCGGTTGTCTACTCAAGACTTATCTGAGTGCGATATTTTACTCGTGACTCGTTGGGGCGAAAGCCGCGAATTAATTCCCGCCAAGATGGGAGGCCCTTTAACTTTAGCTTTCAGTTCTCAATGTCCTGCCAAACTTAGCCAATCGCGTTGGGTAACATTTGTAGAAGAATTAACTACTACACCATGAAATTATTTAGTTTCCGCTCGATTCGGACGCGAATCATGACTGCAACGACATTATTAAACGTGGCGTTAGTAGGTGCAATTGTTTTGGTATGGGCAAAAACTGAAAATACCCTTTACCGAGAGCAGAAATTAAATGAAGCAAGATTTGTGTCTAGGGTGTTGGGGACTTCTACCTTTGCTAATCACCTCGAAGAGCGCAACTGGAGTCAAATGCGGCTTAACTTGAATGCAATGATGCGAGAAAACCCAGATTTTGTTTATATTTTAGTGTCGGATGCCCGGCTAGAAAATCAAATTATTGCTGCCTACCCAGAATATTTACAAGGTCAATATATTCCCGATATTGTGCCCTTAAAAGTAAGTGATGCCGCCTGGAAAGCATCGCCCAAGTCTAGCTCTATAGAGACATTTGCGTTAACAGATATCTACTTTGGCAATCATATCAGGGCTAAACGTGGCGATCGCATAATTGAAGTTGCTTTGACAATTGCCAGATTATCGGGTGAAAAAAGCGGCACTTTACGCATCGGTGTTTCTCTGCACCAAGTTAACTTGGCTGTCGCTAATGCAGTCAATAAAGCCTTGATAGTCGGTGCTATTGGCTTGGTGGTGAGTTTGGTTTGTGCATATATTTTGGCACGACGCTTGAGTAACCCTATTCGCCGCTTGCAAACTAGTGCGGCGCAAATTGCATCTGGAGATTTGCAACACCGGGCAGAAATTACCAACACCGATGAAATTGGTGCATTAGCAACTTCCTTTAATGAAATGTCTGCTGCATTGCAAAGTTCATTTAATAAATTACACAAAACTTTAGTATCGTTTGAATTATTCGTACCGAATAAATTTATTTTAGCGATCGCACCCCAAGGCATCGAAAATATTGAGGTAGGTATTGCCGTCACGCGCCACATCACAATTTTATTTTGTGACATTCGCGGTTATACCTCAATGTCAGAAATGATGACACCATTAGAGATATTTACATTTTTGAATGAATACCTAGGTTGTATTGGGCAAGTAATTGATCGTTCAGGAGGGTTTATTGATAAATATATTGGCGATGCTGTGATGGCATTGTTTGATGATGACAATACAGATGGCGCACTTAAAGCAGCAATTTTAATGCACCAGTCGTTAGAAAAATTTAATCAAGAACGCATCCAAAAAAATTTACCCAAAGTGAAGATTGGCATTGGCTTGCATCGCGGTGAAGTAGTCATGGGGACAGTAGGATTTACTTGCCGCATTGATTCTACAGTCATTGGTGATGCTGTGAATATTGCTTCGCGCATTGAAGGCTTAACTAAACAATATGGCTGCGATACTTTAGTAACTGAATCAGTGATTAAAAGCTTATCTCAACCGGAATCATTCTCCTGGAGATTGGTAGACCAAGCAGTAAAATTAAAAGGCAAAGATGAAGCGATCGCTGTTTACGAACTACTGTTATAAACTTTGAAAATGCAAAGGTGCGTTGCGCTACGCTACAACACACCCTACTAACTACTTTTATTTGGGCTTTTTTGTAGTATTTATTCTCTACTTACCAAAAGCATCTTTAACGCTATCAACGGCGCGCTCAACAACATTTTTGGTGTTGTCTACTGCTTTTTGAGTGCGTGCTGCGTCTTCTTCTGCTCTTTTGTGAATACGAGCCGCATCATCTTTTGCTCTATTTTCTAGCAGGTTATCACCATCGGTGGCGCGATCAACTTTAGAGGCATTGCTTCTAGCTGCTTCTTCCACTTTGTCTGCGGTATCGCGGATAAAATTCTTAGCGCGTCCAGCATCTTCACGAGTTTTGCTTTTAACTTTGTCGCCTGCATCTGCGGTGGCAATTAAGTTAACACTAGGAGCCGCAATTGCTGTGGTGTTAGAGAAAAATGCACCTTGCCAAATAAATGCGATCGCAGATACACAAAATACAGTTGTAGCTATCCAACGTCCTATAACAGAAAACTGTTTTGTAACATTATTTAGTTTCATAGAATTCAATTTCCTTGAACCTTAGCAATCTAATTTTTACTTGATTTGATAGAGATGCTAAATCGTTCCACAGACAGAGGTTTTATCGTCATAAGTTATTAGCTAAATTCACTCTTTTAATAGATTGATAAATTAATGTCATGTAATTTACTCTTTCATTAGAAATAGGGAATAAGGAACGGAGAATCAACAATACTAAAAACAGATTTTTATTTGGTGATAGTAAATCTTAATTTCCTGTTCCCTATTTCCTCCCCACACACCTAACTAAGCTGTAAAGTAAATTAAGAAACCATTAAGCATTAGGAGCATTAATGTACATCCTAATTGGTGGAGCAGGCTTAGTAGGACTGAGTTTAGCTCAAAAATTGGTAGAACTAGGGCATACAGTCGCTGTGATTGATATTGACCCTACTGCTTGCCGTTATGCACGCGAACAAGTCGGAGCAATAGCTTTTGAAGGTAGTGCTGTCAGTACAGAAATGCTATTAGAGGCGGGAATTCGCAAAGCCGATGCTTTAGCAGCAGTTTTAAGAAGTGATGCCTTAAATTTAGCAATGGTAACGCTAGCTAAACATTACGGCGTTTCTCATATTGTTTCCCGAATGCGTCATTCAGATTTTGTTGAACCCTTACGTTTAGCTGGAGCAAATCATGTAATCAGCACTGTAGAACTAGCAGTTTCCACAATGGTCAATTCCATTGAATATCCGCAAGTAGAATCAATGATGCATTTTGAGCAAGGACAAATTGAAGTTTTAAAACTTTCTCTTGCTAAAAATTGCTATGTGGTTGGTCGTAGTCTTGCCGAAATTGCTCAAGATGCCCGATTTCCGACAGGTTCATTAATTATTGGTTATCAATCTCATCCCCACCAAGATTTGATGATTCCTAACGGGAGTACAGTATTAGAACCTGATTCTACTGTGTTGATTGTGACTAAACCAGGTTCTTTACATCAAGTGATTGATTTTATTGAAGGCTGTAAATAATTTGAATGAAATTAAACCGCAATTTTTATTTAGCACTTGCTTTGATTTTACTGACATCTTGCCAATCATTAAATAGTTCATCCGAGCAAAAAAACACTAGTAACCCAACAAATTCACCGCCAAAAGTGGTCACTCTTGAGCAAAATTTTAAGAGAGTTGCAGGGCAAACTATTTATGTTCCCGTTTATTCGGAGATTTATCATCATAATCGACAAGAAATTTTCTATTTAGCTGCTACCCTCAGTATTCGCAACACAGATTTAAACAATCCCATCATTATTACATCTGTGCGCTACTATGATACAAATGGCAAATTAGTCAAGCAGTATCTAGACAAGCCGATTCAACTTAATGCTTTAGCTTCTACTGATTTTTTTGTCACTAGAGATGATACTAGTGGCGGTGTCGGTGCTAATTTTATCGTTGAATGGGTAGCAGCCCAAGCAATTTCTGAACCGATAATTGAAGCAGTCATGATTGGTACTGATTTTCAGCAGGGAATTTCGTTTATTAGTCCAGGGAGAGTGATTAAAGATATAGCCAAAAGATGAAATTGAAACGTTTAATCATCATCTAGTTGTAACAGCAATTCATCAATATTGTGAATGCGCGATCGCCCAATTTCTTCTGATAGAATGCGCTTACGTATAGCTTCAGTCAAGGCGACTTTTTCGGCTAACAATAACCGCCGTCGAATGGCATCAAGTTTACTGAAAGCCTCGCTACCTTCAAACTTACCTGTGCGGCGATTATAAAATTCACGTAATGTTTTTTCCGCAGCAGCTATTTGCACTTGATAAGCTGAACGCATTTCTTCATACACAGCTTTTGGCAAAACCCCACTTTTTAATAAACTATCTAATTCATCTTGTGCGGCTTTGGCTGTAATTAATTGTGCTTGCAATTGTTCAACTTGTTGATGTGTCTCCGAAAATTTAGATAAATTTAAACGTTTTATCATCCAAGGCAAATTTAATCCCTGCGCTACTAAAGACACTAAAACACTGCCAAACACTATAGCAATCAGAATATCTCTTCCTGGTAGTGTTGTAGGTAAGCTTAAAGCTAAGGCCATTGAAAGTGAGCCTTTAATATTACCTAAAAATAATAAATGTTGCCAACGCAGGGGAATTTTGCGGTCAAAAAACCTGACCCCAGCTAATAAAGGATAAACTGTAAGCACTCGCCCGACTTGATAGGCTAAAACTGCAATTAAAATGGCAGGTAAAGTTTGCCACAAAGTTATTAGGTTTATTTCTACACCAATCAACAAAAAAATAAATGTATTAGCTGTAAAACTGGCATATTCCCAAAAACTTAATAAGGTAATGCGATTAGAAGCAGAAGTATTGCGCGAAAGTCCAAAATTACCAAAAATTAAGCCCGCAATAACTACGGCAACAGCACCCGATACACCTAAAAATTGTCCGACTTGAAAAGTACCTAAAGCAACTGCAACTGTTAATAATAAACTGCTCAGGGGGTCATCTAAACGAGCAAATATCGGTATGCTTAAATATCCCAACACTAACCCGACAATGCAACCGCCTACAGCAATAAATAATAGTTGTTGAATTCCTTCAATGATGGTCAGTGAACCTGTAGAATAAACTTGCGCAACCAAATTAAAAGAAACTAAAGCAGCCGCATCATTAAATAAAGTTTCTCCTTCGACAATTGTCGAAAGCCGCGCAGGTACAGGTATTTCTTTAAAAACGGCAATCATCGAAACTGTATCTGTATTGGCTAAAATTACGCCTACAAATAAAGCAGGTATCCACGCTAACCCCAGCGCAAATTTTAACAGCACAGCAATAATTAAACTAGAACAAATCGCCCCTGGGCCAGCTAATACCGCAATTGGTTTAAACGTGCTGCGTAGGCGACTAATATCTGTATTAATCCCAGCATCAAAGATGAGTATTGGCAAGAAAAGATTTAAAACCAAGGCAGGATCTAAACCAATGCGCCGAGACAATAATTCTGTAATTGGCAAACCTGCTAATACTAAACCTGTTACGTAGGGAACGCGCAACTGTCGTGTGATGAGAGCTACAGATGTAGCTATCAGCAAAAGAATAATTGAAATACTAACTAATTCAGCAACACTCACGTTAATTATAGGAATTGGTTGTGACTACTTTGATAAACCTTGCCAAAAAAGTAATCCCTATGTCAAATCTGTTAGGGAAGAATAGGTGATTTTTCAAACTTAAAATATGATTTTTATGTACAGCAAATCTGTACATTATATTTCCAAGTTAACAAAATGTGTAAAAGCATAAAAGTAAAGTTACCAAATATAGATTTAGTTCATATATGAGGATTAATTGGGGAATTGTCCGACGGCGATCGCTACGAACATCAAGAGATTTAAGAGACTAAAAAAGACAGTTTAAAATTTTCTAAACATGCTTATATAGCAGACTGGAATGAACATTTTTATAGTCATCAATAAAATATCACAAAAGCTTCTACCCTTGACTATTCCATTAGGTAGAAGAAAAATCATCTTGCAATTATTTAAAGTAAGCCTATTCAGGAAATCGTCTCTCTTATTGTTGTGATTATCAAGTCTCAACACAAAATGTCTATTCCTGAATCACTAAATAAACTCAGTATTAACAATTAATAGTCAAACAGATAGTCGCAAATCTGGCTTAAATATCATGCAAATTAACACAAATTTTCTGACAAAATCTTGGCTTAGTAAAGCAGTATTTTTAACATTACTAGCAAGTGGATTTAGTGCTTGTAGCCCCAGAACCGAACAACCTGATCTGGTGGCTGTTCCTACATCGCAAGCAACGGTGACTGTTACTGCTACTCCTGCTGCACCACAGCCGACAACTACAGTGGTTGTCACCGCTACGCCGCAGGTAGTAACGACTGTAGTTCCCACCGAACCAATCACAGATGTATTAGTAATTACCAACGCCAACAAACAGACACTTGTCAATCGACCAGTGCGATTTTCTAATGTTAATGTTCAAAGTGTAGTAGGCGATCGCACTTTTTGGGTTGGTTCAAGCACTACCCAACGCGTATTTGTAGTTTTAGCTCCCAATTTAGACGCAGGTAGTATAGAAAACAAAGTCGTTGTCAAACCAGGCCAAACTCTCGATTTAGCTGGTGTATTAAAGCCTGTACCCAGCGTCCAACAAGCACAAAAGCAATGGAAAGGTTTAACTGCGGCGGAAGCTCAAGGATTAAAAAATCAAATTATTTATCTAGAAGCGAATCAAATTAGTTTTAAGCAAAGCTAAGGATATATAGGAGAATCTAGTTGTGTGGTGGGCGAAGCGCAGCGCAAGCGCGATAAGTAGGGAATGGGGAGTAGGAAAGAAGATTTTTCTGGGTGTACTGATTTTTTTCATCAATCAAAGATGAGTCCTATATAACAACAGGCGTTGCTAATTTTAGAGACAAGAAAACCTCTGAAAGTAAAAATTTTCAGTGTTTTTCATCCCTTTTCAGCAACGCCGATAATTTAGATGCAGTATATCGCGTCTTGATTCAGAACTTATACGGCTTCAGTATTCTTTTCTCCGGTACGAATCCGTACAACCTGCTCAACAGGAGAGATGAATATTTTACCATCACCGATTTCCCCTGTACGGGCAGCAGAGATAATTTTATCTACTACCATGTCAACTTGGTTATCTTCAACAACAATTTCTACCTTCAGTTTTTGCAGAAACTCAACGGTGTACTCAGAACCACGATAGCGTTCTGTTTGTCCTTTCTGCCGTCCAAATCCTCGAACTTCAGAAACGGTCATCCCGACAATACCAGCGTTGACTAAAGCTATTTTCACTTCGTCGAGCTTAAATGGACGGATAATTGCTTCTACTTTTTTCATGCATTCGGCTCCTAAATTTTCATAGGTTTGTTTATCTATCTAACCAGATTCACTGTCGGACTCTCTTACCATTAGCGCGATAACAAAAACATAATGTAATAATTGCAACTTTTTTTAAAGTGTATGGTTTTGTATATGCAATTTTCGCATCACGTTTTGAGTAGGAATAAGACAAGTGACTAGAGGAGTTTAACTCTAGATGAAAATCGTTGTAAATACTATGTTTAAGTATATTTGTTAACAATTAAAGTAAAGTTAACGACTTTGATTAGCAAACAAAGGACGGACAATCAAATATCCAGCACCAAAAGCTGTCAGCATAATTAATACAATCATAATGATTAACCACCAGCCATTGGTTTGTTTGGGTTCTGCTGCCATTGAAGGATAATAGCTGACTGGTTGTTCTTCGATAAATACTGTTTCTGGGAGGTTGGAAGTTATTTCTACCAGAGGTACAGCAAAATCTGGACGGCGTTTAGCTTTGGGTGCTTCCTTTTGGCGTGGACGCGCTGGCTTTGTCCGTGGACGCGCTTGATTTTTAGGCTGCTTGGGCGGATTTTTTACCTCAGCCTCAGTGCGGGGAGAATCATCAGCATCTATACTTCCCACACTCCGAAAATCTACTAACTTTTGCAGTTGTGAAACAGACTGTAAAACCTTAGTAATTTCCTGACGCAAAAATTGATTTTCTTGCGCGAGTTGGTGATTTTTGGCGGTGAGTGCATCTAACTTGGCTTGGGTAGCTTCTAACTCTGCTGCCAATTCCCGATATACGTACAATGGCACAGAAGAAGGATGATTTTGAGAAACGGGCCGTTTTGCAGGTTGGCTAGGAACAGCTGCTGTGGTTGTTCGCATCGGTGAATTGGTATCAAAAGTTAAGGTAATGAAATTGTACAGAGATGCTATTGCAAATGGCTAGATCGGAAACTATGCCCAAGAATAATAGATAAATGCTGAGATAGCAAAGATTTTTTTGGGTTTAGTTAACGACTAGCGATCGCCAAAATCTGCAACTTACAAATTACAATATTCCACGAGATAGAGGTCAATTTCGTAACAAAGGAAAAAAGTGTCCTACAGGGCCTTGACCTTTGCCAATACTGAGAGAGTAAGTGAGTGCAGTTGTAACATAGTCTTTTGCTTGTTTGACAGATGTTAATAAATCCTGCCCTTTAGCTAGATTAGCGGCGATCGCGGCTGATAATGTACAACCAGTACCGTGGGTATTTTGCGTGTCTACTTGCTGTGTTGTCAAGGTTTCTAAATGTTTGCCATCAAACCAGATATCAACACCACGGGCATTTCCCTGCATCCCGCCACCTTTAACCAAAACTGTCTTCGCCTTTAAATTGCGGTGAATAGTTTGGGCAGCTGCCCGCATATCATCCAAAGAATGAATTGGGAAGCCACTCAAAATCTGCGCCTCGTAGCGGTTAGGGGTGATAATAGCCGCCTGGGGAATCAACTGTTGACGCAGCGTTTTAATAGCATCATCATCAATTAACTGCGCCCCAGTGCGCGATACCATCACTGGGTCAACCACTAAGTTAGTGATTTCTAAAGCTGCTACTTGCTGGGCAACCGCCGCAATAATTTCCTGATTTAGCAACATCCCCGTTTTTGCTGCATTAACACCAATATCCTCCACCACCGCTTGCATTTGGGCTACAATCGCCTCTGGTGGCATCGCATCCACTCGCACCACCTCCAAGGTATTTTGTGCCGTAATGCAAGTCACAGCACTAGTACCGTGGACACAGTGAAAAGCAAAGGTGCGTAAATCAGCTTGAATTCCCGCACCACCGCCACTATCAGAACCAGCAATGGTTAAGGCAATAGGTATTTTCGATGTTGTTTCGGCATTCATAAGAGAAAAGTATGAAGTGTGAAGTGTGAAGTGTGAAGTGTGAAGTGTGAAGTGTGAAATTTAATGTCTTAGCCGGCCGCCTCCTGCTTGTTGACTACTAAACTATTTAATAGAAAACGTCATGACTTATCCCTCGATAAGCGAATTAATTTTATACTTCATACTTCATACTTCAGTTGACCTTCAATGGATTTGGTTGAGGGTTTTGGGGTCTGGTTTGCGGCACAACTGTAAGATACGGTTGCAGTTTAGCTGAGTCAACCCAACCAGAGTAATATTTTACGCTAGTAGATTTGGCAGATATCTCAACTAACTCTAAATCACCGCGCATAGCATTCCAATTCAGGGGAACTTCTGGGTTTAGTTGTCCTGAACCAATGCCTTGGGGGCCACCCCCAGATAAATTCAGCGATACTTCATCTAAGCTGCGAACAAAGCGTTCTCCGTTCCAATGCCATTCAAACCCAGGCCAGTCTATAGAGGGTTTTCCTGGCGGTAAGGAACGCCCAAACTCGTAATTGCTTGCACCTTCATTAAGTTTTGCCGTGAAGCCTTGAGGATATACCACTTCATAACGTCCTTGGTTCGTTGGGAAATTAATAGGACTCCACCACAATACTTCTACAGTATTATTACGAGACAAAGATGCTACTGAATTCTTATTAGTTGAGGCACTGTAAAGCGGTAATGTGTCTGTTAGTTTAGCCATTGCTGTAAACCGCCAACAAGACCAATTTTTTGGATTATCGGCAGCTTGCCATTTTACTTGACAAACTCCGTTAGCGGTACTCACCCAAAGAATGTCATTTTCTAATCTGAGTTTGTCAGGAATTGCCCCGACTATGGGACTATTATTTGTGCTGTATGCACTTAAAGAACCAGAGTTAGGACTTTTACCATCAGGACTATAAGCAACTAATCCTTTGGCTGGGATGTAGAGATTACCTTCACCACTAACATTCGTACCCATCCAAAAAGTAGGACTATTGGCATTGCCAGTAATAACTAAATCTGTGATTTGAGTGAACGCCAGTGCATCTGGTTGAATTAGGTTAAATTTAGCAGTTTTTGGGTCGTAACTAATAATAGTTGCAATCCCGTTGTTACCTTCACCTTGTTCAAATGCGATTGACCACCAAATTTTTTCTCCATACACTAAACTAGATGTCACTCTGGGAAAACCTAACTGATTTCCTTCGGCAGAAAACCCAGCTTTTACTACTGCATTTTGCAAATCTTTGAGAGTGTATACAGTTTGCCGTTGAGGATTTTTATTATTTGGTGTAATTAGTTCAAAAACAATCTTATCTTTGGTTGGATCGCTTACTTCTTGCCTGGTAATATTATTTTCTGAACCTAGGGAATACTTTGGTTCATGAAGGACGCGATACTGATAATTTTTACCTTGGAAATCGATATTCTTAAATTTGGGGTTTACCAAATCTTGCGCGAAGGCTGAATAATTTATGGGCGGTTGTAATTCTTTAGGTAGAGTCCCTTTTTGCACTGCCCAAGTATTATTAGCTCGACAGAAAACAAAATCTTGCTTTAAAGTTTGAAACTTAATTGTGTCATCATTCGCTATAATATTGCGAATATGCCAATCAAAGCGATCGTAAAAACCTTCATTTTGATTTTGTACTGGTAAAGAGACTACAGATGGTTTAGGGCAATTTTCGGCTTTAGCTTTATTGGTATTAGTTGCTAGAGAAGTGTCATCAAAGCCAGAACTACAAGCATTTATCAGTAAAAATGCACCCAAAACCGCAATATTTTTTTTCATATCTAACCGTCTTCTGACAATAAAGTTTTTTCTAAATTTACTAATTCAACTACAAATTCTCTTGAGGATATTTCTGATTTAATTGAGCGAAAATTATGTTTTTAATAAAAAAATATCTATGATTTATAGCAATTGCAATTTTTAGATCCCCGAATTATTTGAGAAGTCAGGGATCTATTTTTCTAGCAAGTTTTATCTAAGTTGCCAATCCAAAATCTAAAATTAGATGACTATTCTATGATTGGTTTTGTTCCGCAGGCAAATTTTGTAATGCCCCTTGTAAATACTCTGCCCATTTTGCAGCCAAGGGAATTTCTGTAAATGGAATAGATACAGATTTAGCAGGTTCAGCAGTAATAAACTCTAACTGAATAGAACGACCTTTTATTGGTGGTGTTTTAATATCAGCTATACTGTTATCTACCAAAAGATTGATTTCTTTAACATCAAGCAAAGAAAATGTTTTTAGATTAATTGGGCCTTTTGGTGTGGGTTTTCCCCAAGTTATATTGTTGTCTTTTTGACCCAAAACTGCATAAATATCATACTTCGCTCTGTCAAATTGTTCTGCCCAAATCCGGTATGATTCAACTTTTTGATACTCTTTTGAGCCTTGCCAAGCTAACCAAATAAAAGCTATCAAAAGAGGCAACCATAATAAACCACGTTCCATTGTTTCAACAGTCCTGAGTCGTAAGTAAGTGAAAGTTTAACTAACTAAAGTGACAAATGCAGCAATCAGGGAGACAGATAAGTTATGTTAGTGAGCAAACTGGCAATAGCGGTGACGAGTTAATATGAGAAGGCTAATATTATTGTGCCTGTTTATCGTTGGGCTAGGGGCTGCTGTTTTTGGCTTCTTGAATGTTCAGGGACTAGCAGCCAAAGGTAATTTTGAAACGATTGTGCTTGATTTTCGGGAAGATATAGCCAAAGATGAAATCAACCGAGATTTACAAGCGATCGCTCAACAATACAACGTCACACCCCAACTAGATAATAAGTTTTCTGCACAAGATAATGTGTATATTATCAAAGGCGATCGCCAACGGCTCAACCAACTGAAAAAATCTCAGTTCGCCAAAGCCACGGAATTTATCGAGCCGAATTTTATCTATACAATTCCCCCAGAACCCAAAGCTACTAGTTTAGGAGAATTGCCCCAACCCCAAGATAATGAAGCCAAACCTGCGTTAACTGGCCCCAACGACCCATATTACAGCAAGCAGTGGAACCTGCATAAAATCAGTGCTGAAGGGGCATGGAGTCAAACTAAAGGTAACGGTATTACCGTTGCCGTCATTGACACGGGTATTACCCAAGTGCGCGACTTAAAAGAAACCAAATTCGTCCAAGGCTACGACTTTGTTAACGACAGAGAACAAGCCACAGACGATAACGGACACGGTACTCACGTTGCTGGAACAGTCGCCCAAGCTACTAATAATCAATATGGTGTAGCCGGAATTGCTTACGAAGCAACACTTATGCCACTAAAAGTTTTAAATGAGTATGGTGGCGGTACAGTTGCCGATATTGCCGAAGCCATTAAATTTGCTGCTGATAAAGGCGCAGATGTAATTAATATGAGCTTAGGTGGTGGTGGTGAAAGCCAGTTAATGAAAGATGCCGTTGATTATGCCCACAGAAAAGGTGTAGTCATCATTGCTGCAGCTGGAAATGAAAGTGCCAATGGCGCAAGCTATCCAGCCCGTTACCCCCATGTCATCGGTGTTTCCTCCTTCGGCCCAGATGGCGAAAAAGCTGAATACTCAAACTACGGTGCTGGCGTTGATATCTCCGCGCCTGGTGGCAGTGAAGCAGGTAAAATTTTGCAAGAAACCATCGACGAAAATGGCCAAAGCACATTTTTGGGACTCCAAGGTACTAGTATGGCTTCCCCCCACGTTGCTGGTGTGGCAGCTTTAATTAAAGCTAGTGGTATTAAAGAACCAGATGAAATCTTAACAGTCCTGAAACAATCAGCAAGAGTCATGCCAGATGATGGCTTAAACTATTACGGTGCTGGACAACTCAACGCTGAAGCCGCAGTTAAACTAGCTACCCAAGGACAAATCAGTTTCACAGATTTCTTCCGTTGGTTGCGGGATAATGGTTATCTTAACCCTGGCTTTTGGATTGATGGCGGTGCAATTGCACTGTTACCTAAAATTTTGATGGTCTTAGGTTCATATCTACTGGCTTGGTTTTTGCGGGTTTACTTCCCCTTTGCTTGGAGTTGGCCTTTATCCAGTGGCTTAATTTTTGGCAGTTCTGGGTTATTCTTCCTCAAAGGTATTTATATATTTGACCTTCCCCAATGGCCTTTCCGCGTGTTAGGCAGTTCTCTACCAGAACTAGGCAACACCTTACAGGGTACTGATGCTTTAAATCCCATTTTTGCCAGTGTCCTCATTCCCCTAGCTCTGATTCTATTACTGCTGGGACATCCTAGCTGGAAATGGTTTGCTGTTGGTTCCACCTTGGGCGTAGCAGCTTGCTTGACAGTTAGTGCAATTTACAACCCAGCCGTTTGGGGCTTAGGTAACGGTTACTGGGCAAAAGCCTTTCTTCTTGTCAATGCTGTACTATGTTACGGACTAGCCCGTTTGGCAGTTAACAACGAAAAGCAAGTGGCATAAAATTAACAGGCAATAGTGAGTGGGGAATATAAAATAACCCCCACTTTCTACTCAGCACGGGCTAAACGCCCCGCTACCGCTAACAGCACTCAGCACTCAGCACTTAATTATGAGCATTACAGTTACAGGAACTATTGAACGTCGTGATATTGGTATGGGCGCGTGGGCTTTTGTTGCAGATGACGGCAAAACCTACGAAATTCTTAAAGGCGCGGATAAAAGCTTGCTAAAAGCTGGGCAGAAAGCCAAAGTTACCGGACAGGTGCGTGAAGATATCATGACAGCAGCAATGATTGGCCCAGCCTTAGAGGTAAAATCTTTTGAAGTGATTAATTCTGACTAGCTGCGGGATTTACAACTGCTTGCAGACGACTTCTAAACTCTCCTTTGGGATGTCCGCCTTTGACCTCGCCAATAATTTGAAATTCTCCTTCTGGAGATTCACAAATAATATAAGTAGGCCATCCCATATCTGCTTTATCGGGATATTGAGTTAGCAAAATTTTACGATATTTGCGATAGGTAGCTGTATCTTGCATTTTGACATCAATAAACTGCAAACCCAATTCTTCTGCTACTTTTTGGTCATAAAAAGACATTTTATGACAGATGCCGCACTCTTCAGAAGAAAATTTAATAACAGCTAAACTCATATAATTTTGCGCCTCCCTGGAATTAGGCAATGTATCTTATCATAGTTTTTACAACTATGCATCTTACTCAAGACTGAACAAGGTGCAATATAACAGTTAATGAGAATTTAATCAAAAAATTTATATTTTTAGCCAAAAATTATTTTTTAGAAAATATTTTGAGGATCGTATTTTGTGGAGTATGTGACAAAAATTAGCCAAAGTCTAAGCTAGGACTTTATTATGAGCAATTCTATAATTTGCTATCCACAATTTTTTTACAATCTGTAATCTGGCTTTGACAAATCACTAGAAATCTGACTATAAACTATGATAAGATAGACAAACTTACGATTCTCACCAGGGTAGCTTCTGCAAAGCAACTGAGCGATCGCAAACAGAATTTCCACAATCCATCTGCTAATCTACCAATAGTAGAAGGGTGAATAAGTGAATTCCATATTTTAGGCACTAAGAGTATTTTCAAACTCTATCTGTGGCAGGATAATTGCGAAAATTCAGAATCCATCTCGGTCAACAAATGCTGACACTGATAGACATAAAACACTATTTGCACTAGTATATTGTCTGAAACTTACGCTAGAATATACGCCTAAGCAACTACCAACAGTTTCAAGAAACAAACGCAAGAGATTTTTCTAAGAATCCCCAAGTAGGTGTTAGCCAATCAGGGGAGTTGAGTATCAGGGTGGATCTACCAATTAATTGTTCCAAAGTCTAGCAAAGTTCTCCGGATCAATTTTTGCAAAGGTCGTTTGTTGTTGTTGATTCAAGAATCAAGGTGACTACTAAGCCAGAAAGTTAGTTATCTTAGTACATCTACCAATAATCTGTTTCTAGGATTCCGAAGTATGTTCCGGATAAAAACGCCAAAAACTGATATGCTGTTAAATCAGCATAAAAAAATCTACCAGTTGTGGCCAGTACATAGGGGAGTTATTTATTAGGGCGCGTTGATGAAAAATTAGTTTATTCGAGAAGTTATTTATATCTTCCGAATAAGAGGTTGCTATTTACCAACCATAAAAAATCTCCCAGTGTTGGCAGTAACTAGGAGATTTAATTATCAGGGTGCATTAACTACAACTATTTTGTTCTCAAATTTCACAGCATCTACTGGAACAATTTATATCGACAATTTATCATTTACAAAAAAATCCCCCAACCAGTGTTAGCCAGCTAGGGGGAGTTAGTTATCAGGGTGCATCTACCAATTAACTGTTCAAGTTTCATACTGCATCTCCCGGATAATTTGCACAAAAAAATCCCCGAACCAGTGTTAGCCAGTCAGGGGAGTTAGTTATCAGGGTGCATCTACCAATTAACTGTTCAAGTTTCACATTGCATCTCCCGGATAATTTGCATAAAAAAAATCCCCGAACCAGTGTTAGCCAGTCAGGGGAGTTAGTTATCAGGGTGCATCTACCAATTAACTGTTCAAGTTTCACATCGCATCTCCCGGATGAATTGCATAAAAAAATCCCCTAACCAGTGTCAGCCAGTCAGGGGAGTTAGTTATCAGGGTGCATCTACCAATTAACTGTTCAAGTTTCATACTGCATCTCCCGGATGAATTGCACAAAAAAAATCCCCGAACCAGTGTCAGCCAGTCAGGGGAGTTAGTTATCAGGGTGCATCTACCAATTAACTGTTCAAGTTTCACATCGCATCTCCCGGATGAATTGCATAAAAAAAATCCCCGAACCAGTGTTAGCCAGTCAGGGGAGTTAGTTATCAGGGTGCATCTACCAATTAACTGTTCTCGTTTCACATCGCATCTCCCGGATGAATTGCATAAAAAAATCCCCGAACCAGTGTTAGCCAGTCAGGGGAGTTAGTTATCAGGGTGCATCTACCAATTATTTATTCCATAGTTAAACTGTATCTCCCGGATGAATTGCACAAAAAAAATCCCCCAGCCGGTGGCAGCCAGCCAGGGGAGTTAGTTATCAGGGTGCATCTACCAATTAATTCTTCTAGAGATAATTATTCTTTTCCGGACAAAAGTTGCTGCCATTTTGTTTGTTATTAGGACTTACGCTGCAATATGAAAAATCAAGGAAGTGTGCGTAAGTCTTGTCAAAAAAAATCCCCAGCCAGTGTCAGCTAGCCAGGGGAGTTAGTTATCAGGGTGCATCTACTAATTGATTGTTCCAAGTACGATCGCCCAATCCGGAGAAAATCCTTATAATTATTGCTATCAACCCAAAAAAAATCCCCAGCTGGTGGCAGCCAGCCAGGGAAGTTAGTTATCAGGGTGCATCTACCAATTAACTGTTCTAGATGCGATCGCCCAATCCGGATCAAATACTCGTAATATGATGGTTATTGGGCAGAAAAAATCCCCCAGCCGGTGTTAGCCAGCTAGGGGAGTTGAAGATCAAGGTGCATCTACCAATTAACTGTTCTAGGCAGATGCTCCCCAATCCGGATAAAGTAATAACAGCTAGGGTTAAACAATTTTGTTGAGAAACATTCAGTAGCGGGATGCATCTAAGCTATCAGAAGAAGCGAAAAATCGACTTGAAACTTTCGCGTTTCAAACCAGATTTAGGAGGCGAACAGGTAAGTTTGTGACCCAGGAATTTCACATTTCCGTGACTCCAGTAGGGCAGAATGACTACTTGGTGCGGACGGAACAAGTCGCGCCTGGGGTTCCTTTGGCAGAAGAACTGGTGACTTGGCCTGTGGCTGATTGGTTGGCGGCGGCGGGACATCTGATGAATGACCCTTTAAGGTCAGTATTGCAGGGAGACGCGTTGACGAAGTCCGCCTTAGGCATCGCCAGAAATTCTGTAAACTTAGTGGCATTAGGTCAGCAATTTTATAACGCCCTATTTCATGGCACTCTCAGAGATAGTTGGATTACTGCCCAAGGGATCGCCCAAAATCATCAACAAGTGTTGCGTCTGAGATTGGGTCTCAAGGATAACAGATTAGCACGTCTGCCTTGGGAAGTCATGCACGCAGGCGATCGCCCTTTGGCTACTGGCCCCTATGTTGCTTTTTCGCGCTATCAAAGTGGTCTGCTCAATACTGCCCGTTTACCATCAAGAAATTTACCGCAGCAACCTGAAGATGGCATAGTCAGAGTTTTAATGGTGTTGGCTTCGCCCACAGACCAAACACGGCTGGGTTTATTGAAGCAAGAAGCCGTCAGGCTACAAGCGGAATTGCAGCGTCATCTATCGCGCACTGATAACGGTCAATTGCCGGAAATTGACTTAACTATCTTAGACCAACCAGGCAGAGAAGAATTAACCCAAGCCTTAGAACAAGGCAGATATCAAGTTCTGCATTACTCAGGACATAGTAATTTAGGGCCAAATGGCGGCGAAATTTACCTTGTTAGTAATAGAACTGGCTTAACGGAAACTCTGAGCGGTGACGATTTAGCTGGTCTACTTGTTAATAACAATATCCAAATGGCTGTGTTTAACTCCTGTTGGGGTGCATACACAGCCACATCCGACACAGCAGAAGAAACAGGCGAACGCAACCTTACCGAAAGTTTAGTCAGACGCGGGATCAAATGTGTTTTAGCAATGTCAGAACGCATTCCTGATGAAGTTGCGCTGACACTGACCCAACTTTTGTATCGCAACCTCAGCCAAGGCTACCCGGTGGATTTGTGTGTGAGTCGGGTGCGTCAAGGATTAATTTCTGCTTATGGTTCGCACCAAACTTATTGGGCGTTGCCAATTTTGTATTTGCAACCAGAATTTGATGGGTTTCTTGGCCCGGAGATTTCTAACTCTACCAGTACCGAGTCATTGAATGATTATACCCGCAGTGTTAAGGCAACTACCTCTACAGCATACGCGGCGATCGCTGATGATGCACAGATGCCTTTACCAATTGAAGAGATGATCCCACCTGGTTTAGGTAGTCATGATGCTTCTGATTTGGACTGGTTAGGCGAAGAGACTTGGGGCGATTTAGTTGATGAAATTGAATATGACGATCCCACCTATGCGGAAGATTCAGCAATAGTTTCAGATTTATTTCGCCAGTTAGATCATCAAAAAGCCAGCAATAATCAATCTCCTCGAGTCGAAGAACCACCCTTAACTAATCCAGAAAATCATTTCCCAGCTAGACAAAATACAGGACAAGTCACACCTTTTCATCGCCAGGGATCATGGGGAAATCCCGGAGAACCACCCAAAGAAACGCCAAGCACAGAAAAACAACCCCATCCCGATTTAGTCTCACTGCCAACAGCCCCACCTCAACGCCGTCCCCGCCGTAATTTGCGGCCAGTGTTAGGGATTGTGGGTGCAGGTGCGATCGCTACAGTCATTGGTTTAGGATGGTGGTGGCATCGGCGCATCTCTGCTTTTCCCGATATTCCCCAAATACCCACTGAACAAGCTATATCAAGAAGTAGTCCCAAAATTAATTTGCAGGATAGCCCAACATCTGTGGTGACTAACACCGCGACAGAAAAATTAAGCCAAGGTGATTTACCTGCTGGGTTGGCTGCAGTCGAAGAATTATTAGACCGGAATGTCTTGACGGCGGCGCAAACTGCCCTAGATTTAATTCCCCCAAAGCAAGTTAATGAACCTTCAGTTAACTTTATGAAAGGTCGATTAGCTTGGCAGTTGATTCAAACTGGAAATAAAAAATATAGCATTGATGATGCCCGTCGCTATTGGGAAACCGCAGCCAAAGCCGAACCTGATTCGCTGTTGTATGCCAATGCTTTAGGGTTTGCTTACTACGCCGAGAATAATCTCAACCGGGCGAATGATTCTTGGTTTAAGGCATTGAATTTAGCTTTGAATCAACAAAAAACTAACTCTAACGCGGCAATATCACCTAAAACTCCGCCAGTACCTCGTGATGCTTTGACTCCCTATGCTGGTTTAGCCCTTGGTTTGTATAAATCTGCTAACAATCAACCTGCGACAAAACAAACGCAGTATATGAATGAAGCGATTAAGCTACGCAAACTAGTTATCAATCAAGACCCTGTAAACTTTCAGGCGAATAAATTGAGTAATAATTGGCTATGGACAGAAAAAGCCATCGGCGATTGGCGATCGCTTCTGGAGCAGAAAGTGGAATAATTACATAGGAACTAACTATTGCTTTTGATTGTAGATATCGTCACATAGATGGCGATCGCTTTCCGCCTTGGGATTATTCTTGAGATAATCACGCGCTGCATCACAACCACGCTTGAGGAGTTGATTTAAGTCAAAATCCCAAACAGATATTCTGTTATAATCACCAGCAGAAGCAATACTCTTCCCATCTGGACTAAAACTCACGCTACTGTTTCCAAAACGCTCATAAGTGCTTAATAAAGTGCCTTCAATACTCCAGATTTTAACTGTTTTAGGGTCTGCTGAGGCAATCATTTTGCCATCTGGACTAAAGCTGATGCTGGTCACAGTATCGTAATTATTTAAAGGAGTAACTTTTTCTTGATCCAGACTCCAAATTTTGACAGTGTTGTCTTTACTAGCCGATGCAATTAATTTCCCATCTGGACTAAAATTCACATTTGTGACACCGTTACCATGTTCTTCAAAAGATTTAATTACTTGACCGTTAAGTTGCCAAACTTTAACTGTTTTATCATCACTAGCTGAGGCTATTAACTTATTATCTAGGCTAAAACTTATACTATTAACCTTATCTTTATGCTCAGTAAAATTCTTGATTAAATTACCTTTAATTCCCCATATTTTTACAGTTTTATCTTCACTTGCGGCCGCAATCATATCACCATTAGGGCTGATACGAACACTGGTTATAGAATTTTTATGTCCTGGTAAAGACTTTAACAAATGTATTTTATTAACTGAATTAGAAGAAATACGCCATAACTTAGTAGTATCATTACCACCAATAATAGCTATTTTATTACTATTAGGGATAGCTATTACATCACTAACCCGATTACTTGGTTCCTTGAAGGACTGTAAATTTAATATTTTTGTAACTTTTTTACCATTAATTTTCCAGAATTGGACTGCATTGTCACTGGTGCTAATAGCCAGAGTTTGGCTATCTGAACTGAAGCTCATAGTGAAACTAGCATCATTGAAATAACCAAAGCGGTCAGTTTTAGAATTAGGAATACCTTGGATTGTTGTGAGGAAAGTGCCATCGGTATGCCAGAGTTCTATAGTATCTAAACCTGTGCGAATAGCTAAAATTTTACTATCAGGACTGAATCTGAAAGCAGAGTCACTATTCTCGCTTAAATTTATCCTTCTACTTTTAACTTTAATAGTTTTAATTAAAGTACCATTTTGCTTCAATAGTCTGACTGTGTTATTAATATCAACTTTAACAAAAATCTGATAATCAGGACTATAAATTCCCGTATTATTAGCAGTTGAAATTAGATGGCCATCACGCCTCCAAAATAAAAATTTTTCCTGAGAACTGGATACAGTTACTATAGTTCGTCCATCATTTGTAAACATTGTTTCAGAAATGGTCTGGCTTTCTTCTAGTGGACGAAGTGTTGTTAATAAAGTCCCATCCATACGCCAAATTTCTACTAATTCAGCTTCTTCATTATCTTTTATTCTATTGCTAATAGCTACTATTTCTCCATCATGACTAAAGTTAATAGACATTTTGTTCTTAGATTTTAGGCTTTTAATTAATTTTAATTGACCGTCTAGGCGTAAAAACTTGATGACATTATTCTTGTCCAAAATAGCTAAATTTTTACCATTACGACTGAACCCAATATTTTGGATATTACTATTCATAGTAGTAATCAGTTTTCCATTCTTCCTAAGCCATATTTTGAGTTTATTTTGACTAACAGTGGCAATGATTTCTCCATCAGGACTGAAGCGAATTTTCTCCACCTTATCTTCTGGGTTTGCCAGAGATTTAATAAGTTTACCATCAGTAGAAAAAAGATTTACACTGTTGTCATTTTGTACCAAAGCAATACTCCTTCCATCGGTGCTAAAACTACCATCAACAAACTCACCTGAAAGGGTTTTTAGTAAAGTACCGTTCTGTTGCCAAAGTTGTACTGTGCTATCTTGACTAGCAGAAACTAACATTTGGCTGTCAGCACTGAAATAGATTTTTGTATTACTACCTGGTAAAGTTGCTTTACTAATACCGTCACGCTGCCAAAGTGTTGCTGTACTGGCATCGTCAATAGAGGCGACTGTTTGAGGATTAGGGCTAAAAACTACTTCATTTATCCGTCTTTCGTTGGGAAACTGAAAACTGCTTTTTTCTAAACTCCAGAGTTTTACAGTTTTATCTTCACTCCCCGAAACAAGCATCTTACCATCAGGGCTAAAATTAAGGCTAGTTATTGTATTCCTATGTCCCTTGAGAGTAAAATTGACCCTACTTCCTTGATCTATTTGAATGGTGGATACTGTTATATCATTATAGGAACTGAAATCTATGCCAGCTACATTTATAGTTTTGGTATCACTACTCCAACTTAAAATGTATGTAATTCCATTAAAATTAATATCTTGTATAAAAGAGCCATCAACACTTCTAAGTTTTATGTTAGAGCTTGTTAAGCCGAATATAGCAACACTTTGATTATCAGGGCTAAAACTAACAGAGCTACCATTTATATTTTTTAATGTTTTAATTTTCTTACCATTATGATTCCATATTTTGATTGTATAATCTTCGCTGATAGAGGCAATTAGTCGCCCATCTGGACTGAAACTTACGCTGTTAATACTACTATCATGTCCCTCAAAAGGTATAAGTTCTTCAGATTTAATTTCTTCACCTTTTAAATTCCAAAGTTTTAACTTGCCATCTTTACCACCAGAAATAATTTTTTGACCATCAGGACTGAAGCTAAAACTAGTAACTTCATCTTCATGCCCTGGAAATTTAGTCAGTTCATCGCCTTCCAAACTCCAGAGTTTTAAAGTTTTATCTTCACTACCAGAGAGTATATTTTGACCATTGGGGCTGAAGCCAAGACTTGTAATTTTTTTGTCATGAGCTTTAAAATCTTTGAGCTTCGTCCCCTTTCTACTCCAAATTATTATCCTGCCATCAGCACTACCAGAAACTATTTTTTGACCGTCAAGACTAAAACTTACTTTAGTCACACTGTCAGTATGACCTTCTAAAGTGTTAATTTCTCTTGTGGTATAAACCGCATCTTGCAAAGCAGTCTTTACCTGCATTGCTGTTTCTGGTTTTACGCCAATTGACCACCATTGTTGTAATCGTTTGCCAGCTTTGATAGTTTCTATTAATGCTTCTAAATCTCGATTTGAATTCAGCTTGCCTTTTGCATTGCCACTCATGGCCAGCAATTGAGCATTATTCTGATTAACTAATATTAATGGTAAAAATATTGCCAATGCTCCTGTTATGGTTCCTAATGAAACTTTCCATAGTAACCCGCGACGTGTTTCTAGTAGTTGTTGTTTAAGAACTTCGTTTAATTTGGCTTCTGTTAACTTTCTTTGTTCTCGCTCTTTTTCTAGTTCTTTAATTAATCTTTCTGACTGTTGTTGGCGAACAAATGGAACTAAATAATCATGTACTAGTTGATAGCGCTCTGCGGGAACTGCTGGGATTTTAAATATTAGTCCTGATTTAATTAATATTTCTAAAATTAAGTCGAGTTTTTCAGGTTGGACTTCTAATTCTAATTCTAAATCGGCGCGAGTTTTTAAAGGACGCAAGTTGTTTTCATCTGTGAGCAGATATAACACTAGTTTGGCTATCTGCTCATTTTCCGTACCGCAGTCTTGAACTATTTCTTCTAAAAAGCGTCCGACAAATTTTTCTTTGGGGCCTTGTTGTTGATATTTTTCTAGTTTGGTAATTCTTTCAGTTTGCAGTTGCACGCCTACAACTTGCAATTCAATTGGTCGAACTTCTCCTAAGTCTCTGGCTAAATCTTTGACTAACTCATCTACGAGTGATGGTTCAAAAACAAATGGTGTTTTAGCTGTCAGGATATGGATAACGGCTCTTGCATCTTCTGGGGAGAAGTTATCTAAATAATAGAGAATATCTTTGTCGAGGATATTGTTGTTAATTACTTCAAAATCAGCTAATCGATTGTTACATTCCAATAGGTAATACAAGTAGTCTTCGCGCAAGGATAGAATGACTTTAACAAAGGGGATGTCTAAGCATTCGCGTAAAAATTCATAAAATGGTTTTCTACTAGCCGGGTCTTTGTAAACAAAGAAAAATTCTTCAAATTGGTCAAATATTAAGACTGTTAATAAGTTATAATCATCATGTTTGACAAACTGCTCTAAGATAGATTTATCATCAGTAAATATAGGTATATCTTCGCCTTCGTAGGGTTTGAGGGCTAAAGGTGTTAAATTAGCGATCGCCTCTTTCAATCTATCTCCTAATTCCCTCAACCAATCTGGATAAACTTGCTGCAAAACAGGCAAAACATCACGCGTTCCAATTGACTTTTGTTTTAATGCGGGAATTAACCCAGCTTGCAAAATTGAACTTTTACCTACACCAGATTGTCCATGAATAATTGTTAGTTTATGATCGTGGCGACCCATGCGTTCAATTAAACGCTTTATATCTGGTTGTCTCCCAGATGCAGCAATTTCTTGCGCGACTGTATCGGAGTTTTCAGCTAATGCTAAGGCGGGGTTATTTACTTGCTGTTGTGGCTGCAATCTTCCCGCACCAATAAAGGCACGATAACTATATTGTTGTTCAATAGAACGCCGATATTGCTTAATATTAAATGCCGTTAAATATTCACATTTTTTAAAATAGTTGTCGCGCAATTGGGCTAAAATGCCAATATAAAGCTCTGGATCGTATTGAGCTTTAGTGTCAGTTTTGGCAGTTTCTAAGGTTTGCAATGCTAATTCTGGTTGGTTGAGCGCAGCTTGCGATCGCCCCAATGCAAACAAGTACCAACCGCGATGATAAGAGTTTTCCCACTCCAAATCTGCCTTAGTTTCTTCACTAACTGGCTGCTGTATATTTCTTTGATAGTTGTCTAACAAACTTAGAGCCTGTTCAGCAGCAGCTTTGGCTGTATCTGGTATTGATTTGGCCAGTGCTACCTCGGCTTTGAAACTATATGCTCTTGCAAGTTTCAACGGATGTTCATAAATTTGATGCAAGACTAAGGCTTTGTTGGCTACAGCTTCTAATTCCTCCCAACGCTGGAGTTGTTGCAAAACTACACCCAAGGCGTTGATGAATTTGGCTGCTAAGTCTCGGCGATTTGCTTGCTCAAAGACTGCGATACATTTTTGAAGATATTCAGTAGAAGTCGCACGAGAACTTTCTTGTTCGGGGAGATACAGCACGGCAAATGTACTCCACCATATACCCAAGGAATAAAGTACCGCCGCACGACGTTCTAAAAATTGATCAGTTTGTTCAAACAGTGCTAAACTGCGCTCGTAATGTTGTCGAGACTCTTCCATAAAATTGGCAGTAGCTCGACCAAGCATAAATTCCAAGCTGGCTTCGAGTTCTAAAGAAAGACTCAAGCGACGATTTTGTAATTCATTGGCTGCGGCTTCTAACTCCACTCGGCGAGACGAGCCAATTTGTAAATTGAGTGCAACTTGATCAAGATATCTCCCCGCACCCGCAGCTAAAACTCTAGTAAAGATTTCATCGGCTGTTTGCTCAATAAAATTAATTAAATCAGCACTGGCGATCGCAAATTCAACTGTCGTACTCCAACTGTGTAAATCGGGGGCGACGCGGATGAGTTTTTGCAAGACTTCATCTGTCACCCACAACACCAAAGGAAAGTGAAAATTTTTGCGAAATTCTTCTCTGACTTGGTTGGCTGTAATTAAAACTTGTTCTAGATGATTGACCGACTCTAAACCAGAGACAACTAACGCTTGGGGATGCTGTTCACGGATGCTATTTTGGATAGTTTGGTAAATGGTTTTAACTGATTTATCTAAAACTATTTCTTGAATTTCTACTTCGCTTGATGCTTGCAAAGTTTGCATCAACCGTCTTCTGACACTTGTAGCATTACACAGTGCCAAAATTAGCGAAAATTCGCCGCCAGAAGTAGCGATCGCCCAATTTAATTCTTGTAAAGAATTTTCGTTATCTGTTTCGAGTCGGTACAATTCGCTCATAATTTTAACCCTGGTGCTTCTGCCAAAATTGGATTCAGGTCAAACCAAAAACCATCGCCATCGCAATATTCATACACAAATCGGCTGTGTACCAAACTGCGATAACCATCATCACCGTTGACTTTTTTGTTTTTTCCCACTTGACGCAGCAATTTCCATTCATCATCGGAAATTGCCAAGGTCATTTGATTGCAACGATACTTAATGACGTTTTCTAAAACATCACGTCCCAAAGGTAAGCGTCTTTGCTTTTTAATCCAGTCATAGAGAAGTCTGAGTAATTCTCTGACATGACCACCACTCACACAGCACAGCCTTTCTAAAGTATCGGGGTGATCAAAAATCTCTGGAATCAAATCCAGACGTTGTGCTTCTGGGACATCAGGAAAGGCTCTCGCCAACACCATTTGTTTGAGGAGATACATACCCTCTGCACAAACAGTCCCATCACGTTGTTGTACTGGAACCATTGGTAGTACTTTGGGATCTACTATAAATCGCTGAGTTAATCTTTCGATATCGTTAGAAAAGCGCAAAGATAAAGGAATTGTGTACACAACATGGCATTTAAGTTGACGTAACTGTTCACCCCGATCCACAAATAAATATTCTGGTTGGGGTCTTCCCCAAGGTTTTTGTGCAGTATCGAGGCGGTCAAGATTATCAACAATCACCACTAATCCTTTTTTGCCATGTTGCTGTAATTTAACGATCGCAGATTCGATGAGTTCTTCGTTAATCACATCTAAAATACTTTTGGTACGAGGGCCAAGATATTCGCGTAACTTGCTGCGAAATTCTGGACTATTTTTGGCCTTCGCGGTAATTTTACCAATCCCAATTGTGAACTCTGCCGACCACTCCAGTTCTACCTGCACTAGTTTGGCTGCGCCTTCGATAATTTTTTTCAAACCTTTGGGTTCAGGAATTTTGAGTTGTTTTTCTAGAGCGTCGAGACTTTCGGTAACACGACGTGCGATCGCTAGTAAAATATCACCAATATCAACATCACTCATTTCTAAGTCTTGACTAGACTCAAAATATACTACTTGATAGCCTACTGCTTCTAATTCAGCTTTGAGTTTCAGCAGTTCTGTAGATTTACCACAGCCGATATGTCCGGTAAATAGTTCACAAGTCGGCTCATGTGGCGAAAAAAACGTAATATTTTCTTTTAGCTCCTCAATAATCCTGCCACCACGCACTGAAGAGAAATCAATATAATATTTACGATCCTCAGCGTTTTCTACCGCCAAAGTTTTGCTAGGGTTGCACGCCTGGTAAAATTTCTGTAAGTCCAGTGTCATCAAATACCTCTTAACAAGGCTTCCTCTTAAATTTATACAAAAGCGTAGTTACTTATTTCTACAAACTTTTAAGTAAGTTTACATTTATTTAAAATAACTGTATTATTAATTTTCGCTGTTAATTTCAAATTAGCAACATTAAAAATTGTTGGGCAAAAATACAGATTTTTTGTTGAATAAGTAAAATTTACAGACAATTAAAATAAGACGACCTAGGCAAACACAAGGCTTTTAATATTTAATTTTTCATAAAAAATAAACGTATTTTGTAGAAAAATGTAGCTTTTGCCAAAGACTAGGTATACTAGTCATTCTAAAGCCACTATTTTTTAACAGTTATTTTTGAAGGCTCTTATCCGTTAAGAAGCCGGAAGTATTTTGATTGGGAATAATTGATGGATGTTATATAGCGATTCCCAGTTAAGTGAGGTACAGGTAATATTTTGAAACGCAGAGGGTCGCAGAGTTAAGCGCAGAGGTACGCAGAAATTTGTACTTCAGCAGACTAGGAAACGCTATATTCAATTATTAATAATTTTTATCAAAAAGTATTTTAAATAATAATAAAAATATAAGAAATAAATTCGCAAAAAGAGATTTTATGAATTATACATTGAGTTGCTAGTGCTAAATTTTAAATCTCAAATCTACCATTCAAAATGTTATCACCCATTATTACAGTATCTTTACTATCGGCTGTGGCGATCGCTTCTCCTGTTGCACAAACTAGTGAACCAGCAGCAGCAGAACCGACTGTGGCAAGTGCCAATATTTTGCCAGCAGACACACCACTAGTAGGCTTAGTCAATACTCAAGCCACAGCTTGGGAATCCTTAAATCGTTTTTATCTATTTGAGAGAGCCTTTACAGCCGCAGCGCAATTTTTACCTCCTACGATTAAATTCAACTATGCACGAGATATAGAGCCTTTGTTAAACGGGCCAGTGATGTTTGCGTTTCTGCCCAAGGTTGAGGGAACGACTGCAAGCATAGATAATAATTTTGTTCTGCTAGTTCCAGTCAAGGATGAAACACGCATCCAGTCTTTTCTAGATTCAATGAAGGCAGATTCACAACGGGTAAAAGTTCGGGAATATAAAGGCATCACTATTTTGGAAATGCAGCCTCCCAAGAAACCAAAAACACCAACACCGCCAAGTTTACCCGAACAAACACCATTACCAGAATTACCAAAAGCTCCTTCACCAACAAACGACACCCCAAAAAGCAAGCAACTTCCTACATTAGGCAAACTCAAAGCAGCAGCAATGCCTGATTTAACTAATCCAGATTGGCTAAATCAACAACGCGGATTTGCGATCGCTACTTTACCAGGTTATGTTGTCTCAGGCTTCACTGCTAAATCTATTGAACAAGTCATAGATACTTCTCAAACAGATAAAAATCTGGCGCAAAATCCCCAATTCCAGCAAACACTCCAGCATCCGCAGTATGGCAAATCGTTATTTACAATTTATGAAAACTTGCCGAATTTTGTACCGCTAATCAATGATCTAGCTAAAGACCCTAGTCTACCATTCCCAGTAATTGGTACTGATAGCATTAACCTCGATCAACTCAAAAATTTTGGCAGTGTCAATGGTTTTTTAACAGTCGAACCAGAGGGTTTACGCTTTCAAGCTACGGCTTACCGCCAAACACCTAAATCAGAAAAAGATAACTTTCAAGTAGAACAACCAGAGGCGATAATATCGAAATTGCCCGGTGCAACTTATTCAGCCTTTACTGGCAGAAATATCAATCAGCGATGGTTGATGTTAGCTGAAGCTGTGAGTACAAAGCCACAACTAAAAGATTGGTTAACTCAATTGCGTAGTTTTGTCCGCACTAGCACCGGACTTGATTTAGAAAAAGATATTACCAGTTGGATGGATGGCGACTATGCTTTCTTTCTGTTTCCCTCCAAAGGTGGACTTTTAGGTTCCATCCCCGATTTAAATTTAGGAATTGGCATAGCCATACAAACAAATAACCGCGCTGCTGCTGAAAATACGCTCAAAAAGTTAGATGAATTTATTAAATCTTTCTCCAACGGAGAAGTAGTAGTTAATACTCACGATATTAAAGGTAAAAGTGTTACTAGCTGGGATGTAGGCGGTGGAGCCTCACAAAGCTCACTGGTTGGTCAAACTGTTACTAGCTGGGAGGTAGGAGGTGAAGCTTCACAAAGCTTGCTTGCTTACACTTGGACTGACAACAATACCATCGTCATCACAACCGGATATGGGGCAATTCAAGATTTAATTCCCCAACCTTATATTCAATTGCCTTCTACTTATAACTTCCAAACTGCGACTAATTCCTTACCCCGTCCCAACTATGGATATTTTTATTTGAATGGTGGGTCTACTTTGTCATGGATTTATGGTTTCTTGCCTAGTATCTTTAATAATGAAAGTGTCCAACCTTGGAAATCACTGATCGGTTCAGTCTATAGCTTGAGTGCCACAACTGCAACCACACCAGAACAAGAACAATTTGACTTTTTAATGGTTTTGGCTCCCACCAGAAAGCCAATTGAGGCGGGGAAGAAAGAATAGGAGAAATGACGTTAACTAGTAGCTTGGAACTAGTTAACGCTCCTGCGGCACTAGTACAACAAGGCAAAAATAAAAAGAAAGAATCGTGATACCACAAGCCTTTTAGCAATTTCCGATGGTCTGTTTATTTACGCCAATCTGTACTAGTATTACCAGCTTCGCCAACTAACAAAAAATTAAGGTTTCAAACTGCACAGACTAGTTTTGCCGAATTCTAGTTCATAAAATTTCATACTTCCGACTTCACACTTCAGACTTCACTAAAATACTCAAAGAGATTTTTAAGCAACCAATAGATAAAGCCGTAATGACAAGTTCTACAGATATAGCTACCTTAGCCAAATGGATGGCAGCTGATTTTAGCAATCAAGCGCAAGCTTTTGAAAACCCACCATTTTATGCACATATTCGCGTGTGTATGCGTCCCTTACCGTTGGAATTGTTATCTGGGGTAAGTTTTTTTGTGGAACAAGCCTACGACTACGCGCTAAACGACCCTTATCGGTTGCGAGTGTTAAAATTAATCAACACAGGCGATCGCATCCAAATTGAAAACTACACTGTTAAAAAAGAAGAACAATTTTACGGTGCATCCCGCAAATTAGAACTCCTTAAAACCCTCACAGCCGATGACTTAGAGAAACTACCAGGTTGTAACATGATTGTCGAGTGGACTGGTAACAGCTTTAAAGGTCAGGTAGAACCCGGTAAAGGCTGTATAGTCTTTCGCAAAGGCCAAAAGACTTATTTAGATAGCGAATTTGAAATTGACGAAGAAAAATTCATCAGCCTTGACCGAGGACGCGACTTAGAAACCGATGAACATATCTGGGGTTCAGTCGCAGGGCCATTTTACTTCGTGCGCTGGGCTAGCTTTGCCGATGAAGTGAAGTGCTGATTGATGTACATCTTTACTTGTTGACTGTTAACTTTTAAGGGTTGACTGTCAACAAAATTCCTCAAACCTCCGCGTACCTTGGCGTTAAAAAATCTAGAACAGTATTAAAATAAACTTAGGCAAAACCAGGGAGGTGGACATATTATGTCAATTAAGCTTTTACCAGACCTTGGAGATTTAACCGAAGGACTTGGAGTCACGGGTATTATTGGGATAGTTCTGATCCCTATATTATTACCAGTAGTGACTGGTGTAGGCAGACCAGTCGCCAAAGCAGCTGTCAAACGTGGTCTTTTGTTCTACGAAAAGAGCAAAGAAGCGATCGCAGAAGTTAGCGAAACCTGGGAAGATATCATAGCCGAAGCTAAAGCCGAAATTGGCGAAGAACGTATGAAATCGGCTGAACCTAGAGAAATCTAAGTTTCAGCGTCACAACGTATACACAAAAAAATTAAGCATCAAGGCGAAAAATTCACCTTATGCTTGTTCAAACTGCAAATATCTAATTTTTCTTTAGTGCATTTCGTCGTACTCTTGCGCTTCAACGCGTCTTGCCTCACCCCGCGAAGGTGGGAGAAATTCAGCCCGACGGATAGGAACTAAAGGTTGTGTAGAACCTTGATAGGGATGAATTACCTGCACTGTCCGAGTAGGACGGTTACGCGGCGAGAACAAAGCCAAAACCCCAGCTACAACAATACCTCCACCAACGGTGATAGTTGCGCCGCCTACAGCCCAAACAATAGGTGATGACCACCAAGCATTTTGAGGTGGTTGAAACGCTTCAGATGCTACTTTTTGGCTATTTTGCTGTGCTAATAGCAATTGTTGGGCATTTTGATTATCGAATAGGCGTTGGTTTGCCCCTCTTAGCTGCTCATTATCGGTTTTTAAACGATTCACTTCAGCTTTTAACTGATCCAATTCTGTACGTAACTCAGGGTTGGGTGCAGTGGGTGGCTGTGTATTGGGATAAGGCTGCTGTCCATAAGGATATTGCGCAGTTGGCTGCATCACTTGGGGAGCCATTACAGTGGGGATTTGGGGTGTTGTAACCGCAAAGTTAGGTTGTAGGGGAGTATTTGTCCCCTTGAGCAATACTAAAGCCGCCAGCCCAGCCACAGCGACTCCACCGATAAATGCCATACTCTCACTCATCGCGCTTGCCCCTCAACAGCGACATAACTATTATTGTTGGTGACTGACACACTCTCACACTCATAATTGTTTGCTTACTCAAATTCACCTAATACTTTAAGTATAAGCGGCAGTATCAGCTAGTTTTTTTACAGCCTGCAATCTGCTGTTAATATTCAAAACTATAAATGTCAAATTGTCTACTAAACCAGGGTAAAAAAACTCTACTGTTATACTTTCTTAATCTAGTCATTGGTCAATAGTCAAAAGATATTTTACCGTATTCCCCAACTCCCTACTCCCTGAATCCTACTGAACTAGTGCAGCTTTCAAGCTTTGGCAAAATTGAGCGATCGC
The DNA here is from genome assembly GCF_014697425.1 of Nostoc sp. FACHB-110. Lineage (GTDB taxonomy): Bacteria > Cyanobacteriota > Cyanobacteriia > Cyanobacteriales > Nostocaceae > Nostoc_B. Next base: position 56,065 of record NZ_JACJRU010000011.1, read on the forward strand.
ATTTAACCCCTCTTCAGGAGTACCTTCTGCGAGGCGTTTGACAAAAGCACTACCAACAATTGCCGCATCTGCACCCCATTCTTTGACTTGAAGGGCTTGCTCTACTTGGGAAATCCCAAAACCTACACCAATGGGTTTATCAGTAACATTACGAATTTGTTGGAGTAAATCTGATGCGCGTGATTCTAGTTGCGATCGCATTCCCGTCACCCCAGTTACGCTGACCAAATAAATAAATCCTTGGGAAGCGCTAGCAATGGCTGAAATTCTGTCAGCCGAACTAGTCGGTGCTACCAATAAAGTTAAATCAATTCCTATCTCACCCGCAGGTTTAAGCAAGCCAGCCGCTTCTTCTAGAGGTAAATCAGGTACTACCAAGCCTGATACTCCTGCTGCTGCAATTTGTTGCAGAAACTGTTCAATGCCCCGATGCAAAATCGGGTTGTAATAACTAAATAAAATAATTGGTGCTTGGAGATTGGGTGTAACTGTTTGCAGCATTTCTAGCACTGCTTCTAACTTCGTGCCTTTTTGTAAAGCCCGGGTAGCAGCTGCTTGAATCACAGGCCCATCCGCCAAAGGATCGGAATAAGGCACACCTAACTCAATCAAATCAGCACCGCTACGATCGAGAATTTGCAAAGCAGCTGCGGTGGTTGCTAAATCTGGATCACCAGCAGTAATAAACGGAATCAGAGCGCACTCTTGATTCCGTCTTAAAATTTCAAAGCGATCGGAAATGGCAGTCATTAGTCAAGATTCAAAAGTCAAGGGTCAATAGTCAAAAAAATGAATCAGAAACTAGAAAACGGGTAATCCTTATGGAAGTCAAGATTTTTATATCCCATAACGGAAACAAAAAATAAAAAATGTCCCCGTTCCCTATTTCCTTTTTCACTGACTATTGACTATTGACTCACAGAAAGGATCACTTTACACCTGAGATTGCTTTTCTTGTTCAACCTCAGCTTGGATTTTGGCTAGTTCTTCAGGGGTAAGTTCGTCCAGCCGCTTTTGAAAAAACGCTTGTTCATAATCTTCCCGTTGTTGATGGTAGGTCATATCTTGATTCACAGCGCGAAAAACATAAGTGCCTAACCAACCAATCAACCCAAGCATTAGCACAACTTGGCTCCATATCCCAGCTTGTTGGCTATCTAAGCCAAACAGCTGCAATCCCACATAAGCCAAGCCGCCAGCGATAAAAATACCCAAGCCAATTCCAAGAGCGTCAATGCGTCGCATGAGAGTTATGACCTACCCATCTGGTTACACTTCTATTTTGCGCGGTTGCGGTCGAAGATTCACAAACGGTGAAAGAACTAGCAACCCAGGAAAGAAAAAGAACACCAAAAAGTACATAAAACCACGCTCAATTGAGGTAGCTACATACCAGCGTTGCTTCATGTACAGGAGTACAGCCACGGGGAAGACTAACAAATAAGCTCCAGCCAAAATCAGATACAGCAGGGCTACGATCATAGATTTTTTCTCTTTTATAGACAAGGCCATTCAGTGCATCTGTTTTTCATCATAGGCTGAACGCGCAGCTTGAGGAAAGCTAAACAATTTTAGATTTTCGATGAACTATCAACTCTCGATAAAACTAGGACTTACGCACAGGCTACGGAAGAACGTAGACGCGATAGCGGCTTGCCGCAGGCTACCACAGAGGCGCAGAGTTCACGGAGAAATGAGAGTTTGAGAGAGTTTTTGCGTAAGTCCTAAAAACCTTGATAAACAAAGACTTTTTTGCTGCCTATCTAACCGTCGAAAAAATTTCGCACTTTTTACTAGACAAATCTCAGGATGATGCTAAAATGGCAAAACCAGTATCAAATCGGCGTGTTTGTTCACCCAGATGTATGATGCTTGTCTAAAGTTTGAGATAGCAAACAACTGCGATCGCCAAACACAGACAAATTTCTAAAATCTAGTTGCACAAAACGCACATTGATGGTGGAATAGATGAGGAGGTATTTACTGCCTCTAAAAAATAACTGACTCCTAAGTAAACTTGGGGGTGTGGCGGAATGGCAGACGCTACGGACTTAGCTAACTGAGCCTTGATCGAGAAATCTTTCAAGTGTCAGCTCTCAAACTCAGGGAAACCTAAATCTGATTACAGACAAGGCAATCCTGAGCCAAGCCTAAAGCAAGTAGTGAGTTAAAAGTGCTGAGTGCTGAGTAATTGTAAAACTCATACTCTAAAATTTAAACTCAAAGTTTTAGGAAGGTGCAGAGACTCGACGGGAGCTACCCTAACGTCAAGACGAGGGTAAAGGGAGAGTCCAATTCTCAAAGCCTAAATTAGTCTAAGCTACTAGGCAGTAGTGAAAGCTGCAAGAGAATGAAAATCCGTTGACCTTAAACGGTCGTGAGGGTTCAAGTCCCTCCACCCCCACTAAAAAGTAAAATCAATCAAGCTCGTTGTTGTGACTTAATGTACAAGATAGTCATAACGGCGAGCTTAAGTAGTATTAGGCTGATGCTTTTAAATTACCATTGTTAAAAAATCTATTTTATTAACAAAAGTAACAAAGTATTGCAATCACAGCATAGATTGATGTAGCAAACGATACTGAAATAGATACAACTCATAGCAAAGTGCTGAGTGCTGTTAGCGGAGCGGGGCGTTTAGCCCGTGCTGAGTAGTAACTCAGTATTCTCTGGCATTTCAGCTATAAACATCGTCCTAATCTATGCTTCGACTGCTATATGAGAATCTTGTTGGTAGAAGATGACAAAGTAACTTGTTATGCGTTAGCCAGCTTGCTGCAAGCAAATAACTATAGCGTAGACATAGCAAACGACGGACAAACAGGCCTAGACCTAGCAATATCAGGAAAATATGACTTAATTTTGCTGGATTGGTTAATGCCGCAACTGGATGGAGTCAGCCTCTGTCGGCAACTTAGAGCGCAAGGCTACCAGAAACCGATTTTATTGCTCACGGGAAAAAATTCTCAAGCAGATATTGTCACAGGCTTAGATGCTGGGGCAGATGCTTATGCGATTAAGCCCTATAGTCCAGAAGCCTTATTAGCCAAGATTCGGTCTTTGTTACGCCGTACAGGGGCAATTGTATCATCAGCGTTATGTTGGGGAAATCTTTGTTTAGACACCAATTCTGGCAAAGTAACCATTGAGGGCGAGTTAATTTCACTCACAGCCACAGAATATAAACTGCTGGAATTATTTTTACAAAACCCCAATCGCATCTTTAGCCGCAGGATGATTTTAGATCGGCTTTGGGGATTTGATGATGCGCCAGTCGAAAATGCGGTTACAACTCATATTAAAGATTTACGCAAAAAGCTCAAAGCCGCAGGATTTACACAAGAGATTCTGGAAACAGTGTATGGGATGGGTTATCGTTTAAAGTCATTTCCAGACAGCATTGTTGCTGATCAAAGAAAACTTCTGCAAGCACCTCAAACTCAAGATTTAAACTCTATTAACAAAGTCATAGAAAAATTTCAGAATTCGTTTAATCAACCAGTAAGAATACTAGAGCAATATTTACTGGCTCTTTTAGCTGGGAATTTAGATGAGGAACAAAAAAAACAAGCATTAAATGAAGCTCACAAATTAGCAGGTTCAATGGGGTCGTTTGGTTATCCAGAAGGTTCTAGGATAGCTAGAGCAATTGAGCATTTATTAATATCTCATCCGACTCTGACATCAGCAGAAATATTGGCTTTTTCTCAATTAGTCAAAGCATTACAACAAGAGTTAATCAAATCGCCAATAACTTTAACTACCCAAGCAAAACCGCTAAATCAAACCCATCATGTGCTGGTCATTGATGATGATACGATGCTGACCGAGCGTTTGCTGACAGCAGCAACAGGGTGGGGAATGCGAATGAAAATCACGCCTGATTTAGCCAAGGCTCGCTCGTACTTGAACTTAACCACTCCTGATGCAGTGCTACTAGACTTGAGCTTTCCCGGTACACAAGAAGATGGATTCAGCTTTTTACAGGAATTAGTAGCACAATGGCCCGACATTCCAATTGTGGTTTTCACTGGACGAGATAGCTTGTCTGACCGATTAGCGGTGTCACGCTTAGGGGCGAGACAATTTTTGCATAAATCTGCCACAACTGAGCAAATTTTTGAGGCGATCGCACGTATTTTAACACCAGCTAAATCATCCGAAGCCAAAGTATTAATCGTCGATGACGACCCAGTAATGCTAGCAGGATTAGCGCAGCTACTCACTCCTTGGGGATTAGAAGTCATCACCCTATCTCAACCACAGCAATTTTGGGAACTATTAACCACAACATCACCCAATTTAGTATTGCTGGATTTAGAAATGCCGATAGTGAATGGATTAGATTTGTGTCAAGTTGTGCGCCAAGATGCTCAGTGGGGAGATATACCGATTTTAGTGGTCACAGCCCACACAGATGCACAAACTCTCCAACAAGCTTTTGCAGCTGGAGCAGATGATTTTATCAATAAGCCAGTGCTAGGGCCAGAACTAGTAACAAGAGTACTCAGCCGGATTGAGCGAGTCAAGAAGAAGGGTGTGGGGTGTTGGGGGTAGGGTGTAGTGAAGTCCGCTTCAAGGGGCGAGGATGCCCCAGATAGTGCCATCGTCTTAAAAAACGAGGCTTGTGACGAAGGTGGTTGTTAGAGCAGTATTTTCCCCTACACCCCACACCCATTCCAATAGGGCTGGGAATTAGCAGTACTCAAAAATAAAGACTTATGAAAATTTATCCGCGATTTATGTCTTACGGTGTTGCTATTGGTGCAGCAGCGATCGCTTTAATATTATTGCTATGGCTAGAAACACTGGTATCTCGAACTATTAGTGCTTTTTTTTATATAGGTATCCTAGTCAGCACTTGGTATGGCGGTTTTCGTTTAGGGTTAGTGACAGTTGTTGTTTCAACACTGGCAATTGATTATTTTTTAATGCCCCCGCAATATCACCTGTTTCCTTCTCAGCCAGAGGATGCTATGCGCCTAGGCATTTTTATAGTGGTGGGATTAATTATTAATCTGTTGACTAGTCATTTTCTCAAAAGTAAACAACAGATTAAACAACTTAGCCAAAAATTAGCTCAAGAAAATGCCGAGCAACTACGAATGGTTTTAGAAATCAACAACGATATTACTGAGCGGAAAAAAGCAGAAGCAACATTACAGCAATATATCCGGGAATTTGAAGATTTGTACAATAATGCACCGTGTGGCTATCATTCTCTAGATGCAGAAGGTAAATTTATTCGGATTAATGACACAGAACTGAAGTGGCTAGGGTATAGCCGTGATGAAATTCTGCACAAGCAATTTTTAGATATTCTTACGGGTGACAGTCAACAAGTATTTCAAGAGAATTTTCCTCAGTTTAAGCAGCAAGGTTGGATTAATAATCTAGAATTTGAAATTGTCCATAAAGATGGTACAACCCGATGGATTAGTTTAAATGGTACAGCCATTAAAGATGAAGCCGGACAATTTTTGATGAGCCATTCAACAATTTTTGATATTAGCGATCGCAAATGTAGTGCCGCAGTACTTGAGCAATATAAATACATTGTATCTAACGTCAAAGACGGTATTGTTCTACTTAATCGAGACTACAATTATCAAATTGTTAATCAAACTTATCTCGATTGGTACAACAAAACTGAAACAGAAGTTTTAGGACATTCTGTCTCGGAAATTTTAGGTCAACAGTTTTTTGAAAGTTTTATCCAACCGCGCATAGATAAATGTTTGACTGGAGAAAATAGCCAGTATGAAAAATGGTTTAATTACCCAAATCGACCACCACAATTTATGAGTGTGACCTACACACCTTACCGTGAAGCAAAGGGCAATATTTCGGGTGTAATTGTCAGCCTGCGCGACCTCACCAGACTCAAACAAGCCGAACAACAGCTAGAATTTCAAGCTGTCATTGCCCGCAACATGGCAGAAGGAGTTTGTTTGGTACGTGCTAGTGATGCCACAATTGTCTACGCTAATCCTAAATTTGAGCAGATGTTTGGCTATGGTTGTGGTGAACTTAACTTTCAACACGTTTCAATTTTGAATTATGCAACTCAATCAATAAGTGCTGAAGATGTTAACCAAACTATTCGCTCTATGGTCTTCCAAAAAGGAGAAGCTACCTATGAAGTTCATAATGTTAAAAAAGATGGAACTCCATTTTGGTGTAGAGCGACGGCTTCTGTGTTTCAACATCCTGAATATGGTGATGTTTTGGTAGCCGTTCATCAAGAAATCACCGAACGCAAACGCATAGAAGATGCTTTACGTCAAAGTGAAGAGAAATTTCGGCAACTGGCAGAAAACATCCAAGCAGTATTTTGGATGACAAATATTCAAACTCAGCAAATTCTGTATATTAGTCCGGCTTTTGAAACCATCTGGCAAAGAAGTTGCCAAAGCATTTGTCAAAGCTTTTCAGCTTGGTTAAATGCCATTCATCCTGACGATCGCCCGCTTGTTGATCTGGCATTTCAAGAACAAGTAAAAACAGGAAAATCAGATACCAAATATCGCATTATTCGCCCTGACGGTTCCATTCGATGGATACGCGATCGCGCCTTCCCAATTAAAAATGAATTAGGGGAAATAGTGCGAGTTGCAGGGTTAGCAGAAGACATCACAGAACTACAAAAAGTAGAGCAAATTAAAACAGAATTTATTAGCATTGTCAGTCACGAACTCCGCACACCTTTAACAGCAATTCGAGCCGCTATGGGTTTATTAAAAACTGGTATTTACGACAAAAAACCAGATAAATTTAAACGCATGATTGAGATAGCCGCAATTGATAGCGATCGCTTGGTGCGCTTAGTCAACGATATACTCGATTTAGAACGCTTAGAATCGGGTCGCGCTGTTTTAGAAAAAACTAATTGCAATGCAACTGACTTAATCGAGCAAGCAGTCGCAGGAGTGCAAGCACTTGCGAAGGAGCAAAATATTAAATTTGATGTTCGTCCCAGCAATGCTGACGTTTGGGCTGCTGCTGATGCAATTATCCAAACACTGACCAATCTCTTAGGAAATGCAATTAAATTTTCCCCTGCTGAGGCCATGATTACTGTGAGTGTGGAACAGCAGAAAGATTGGGTTTTATTTAAAATTAGCGACCAAGGGCGGGGTATTCCTAGTGATAAATTAGAAGCTATCTTTGGCAGGTTCCAGCAAATAGATGCAACAGATTCCCGCATTAAAGGTGGTACAGGGCTTGGCTTGGCTATCTGTCGTAGTATTGTTGAGCAGCACGGTGGGCAAATTTGGGCAGAAAGTATTATTGGCGTAGGTAGCACATTTTTCTTCACTCTACCAAAAAGTCGCACAAGCCCAGAAATCAGGGGAGAAAATAATGACCTATGACTAGAAAATTATTGATTGTCGATGATGAAGAACGCATCCGCGAATTAGTGCAAGCTTGTCTAGAAGATTTAGGTGGATGGAATACCCTAACTGCTGCATCTGGACAGGAAGGATTAAAAATTGCTCAGACAGAAACTCACATTGATGCCATTTTGCTAGATGTTTCTATGCCTAATATGGATGGCTTTGCTGTGTATGAGCAACTTCAATCTCATACCTCCACCCAATCCATCCCAGTGATTCTGCTCACCGCCAAAGTTTTACCAAGCGATCGCCACCGTTTTTCTCAAATGGGAGTTGCTGGAGTCATTAGCAAGCCTTTTGAACCTACAAGTATTTCGGAAGAAGTAGCTGAAATAATGGGGTGGGCAGATGAAATGTAAAGTTTTGTAAACAATCTTGATTCTTTATTAGTTCTTTATTTTTTTTATTTATAGTTCTTAATTGAAAGAGAACAGAAGTTGTCGAAATTTGCCGACAAGATTTAGCTGGTTGGGATGTAACGATTGCTGACTCTCTGTATTTAGCTGGCTGGGATGTAATAATTGCTGACTCTCGATTAATCAGATTGCTCGTAGTCTAACTTACTAATTTCTAGACTACGATGATTTATCTGTACTCCAGATGAAGAATGAAATTAGATTCTGCAATACTTTTTATGCAAAAGTAGCGATTTTAAAAACCGAAAAGCTGACTCGACAAAGAAAATATACTTGTCTAACATCCATGTTTCCTGTTTTCTGTTCACAGGCGATTAACTCAGCATAAAAAGTACGGTATAGTCTGAAATTACTACTTTACCATGAAGATTTTTCAATTTTCTGGAGCTTAATTAAATGAATATTATCGAAGAGGTAAATATAACAACCAAAACGATATTACTCATCGATAATGAAGTTAGAGTACGCGAAGTTGTCGAACTTTGCTTACAAGATTTAGCTGGTTGGGACGTAATCATTGCTGACTCTCCATTAATTGGATTGCAACTATCTGCAATCAATAGTCCTGATGCGATTGTTATGGATTCATCAGGACATAACATAATTAATTTTCAGTTGATTAATCAGATCAGAAGCAATCCAAAAACTCAAGCAACTCCGATAATTTTCTTCAGTGCAGAAGCCAAGTGGCTTGATTCGCATATTTTAGAAAAGTATCAAATTGTCGGTGTTATTCTTAAACCCTTTGACCCTATTTCACTTCCTACTCAAATTGCTAAAGTATTAGGCTGGAATTTGCCATCAATTAGTGATTAATATCGTGTCCGGTGTCATGATAAGTCTTCAACCGGACACGATATCTCACATTTGGGATGCTTCCAGTGCAAGCTTTTAAAAAGGACGGCTACCTGCGAGGCTAACTCGCTTCATTACGCGGCGTTCATTGGGGTCAAAAGCTTGACGGTAGTGTAAGGTAGCTTGATTGTCCCAGTAAACAATATCGCCGACAGACCATTTATGTTGGTAGTAAAACTGCGGTTGATTTAAATGTTCTCGCAACTGTTCGATGAGTTCTGCACCCTCTTCTGGTGCTAAACCGACAATTTCAACTTCTGTGGCGTAGTCCAAATAAAGAATTTTCTTCCCGCTTTCTGGGTGTGTTCTGACCAAAGGATGGGGGAACACAGGACTAATTAACGGAATATTGCGGTCAAGACGATATTTGGTTCTGGGTGCGGAGCGATCGCGTAAAAATGGATTGTAGGTAATTAACTGTAAATCTGCAATTCGGCGTTTAGTTGCTTCATCCAAAGTTTCATAAGCCAAATTCAAGTTTAACCAATAAGTATCACCACCTTGGCTTGGCACTTCCAAAGCATAAAGCAACGAACCAGCAGAAGGACGCGGAGTCCAATGGTGATCGGAATGGAAGGCTAATTCTCCCGTACCTGTATAACCACCATCAACATTAGAAACGTTAATGACTACTGGTGTGACACCTGGTTGAGAAGCCAACACAGGAACGTCATCTGGGGGAACATATAAATCGCCAAAATAATAGGCAAAATTCACCAGTTGCTCATCAGTCAACTTTTGATTTTTGAAGATTAAAATGTGGCGATCGCGCAAAGTTTGTTTCAGTTGTAAAATTACTTCCGGTGCAACAGGTTGACTCGCATCCAACCCAGTTACTACTGCACCCAAAGGTGCATCAATTTGGGTAATTTTTACTTCTGTTAACGTCAATGTTGGCATAATTTCTCCTCACGGTTGCACGAAAAATTTCTACAAAATTCCCCACTCCCTACTCCCTATTTCTCACTTTTTCGCCAACACATCCGCCGGAGTGATTTTGGCATATTCTTCAGGAGTTAAAAATCCTTCTCTCACATTTACTTTTTTTGGTATTTGACCTAATGTAAACCATTTATCTGCAACTTCTTGCTGTTTAGCAATTACTTGTTCGGTAATTGGTTTCAAGCCATAGTCATACTTCTCGTGCATAATTTCTAGGGTAGGCTCATCAAGCTGAGTCACTGGAGCTAATAATTTTGCTACTTCTGCACGATGCTCCTTAGTCCAAATTTCTGCTTTTTCTAGCTCCTCAAAAAATACTTTGATGACATCGGGATGCTTTTGATAAAAATCTCTTGTAGTTGAGTAAAAATTACCTGTATCGCGTAAACTTCCCCCATCTAAAAGTACGCGACCAACTTTCTTTTGTACTGCTCTAGTTACAAATGGTTCCCAAATAAACCAGCCATCTACTTTGCCTTGGCTAAATGCTACGTTAGCATCTGGTGGAGGTAAAAATACAGACTGTACATCACTTAATTTTAATCCACCTGATTCTAAGGCTTTAACTAAAAGATAGTGACCAATTGATGCTTTTTGAAAAGCAACTTTTTTACCTTTTAAGTCAGCAATAGATTTCACAGGAGAGTTACTAGGAACTAGCAGTGAGACAGCTTTACCACTAGGTTGCGTAGTAGCTAGATAGACAAGAGGTGTGCCTGCGGCTTGGGAAAATACTGGTGGTGATTCTGCGGTTGATGCAATATCAAGTCCACCCGCATTTAAAGCTTCTAATTGTTGTGGCCCCGCAGCAAATTCTGGCCATTCTACTTTAAAACCGAGTGTTTCTAATCTTTTTTCTAAATTACCTTGTTTTTCTAAAACAGCTAGTGCTGAAAGTTGTTTTGAACGCACAATTCGCACCACTTGTTTTTCAGTATTAGTGTTAGTTGGTGCGGCATTATTTGGTGCGGCTGCTTGTGGTTGGTTATTGTTAGATGGTGCATTACAACTAAACAGAGTCGTTGATAATGCCAAAGAATAACCGGCTACAAATAGTAGAGAACGACGGTTAATTTTGAGATGTTTCAGGAAGTTAAATTTTTCGGGTGAGATTGACATAGTTTGCTGAGTAATGCCTGGATAAAAATTAAGAAATAGGGTGGATATTAATTACCCACCCTGTATTGACTCGATGAGGGACTGAAAACTCAATCAACTGTTAGGAGGCAACTTTTAAAAACCTATATTCTAGAAGGTTGTAGATTAATCAAAATCTATTACATCAACCCTCTTTTTAACTTGAAAATTTTGCTTGGTTAATGCTTCCAAACTACATGAATATTAGCTGTAATTTCTTCTGTAAATTCTCCAGAAGGTTCAACTGCTAATAATGTCTCTTGCAAATCAGCTTCAAATGCTGGCGCATTATCACCAAAGAAAATTTTTAAGGCAAAAGCTGTTGTGTATAAATAGCCAAGGTAACTAGAGACTGTCCAAGTTTTTTGAAATGGAACTTCAAACACTTCTTGACGAGCAAAAGCAGAATTAGCAATTACCACTTCATGGGGAGGATCTACTGGTTTACGAACACCTTGTCCTCTTTGTCCAGTCCGACGTTCTTCACCTAACCATTTTTTGACAACACTAATAGCGGCTTGTTTCCAAGGAAGATTACTTGACCAAGGATTTTCGTTAGTATTAATTAGGGCTATGCCACCATCATCAGCAAGTAGCTCATAAAGTTTTTCTAATACTAATTCTCGCTCCATCCAATGAAAAGCTCTACCGATGGTAACTAAATTAAATATTCCTAAACTAGAGTCAATAAGTTCTGCGCCTTTTTCTATCCAAGTAATATTATTTGCCCCCTCTGATGCTGCTTGACGTTGCGCTTCTTGCAACATTTCTGAAGAGGGATCTATCGCAATTACTTCGGTAAATTGAGTCCGCAAAGGAATAGCAATTAATCCTGGGCCACAACCTAAATCTAAAAGTCTGCCTTGACCGTTAAGCTTAAATATTTCTGTTAATTTAGCAAATAACTCAGGTGGATATTTAGTTCTGTACTGAGCGTAACCTTCCGCAGCACCTTCAAATAAGGTTGGGTCATAATTAGGAAGGGTTTTTAATGCTTGTACCATTATAAAATTTCCTTTTAAGTTAGGAAAATAGGATGGACATTTAATTATGCCCACCCTAGAGTTAACGAGTAGACAACTGTATTGAAGTGTGAAGTCTGAAGTATGAAGTGGGAAATTTTTATCCTTCAGACTTTTACTTCTTAATCATGATTTTTTTGACATGATCAATTGCAGAAAACCTGATTTATGAAGTTGTATTGATTTCAGAATTCTTACTTCATACTTCAGACTTTTGCAAATATTTTTCTGCATCTTTTTCAACTGCTGTACCTTTGAAAAAGTCGCGGTTGAGGCTGGTGTACAACTCTAAAGGATGGATGGAGAGGAAATAACGTAAATCTTCTTCAGTGATGATTTCCTGCTCTACCATTGCGTAAGCATTGGCAACAACAGCAGTAATATCCGGCACATCCCAGTGACCAGCATCGGAACCTAAGAAAGCTTTGACTCGATTGCCAAAAGGTAAGGCTGCTCGGTTAAATGCCTGTGATACACGGGTATCATCAGATTCTGTGCCGAAGTAGAAGTGATTCAAGAAGCGATCGCGCACATCTTCTGGTTTCTCAATTCCAGCTAAGGCAAATTCATCTAGTTCACCTGGGTCTTCGGGAGCCAATAAGTGATGGTGGAATCCTAAACCATCGCCAATTTGATCCAACCGACCATGCACTAATTCGCCACCATAACGCGCATAGTATTCGGTGAGGGCTTCTTTATCTACTAACCTGGGGTCATTCCCGCTTAACAAATGCTGTTTGTTGCGGGTTTCCCAATGCCAGATAATATCGGCGTATAAACTAGCACCCCAAGCCGAACCACCTTCCATAAAGGCAAATTTCAAGGAGGGGAAGCGACGGGTAACACCACCAAAGAATAGGGATTTACAGAGTGCTTCGGCGGCGATCGCAAAGTGGTTGATGTGATTATACTGGGCGTTAGTAACGGAGCGTTGAGTCGTCCAACCTTGGCTAGAAGCGTGCGTCGTTGGTATCACCTTTAATTCAACGCACTTCGCCCAAAATGGATCGTAATCATACTCACTATCCAAGCCAAAGTTATCAATCCAAACCACTTCATTCGCTACTTCCGGGCCATACTTCTCAAAAGCCGGAATCGGACGACGCACGTAACCAGGGATTTGAATTGTTTTCAGTCCCAAAACATTCACCGCATATTCCAATTCTTCAATCGCCTCTTGGGGCGTGTGCATTGGGATAGCTGCAATTGGGGTGATTCTATCAGCATAGGGACGGAAAATATCAGCGTGGTAAATGTTAATCGCCCGACAAACAGCCCGACGCATTTCTTCATTGCCAATATTGGGAGCCATCGTCGCCAAGTTAGGATAGACGACAGCAAAATCTGTACCCGATTCTTGCAGCCGTTCGTGCAGTAACTTTGGCAAGCTGATAGTAGCTAGATTTAAAGTATTTTTGGTAGGACGACCCCACCAGTTAGGCCGATTGGTGCGATATGCAAAACGCTCTTCCCAGCTTTGCTTGTACCACTTAAAGCGGGAAGCCCCTGGTAAATGTTCTTTGAATCGTTCGGCAATCGCACTTCCACCAACTTGTTCTAAATAATCTAAGACTGCTGGTTCAAATTCCTGGGTATGGACATCGGTATCGATGACCGGATAACCCAGCTTTTCCCGAATCTGCGCTGACCTAGATTTTTGTGGACGTTCTAAGGCAATGGTCATGATGGTTTACCTTAATTTAATTAAGAAGGCAGGAGGCAGAGGGCAGGAGGCAGGAGGTATGATTTATCTGTTAGGAAATTCACGCAAACAACTTCTCAAACTCTTATAACTTCGCGCCCTACCCTGCGGGAAGCCGCTAACGCGTCTATGCGCCCTTTGCGGTTCGTTTCTTTTTCCTCAAACTGATTGATTTGCCAAATACTCTTGTGCTGCTGTTTCCACCGCCGTTCCCTTGAAGAAATCGCGGTTGAGGCTGGTGTACAATTCCAACGGATGAATCGACAAGAAATAACGCAAATCTTCTTCGTTCAAAATCCCGCGTTCGACAAAAGAATAGGCATTAGCCGCAACCGCAGTAATATCAGGCACATCCCAGTGACCAGAGTCAGAACCTAAGAAAGCTTTGATGCGATCGCCATAAGGATTCGCCTTCCGATTAAAAGCATGGGCAACACGGGTATCATCTGATTCTGTGCCGAAGTAGAAGCTATTTAAGAAGCGATCGCGGATATCTTCTGGCTGCTTCACTCCTGCTAACGCAAACTCATCCAGTTCACCAGGATCATGAGGTGCTACCAAATCAGCGTGGAAGCCTAAACCACTACCCAAGCCATCCAAGCGGCCATGTACATGTTCGCCACCGTAGCGGAGGTAATACTCTAAGAGTTCTTCGCGGTTGACATTGGCCGGGTTGTTAAATTCCAGCATGTGGTCTTTATTGCGCGTATCCCAGTGCCAAATCAAATCAGTGTAGAGACTCGCACCCCAAGCCGAACCGCCTTCTAAAAAGGCAAATTTCAAGGTCGGGAAGCGATGAGTCACACCACCGAAGAACAAAGCTTTACACAGTGCTTCTCCAGCAGAAGCAAAGTGTCCAATGTGGTTGTATTGATAGTTGGATATAGAACGACGTTGTATCCAGCCCATACCACTAGAATGGGTGGTAGGAACAACTTTTAATTCGACACACTTCGCCCAGAAGGGGTCGTAATCATATTTACTATCTAAGCCGTAGGTATCAATCCAAATAGCTTCATTGGCAACTTCTTCGCCATACTTCTCAAAGGCGGGAATCGGACGGCGGACGTGTCCGGGGATTTGAATAGCTTTTAACCCTAAGACTTTGACTGCATATTCTAATTCGGCGATCGCTTCTTCGGGAGTGTTCATCGGGATTGCTGCGATCGGTGTCAGGCGATCGGCATATTGGCGGAAAATGTCGGCGTGGTATGTATTCACCGCCCGACAAACAGCCAACCGCATTTCCTCGTTACCGATGTGGGGAGCCATTGTTGCCAAGTTAGGATACACAACTGCGAAGTCTGTACCAGCTTCTTGCAGTCTTTCGTGTAGTAACTTTGGCAAACTAATAGTGGCTAAATTCAGCGCATCATTGGTTGGACGAGTCCAAAATGGTGGACGTGCAGTCCGATAAGCGCGGCGTTCTTCCCAAGATTGTTTAAACCATTTAGAACGAGATGAACCTGGTAAATGGTCTTGGAAACGTTCAACAATTTTGCTTCCAGCAACTTGCTCTAAATAATCTAAAAAAGCCGGGGGAAATTCTTGGGTATGAACATCTGTATCAATGATGGGATAACCCAATTTTTCCCGAATCTGCGCCGATTTAGTTTTTTTCGGCCGCTCTAATGCAATAGTCATAGGAATAATCCCGGTTATATGTTTTCAGTACATGGCGGGGATGGCAATCTTTTTTAACTCAGACTAGAGATGATGCAAGACTATTTCACCATCCAATCTGATAAAGCAAAGTCTGACTTCGCTAACTTTTGCGCTACCAGAAAATTTTTCGTACCTTCTAAAAGTTTCACGCCTTCAGATGGAAATGGTTCTTCAGGAACTTGATTGAGTGGGTACGATGTCTTGATAATGTTGACTGGATATTTACTAGTCTGAGCGTGATATTTGTAATATTCTTCGGAGTTAGCTTTTAAATCTTTGACAGATGTTGTCAGGATTGTATTGAACTTCTGAGGAAAATCTGGCTTTTGGGCGAGAAACTTTTCTGTTGCAACTACTAATGATGTCCCCGACAAACCTTGATGATCTGCCGATGAATCAATTATCGGAAACCCTTGGGATTTGAGAAAAGGCCCCATATCGCTAGAAGTTGCATAAGCCGCAATATCACCACGTTCTAAAGCTGACTTTGCCTCGGTACTCATTAAGTGAACAACTTTGACATCTTTAGCCAATTTTGTCTGATCTAATAAACCCAACAGGTAGCGGTGCATATATGAGCCTTTTTGGGTAGCTATTTTCTGCCCTTTGAGTTCAGCTAAAGAATTTGCCCCGTTTTTCTTTGCTACTAGCCAAGCGGTGTTATTAAATTGAGTAATCCGCAGCAACTTGGTATGAATACCCCTAGCTTTTAGAACTACGGCTGGTGTATCCCCCAAAAAACCAACATCTATTTGTCCTGCAACCAGAGACTCATTCAAATCTGGGCCGTTACCAAATCTGGCAAAGGTAATATTCTGAAATCCAGATTTTTGCAGTTCTCGTTCTAATATTCCTTGTTTTTTTGCCCAACCTAAAGGCCCTGTAGGTTCTGCACTCCCCACATAGCCTATGCGTAAGGTAGTTACAGCCGGACTAACATTTTCTGCTTGGACTTTAGAACTATTACTGCCTTGGCTACAAGCTGTTGTTAGTAGCAGCAGGAAGCAAACAACTACAGTTGATATTGTTTTTGGTCTGAAGAAACTATTTCCTACTGCGAACGACAGCATATCTATATTGATTACTCCTTATTTCATCTGTTTTAAGACTTGAAATGTTTGGTCGGTTTTGGCAGTAGAAGTTTGCTGCTTTCCCCAACCAACATTTTTGCGGTAACTGCCCAATAATCCGGTAGCCGCTAATTCTGCCTCGTTAACTGAGGTTTGTAGCTCCGTGTCTGGTGCTACATAAAGAGCGTCAACGGGGCAGTATAATTCGCACATAAAGCAGGTTTGACAATCACTTTGACGTGCAATTGTGGGCGGTGCATCAGGTACAATATCAAATACGTTTGTAGGGCAAACGTTAACGCAGAGATTACACTGAATACATCGTGACTCGCTGACTAACTCAATCACGCTGCTGCTCCTGCTACTGATAAAGATTTATCGGTACTGCTGAGTGGTTGAGTTTTAACCCAAACTTGATCTAAACCACCGCTAATTAAGTAATGCTGTTGATTCGTATCTTGTTGGGGATAGTCTTGGTGTTTGTGCATACCCCGTGTTTCTTTGCGTTCCAAGGCACTGTTGTACATCCATCTTGCTGTCGCTACCATTGCGGCGGCTTCTCGCGCTCGGATGAGTTGACTGTCTTCTATTTGGGTATCGCGGATTATTTGCCACAGATTATCCAGGCGGGAAAGAGAATCGGATAAGCCTTTTTCTGTGCGGAAATAATTGCGATTGTAGGGGAAGACTTCGGTTTGTACGGCTTGGATAAATTCGTTGATGTTTGGGCTAGAAACATTCTCAGCTTGTGGTTGTAATGCTGCTTCACCCACGCCGCGAACAAGGCGTTGATTTGCTTGTTCTCCTAAGTTTAAGGCATACTGCGCCGCCGAATTTCCCGCCCAATAACCAGAGGAAATTGCCCAAGCGGCGTTATGGCTACCGCCACCTGTAAACCCACCACAAATTAATTCGCGGGTAGCCGCATCACCAGCTGCATACAATCCAGGAACTGAAGCAGCGCAAGTTTCATCAGTAATCCGAATGCCACCTGTACCGCGCACTGTACCTTCTAGGCGTAAGGTAATGCGAAAACGTTGAGTAAATGGGTCAATTCGCGCTCTGTCAAAGGGTAAGAAGAAGTTGGGCTGGGCTGAACGCATAGATGAGCGCATTTCTGGGGACGCTTGATCTAAAATTGCGTAAACAGGCTGTTGCAGTAAGGTTTCTGCAATTACAGACCGTCCACGTTGGGAACCTGCGCCAGGTACGGGCGTGCCATCTTCATAGGTAAAGGTAGCCCAGTTGTAGAAGAGGGTTTTGGTGACTGAGGAAAAGGCAGGAGAGATGCCGTAAGCATTGGAAAACTCCATACCCGACATTTCGGCACCTGCTTCTGCCGCCATCAAGTAACCATCCCCAGTTAGGATGTTGCACCCTAACGCTTTGCTCAAGAATGCACAACCACCTGTGGCGATGATGGTTGCTCCTGATATGACTCTCCACTTTTCATGAGTTTGGCGGTTAATCCCAGTTGCGCCGGCAACTTTGCCTTCTGCGTCTACTAAAAGTTCTAAGGCGGGGCTGTGGTCTAAGATTTTTACACCTGCCCGTTGAATTTGCCGCCGCATTAGCCGCATATATTCTGGGCCTTGGAGCGATCGCCGATATGGTTTACCTTCATCATCAGTGGGGAAGGGATAACCCCAATCAGCTAGTAAGTTGACGTTCGTAAATGTCTGATCCAAAACACGCTTCATCCAATGGCGGTTGGCTAAGAATCCCCCTAATGATTCTCGACTCGCCATTGCAATTTCTCGTGCTTCTGGTTCGGGTGGTACATACCAAACTCCATTACCAGAGGCCGCCGCACATCCCGACGTACCACAGTAACCTTTGTCTACTAAAACCACCCTCGCCCCACCAGACGCAGCACTCCAAGCAGCCCATGTACCTGCCGGGCCACCTCCAATTACAAGCACATCAGCCTCTAAATTGAGTGCAAAATTATTTACTAACGTCTTTAACATTCACCTTCTCTCCCCATTGATAGCTGCACACCGGAGAAAATTGTTCGCTTTTTTACTAGCTGCTTACTAACAGCCTCGCTACAAATTTTGCGGTGGGTTGCCAGTAGATTCGCTGTAAGGCTTTTCGTACGGCAACTTGACCGATTTACCGTAGTTTAATTCATAACGAAGTTTCTCATGGTTCACTAAAAAAAGCAAGTATCTATGAGCAATTTTCAAGTAACGTTATATGAAGTCACCCTGCTGGGAAATAAAGTCTTGCTTTTTACATTAGTTTATGCAACTATCACAAGAGTAAGCATAAACAACGTAATATCGATAGACTTACTGTTGTTTAAATATCTGCTATTGATGCTAGACCACAAGTTGGCTTGTTTCTCAAGTAGTCTCAAAGTTACTAAAGAACTGCCAACTAAAAAAATATCCAATCATCAGGGGTGCAGATAAAGACAAAGATTCTTTTTCAATATCTATGATGCTTCATGGTTAAATAATTTAATTTTTGCCAGTCCCTATTCAATAGTCAGTGAGTGAAAAATAGCGTTAGTAGTATATTTTGTCATGGTACAGCCAGACTCAAAAAATGGTTTTAAAAATTCATGAAGATTTTTTGATAACCAGCATTTGTCATTAAAAATAGATATTTTTTTAAAAAAGTTACTTGACAAATTAGCTATAAAACCAGAGAAAATTAACAATAATTTATCTCTATTGTAGCCAAAAGTCATCTCAGAGATAAAAGCTGATTTTTGATGTTGAAGAAAGTTACAACTAAAGTCTTCTCATCAAAATCACCATAGCAATTAACAACAAAACAATTGCCTTCAATCATCGGTAATTTAAATTTTTTAGCCAAGATAAATCCTTCTATAGGACTCATATTTGATTGGGGAAAAAATCATTACACCCACAAAAAGCTTCTTTCCTACTAGCTCAACCCTATTACCTGATTACACAACTAGATTCGCAAATCAAACCGGGTTCCGATATTTGCGATTTATTCAAGCTAAAAAATCAACTGTTATCTGATGGTGTAAGCACTTGTATCTCTAAAATTTTTGTCTTGAAGACAGAAACAACATAAATCCAGTGAATAATTGTGAGTCCAGACCCATGTCTAAAGTTTTGTGGAAATATTTGCTAGTTATTCCAACTGTATTGAATGGCTTGTTATTTTTTGCGTCTGTAGCAAATGCAGATGTTGTTCCCAACATAGAAGCACAACAAGAGCCTGTCAAAGAAAATATCTTGCCCACGCAAATAACTCCAGAAGCTTCTTCTTCGCCAACAGAAATTACCGGACAAGTCACATCCGTGTCGCAACTATCGGATGTCAGACCTACAGATTGGGCGTTTCAGGCGTTGCAATCACTAGTAGAACGCTATGGTGCGATCGCCGGCTATCCAGATGGTACATTTAAAGGCAATCGCGCTTTAACGCGTTACGAATTTGCCGCAGGTTTAAATGCAGCACTTGACCGCCTGAGTGAGTTGATTGCTTCTAATACTGCTGATTTGGTCAAAAAAGAAGATTTAGCAACTCTGCAAAAGCTACAAGCTGAATTTGCTCCAGAATTGCAAGAGTTACGTGGGAGAATTGAAAACTTAGAAGTGCGGACTGCGGAAGTAGAAGCCAATCAGTTTTCCACCACCACCAAACTACTAGGTGATGCAATATTTGTTGTCGGTGATACCTTTGGCGATCGGGCCAATAATACAGCTGCTAATGATACAAAAGACGATAGTCGGAGCTTTTTCGCTTATCGTTCTCGATTGACTTTCCAAACCAGTTTTACAGGTAGAGATCAATTATCAATGATTTTAAGCAGCAACAATATTCCTAACCTCACTAACAGTACGGGGACAGCCATGACCCGTTTCACCTTTGATAGTGATGGAACCGAAGGAGTATATGTTAGTCAGATAGTTTACCGTTTTCCTGTGGGTAAAAACGGTACTGTTTGGGTAGGCCCGAGAGCATTGCAACCAGCCCTTTATACACCGACACTTAACGCTTCTATTGGTGGTTTAAATGGCGCGCTTTCTCGTTTTGCCACATTTAACCCAACTGTTTATCGTCCGGGTTTTGACGGTGCAGGGGCAGCTTTTGGATACAAATTTAGTAATCAATTGCAATTAAGCTTAGGTTACACAGTTAATAACACCCAAGCGAATCTACCAGACACCGGATTTTCTAACGGTAATAGCATCGCATTTGCTCAATTGACCTTATCGCCTAGTCGCCAGTTAGATGTTGGTCTAACTTATGCACGTAAATATTTTGGCACTGGTACTGGTTTTAACTTGACTGGTGGTACAGGTAGTGCTTTTGCTAGAAATCCTTTTCAACAGAATGCGACTACAAGTGATAATTTTGGGCTGGAATTTAACTGGCGAGCTAGCCGTCGTGTTGTTTTAGGTGGTTGGTTTGGCTATACCTTAGCGCATCAAGAAGTCGGCACTGATAACGATGCAACTATCATCAATGGCGCGCTGACGGTGGCATTCCCAGATTTGTTTAAAGAAGGTAATGTGGGTGGATTTATTGTTGGTGTACCGCCTAAAGTTACAAGTAACGACTACAGACCAACACCAAGTGCAGCACGTCGAGAAGATCCAGATACTGCTTTACATTTAGAAGCTTTTTA
Organism: Nostoc sp. FACHB-110; assembly: GCF_014697425.1. Taxonomy (GTDB): domain Bacteria; phylum Cyanobacteriota; class Cyanobacteriia; order Cyanobacteriales; family Nostocaceae; genus Nostoc_B. The sequence continues at coordinate 76,889 of NZ_JACJRU010000011.1, forward strand.
TACCTTCCGCGTTAATGACAATATTAGGGTGACACCAACTGTTTATGTCATTACTAATCCAGAGCATAATGACGCTAACGATGCCATTTGGGTGGGTGCGTTACGGACAAGCTTTAGTTTCTAAGCAATCAGTGAGTTAGAGGTTTTTGGTAGACGGCAAAGTTACTGGTACAGAGTTTGAGCCTTCTGGAGCCTGTTTTTACAAGTAACCTTGACTTCCTCTATTAATCTCAAAACAACCTATCTTCTCACACTTGCTCTCTAAATTACTTCTTCAAATAGACAGAATAGGGTCTTGATTTTTTCATTATTTACGGTACAATCATCACTATTAAATACGGTAAGTCTACCAAAAAACCGTAGTTTATTAAGCTAGCTTAACAATAATGCAAATTCTTTGGTTTATACCCACGGCGCGTGACGGACAATATTTAGGAACACAGCTTGGAGGACGGGATGCAACTCCAGAGTATTTACAGCAAATTGCCCAAGCAGTAGATAACTTAGGCTATACAGGTGCTTTATTGCCCACAGGGCCTTTTTGTGAAGATGCCTGGATAACAGCCGCCTCTTTGATTTCTGTTACTAAGCGGATGAAGTTCTTAGTAGCAATTCGCCCTGGAATTAGCTCACCAAGCTTTGCGGCCCGGATGGCGGCAACCTTTGATCGGCTGTCGCATGGGCGATTACTAATTAACGTCGTCACAGGTGGAGAACCAAAGCAATTAGCAGGAGATGGCTTGCATCTAAGTCATGACGATCGCTATGACTTAACTGATGAATTCCTCACAGTTTGGCGGGGAATTATGAGTGGGGAAACAGTGAATTTTCAAGGTAAATACCTGGATATTCAAGGCGGTAAACTGTTATTTCCACCTCTTCAAAAACCCTATCCGCCACTGTGGTTTGGTGGTTCATCAGCAGCAGCCCAGCGAGTTGCCGCCAAACACGTAGATGCTTATTTAACTTGGGGAGAACCGCCAGAACAAGTAGCGCAAAAAATTGCTGAAGTTAAGCAACTAGCCGCCGCCCAAGGTAGAAGCGTGCGTTTTGGGATTCGTTTGCACGTCATTGTGCGCGAAACCGAGTCCGCCGCTTGGGATGCAGCCAACGAGTTGATTAAATACATCGATGAAGATGCGATCGCCCAAGCCCAAAAAGCCTTTGCTAGTTCCGATTCCGAAGGGCAGCGAAGGATGACACAACTACACAACGGCAGTCGAGAAACTCTAGAAATTAGCCCCAACCTCTGGGCAGGAATTGGATTAGTCAGAGGTGGTGCTGGTACAGCGTTAGTTGGTGATCCCGAGACTGTAGCTGCCAGGATGTTGGAGTATCAACAACTAGGGATAGAAACCTTTATCTTCTCTGGATATCCCCATCTAGAAGAAGCTTATCGGACTGCCGAATTATTATTTCCTCACCTGCCTTTGCAAAGTGAACCAGAACTAACACCGCCCACACAACCAGTTTTGACTTCCATTGCCCGGGAAAAACTTGCTAAACAACTAACGAGTGCCTCATGACTATAACTTTAAAAAACGCCAAAAATATCAGCATCTCGCTGAATGAGTTATTCCAAAATCAGCAAATCCAAAAAATAGTTCCTTGGATTGTGCCGATTAGTGTAGTCATACTTTGGGAGCTATCATCCAGAGTTGGTTTACTTTCCAACCGAATTTTACCTGCACCAAGCGGTGTTGTCATTACAGCAATTAAATTGGCTTCTACCGGAGAATTATTTCAACATATAGGAATTAGCGCTGGACGAGCAATTTCTGGTTTTGTAGTTGGGGGTAGTATTGGGTTTAGTTTAGGTTTACTCAACGGGATTTTTCCAATTGCCGAAAAACTCTTGGATAGTTCCCTACAAATGCTCCGAACCATTCCTAACTTGGCATTAATTCCCCTAGTGATTTTATGGTTTGGCATTGGTGATCAAGCCAGATTATTTCTAGTTTCTATGGGGGTATTTTTCCCTTTATATTTAAATACATTTCATGGAATTCGTAGCGTCAACCCAGGCTTGATTGAAATGGGAAGAGTCTACGGATTAAAGCCTCTACAACTTTTGTGGCAAATAATTTTACCAGGGGCATTATCTTCAATTCTTGTCGGTGTGCGCTTTTCTTTAGGAATTATGTGGTTGACACTAATTGTTGCCGAAACAATCGCTGCTGATTCGGGATTAGGTTACATGGCGATGAATGCCCGTGAATTCATGCAAACTGATGTCGTAGTTTTGAGTATTTTTATTTATGCCTTATTGGGCAAATTAGCAGATGCGACTGCCAGATTTTTAGAAAGAAAATGGTTAGCTTGGCATCCTAATTATCAAAATGTATAGCAATCCTAACGGAAGAATTCAGCACCCAGGAGCCAGAAGTCAGAATTTAAGAGTGATGAGCGCATAATTAATATATTTGATTGAGAAAGCTGCAACTAAATTTTCTAACCTTCTAAATCCTGAATTCTGAATTCTTACATCTTAACTTCTCTTCGAGAGAGGCAGTGGGGAATAGGGAGTAAACTTTTTACAACTCCTATAGACAGAAAACCCCACAAACAAAAATTAACTATGTACTAAGGAGTTATTATGAGTATTCATCCACAAGGAACACAATTAAGTATTTTAGATTTAACGAAGGCTTTCGGTAAAAAAACTGTTTTAAATTCCATCAATTTGGAAGTATCACCAGGAGAATTTGTGGCGATTGTTGGACGTAGTGGTTGTGGTAAAAGTACCTTATTACGCCTTGTCTCTGGTTTAGAAAAAGCAAGTGCTGGTGGGATTCTTTTAGATGGTGAACCATTGCGAAAACTGAGTAGTTCCGTCAGAGTGATGTTCCAAGATCCCCGCTTGCTGGAATGGAAGCGCGTCATTCAAAATGTAGGCTTAGGATTACAAAACAATTGGCGGGAAAAAGCCCAGTGGGCATTAGAACAGGTGGGATTACAAGATAGAAGCGACGAATGGCCATCTGTACTCTCTGGAGGACAAAGACAAAGGGTATCTTTAGCCAGAGCCTTAGTGAGTCAACCCCGCTTATTGTTATTAGATGAGCCTCTAGGCGCGTTAGATGCTCTGACTCGAATTGATATGCAAAAATTGATTGAAAAACTGTGGCAAGAACAGCAGTTTACCGCTTTTTTAGTCACTCATGATGTGGAAGAAGCTGTAGCCTTAGCTGACCGTGTAATTGTCATTGACGACGGCAGAATTGCTCTAGATTTACCTGTCAATCTACCACGCCCCAGAGACAGAAGTAATGAAGCTTTTGTTAGCATCAGAGAAACAATTCTTGACCAGGTAATGAATCGAGAAGGTAGCTATGCTTACAAACAATTGTTGCAGTTAGGCAGTTATTAATTCAGGATTGATGTGGTGATAGGGAAAGTAAAGGGTGTGCAAAATGAGTGTAGGGGTTGTCATAGTGTAGATGCAAACAAACCCTACACTTACATATTCTGATAACAGTCAAGTTTCCGCACAAATAATAATAACCCTGTAATTCGGTAACTTAAATTATGAAAATCATTTTGCCGATTGAAATTGCTGCCGAAATTGAACCGCATTTGCCATCAGATACTAAGGTTGTATTGGTTGATAGTGAAGGTAATCTGGATTATGATGGGACGGATGCAGAGGTTTATTTAAGTTGGTTTTTTCTGAAAAACCATATTTTGCATAAAGTGTTAGCAGCAGCACCCGCTTTACGTTGGCATCATGCGCCGAATGCAGGGGTAAATCATATTTTGACTCCGACTTATTTAGAACGTGATTTGATTCTGACGAATGGGGCAGGAGTTCATGCAATTCCCATCGCAGAATTTGTTTTAACTTATATACTCTCCCACGCTAAAAATTTAGCACAACTACAAGCTTTACACGCTGAACATCAGTGGAAAAGAGGTTTTCCAATCCAAGAATTAACTGATGCTACTTTATTAATTATTGGTGCTGGTGGTATCGGTCAAGCGATCGCTGCCCGCGCCAAAGCTTTTGGCATAAGAATTATTGGCACTCGCCGCCATCCACAACCACTAGCCAATTTTGACCAAGTTGTGGGTGCAGATGAATGGCGATCGCTTTTACCAGAAGTAGATTATGTAGTAGTTGCTACACCACTTACCCCAGAAACTACAGGTTTGATTGACGAGAGCGTATTGCGATCGCTCCCGCCTCATGCTTATTTAATTAATATTGCCCGTGGTGCTGTAGTTGATGAACCAGCAATCATCAAAGCCCTCACCGAAGGTTGGATTGCTGGGGCTGCCTTAGATACAGTCGTTACAGAACCTCTCCCATCAGACAGCCCTTTGTGGTCAGTCCCCAATCTTTTCATTACCCCTCATTGTTCCGGTCATTCTCCCAGAGGCAAACAGCGCTCCATCGAATTATTTCTCGACAACTTCAACCGTTACCAAACAGGTCAGCCTCTACGCAATGTCGTAGATAAGCAGGCGGGGTATTGAATTTAGGGAATGGGGAAGTATTTTTTGGAAGAGAGAACGGAAGAAATCAAAACACAAGACATCTTTTCCTATTCCCAATTCCCTAATTAACGCGATGTGCGACTTAATATTCCGTAACAAGTGCGTCGAATTGAAGAGGGTCACAATTGTGGCGATTAAGCCAAAAACAGACAGTATGAGCTAAAATCTGGCGATTGAGGCGACTGGTGAGATGCCACATATCTCTGGCTCGAACTTTTGACTAATGGAGATGAGAGCATAATGCCTCGACAATTGTTTTACCAGATTTTATTCATCTTTAAACTAAATCCCGGCAGTACAGGTTCACCACTGACTGTATCAGGATTTTCTAAACATTCTTCTAGTTGACCAGGACGATATATATATACTCGGTAATGTTTGCGGTCAATTAACCAACCTAACTGCACCCCTGGTTCTTGCATATATTCTGTCATTTTATCTTTTAGGGGTTGGAGGCTATCGCTAGGCGATCGCAATTCCACTACAAAATCTGGGCAAATGGGTGCAAATCTTTGTTTTTGTTCTGCTGATAAAGCATTCCACCGTTCTAGTTTCATCCAGGAAGCGTCAGGAGAGCGTTTTGCACCCGTGGATAAGGTAAATCCTGTACTGGAACTAAACGCTATTCCTGTACCATCTTGTTCTGACCAAACTCCTAGCTGTACAGCAATATTAAATTCTCTGTTACCTGTCTCTGAACCCGTAGGTGGCATAACTGAAATTTCTCCAAATTGATTACATTCAATGCGTAAGTCACGATTTATCTGACAGAACTCGAAAAATTGTTCGTCTGTCATTTGCATTGAAAGCGGCATTTGGATGACTAATGGAGATGAGAGCATAATGCCTCGACAATTGTTTTACCAGATTTTATTCATCTTTAAACTAAATCCCGGCAGTACAGGTTCACCACTGACTGTATCAGGATTTTCTAAACATTCTTCTGGTTGATTAGGACGATAAATATAAACTCGGCGATGTTTGCGGTCAATCAACCAACCTAACTGTACCCCTGGTTCTTGCATATATTCTGTCATTTTATCTTTTAGGGGTTGGAGGCTATCGCTAGGCGATCGCAATTCCACTACAAAATCTGGGCAAATGGGTGCAAATCTTTGTTTTTGTTCTGCTGATAAAGCATTCCACCGTTCTAGTTTCATCCAGGAAGCATCAGGAGAGCGTTTTGCACCTGTGGATAAGGTAAATCCTGTACTGGAGTCAAAGCAAATACCTGTACCATCTTGTTCTGACCAAACTCCTACCTGTAAAGCTAAATTAAAGTTACGATTTCCTGTCTCTGAACCCGTAGGTGGCATAACTGAAATTTCTCCAAATTGATTCATTTCAATGCGTAAGTCACGATTGACTTGACAGAAATCAAAGAATTGTGCATCTGTCATTTGCATTGATGCTGGCATTTGAAGTAATAAGGGATCTGAAAGCATAATGCTTGGGCGACTGGCTTTATTTTTATTCTCATGCAAAAGCGCAAAGTCGCCAAGAATAGAAACTTGCAACTTTGCGCCTTGATACAAAATTTTAATGACTTTAGCATACCCAGTACTGATTGCTGAATGCCATAATTCAGCACTCAGCACTCATTACTTGTTAGGCTGAGGAGTTAACCGCAGATAGGGTTTGACTACTTCATAACCTTTGGGGAATTTTTCTTTCAATACTTCGGGGTCTTTGAGGGAGGGGACAATAACAACCTTATCACCATCTTTCCAGTCTGCTGGGGTGGCTACGCTGTAGTTATCGGTGAGTTGCAAGGAATCAATTACCCGCAACAGTTCATCAAAGTTACGTCCGGTGCTGGGGGGATAGGTGAAGGTGAGACGCAGTTTTTTGCTGGGATCAATTACAAATACTGAACGCACTGTTACAGCCGCGTTAGCGTTGGGGTGAATCATATCGTAAAGGTCAGAAACCTTACGATCTGCGTCTGCCAAAATAGGATAGTTGAGTGTGGTGTTTTGTGTTTCTTCGATGTCGCCTACCCAACCATTGTGAGATTCTACATCATCAACACTGAGAGCGATCGCTTTGACGTTGCGCTGGTCAAATTCTGGCTTGAGTTTCGCAACTGTACCTAATTCAGTTGTACAAACAGGTGTGAAGTCAGCAGGGTGAGAAAACAGCACCACCCAGCTATCACCAGCCCATTCGTAAAAATCTATGTCGCCATGTGTAGAAGCTTGTGTAAAGTTTGGTACTGTATCACCAAGACGGAGAGCCATATGAGATTCCCTGTAGATAAAGAGGCAGATGTAGTCTACTTTGCCATCATCCCATAAAACATCGGTTTCCCTATCGACTTTTAGCTATTTGTAACAAAATTTTAATTTTTTAGCACAGAGGCAGGGAAAGATGCGTGTGACTAGATGAGGCTTGATTATTATACAGATATAATGTTTGTCTTTTACACTCCATCAGTTAACTGAAAATTAACTTTTTGATCGCACAATCAAATCAGGATTCACCAATTGATTGCAGAGATTGTTAGATTACTAATCATTTTGGGAGAAGTGCATGATTTGTCAAAGGTCGCGGTTTGCCACTCATCTTGTAGTAATCTCTGCTTTAGTGTTCATGACGGGGTGTAACACTAACTCAACTGCCGATAATAATTTTACAGGGTTAACAGTTAAATTACTGATTGGTAGTGCCTTGGGTGACTTTTGCAACCAAGCGGCAAAAAACTTTAATGCTACCCAGCCAAAGTTAGATAACGGTACAGCTTTTCAAGTGAAATGCGAATCTTTGGGTAGCGGTGATGTAGTAACTAAAGTGGTTACTTTAGCAGAACAGTTGCAAAAGGGAACAGTCCAAGCCGACGCAGCAGATTTTCCGACAATTATTTCTCTGGATGGAGATATATATCACAGCCAGTTAATTTACCGCATGAATCAACTTTTTCCCGGAAAAAATTACATCCCAGACATCACAGAGTCGCCACTTATTACTAATACGCCAATGGTATTTATGGCGCAAGCTGACATCGCCAGTGGTTTGCGAAAAGTTGCAGATCCTTATAAAGCTTTGGTGACGGCTAAAACTCACCGCGATATTGACCCAGCTTCGCCACCCTTGACAGTTCATTATGTCCATTCTGCTCCAACTCGTTCTAATTCGGGGCTGCAAACACTGGTAGCCCAATACGCTAGCGTGTCGGGTAAGCGTCCTGAAGAAATCACTGTGGCGGATGTGCAGAAATTTCAACCGCAAATTCAGCAAATTCAAAGCAAAATTACTCGTTATGGGGTTTCGACTAATTCTCTCGCCCAAGCAATGGTCAAGAATGGGCCTTTTTGGGCTTCTGTTGGTTCAGTCTACGAATCGAGTGTAATTGTAGCTAATTCCAGTTTAGCGACAGGACAACAGCGTTATGAGGCAGTTTATCCCAAAGCTACTTTTACATCTAATATGCGGGCGATTATCCCGAATGCACCTTGGGTAAGCGCGGATGAAAAGGCAGCTGCAGAAAAGTTTATCACTTATTGGCGATCGCCTGAAACTCAAAAAATTGCCACTGATTTAGGTTTACGTCCCGGAACCCCAGGAGTCGCTTTAGGTGCTAAGTTTACTCCCGACTTTGGTGTAGAAGCCCAAGCTAAATATGATTCACTGCGTCCACCAAAGCCGGAAGTTGTCGATGCAATGCTGAAATCATGGCAAGAGTCAGCAAAAAAACCATCGTTGGTGGTGGTTGTTGTTGATTCTTCTGGTTCTATGTCGGGTGATAAATTACCTGCTGTCCAAAATACTTTACAAAACTATATTAAGAATTTGGGGCCGAAAGAACAAATTGCTTTGATTGATTTTGACTCGCTAATTCGTCCGCCTGTATTAGTTGATGGTACACCCCAAGGACGCGATCGCGGTTGGCAATTTATCAATGGACTGCAAGCTGAAGGTGGGACAAAATTATACGATGCAGCTTTAGAAGCGAGAAATTGGCTACAAAAAAATCTGCGGAAAGATGCAATTAACGCTGTGTTGATATTAACTGACGGTGAAGATGCCGGGTCAAAAATTAATTTGAATGAGTTAGAGCAAGAATTGAAAAAAAGTGGTTTTGCAACCGACCAAAGAATTGGCTTTTTTACGATTGGCTATGGTAAAGAAGGTGAATTTAAACCTGATGTTTTAAAAGAAATTGCCGAGTTAAATGGAGGTTATTATTCTCAAGGCAATCCTGAGACAATTTTGCAGGTAATGTCAAACTTACAGGTAGAATTTTAAACTAGTTTATGAAAATTGTTAATCCTCTTTATTATCCATTGGCAGTGTTAGCTGGGGGAATTTCTCTATTTTTGGGAGTGCGTTTATTACAATTGCCCAGCTTAGTTATATTACCAGTTGCTTCGGGGATAACTCTAATTAGCGCGAGTTTGCTCAAATCTCGTGAACCCCAAGTTTTTGAATTAGCAAATCCAGAATTAGAAAAAGAAGTTAACGCCGTCAAACTCTCTGCTTTAGGATTGGTAAATCAATCAGAAAATTTGCGTTTAGAAGCCCAAAAAATACTCAATGATTCATTTCAAATAGAACTTTTAACAGCATTGCAAATAAATGGCGATCGCATTTCCACTTTACCTAATAAAATCGACACATTAGCCTGGAATTTATTCAGCAATATTTCCATACTTTCAGTCAGTGCTTTACAGCAGCAACTAACAGAAGTCCAAAAAAAGTTAAGTGCAAGTTCTGGTGTCGCCCAAGAACATCTCAATCAACTAGCTGCCAGCCTAAAACGCAATCTTAAATTAGCCCAAGATGGTGAAGATACGAGGTTAGCCAGAATTATCAATATTTCCACATTAATTCAAGATTGTACTGGCATATTGCAACAATTACAAACTAAATTGCGAAACTCAGATTTAAGTGATGCTCAACAAATTCAGCAGATGCAATCACTCAGCGATGAACTTACTAGCTTGGTAGACAATCTCGATTTATTAGTCCAGAAATAACTAAAATTATGCCACCAGGATTAAAAGCTTCTAAAACAAAATCAAAATCTGCAAAAGTTATGACTTCATCTGCAATTATTATTGCAGCTTTGGGTTTGACTTATATTCCGCTTCCTGGCTCTAATAAAACTGTAGTTATTGTTAGTGGTACAGAACTACAAGAACCACTGCAAGAATTAGAAGCGAAATTTGAACAAGTAAATCCTCATATTAAATTAGATTTAAAATTTCAAGGTTCTCAAGAAATTGTTAACAATTATCTTGACCAGAAGAATGATTTTAAAGCGACTATCTTAATTCCTGCCAATGGAGAAATTTTAGCAGAATTAAGCGATCGCCTCCGCACCACCACCCAAACCGAACCCTTTTACAATACTCCCCAACCACTAGCAAAAACTCTATTAGTAGGTATTGCTTGGCCAGAACGAGGTAAAGTCCTCTTTCCTAATGGACGCTTTCAATGGTCAAAACTAGAACAAGCAATGCAAGCAAGTAACTGGGGAAAAGTTGGTGGTTCTACTAATTGGGGTAGTTTTGATTTTGTCACCACAGACCCCACTCGGTCTAATAGTGGTCAGTTAACTTTGGAATTGTGGACACAATCAAAATTAGGCGGAAATATCAACGCCGATAGTTTCAACAATTCATCTATACAAACGCTATTTAGTTTAATCAAAAAATCAGTTTATCAACCACCTCGTTCTACCGATATTCTCCTACAAGAATTTATAGTCAGAGGCCCTAACGATGCTGATGTTGCCACTGTTTATGAAAGTATAGCTTTATATCGTTGGCAACAATCAGCCGCCAGTAAAGGCAAACCTTACCAAGTTTATTATTTAGACCCATCCATTGAAACTACTGCCACCGCCGCAATTGTCCGACGAGACGTAGACGCAGGGACAGCAAAAGCCGCCAAGCAGTTTTTAGACTTTCTCACCCAACCAGAACAACAAGCAGTATTTATAAAATACGGTTTTCGTCCGGTGAATAGTAATGTTGATTTAAAGACTGTACCTAACAGTCCGTGGAATCAAAATATTCCTGGGGTAGAAATTCAGCCAAGTGTGAAAATCCTTCCACCACCAGATAGCAAAACAATTACAGAAATTCAACGTCAATGGGAAAGGGCGAATTAAATTGCAGTATGTGAACTGATAACTAGTGCAACTATGCGCCAGCAAAATATAGAAGAAACACTTTTTTCTTCCCTTATACCTCTGTGTTTCTTGAGAGTTAAAAAATGCAATTAATCAAAGGATTGATATTATTTTTCGTAATATTCGTTTTACCTGTAGGGATACAATTACTCTGTTTCACAGAAAGCGTGTTTATCTTCAATCCTTTAATTGATACTAAATTACCACCAGGTTTTACACCGCAAAAGTTCGACAGTATCAAACCAGGAATGAGCAAATCTGAAGTATCGCAAATATTACCAGAACCGACTTATTCATCAGATGATGGCGGTTCTTGGCATTATGGTGAAGACGGTGCAGCACCCTTTGGAGATTTTGCGTGGTTTGATTTTATAATACGCTTTGATGTACAAGGAAAAGTGACGAAAACAGAACGTCAAACATTGCATGACTAAATTTTCACAGTCAATTGATTATAAGCTTGAATCATTTGCCGGGCGATCGCATCCCAGCTAAAATTGTCTAAGGCATATTTTTGAGCATTTTCTCCCCGGCGTTGGCGTTCTTGGGGATTTTGCAAGGCTTGTTGCAATAACTCCAACAACGAAGATACCTCTGTTTGACCCACCCATCCCGACTGACTATCGCTTACTTGCTGCCAAATATGCACCTGGTCAGAAATCACTACAGGTATCCCCGCAACCATAGCCTCAGCCACCGCAATACCAAAGTTTTCGTAATAAGAAGGTAAAACAAATAAATCAGCCGCTTGCAGTAAATTAGCTTTCAATTCACCACTTACAAAGCCTGTAATGGTAGTATGCGATCGCAATGGTGAATTTTCGATTTGAAATTTGATTTTATTTTCATAGTCTGGGTCTTGAGGATTTGTCCCAGCTAAAACAAAATGAAACTTGTAATTATCCGCCAACAGCTTTTCTAAAGCTGGAATCAACAAATTCAAACCTTTCTTCGGGTCAATACGCGACATAAACAACACCAAAGGCACATCTTCCGATATACCTAACTGACTGCGTACTGGACTTGATTGAATTCTTTGCGTCGGTTTTACACCCAAAGGAATTACTAAATCTTTTGTCTTGACTCCAAATCTGGCTGATATTTTTGCTTCTTGTTCACTAGTAAAATGAATTGCGGCTGCACCTGCTAAATTTTGGCGTTCAATCAACTCGACATACAGCTTTTTTAATTGTTTTTTCTTTTGTAAATCAGCCGGGTCAAGAGTACCTAAAGGACGCAAAATATAAGGTAATTTTTTGTCACGACATACCATCGCGGCTGCACTACTAATAGGCGAAAACAAAGCATGAATATGGGCTAAATCAAACTCCTTAGCATGAATTTTTAGCCAATTAAGTAAATCCAGCGAAAATTTATAGCGACGAAATGGCGCACAACGAAAGTAAATTATTTCATAACCATCTTGTTGAATTGGGCGATTTAAAGGTACATCTAAAGGTTGTTGACCAGTATCACCATTACTATCTGTGGTCAGAATCGTAACTTTTACACCTTCTTTTGCTAAAGCCGGCGCTAACCCTAAAACCATTTGGCTAGGGCCACCATAAATTAACGAAATAGACGGAACAATTTGTAAAATTTTCATGCCTATTTACTCTGAAATAATTCTTGATAAAACTCATACTGCTCTTTAGCAAGTGCCTTATTAGTGTATTTTGCCATTGCTTTTTGATAGCCATTTACAGCTAAATTTTGGTGTAATTCTGGTTGCTTGAGCAATTTTTTGATGCACTCAGCAAGTAGTTGAACATTTCCTTCGGGAAATATTAATCCACTCTCACCAATCACATGAGGTATTTCCCCAGAATCAGAACCAATCACAGGCACTTGACAAGCCATAGCTTCAATTAATACATGACCAAATTGTTCTTTCCAACCAGCAGCAGTTAAAGTTTTAAATTTATAAGTAGTTTCGGAAGGTAGCACCAAGCTACTCATTAAATTAATATAATTAGTAACTTCGTGATGAGGAACACTTTCTACCATAATTAATCTGTCTTGGATTTGATTATCTGTGGCTATTTTCAGGATTTCATCTCGCAGTTCGCCTCTTCCTAAAAGCATTAATTTCCAAGATTCATTTTTTAAAGTTACTAAAGCCTGCAATAAAGTCAATAAACCTTTTTCTGGAACAAATCTTCCAACAAAACCCACCACAAAATCATCAGGTTTAATGCCTAACTTAGCAGCTAATTCTGGTTGTTTTTTGGGAGAAAAAAGAGTTTCATCAACGCCCAATTGGGGCATAACTTTAATTGCGCCCTGATACCCTCGTTGCCGTAAAACTTCTGCTCCATCTTGATTCCCAGAAATAATCCCGTGGCTATTATTGAGATTAAATTTTTCTAATAAAGCCGCAGGTAATTTTAATGTGTAGGGTAAATTCCACCAAGTAAAGAAGATATTTTTTGCCTTTAATCCCAACAATTTATTTAAAATAATCGTCTGACTATATGCCAAGCTTCTTGATGCTTGTTCTACTTGAATAACTTGCGGACGAAATTTCTGCATCAAAGATATTAAATCAGTTCCAAATGTCAATAGCCCTTGATGATTTTGACTGAAATTAGAAATCGGCACTATTTTAAAATTACCTTCATCTTTATATTGACTTTCAATCGTCTTATTCTGTACACCACCGGGCTTCCAGATTTTAGGCACAACAACCGTAACCTCAATATCTGGTGCTAACTGAGCTAAAGCACGTAGTTTTTCACAATTCAGGTCTACTATATATGTATGACTAGCAACTAAAATTCTCATAGTAAATTTTAAGATAGATTGATAAATTTAACCGCAGATAAATATCATTTATCTGCGGTGATAAAATCTAAACTTGTTCATCCAAATGGCTATAGATTTGTCCATCATTCCACACTGACTGAATGACAGTACCTAAAGCCTTCAGGAAACCCAAAGTGTAAAAAACAGCGCGAGTGAGAATTTTGATAGGTGAACCACTTTTATGACAAGGTGGTCTTCCGAGAACATGACAATCAAATAAACGGGCGTATAAACGTAAGGCTTGAGTCAAGGTTAAATTTTTCAGCCCTAATAAGAAGTGGTTGTGATAGAAAGTGAGTTGATATTTGAGCGATCGCATACTAATATCATGACAACCCCCAGTCTCTTCACCCAAATGCACTAAATCAGCTGCTGGGTCATACCAAATTTTGTATCCAGTCTGTCGCAGTCGCAAGCAAAAATCCGATTCTTCCCGGACTGCACTCCCGCGAAATCTCTCATCAAACTTCAGTCCGTATTTTGTGAAAATTTCGCGCCGAAAAGACATATTGCAACCCCTAGCTGTTAAAACCTGCTGGGGCTTAATCGTATGTACCAAATCAATATGATACCAAGCAATGCCAGGATCCATTGCTTGGGGAGGGAGATATTCAATTTCTAATTTTCCGCCAGAATCACCCAATTTCATTCTGTCAAATACTCGTCCGGCTACAGCTCCCACCTCTGGATTCTGCACATAATTTTTCGCATGAGCCATTAAAAAGCCAGGCGTTAATTTTACATCATCATCAATAAATAAAATTATTTCCCCAGATGAGCGACGCACACCATAGTTTCGCGCGCCTGGTAAACTCGCCCAATTGAGGCGAAACAATTTAATTTTCCCCTTTGCAGCTACCTCTTCTAAATAAGCTTGAACTTCTGGTTGGTGCTTTGGAGATTGGTCTACTACCAAAACTTCAAAATTTGGATAGTCCTGATTAAGAATATCAACGATACTATCGCGTAGTGGTTCATCTCGTCCGTAAGTTGGTATGATTACGGAAATTAAAGGCAAATCATTCATGTTTTTGATTGTCAAATAAATTGGTGTTTTGCTAGTAAAATCGCCTAATATAGGACTCATATTTGATTTTTGAAAAAAATCCGTACCCCCAAACTCACTCTTTTCTACTCCCCACTCTCAGACTACGCAGATAATTTCAATAATCAAACCGGATTCCTATATGATGTTTATCGCTTTTGCTAGAAATGTAATGAATTAAAACTTAATTTTTAAACCTTTCTTATTTTTTGCTTTTTCAGGGTTAGCATCTTCCTTCTCTTGTTTATCTATTACTGGCAATTTGAATAGTATGCCTGCACAAAACCAGTAATATACAGCTACAGGATCTACATCTAAAGGATAGTAATAGGTGTTGTAACTAATAAACAATATAAACACCCACATCGATGCTGCGTAACTGCGGAGATTACGGTTTTTTATCGAGCGATAAGTTGTGAACGCCGTAAATGTCAGGGTAGTAACTACAGCGAGAAAACCCAATACGCCAAAAATCCCAATCTCATATATCAATTTGGGGTAGTAAGTCTCCACTAGCTTGGTTTTACCTAATGCACGAGCAGAGTTAGTCGCTCGACCTAAACCGCTTCCTAGAGGGGTATCTGTGTCTTTTAAGTTTTCTTCAAATTGCTGAATGATAAAATCTTGAGGTGGTGAAGCATTCCAGCGAGTTGCAAAACTATCAATTCGCTCTTGGACAACCACAGGGTTAGTCACAACGGCAATTCCCAAAATCATCACTAACCCTACTCCTATGGGGATAAACCGTTTCAGGTTAACAATTTGACCAGTCAGCAATAGTAACATAACAAAACAAGTGGGTACTAAGCCTAAAGCGATTCTTTGTCCAGAAATTACCGCATTGACAAAGATTAAAGCCATAGAACCTAAACTTGTGAGCCGCCACAAAATTGATGGGTCAGAAAAGCCTGTAGCAAAGGCAAAAAAAGTACTAGAAATTAAAAACCATGCCCATTGCCAAGGTGCAACAAATGTTCCTGGTAGGCGAATTATTCCTTGACTGGGACTGTAGACTAGGGAACCACCAAAATAACATCTAGCCTCAAGTGTGGCTTTAAATAAGGCAGAACCTTCTAAATTTTTAGTTCCTTCACAAATTCCAGTTAGTAAGAATAAGTATTGGATTAATCCTAAGACACAACAGATAATAATTAGAGTAATTTGTAGACGCGATAATAATAAAAAATCTCGCTTAGTGCGAATTAGGTAGTAAATACAAGTAATTAAAGGTAAGTAACCTAAAAGGACTTTGAGACCGAGAATTCCTAAGCCTATGGGAAATTCTTTGGCTTGTGTTTCTAATAGTCCAACTGGCGGAGGGTTGAGTTGTTGTCCACCATTGACAAATACGAGAGTGAGGAAACAAGAACCCAATAAAATAAACAATGGAATTTTAATTTGCTTGGGGATAATGAAAGGTAGTGACTGTTTGCGACAAATTTGCCAAAGAGCGATCGCGGCTGGGACGTAAAATGAATCTTTAGCCAATTGCAAAATCGGACTATTGCCAATGTAATAGGTAATGGTTCCGCCAAAAGGGACATATATGAGAAAGCCAATTAAAGCCTGACGAGGGTATTTATAAGAAAAAGACATCACCAGAATTCCCAAAACAGCTGGCAATGCTGCCTTGATTCCAGCCGCTAAAAAAATCAAAAAGCCCACAAATAGACTGATACCAAGGGTTTTACCAAGCAAGTCCATGAATTCTTTGCGGGCTTTAGTTGCTTTACGTTTTTCAGCTAATCTTTCTTGAAGACTAAGTTTAGGAGCTTCCTGTTGAGGCTGCTGATTTGAGTTTTTAGATTTTTGTGATTTTTTTGATTTTATTGTTGGCATAGCAGCCCTTAGCCTATCTGCTTAATCCCACAAGTTAACACCCGATAATAACATACGTAAATTTTTTCTCTGAATAATGCTGGAAATTTTGTAGTTGAAACCGATGCAGTGCAAGCAGCAACAGATACGGGTTGAGAATTAATTGTGTGGCTGATTTTTGAATTATTGGCTTTCCAATGTTCGTAGCACAACTTATAACCTGGTTTTGAAACTAACTGCTTGCACCCTGGAACTGTACAAGTCTCCATAATTTAAAATTTCAATCAAGCGGATACCCAGACGATAACATCTGCAATAGGTATCAACCCCCGAATTAACACTGGAATGGAAATCAGACCAATAAAAAAGCGCCCCCTTTCAGGAGACGCTTTTTTATTTAGCTAAACTTCAAGAATTAGCCGTTGATAGCAGGTGCGCTGATTGCAACAGGAGCAACTTCACCAGCAGCTAAGTCTAAGGGGAAGTTGTGAGCGTTACGCTCGTGCATTACTTCCATACCCAAGTTAGCGCGGTTGATGATGTCAGCCCAGGTGTTGATGACGCGACCTTGAGAATCAATCACTGATTGGTTGAAGTTGAAACCGTTCAAGTTGAACGCCATTGTGCTGATGCCCAACGCGGTGAACCAGATGCCTACTACTGGCCAAGCAGCCAAGAAGAAGTGCAAGGAACGGCTGTTGTTGAAAGAAGCGTATTGGAAAATCAAGCGACCGAAGTAACCGTGTGCTGCTACGATGTTGTAGGTTTCTTCTTCTTGACCGAACTTGTAACCGTAGTTTTGAGATTCGGTTTCGGTTGTTTCACGAACCAAGGAGGAAGTTACCAAAGAACCGTGCATTGCGGAGAACAAGGAACCGCCGAATACACCAGCCACACCTAACATGTGGAAGGGGTGCATTAGAATGTTGTGTTCTGCTTGGAACACGATCATGAAGTTGAATGTTCCGGAGATACCCAAAGGCATACCATCAGAGAAGGAACCTTGACCGATGGGGTAGATCAAGAATACTGCGGTAGCAGATGCCAAAGGCGCAGAGTAAGCTACGCAGATCCAAGGACGCATACCCAAGCGGTAAGACAATTCCCACTGACGACCCATGTAGCAAGCACAGCCGATCAAGAAGTGGAAAATTACCAACTGGTATGGGCCACCGTTGTACAACCACTCATCTAAGGAAGCAGCTTCCCAGATGGGGTAGAAGTGCAAACCGATAGCGTTGGAAGAAGGCACAACTGCACCAGAGATGATGTTGTTGCCGTAGATTAAGGAACCTGCTACAGGTTCACGGATACCATCGATGTCTACTGGAGGTGCAGCGATGAATGCGATTACGAAGCAGGTGGTTGCAGCTAGCAAGGTAGGAATCATCAATACACCGAACCAACCGACATAAATCCGGTTTTCAGTGCTGGTGATCCAGTTGCAGAACCGCTCCCATACGTTTGCGCTGCTGCGCTGTTGTAAGGTTGTGGTCATTGTTTTATGAGTGCAATGTTTCGTTAAATATTAGACAGACAAATTTTTTGTTGCCTGCTTTTCATAAGTCTACATGAATTTACTTTATTGCAATGTTTTACTTAATATTCTGTAACAATTTTTGGGAATTAACTCACTCAAATATAAACTTTTGTTTGGTATCTCTAGAGGTATAAGATAGCTAAAGCCTTGATTAATAATGCTTTTATTGTTTAACATCAAATTTTAAATGAATAAGATTGTTTTTATTCTGAACAAAAATTTTTCATCAGCAATTAATTTGTAATTTATCTGATATTTACATAAGTTGATTTTTGTTCATAAAAGTATGTAAATACTTCTCATAAAAATATCTGGTAAGCATCATAAATCCATAACAGGACTTACGCACAAAGATTATCTGTGAAGATTGGGTGTCAGGGTGAAAGGGTATGGGGTGTAAGGATTTTGAATCAGTAAACCCCTGAACCCCTACACCCTTGCCAAAACCCTTGATTTTTCGTTTTGATGCGTAAGTCCTACATAATTGATCAAGGTTTTCAAAGATAGCTATCGCCAAGGTTGTGAGGACATACACTAAAAGGTTGTTTTAAAAGTCTAATTTATTACTTGTCTTGGCGATTAGAAATCGCGGCTACATAGGCAAGTTTTAAAAATCAAAGTATATGTAAGGTAAGCCACCTTCGGGAGCTAATAACCAAACAATGTAGAAGCATAATGGCACGAATACAAGCTTAATTGGCCAGTTTAACTCTAGTTTTAATCTACCGTTTACAGCGTAAACCAGAGCCATGAAAGCTGCTAAAATCGACAATATCCAAGTTAACTGGTAGGGACTAATAGTTAGAGCTTCTACGTATACTTTTTGTGCAAATTGAGCATCAGCATTATGTCCCCAAAGGCGTTGAATGACTAAAGAAGAGTCTTGGAGATTAGGTAAGCGAAACCAAATCCAAGAAGTAAAAACCATGAACTGAGTTATTAGCCAAGCTACAACTATTCCAATAGGATTTTGCCAGAAGTGAGCGAGTTGTTCATGGCGATCGCTTAAATCATCTACCAGGCGATGAACTGCTAAAGCAATACCGTGCAGAATACCCCAAATAAAAAAGCCCCAAGCAGAACCGTGCCAAATACCTGCAATCACCATCACAATAAATAAATTCCAGCAGGTACGCATCAAACCACGACGAGAACCGCCCAAAGGAAAGTAAACGTAATTACGTAACCAATCACCCAAAGTCATGTGCCAACGTCGCCAGAAATCTGCAATGCTGGTACTAAAATAAGGAAAGTCAAAATTCTCTGGTAAAACCAACCCAAAGAGCAAAGCTGTACCCCGGGCAATATCTACATAGCCGTTAAAATCTAAATATAATTGCAAACCATAGGCAAAAGTTGCTAACCAAAGGTCGCCGCTACCTGCACGTTGCAAATTACCAAAGCATAAATCAACAAAAATACCTAAATTATCAGCCAAAAGCCCTTTTTTTACAGCACCTCTAGCAATTAACCACAAAGCCTCTGTGACTCTCTCGGCTGTGGGAAATTCTAGGTTGTTGAGTTGAGTTGCAAAATTGTGGTAGCGCGTAATTGGCCCAGAAATCAATTTAGCAAAGAAAAGTTTATAAGTAGCAAACCTGAGAAAGTTATTAGTTGCTGGTGCGCCACGATAGACATCTATTAAATAAGCAATACACTCAAATGTAAAAAAAGAAATCCCTAAAGGTGCAATTAATTTAAAAGCTGTTTCTGAAGAATTTGTTTCTACAGGAAAAAGAGAATTAAATATGACGGCAAAATACTTAAACCCTAATAGTAAGACTACATTGATGAGAATACCAATGCACAACAATTTTAAGCGGCGACTATTCCAATCGGCTTGAGCATATTGCCACTCTTCATTAGAAATTCGCCAATCAATATTATGCTCGCCAGGAGAAGTATTTTTGCCAATTTCTCTACCTAAACGAAAGTTAATAAAAGTCAGTGCTAATAATAAAGGTATATATTGAATACTCCAAGAAGCATAAAAAGCACAACTGGCAATAAGTAAATTCCATAAACGCCATTTCTGCTCGGCTATTGCCCAGTAAAATCCTAATATACTCAGTAAAAATATTGCGTAAGTAATTGATATAAAGCTCATACTTTAGTTATTGGTCAATAGTAATTGATTATTTATTATTGCTAGTCTAACTAGGTTATTTTACTCCTAAAACATTCAGCAATTAGCACTTATTTAGTTGGCCAAGAAATCATCGGATCAATCGCTAGTTTTCGAGAAACTTCGTATGCACCAAAGCGGTTAAGATGGCTCGGGTCGGAAAAATAGTCATTGGTTCTAGTCCAAATTTGGCTAAAATCTCGATAAATAAAGTTAGGATTAGTGGCTAACCTAAGCATATATTGTTGAAATTCTTGCTCGGATTTTTTGCGGACTGGATCTAAATATTCTCCAGTTAGAGGCATATTAATAAATACCAAGGGAATTTGCCGCGATTGGGTAAACCGTAAAACTTCTTGAAAAGCTAAATCTTGCTTGCCTTCGATATTAAAATCTTTGTAGTCGTTGTCATAGTTGCCTGTAACTCGCGGATGTTTTTGATAATATCTAGCTGGATTAAACCTGATAGATAAAGGCAAGAATCCATCAAAGTCAACTGCTTGGAGTGCTGTTTCTTCTTCTAAATTATCTGAGGTAGTTTCAGATGTTTTTTCATCTTTAGCTGCATTACTCACGAATGGTAAATTATCTAATTGTTTGTGGAGTAAAGTTTTGATGTGGTTACGATTGGGGTAACTACTGGAAAAGATAGCCAGAAAATTATTTAGACCATTATTGATAGTTTGATAAGTATTAAGTTCTTCTGATTGTTTTTCTATTTTTGGCTGCTTTTGTGTTTTAGCAGATTCTTGTTCAAGGGCAGCAGTTTGTACATTTTCCATAACTTTTTTGTAGCCAGGAGAGGCGGCGATCGCATTAAAAGTTATGTCTTCGCGTCCACTATTAAAAGCACGAGAACCATCAGCCCAAAGAATCAATTTTGGTAGTTCTGAAGGCTCAAGTAGTTGGCGAATAATAAAATCTACTACTTGTGATGTGGCTCCATTAATCCCAAAGTTAAATACATCAATATTGGGATAACCTTGTTTTGCTAGAGCCTTTGATAATTCGGCTGGATCTACACCGCGCAAAGCTCTAGAAGAGCCAATAATTAATACATCTGGTGGATGTCCTTGAGTATTTAAGCGCTGTTTATATAAAGCTAATTGTTCGTCTAATTGTCTAGCATTGAAACTCGGCATTTGCGATCGCGCTGCTAATAAAATTGCGGCGGCTGTGGCTTTTTGCTTTAATGGTGCAGCTGTTAAAGTTTTTGGTTCATCACCACTATCAATAAACCCAGAAGCATTAAAAATCGAATTTTTCTGGTGGGCTAATTTTTCTCCAGAGGCACTGTTTAATAATTCAGTTCTCTGAGTTTGTTTGACTTCTCTAGTTACAGGTGCTGGTTCATCAGGTGTAGGCTTTACACTAACTACCTGGGTTGCACTGGGTAGAGTCCGTGACACAATTTGCCCGAGTATCCAATCAGTTTGCAAAGTGAGCAATAGCCCCAATGTTCCCCAAACTAAAGCTACTTTTAAACCGCCTTGCAAGTCTGGCTCGACGGAAGTTGACTGACCTGTTTCTGTAAATATCTGTGTGCCTAAAAGTACATTTTTAACTGTAGTCGTAGCACTAGCAACCCAATCTCGCGCTACTTCTGCGACAAAATTCTGCACTTCCTCAGAAGTCAAATCAGCCCGGAAAATGGGTTCTTGGTCATCTTTAACTAACAGTTCGCCCACATATTGCGAAGTCGCCGCAAACTCTGGGGTAGCTTCGGGAACTAAACGCTGGCGTTGGACAAAATCTACACCATGATGCCAAGCTGGTTCTTTGTTACCAGCACGACGACCATAAACACGGATGCCGGCGACACCAGATAATTTTAATTGCCGCATAAATTGGGTGACTTTGGTCGCCACTTGCTTGCGCGCAGGGCAAACTGGTGCATCACACATAATGTGCAGTAAGTCACCTTTATGTAACAAGATGACGCGAATTCCTCCGGTTTTCAGCCGCCATTCTAAATCAGTATTGAGTAAGCGTTCTAGTAAGAAATGAATGGCTGGTTCATCACCTTCTATGGCTAACTCTAAGGCGGAAGTCGCCAGGGCTGGATGTTGGGCTGCGGGTAAAGATAGCCAATCAATCCACGCTGGTTGCTTTTGAGCAGTTCTTTGCCCGTAAATCGTAGCACCAAGAATCCCTTGCGGCGCGATCGCTTCTAGGTGTGATGCGATAATTTCTAGACATTGGGTTTTATCTGGTGCGGCTGCATCTTCTAAAGGGTCAAAAGCTGGAGAGCAAAAAATATGTAAAGTTGATTCTTTGAGCGATGCTTGGACAGTGACTTTAAACTCTAACAATACATCGGTTAGCAGTCTGGCGATCGCTTGCACATCCCCCCACCGCGCCCATTCTTTGAGCATTACTTCGGGGGGCGTTAAATCTATCCGCAGTAGCCAATCATAGCTAGTTTCCCCACTTACCTGGGAAGCAATGATAGCATCTTGATAGCCAGGAAGTTTTAAATGTCTGAGTTTCTGCGCTATTGGTTCAGCTAGCAGTGAAGGGTCAGGACTATAGGCAGATTGACAAACAATCCACAACCGATTGGATGAAACTTGATTTTTGCCTTGGGGTTGGTACGGCTTAACTTTAACTTGTACGGCTACGCCCAAAGAACTAAGCGTTTCACTCAAATAATGAGCGATCGCTTGCACATCACCACGACGCGCTAAACTTTCATTAGATATAATTAACGCTCCGCCTGGCTTGGCGGCTTCCGCGTCTTTTAAAGCTTGCTCTACCTGTTCTAAATGTTTATCTAATTGATTGAGATGTACACGGTGACACCATTGAGGACGATTATCGCCCTTTTTCCGCCCATAGACCAATACTTGGTATATTGAGGGTTGTTCTTGACTTGTTAAGACATCTAAATCTGTTTGCTGTAGTGCGTGAAGTAAATCAGAGAGAGTGCGCCAGCGTGAAGGACACTCGGTTGCTTCACAAAGGATGTGTAAGTCATTTCCCCGCAACCGGACTTTCACCCCTAAAGTGTTAATCCCTGTTGCTTGGCTTACCCATTGCACTAAGGTTTGCTGGCTATCTGGTAATACTGTTTTCATGGGCAGTTAACTTTACAGGAAGCGAGTATTTGGGGGTATTGCCTGCGCTTGTAAACTAGAACCATAGGTTTATCATATTTTGCTGTTTTTTTTTAACACTTTTGTTACCTTCTGTGCTTGCAAAATAGGCCAAGATAGTCTTATATCGTTGCAAGTCTTACAGATGTTTATTTCTGCGTTTCGTTTTATTCGTTTGCCCACAACCTAAAAATTAGCAATGCCTTCTATTACCTCCCAATCTTCAACCAACCCTGGATTAAATCTGGTTCTGTTTAGCATTCCCCAATCTCTCCTGTTAGAAATAGGTACAGCGTCTATACTACTGCTGCTCACCTCTCAAAAGGCCACTGTAAAAGCCCTAGAATCTATAGGGCAAGCTAGTGAAGAATTATTTCGCGGCGATCGCCTGCCTATTCTTCCCTTCCCTGACGATGAATTAACAAATAAAAGCTAAAACTTATACTTTAAAAATTAAAACGTTCATAGAAAACAATGAGCGTAATTCACAAAGTTCAAAAATGTAAACAGTAATTGGCTTTACAAGAGAAGCAAATATGAGTACGCTTTTATACTCTGTGTCCCACGCTGCGAATTATTATCCAGCATCAGAATTATTCTTACGTCGTCGTCTCCAAATAGTTGAAGAATTATGGGAGAACGTATTGCGGCAAGAATGCGGTCAGAAAATGGTCGATTTGTTGCGCCAATTGCGAGATTTGTGTTCGCCGGAAGGACAAGCCACAAACGACCAAGCAGCATCAGCAGTAAAATTGATTGAACAACTGAATATTAATGAAGCTATTCGCGCGGCGCGTGCTTTCGCGCTGTATTTTCAGTTAATCAACATCATAGAGCAAGAATACGAGCAAAAACAGCAATTAACTCGCTATTCGGAAGTCGAAACAGAAGTCACAACTGTAGAAATAGTTTCGGAAACGAGTTACTCTTCTAACGACAAAGAAGATGATGCATTCGTCAACAAAGGCATAGGGACGGATGTATTGGCTAAAAGTTGGGTTAGCAAAATGCACAACAAGCAAAAAGGGACATTTGCGACCCTGTTTCCTTATTTATATGACTTGAATGTGCCACCCCAACAAATTCAACGCCTGATTTCGCAGCTAGATGTGCGCTTGGTATTTACCGCCCACCCCACAGAAATTGTGCGTCACACTATCCGCGACAAACAACGGCAAGTCGTCAATTTGCTGCAAAATATAGATGCAGCCGAAAACCGTGCAGGTGCTTATCCTTGGGAGTCGGCTGAGTTACGTGAAAAGTTACTCGAAGAAATTCGCCTGTGGTGGCGGACTGATGAACTGCATCAATTTAAACCCACAGTTTTAGATGAAGTAGATTATGCTTTGCACTACTTCCAAGAAGTATTATTTGATGGCATTCCACAACTGCATAAACGCTTCAAATATGCTTTGAGTAAAACTTTTGGCTGGTTAGAACCGCCACGCAAGAATTTTTGCTCTTTTGGTTCTTGGGTAGGTTCTGATAGAGATGGCAACCCATCAGTTACGCCCGAAATCACTTGGAAGACAGCTTGTTATCAGCGTAAAATGGTGCTAGAACGCTATATTCAATCAGTGAAGACGCTGATTGAGTTATTAAGCATTTCTATGCACTGGAGTGATGTACTGCCAGATTTATTGGAATCCCTGGAATTAGATCAGTCTCAGTTAAGTGAAATATATGATGCGTTGGCTTTGCGTTATCGCCAAGAACCGTATCGACTAAAGTTGTCTTATATCTTGAGGCGGTTGGAAAATACCCGCGATCGCAATTTAGCATTATATAAGCGCGAAACACCCACCAACGAAAATGCCCCAATGTATCGTTCTGGTGAGGAGTTTTTAACTGAATTAAGGCTAATTCAGCGCAATTTAAGCGAAACTGGCTTAAGTTGTCGGGAACTAGATAATTTAATTTCTCAAGTCGAAATCTTTGACTTTCACTTGACCCAGTTAGATATTCGCCAAGAATCAACCCGCCACTCTGATGCGCTGAACGAGATTTTAGAATATCTGCAAGTATTACCCCAAGCGTATAACGACCTGAGCGAAGAACAGCGCGTTGCTTGGTTAACCTCAGAATTGCAAACCCGCCGACCATTAATTCCGGCGGAACTGCCATTTTCTGAGAAAACCAACGATGTGATTGAAACTTTTAGAATTTTGCGATCGCTGCAACAAGAGTTTGGCGTAAATATCTGCCAAACTTATATTATTAGTATGTGTCGTCAAGTCAGCGACGTACTAGAAGTTTTACTCTTAGCCAAAGAAGCCAGATTATTTGACCCAGCAGTTGCAGTTGGGTCAATTCAAGTTGTGCCGTTATTTGAAACGGTAGAAGACTTGCAACGTTCTCGCAGCATCATGCGGGAGTTGTTTGAACTACCGTTATATCGGGCTTTGTTAGCTGGCGGTTACGAAATTATTCAGCAAAGAGATCCTCAGTACACAGCACTTAATCCCGACTTACAAGAAGTCATGTTGGGATATTCCGACAGCAACAAAGATTCTGGGTTCTTAAGTAGCAACTGGGAAATTCACAAAGCCCAAAAATCACTGCAAAAAATCGCCGAAGAATATGGCGTGAACTTACGGATTTTCCACGGTCGTGGTGGTTCTGTGGGACGCGGTGGTGGCCCTGCTTACGAAGCGATTTTAGCACAACCAGGCCACAGTATTAACGGGCGAATTAAGATTACCGAACAAGGCGAAGTATTAGCTTCTAAGTATTCTTTGGTGGATTTGGCGTTATATAACTTAGAAACCGTCACCACCGCCGTCATTCAAGCTAGCCTATTGCGAACAGGGTTTGATGATATCGAACCGTGGAACGAAATTATGGAAGAAATAGCAGCGCGATCGCGGCAACATTATCGTGCTTTAATTTACGAACAACCAGATTTTATCGACTTCTTCCATCAAGTCACCCCCATCGAAGAAATCAGTCAATTGCAAATTAGTTCCCGTCCTGCGCGCCGACCTTCTGGTAAAAAAGACTTAAGCAGTTTGCGGGCCATTCCTTGGGTATTTAGCTGGACACAAACCCGATTTTTACTACCTTCTTGGTACGGTGTGGGGACAGCCTTGCAAGAATTCTTGGATGAAGAACCAGAAGAACACTTGAAATTACTACGCTACTTTTATTTGAAGTGGCCGTTCTTCAAAATGGTGATTTCCAAAGCCGAAATGACCTTAGCTAAAGTAGACATCCAAATGGCACAACATTACGTGCAGGAATTGTCCAACCCCGAAGACAAAGAAAGATTTGAGAAAGTTTTCGAGCAAATTGCTAGCGAATACTATCTCACCAAAGATTTTGTCTTAAAAATCACTGGTCATAATCGACTATTAGATGGCGACCCTGTATTGCAACGTTCAGTGCAGTTACGCAATGGGACAATTGTACCTTTAGGCTTTATTCAAGTTTCTCTACTCAAACGCCTACGCCAAGCCAAAAACACCACCGCCACCTCTGGCGTAATTGACTCTCGTTTCAGCAAAGGCGAGTTACTCCGAGGCGCACTGTTAACAATTAATGGTATTGCGGCGGGGATGCGAAATACAGGTTGATCTGCACTTTGTTCTGACTTTTCACGTTATGTGGAAAAGTCAGAGGGTGTGGGGTGTGGGGTGTAGGGTGTAGTAAGACTTTCTTCTTTTCCCACTCAGCCACACCCAACACCTACCCCCTGTTTTTGACTATTGACTAATGACCAAAAACAAAATTTTCATCTGTACTTTTATTGCCTTAGCGTCAGGGTTTTTTGGTAGCTCCATTGGTGGACAAATCACCCTAATGCTGCACAGCCAAAAATGCCAAAATCAGCCTTGGGGTTTCAAAGAAATGTGTCATGCTTGGGTAGCACCTGGGGCTATGTGGCAAGGTAGCACCAGAGGACTTTGGACAGGTACAATTTTAGGGGCATTTGTTGGTGGCTTGATTACACGCCAGCCTTAACTTCGCGTACCTTTGCGCTTACCGCCCTTTTCCTTGGCGTTGGAACCAGAATAGGCACAGCAAACTGGTAAAATCTACGCAAAGCAAACAAAGAGCAAACAGCCATGACTGCCGAAACCAATCAAGTAAATTCTTCAACCACAGGTGCAGATGCCATTGATGAAGCGATCGCTAAAGGGATAGATTTTGATGGTACTCCTATTCCTAGTGCCAAGCTAGACCTTTATCATCAAGTCATGGGCTTAGAAGCAAATAGACAGCGTAGTGGTGTTTCAAATACAATGCGATCGCGGATTGTGAGAATCGGTGCTAAACACATTCCGCAAGCAGATTTAGATCAAAAGCTGATAGAAGCAGGTTTCGCGCCTCTCAAAGAAAAAGAAATTGCTTTTTTCTACGGTGGTAAATAGTACCGAATAAAACAAAACCCGCCATAACATTTGCTGTCCACACTGCATCCCCCACAGTATTTACTAACACCCATTTTCTCCAAAAGCTCCAGTCGATTGGGCGGGGATGAGTTGGTGCTGAAGTCGCTACTTTTGGTTGGGGTGTATTTATTGGCTGAGTTGGTGCAACTCCAGGCGGGTTTGTTTTCCTAACAACGTTTGGCGGATTCAAAGCACAATTCACTAGATCACTTTACCAGCCATTACCGATCTGTACTCGCGCTTGACTACTGTAGCCCCGCGTTCTGTCACCAGGGTAGAGCCACAAAAGACGTGTTGTGTTGTCCCTAGCTACAATATCCTGACGACCATCACCATCCCAGTCCGCTAACCCAGCGAAGGTGTATGTGTTCCAGCCATTACCGATTTGTACTCGCGCTTGACTACTGTAGCCCCGCTTTCTGTCACCAGGGTAGAGCCATAACAGACCTGTTGTATTGTCCCTAGCCACAATATCCTGACGGCCATCACCATCCCAGTCCGCTAACCCAGCGAAGGTGTATGTGTTCCAGCCATTACCGATTTGTACTCGCGCTTGACTACTGTAGCCCCGCGTCCTGTCACCAGGGTAGAGCCATAACAGACCTGTTGTATTGTCCCTAGCCACAATATCCTGACGACCATCGCCATCCCAGTCCGCTAACCCAGCGAAGGTGTATCCGACTTGTTGAGCGTGAAGGGATTTGATCAAGGAAGAAATGATCAAAGCAACACATAATGTTACTCCTGAAACAGAAAGTAAAGTTTGTCTCAACATATTTAATAGAGCCAGTTGGTTCAATAATTGCTAATACTTAATACTTAAGTTTAGTCTCTTTTTTTTACACAAGAAGTATAATAAACTTCTCAATTATTAATAATATTAAGTTTTGTAATATTTTCTCTAGTGCTTCGTAGGTAGTATCAGGATAACGGCTTGGTTACAGGCGCGAATTAATTAAATGTATCAAATGCTTAGAGAGCTACGCTTTTCAGTATTTATATGTAATACAACGCTCGTTTTTGCTCATCATGGTTTCCACCTATTTCAAAGTTCGCACCGTTAATACCTGCGGCGGTGTAGAATCAGGCGGATAAATTACATCTACTTTGACATTCCGTTGGCTTGCAGGTGGTAGAACAAACTGCACTAACGGTTCTAACACCTGACCAGTTCTATGCCATAAATGCACATACCGAGTTTTCTGTTGTCCTTGGTCATCAACATATCGCAGTCGCACTGTACCCCGGAAAAATGGAAAGTCAAGAGATGGTTGACGCAGACGGATACCACCTTTAGATAACTTGTCCTCTTTTAAAGGAGTTTCTAGAGTTAGGGTAACTTTTTGAGTTTGGTTTGTATGATTCTTTAACGGCAGATTGAGATTATATTCCACGCCATAATTACCGTGGGCTTCGTAGGCGGTATCAGGATAGCGCACTAGCATTTTAGCCGTTTGGATTTGTGCTGTACCTAATCGACCACCGCGCAGAGTATCTACAGCAAAAGAAATACCTTGACCAGGTTCTGGAATAGTTAAATACTGAGCCTGAGGATTATCTACTAAATTAGCTTGCCATTGGGAACCTTGAGAAACACCAGCTACACGTCCATAAATTAGGGAACCACCTGTAGCATTTGGTGGAGTCGGGGTTTTATCCCTAGGCCCAGCAAAGCCGCCATTATTTAATAAAGATTGCCATTCTGTGAGGGTAGGCGCGCGATCGGAACTATCTGGATTTTTCTTAGCAAACATCGCCATACTAGCTGCGTAAACTTTACCACTACTTCGCAAGCGCAGAAAGCTAGAACGACCATTTACTGGCTTTGCCAGATTTCGCACCGGAATTGGATGATTGAGTAGCATCCGATTTCCGCCTGGAGGGATGACTAATTTAGCAGGAAAATCTGCTTGACGCACGCCCCGCAGGACATCACTTACAGCCCTTGCGCCTGGGCCAGAATAAACTTTGCCATCATTATTTTCTAAGTAAGCCGGCAAGGTGACAAATGGTGCATCTTGCATCAAGTAACTGGCTGCTTGCAACACATCTACCGTTACAGGCTGTTTATTAGGGTTATGCAGAATTACACCGACGTAGAGGGTTTGTAAATCTTTGGGAGTGTGGGTGTAATGATGGGCAAATAAATCAAAGCGTCCTTGGAAAGGAAAATTGAGGTGTGCGGCTGGGACTTTTTTACCGTTAGCAGGAAAGGTAGACAGTAAAATCCCCTCATTTTTCACCCATTCTGGACTGTTGCTATTAAACACAGGAATTGTATCTAATTTGCCAGGTAAGGCACGTACTTCTCCTGGTTGCACAATTTCTTGCGGTGTTGGTTGTGGTGAAGTTTGGGCAATAACTGTGGAGTTAGTTGGGAAAGTATTGCAGCCAATTGTTTGAGTTATAGCAAATCCAAATAGAAATAAAGATACAGGTAATGCTAGTTGATTTAACATAAATAGGTCAGTAAACAAGTATGAAGTTGAAAGTTTTGGAGTTAGCTTTGAGAGCAATTGAGAATAGATGCTTTATTTCCTCTATGCTGGAGTTGCCAAATAGGTTTTACTAACTACACTGCCAGTGCCATAAATTCACAAAAATTTTGATAGCGATCGCTAATATAACCTCACTCAAAATTGAAATTGCAGAGTTCAAGCTACAATAATCTCAGTAATATTGCTGATATAGCCTGCTTTTAGTGGTGCGATCGCTATTTTTAGAAAAATCAACAGGAGTTTTGCCCGTAGGATATGGTTGAGACTATTGATTTAACAAATTGCGACAAAGAGCCTATTCATATCCCCGGTTTGGTTCAACCGCACGGAGCTTTGTTGGTTTTACAAGCTCATAACCTAGAAATTATTCAAGTCAGCAGTAACACCCTCAAAGTCATTGGTCATCAACCACAAGACCTACTAGGCAAGTTGCTCTCAGAATTACTCGATAAAAAACAAATTCAAAAAATTCAGCAATGTTTAACAGAGGACTTTGAATATGTTAATCCCCTCAATTTATCTATTAAGCATTTAAAAAAATCTATTGATTTCGATGGAATTGTCCATCGTTTAGATTCAGTGATTATTTTGGAACTGGAGCCAAAAAATACCAAAAAAAATCCAGATTTTTTAGATTTTTATCATCAGGTAAAAGGCACAATTATCCGCATTCAAAAAGCACCAACGCTGCTGGATATGTGCCAGATTGTAGTCAAAGAAGTACGACGCATTACTGGCTTTGAGCGCGTGATGGTGTATCGATTTGATCCACAAGGGGCAGGTTGCGTTATCGCTGAAGATACCGACCAAGAAATACCTTACCTAGATTTACATTACC
Organism: Nostoc sp. FACHB-110; assembly: GCF_014697425.1. Lineage (GTDB taxonomy): Bacteria > Cyanobacteriota > Cyanobacteriia > Cyanobacteriales > Nostocaceae > Nostoc_B. Next base: position 107,677 of record NZ_JACJRU010000011.1, read on the forward strand.
CACCTTCTGATATTCCCAAACAAGCCCGACATCTTTATACACTTAACTGGTTGCGCTTAATTCCTGATGCTAATTATCAACCTGTCGCTTTAATTCCCGAGCATAATCCCTTAACTAATCAGCCTCTGGATTTGAGTTTGTCAGTGTTGCGGAGTGTTTCGCCCATACACTTGGAGTATCTCAAAAATATGGGCGTGACAGCTTCAATGTCCATTTCTCTCATCCAAAATCACCAGCTTTGGGGATTAATTGCTTGCCATCATTCTGCACCGAAATATATTCCTTATAGCATCCGCACTGCGTGTGAGTTTATTGGTCAGGTAGTATCAGTAGAACTAGCAAATAAAGAAGCTAGTGAAGACATTGACTACAAAATGCAGTTGAAGATTTTACAAACTCAGTTTGTGGAGGCTTTGTCTCAGTCTCAGTTTTTTCTCGATGGCATAGTGCAAGTCAAATCCCAATTACTAAATCTTGTAGATGCGACTGGGGCAGTAATTTGTAGCCGTAATCAATGTATCCAAGTAGGCGAAACACCTTCAGAAGCAGAGGTTCATGCTTTACTCGAGTGGATTAAACCCCATTTACATCAAAGTTTATTTGCCACCAACTGCCTCAGTAAAAATTATGCCACAGCCGAATCCTTCAAAGCGATCGCTAGTGGAGTTTTAGCCCTGGAAATTTCCCGCGTGCATCACAACTATATTGTCTGGTTTCGCCCAGAAATCATCCAAACAGTCAATTGGGGCGGCAACCCCAATAAACCTGTCGAAGTTTTAGCAGATGGGAGCCAGAAACTTTCACCGCGTAAATCCTTTGATTTGTGGCAAGAAACAGTGCGCGGCTGTGCTTTAGCTTGGAAAGCTTGTGAAATTGCCGCAGTCGCCGAACTCAGAAGCTTAATTGTTGGCATTGTGTTGCGCCAAGCCGACGAATTAGCCTCGATGAATTATGAACTGCAACGCAGCAACGAAGAACTCGATTCTTTTGCTTATATTGCTTCCCACGACTTAAAGGAACCGCTACGCGGCATTCATAACTACGCCAACTTTTTGATGGAAGACTACGCCGATATCTTAAATGAGGATGGTACAGCGAAGTTGCAAACCTTAGTACGATTGACGCAGCGCATGGAAGACTTGATTAATTCTCTGCTGCATTTCTCGCGCTTGGGACGCGCCGAACTCATCCGTCAAAGGGTGAATTTGGATGAGTTAGTTCAGCAAGTAATTAACACCTTGACGATTTCTCGACCACACAGTGAAATTGAATTTCGTGTGCCGCGGACTTTGCCAAGTATAGAGTGCGATCTCGCCCAGGTGACGGAATTGTTTACCAACTTGATTAGTAATGCCATTAAATACAACGATAAAGCTCAAAAATGGATTGAAATTGGCTATATTGACCCGCAGGAGTTAGATGCTACATCCTCAACCACCGCAATGAGTTTTTATATTCGTGATAACGGCATTGGGATTATGGAAAAGCATCTAGACAAAATCTTTCAAATTTTTCGTCGCTTACATGGAAGAGAAGAGTTTGGTGGTGGCACAGGGGTAGGATTAACCATTGCTCGGAAAATTGTAGAACGACACGGTGGCAGAATTTGGGTAGAATCTATCCCCAATCAAGGTAGTACATTTTACTTCACTTTATCTGTGCCAGACATTGCTTGACCAAATTTGAGAGATGTGATTTCTCTCCCACCTCTAGGGGTGCAGTAGTGCCAAGTACAGGCTAGATTTAAATCTGCTTAAAACCAATATCAAAGAAGTATTGCGCCAGATCAGACAGGATGATAATCTAAAAACCATTCCGGCTACAGCATTGACTAGATCCAAAAACCTAAAAAATCTTGAAAATTGCTACAGACTTAGATTAAGTAGCTACGCATTATCAAACCAAGAAATTTTGAGCCAATAAAACAAGATACGCTAACGCTCATACAGTAAGGGGTTGAAGTGACAGCACTTCTGGATCATCTGGAGTATTAATCATGGTAGGAACTGAGCGTAAAATCTTAATTATCGATGATTCTCCAGAAGACCGGGAACTCTATCGACGCTATTTATTGCGAGATGGTGATTATTCCTACAAGTTTTTAGAAGCATCGCAGGGCAAGCAAGGTATCAAACTCTTCCAGCAGCACCAGCCTGATGCGATATTGCTGGATTATCGCTTGCCTGATTTAGATGGGCTGGAATTGTTAAGTCAGTTAAAATCTTTGTTGGCACAGCCTTACTTACCTGCAATTATGGTGACAGGACAAGGTAATGAAGCGATCGCAGTTCAAGCGATGAAAGCTGGGGCGCAAGATTATCTTGTCAAAGAACAAATTACGCCCGAAGGTTTGCAACTAGCAGTCCAAGGCGCGATTGAAAATGTCGAGTTACGTAACCAACTACAGCAACGCATTGAACGAGAGCGTGTAGTCTCGCAAATTACCCAAAAAATCTATCAATCTTCAGATTTGTCAGAAATTTTGCAAACTACAGTCACCGAAGTTAGGCAGTTTCTCCAGACAGATCGGGTGTTAATTTTCCGCTTGCAATCAAACGGTTGGGGTATAGTAAAAACCGAATCAGTTGGTGCTGAATGGACGCCGCTGTTATCTACTTCGCTGTATGATCCTTGTCTGAATGAAAACTATATCGAATATTTTTGTCAGGGATTCATAAAAGTTAAATCAGATATTTACGATGGCAGTATTGATGCCTGCCACGTAGAATTATTGGCTAAGTTGCAAGTGCGCGCCAATTTAGTTGTGCCGATTCTGCAAGATGGGCAATTGTGGGGAATGTTAATTGCTCATCATTGTCGAGATACTCGCCAGTGGCAACCTTTAGAAATTGAGTTGCTGCAAGAATTAGCCACAGGTTTAGGTATTGCCCTACGCCAGGCAGAACTTTATCAGCAAGCACAATATGAATTATCTGAGCGCAGACAAGTAGAAGCAGAACTGCGCGAAAATGAACAAAGACTGCAAATGGCACTGCAAGCTTCGCGGATGGGAACATGGGATTGGAATATCCAAACAGGTGTGATTTCTTGGTCTGATAACCTGGAAGCTTTATTTGGATTGCAACCAGGAGAGTTTGACGGCTCTTTGGAGATGTTCAAACAATTATTACATCCTGAAGATAGCGATCGCGTCCAAGCAGCCATTGATCGAGCTATTACTACAGGCGAAGACTATAAAATTGAGTTTCGGGTGGTTTATCCTCACGGTAAAATTCGCTGGGCATTAAGCCAAGGAAAAGTATTCTACGACCAAAACAATCAACCAATCAGGATGGCAGGTAGTGATATAGATATCACAGAAACCAAAAAGTCAGCCGAAGCTTTGCGCGAGAGCGAGTTAAGATTTCGTCAAATTGCGGAAAATATTGATGCTGTTTTTTGGATTAAAGATGTTGCGGAAAATCGTGTCAGCTATGTTAGCCCCGCTTATGAACGCTTGTGGGACTTAAATTGCCAGGATTTGTATGCTGATCAAAATAACTGGTTTAATTTCATTCACCCAGAAGACCGAGAATCGATTAATAGAGCGTTTCAAGAAAAAGCGATCGCTGATCAATTTGATGAAGAATATCGGATTATCTTGCCTGATGGCAGCATTCGTTGGGTAAGAGACCGCTGCTTTGGGATTAAAGATGAAACAGGCAATACTTATCGCTTTACAGGCATTGCGGAAGATATTACTGCCAGAAAACAGCGCGAACTGAACAAGCAGTTTCTTACCCAACTTGATTTGCGCTTGCGACATCTGCAAGATGCTCAAACAATGATGCAAGAAACTGTCCGTAGCTTAGGGCAATACCTAGATGTGAACCGCTGCACATTGGGCAGAGTTAATTTACAGCAAGGTCTTTATATTCCAGAACAAGTATGGTCTCGCAATTTTGATCATCTTGCGCAAACTCAAAAACTATCAGATTTTGCAACTGCCGAACTGCAAGCTACCTTTGCCAGCAATCAAGCAGTTGTTGTCAATGAAATCACCACCGATCCGCGCACAGTTACTGTTGCCCAAAATTACCGCTTGTTGCAAATTTCTGCCTTTGTAGCTATTCCCTGTATTGATCAAGGAAAATTAGCCGCAGTTTTAACTGTTTCTACTCCCACATCAAGAGTTTGGAGTGTTAATGAAGTCACACTCTTACAAGAAGCAGTGGTACGTATCTGGTCGCTCATCGAGCAAACAAAAGTCACCCAAGCCTTGCGTGAAAGTGAAGAACGCTTCCGCACCTCTGTAGAAAACATCTTAGATTGTTTGGGCATTTACTCAGCAATCAGAAATGAGCAAGGGCAAATCATTGATTTTCGCACTGAATACGTTAACCATGCTGCTTGTGTCAATAATCAATTGACTTATGAACAGCAAATAGGGCGGGGTTTATGTGAGTTGCTTCCAGGACATCGGGAAAGTGGTTTATTTGATGAATACTGTCAGGTAGTCGAAACAGGAAAGTCCCTAGTCAAGGAAAATCTTATTTACACAGATGAGTATGGGCAACAAAGGTTAACTAAAGCATTTGATATCCGTGTCGCTAAATTTGGTGATGGCTTTGTTGCTACGTGGCGAGATATTACCAATCGCAAACAAACTGAAGATGCCTTGCGTAATAACGAACAACTTTTAAGATTAGCCTTGGCAGGAGCGCAAGCTGGCTCATGGGATTGGGATATTCAAACAGGCAAGGTGTTTTGGTCTTGGGAAAACTTTGCTCTGCATGGAATTGAGCCAGTCAATCATCCCCTAGAGTATGAAGATTGGTGTCAAGGCCTGCATCCAGATGATCTCGAACAAGCAAAGACAGATGTATCTCAAGTTGTTGAGCAAAGACAGCTAGAATACCGGAGTGAATTTCGCATTGTTCACCCGCAACGCGGCATTCGCTGGTTGTTGGCTCTTGGTCGCCTGATTATCAATGAGCAAGGCGAGCCGATGCGGTTGAGTGGGATTAACCTCGATATTACTGAGCGCAAACAAGCAGAAAAATCCCTCCAAGAAAGTGAAGAACGCTTCCGCAACCTAGCAGACAATATGTCACAATTTGCTTGGATGGCAGATGAACATGGCAATATCTTTTGGTATAACCAGCGCTGGTTTGATTACACAGGGACAACTTTAGAAGAAATGCAAGGATGGGGCTGGCAAAAAGTCCACCATCCTGACCATTTTGATCGGGTAGTGAGACATATTCGCCACTGCTTTGAAACAGGACAGTCGTGGGAAGATACCTTTCCCCTACGGGGACATGATGGGCAGTACCGTTGGTTTCTTTCGCGTGCTATTCCTATCTACGACCACCAGGGGAAAATATTGCGTTGGTTCGGCACTAATACTGACATTACTGAACAAAAACAAGCAGAGCAAGAACGTAATCGCCTGTTAGAACAAGAGCAAATAGCTAGGGCAGAAGCTGAACGTGCTAACCGCATTAAAGATGAGTTTTTAGCAATTCTGTCTCACGAATTGCGATCGCCACTTAACCCGATTTTAGGTTGGGCAAAGCTGATGCAAAGCCGGAAATTCGATCCAGCTAAAACAGCTGAAGCATTAGCAACTATTGAGCGTAACGCCAATTTACAATGTCAACTAATTGATGATTTGCTGGATGTCGCTAAGATTTTGCGCGGCAAACTCAATATGGATGTGGCTTCTGTCAATTTAGTGTTTGTCATTGAGGCTGCACTGGATACGGTAAAAACAGCCGCCTTTGCGAAATCGATTGTGTTAAATTCGGTCTTAGCCCAAGTAGGACAAGTATCTGGCGACTCGGCACGACTCCAGCAAATTCTGTGGAATTTACTATCTAATGCCATTAAATTTACACCCCCAGGCGGAAGAGTAGATATTATTTTACAGCGAGTTGACAATCAAGCCCAGATTCAAATCAGTGATACAGGCAAAGGTATTAATCCTGATTTTCTGCCACATATATTTGAGTCATTTCGCCAAGAAGATGCTTCCACCACCCGCAAGTATGGTGGTTTAGGGTTGGGATTAGCCATTGTGCGCTATTTAGTGGAAGCCCACGGAGGCACAATTCAAGCTGATAGTCAAGGAGAAGGCCAAGGAGCCACTTTTACAGTTAAGCTTCCTTTGTTAGATGATGAGTTACTGAAAAATCACCCTGACGAATTACTAGCGCAAGAAATAGATTTGACAGGCGTGAAGGTTTTAGTGGTTGATGATGAAATTGATGCGCGGGAATTGGTAATAGCAGTACTGGAACAATATGGTGCAGAAGTTTTAGCGGTTACTTCAGCAGCAGAAGTTTTAGCTTCTCTTGAATGGTTTCAACCCCAGGTCTTAATTAGTGACATTGGTATGCCAGAGATGGATGGCTATACACTCTTGCAAAGAATACGTTCTCTACCAGATGCACAAGGTGGACAGATAGGCGCGATCGCTCTTTCGGCTTATGCCAGAATGGAAGACCAACAGCGATCGCTAGCAGCCGGATTTCAACACCATATTTGCAAACCGCTTGATTTAGATAAGTTAGTGCAAACAGTCTTTGAACTAGCTCAACAGAATTAAATAGCACTTCAATTCTTTTTTGCGGGTTTTGCTAAAATTATTTGCCAACAGCTATTCATAACACTTCATACAGCGATAATTCTCAGCTATATTAAATTAAGTTTCGTCTTCTGATTCAAGAACTTGCTAAATGGAAATACTCATTGAATCAACCAAAGAATTTGAACAAGACTTGGAAAAATTTAATAATAGAGAAAAATTTAAAATTGTTAAAAAACTCAATCGGTATGTTGACCTAATTTCCAAAAAGAGAAATTTACTAGAAAATCAAGCATTTAAACTAAAAAATATTAAATTTAATACCGAGTATGATTCTTCTCTTTATGCCTTGATAATTGATAAAGATATTAGAATCATACTTACGATTGATGACGATCCAATTTTTGATACAACAGTCATCACTTTATTTAGAGTTGTTAGTACTGAAGATGCCTCAAAAGCCTATAGTTCCATTGCTGAGTATCTCTACCAAGATTTTAGTATGCAGAATCAAGAAATTGAGGTTCACTCTAGCTAATGCCACAGATTAAACCACTTTTTGATGAGCATGGTGTAATTTATGAGGCTATGAAAATTTTGCCAGAGGAATTAAAAATTGATTTTTTAGAAGCCTTAGCCGAATTAGAAGATAATGAATGCCACAGAACTAGGAATTTTCCGAAAACTAGACTGCGAAAAGTCAAAGGAATTAAACAAGCAATCTATCGCGCCGATATTGATAAATTATCCGGATGGCGGATTCATCTGCAATACATTGATGGCAAAATTCATTTAAATGACATTATCGAAGGGCAACGCCATGATGATGTGATTGAAGTAATTAAATCTAAAAAGCACAGATATGACTAATTATTGCTGATTTTAGGATTAAATCTATTTTTATATGAGAACTGATTGAAATATAAAAAGCGGAATTACCTAACAGTATTCCAATTACAGATAAACCTGCGTCAGTCTTAATATTGTTTTTGATTGACTTTTTTAATTGATTACTTTGTCCTGTGGTCACATAATCAATTGTGAGATTGATGGTAGTTTATTTGTGCATAAATTTATTTATCTTACGTGATACAAGCTATGACACTTAATTTATATTTACTGCGACATGGAGAAACTACTTTTAGTCAAAGTGGTAATTTCTGCGGTGAAACTGATGCAGAATTGACAAAAGAAGGCTTACAAATGGCAGAGAGTTTTGCCGATGTTTATCACAAATTGAAGTGGGAAGCGGTTTATGTTAGCCCAATGAAGCGCACAATTGCAACTGCCAAACCATTTTGTGATGCCATTGGTATGGATATGCAGTTGCGTGACGGACTTAGAGAAGGTAGTTACGGTAAATGGGAAACTAAAAGTAAATCGTTTGCCCAAGAGAAGTACGCCGAAAACTATGTTAAATGGTTGACAGAACCTGCTTGGAATGCGCCCATTGGCGGAGAAACGGCGGTAGATATTGCTAACCGTTCGATGCCTGTAATTGCGGAAATTCAAGAAAAACATCCCGCAGGTAATGTTTTAGTAGTGTCCCATAAAGCGACGATTCGGATTCTGCTTTGTAGTTTGCTGGGTATTGATTTGGGACGCTATCGCTATCGGGTGAATATTTTGGTTGCGTCGGTAAGTATGGTTAAATTTGATGTGAATGGCCCTTTGTTAGAAATACTAGGCGATCGCCATCATATACCCGATCATCTCCGCTCTCGTGCCGGAACCTAAGCGGCTGTCTCTAAATGAAATTCCATCATCTCAGCATTTTGCTATCGCTGACAGCTACCCTCGCAAAAAGTTATGCTTTATAAATAATTAAAAAATTCCTGAGGAACTAACCTCAGTTCACCAGCTTTAAAGCGAGCAATTTCTAACCACAATGCCCGATGATGATGGTTTCCTGATTCAGAAAACATCAGACTTTCGATTTGGTAAAACTTCGGTTCGGCAAAATCACATTGATAAAGTTGAATTATTTCATGACCTTGCCGATTGTTATAGATAAATAAGTTTTCGATACAACCCAAATAGCGAATATTAGTTAACTGGGCTTGAATTTCTTCTTGAAATTCTCGCTGCAAAGCTTTGTGACTGGTTTCCCCAAAATCAACACCACCACCCAAGGCGCGGTAGAAAGTAGACTTGTCTGCTGGATCATAGCCTTCAGAAACAAAAATGCGATCGCCATCCCGAATTAGTCCTAAAGCTATGACCCGAATTTCTCCTGACTTACCCATTTTGTCAACTAATTATCGTAAATAGAGTACGAGCGGCTGTCCTCCTCTTCAATCGGCCAATCTTCATTTTCGCCGCCAATATACAATTGTTCAATAGTGACATATTCTTCGCTTAATTGGGTGAGAGCGTTGATTAAAATATCCAACGCGATCGCATCGCTAGTTCCTAAATCAAACCAACAACGCGCCCATTGTCCTTCATACTCAATCTCGCCCATATTGTGCATCAGTGCTAACAGGCTTTTGTCATATCCTTGAGGATCATAATCCATATAGCTGATTTCCAGCCCGGTTTCCTGAACTTGCAGGTTTTCGGCGTTAAATGCACCTAATTTACCTAAATAAAACCAAGAGTTAAACACCTCTTCTATATACTCTTTTTCTCGCTGCGAAGGTATGGTGCTAAACTGTAACCAAATCCAAACATCAAATGGATTGAATTCACGAAACTGAATGTGCATTCAATATATCTCAATTACTTTTACTCAAATAAGCATATCAAAGTGGTGAGTTAAGAGTGAACTACCTACACTGACCGCTTGCTGCAGTGTAGGCTTCCCAATTCATTGGGGATTGCCTCAGACTTGGTGGATTTTTTACGTCCACAAGCCTTTGGTCTTACATCCCCTCCTTGGGCAGAAGCGCTAGTTCCTAACGCCCATAATCGCAAACCTTCATTTCTAATATTGATTGCAGCATTGATGTCTCTATCATGCTGACGCAGGCAGTGTGGACAATCTACAAACCTAACACCCAATGAATCATAACCCTTGTGCAACATTGGAATTGGTAGTAGATAGAAGCCGAAATTTCCAGCTACTATTTAGCCGACGAAATTAAAGGTACTTACAGAGGAATGATGATTGCCATTCCCCCTAATGAGTGGTGTGTTTTTCGGAACATGACCTTCTCAGAATTATCGCAAACTCTCAAACATCTGGCAGGCCTTGTCAAGCTGAGAACTTTTCGCCGTCATCCGCGCGCTCCTAAGAAAGCTCAACCTAAACGAACTTATCTCAAGAACAAGCCTCATATCTCAACTGCTAAGATTCTAAACCAGAAAAAGCTGCAAAATCACACACCTTGAAAGGGCTAGTTTCTAGGACTTACACCTTGACAAAGTAGACGAACAATGCAGAAGCAGGAATCAGGATAAAACAGGCGATCTCTAGGACAACATCTTCTGTGCGAGACGCTACACGAAAGACGAACGCTAACTAGTTTTGCAGCCAACGCCAATTGTAGCGGTTCCAATCATAAACGCCGGAAATTTCCAATTCAGAGCCATTATAAAAGCGCACAGTACAATTGCAAGATGAGTCTTGAGCTTCACTAGTGTCATCGACGCGAATCACTGTACAAACAAACCATTCCCGCTTGCAAGGGCCATCATCTTGTACCCATTCCCAAAGAGCGTTGGAAACTTCAATGCGATCGCCTATTTTTAACTTAATTCCATCTTTAAAATCAGCATACTTGTCAAAATGATATGTTTCAACTCGATTTAACCATTGCAAACCATAGCGTTCTCTAATAAACTGCACTGAGCCTGAATCTTGATTATGCAGCCAGTCATTCAGTAATTGCACTTTCCAAGTACGCTTTTGTTGTTCCTCGGTTTGAACAAACTGTAAAAATACTAACAATTCTTCTGGAGCTAATTCATCTAAAGGATTAGCTATCTCAGACATCCTAGCGGGGGAATTCCCTGGAATTTGCTTGACTACTTGCAGTAATATCTGTTTCTGCATCTCAGAGAGAGGACAGCTAGCTACATCACAACGTTTAAAAGCTGTTTGCAATGCTGTTTCAATCTCGTCTGGGTTCATAGGTTAATAGCAATTTAAGGGTTATGTGATTAATTATTACAAAAGTTAAATAAAAGTCTCCAATCTCTTCGTTATGAAATTCAGGTAAGCTGAGGTTAAAAACAGTGCTAAGTGTTGAGTAATCACGGTAACTCTTCAGCACAAAGTCCACTGAAATTAACTAGCTACCTTTTGAAATATGGAAAAACAAAAGACCAGAACATTTTTATTAAATTTGCCAACTTTTGTCATGCAGAACTACTCGAAACTAACTCAAATAATCTTGACTTGCTGCTTCATATTGCTGATATCTTGGGTATTTATCCCTACAGCTGAAGCCTTGACACAGATTAAACTATCTGACATTTCTTATAAAGATTGTCCCCCAGAACTGGCCAAAGGAGCCGTTACTAGTGGTGGTAGTGCAGCAGCCGCTAATTGTTTTATTGTGACAGGTAAAGCAGAAAATGGCACTTATAAAACTGTCTACGACGCAGATATCTATGGTCGGATTTATGATGCGAATAACGACCCTGTATTGCAAAACCGTACCCGTCTTGGTTCTATTGCTGAAGTTCCCCCAGGAACTAGTGATTTTGAACTAAGAATTTCTGTCCCAGCAAATCAGCCACTACCTTTGCAATTAAAGCAATTTAAAGCCTCAGGATTTAGCAGTCAAGTCCGGCGTTAAGTCATGAGTGCTGAGTATAAATTTAGGATTTTTCTCAGCTTTGACCTAAGTGACTACGCTTGGCTAACAAATAATTAAGTCTGGGTTAACTAACCCAGACTCAACATCATTAAAGTAATTTGATAGTTACACAAAGCCTTGTAGACCACCAACCAGACCACTTACTACTTGGCCTACTATTTGTAGTAGTATGATTGCCAACATTGGAGAAATATCAATACCACCCAAGGGAGGGATGAAAGAACGGAAAACATTGAGATATGGGTCAGTAACTTGGCTTAAGGCAGAAAAGGGTTGATTGTACCAGTTAATAGTTGGGAACCAAGTTAACAGAACTCTAATAAATAAAAGAGCAGTATATATCTGTATGAAGGTATTAAGAGTGCTAATCAGTAAGAACATGGATGTTTTAGTTTCCTGCTAAGTTTTACAAGCGTCCTTATAGTTGATTTTAGTTTAGTCGCTGTCATGGTGTCTGTGAATTAGTGCTCATTTTGACTATGACTAGCATTTTGGGCGTATTTGATGAGTCTGATTGAGTCAGGCTATTGGTAGATTATGACATCAAGTCCATTAAAGCAGTTATAGTTGAGTGCATATTTGCCAGAAGCCGCAAAACCTCCTTGCTTGCCAGCTTCATAATTTAACGTTGCCTAGAAAAATATACTACTCTTGTAGTGAGGAACGATCGCCTGAGTTGGGAGTAGCATTACCGTTAACGTTACCCAATTGATTTCGCACTTCATCAATTGTGGCATTTAACTGAGCGATTTTATCTTCGAGCGATCGCCTAGCTGATTCCATTTCCAAACTTCCTGTGTCTGAGGCTCTCATCCGGCGTTTTGTGAAAGTTTTTTTCCCTTCTACTGCACCATTATTTAGTTCAGTTTCTTCCTCGATTGATTCTGTATCGAGCCGAGAAGTAATTATAGCCCCCAATAGGCCGCCCACTACACCACCAAAAACAGCCCCTGCTATAAAACCACTAGCAAAACCATCACGCTGACTCATATTTACCGCCTTGAAGCAATCTTACATCTTTTATTTTGTTGAGCGATTTTCCTTCTCTAGCTGCATAGTAGCTTAAGTACCAAAAATGCGATCGCCTGCATCTCCTAATCCCGGTACAATAAAACCGCGATCGTTGACGACTTCATCAATAGTTGCAGTGTAAATTATCAAACTTGGATAAGCCGCACTCAATTTTTGTAACGCAGGCGGAGCCGCCACTACACTGACAATTCGCGTCAAAGCAGGATCTACCCCCCGTTGTGTTAATTCTGCCATCGCCCGCATAATCGAGCCGCCAGTTGCTAACATCGGGTCAGTAATTAGCACCCTAGTTTGGGGGTCAAATTTCTGTGGCAATTTATTGAGATAACACCGAGCTTCTAACGTTTCTTCATCACGCGCCAAGCCCAAATGATAAATCGAAGCCAAAGGTAACAAAGTTTGCGCGCCTTCTAGCAAGCCTAATCCCGCTCGTAAAATCGGCACTACTGCCACAGGAACCTCTGGATTAATAAATGTTGCTGGGCAAGTCTCCAAAGGAGTCTGCACCGTGCTTTCTAGCGTCGGCAACCACTCTCGCGCCGCTTCGTAAGTGAGCCATCGACCTAACTCAGTAATCGCACTCCGAAATAATACTGAAGGTGTAGCAGCATCACGCGCAACTGCTAGCCAGTGCTTAATTAAGGGGTGGGGTGGAACGTAAACACGCAACTGTACCGTCATAGCCGAAAATTGGCACTTTTGATTCTAGATGAACTGAAACCTCATCATACTCCTTCCTGCGTATGGCTGACAGCTAAAATCAACACCCTAAAAATTATTGAAAATCTTTTTCATTAACAGTTGACAGCTATTCTCAATCACAGTTATATTATTAGTCAGTGTTCTCCTCTCTTTAAGGATCGGCAGACGGGATTAGCCAGCGGTAGCAGGCTTGTCCCTCTTTTTTTGTGTGTTGGTCATTAGTCAATTGTTTGGGTTTGAGGTGTAAAAACACAGTGATGAGGAAAATCGCTAAATTTGCTCCATAAAATGAGATGAGCCAAATCTTTTTGTATTTTGTATTTTGTAATACTAATAACCAAGGACAATTGACTAATCACAAAGGACAAATTATCAATGACAAAAGAATTTGATGCCATTATCATCGGCTCTGGTATAGGTGGCTTGGTGACAGCAACTCAACTAGCAGCCAAAGGCGCAAAAGTCTTAGTGCTAGAAAGTTATCTGATTCCTGGTGGTAGTGCAGGCTATTTTGAACGTCAAGGTTATCGCTTTGATGTTGGAGCCTCAATGATTTTTGGACTAGGACACAAAGGTACAACAAATTTATTGACGCGCGCTCTTGATGCCGTAAATGTTCATCTAGAAACAATACCCGATCCAGTCCAAATTCATTATCATCTTCCCGATGGATTAGATATTAAAGTTGATCGGGTTTATGACAAATTTTTGCAAAATCTTACTGCTTACTTTCCTCAAGAAGCAAGAGGTATTCGTTGCTTTTATAACGAATGTTGGCAAGTTTTTAATTGCCTTAACAGTATGGATTTATTGTCACTAGAAGAACCTCGGTATCTCATCCGAATGTTTTTACAGCACCCTTTAGCGTGTCTTGGTTTAGTGAAATATTTGCCAAAAAATGTTGGAGATATTGCCCGACTTCATATCAAAAACCCCCTGTTGTTGAAATTTCTGGATATGGAATGTTACTGCTGGTCGGTAGTTCCAGCGAACATGACACCCATGATTAATGCGGGGATGGTCTTTTCTGACAGACATTATGGTGGTGTGAATTACCCTAAAGGCGGAGTCGGAATCATTGCTCAAAAATTGGCAGAAGGCTTAGAAAAAGCTGGAGGTCAAATTCAGTATCAAGCTAGAGTAAAAAAGATTCTGATTCAAAAAGGCCGTGCTATCGGTGTTGAACTAGCTAATGGTCAAATTTATCGAGGTAAACGCATAGTTTCTAATGCTACACGCTGGGATACATTTGGTAAATTAATTCCCGTAGATAAAATACCCAATAATGAGAAAAAATGGCAACAACGTTATGAAAAATCACCAAGCTTTTTGAGTTTACATCTCGGGGTGAAAAGTTCTGTTTTACAAAAAGATACAGAATGCCATCATATTTTATTGGAAGATTGGGCAAACATGCGCGCCGCAGAGGGGACTATCTTTGTTTCCATTCCCACATTGCTCGATCCAGATTTAGCACCTGAAGGATATCACATTATTCATACCTTTACGCCTCACTGGATAGATGAATGGGAAGGGTTATCTGTCAGTGAGTATGAAGCGAAAAAAGAAGCAGCCGCTTGGCGAATTATTGACCGCTTAGAAAAAATTTTTCCTGGTTTAGATGCAGGCTTAGATTATTTAGAGGTAGGCACACCCCGCACCCACCGCCGCTTTTTAGGGCGAGAAGACGGCACATACGGGCCAATTCCCCGACGCAAATTATGGGGTTTATTAGGAATGCCCTTTAACCGCACAGCTATTCGAGGACTTTATTGCGTCGGTGATAGCACTTTTCCCGGTCAAGGGTTAAATGCTGTAGCTTTTTCTGGCTTTGCTTGCGCCCATCGCATCGCTGTAGATTTGGGAATTGGTAAGTAGGTCGTTTCAATTCAAGCAACTTGAGAAATTCGTTGTTGGATAGGAATTTTGACGAGAAATTCTGTACCAGATCCGGGAGTAGATTTACAGCTAATGTAACCACGGTGCTTGTCTACAATAATTTGGTGGCTGATAGATAAACCTAATCCAGTACCTTTACCTGTGGGTTTAGTCGTAAAGAAAGGTTCAAATAACTTTGCTTGGACTTCTTGGGAAATTCCAGGGCCGTTATCCACAATGCGAATCACAACCCAATCATCACCAATTTTGTGGGTATGAATTTCAATTCGGCTAGGGTTGTGGTGAATTTCTTCTAAAGAACGGCGTTTATCATATTCTTCTAAAGCGTCAATGGCGTTAGAAAGAATATTCATAAACACTTGGTTAATTTGCACAGCGTAACATTCTACGGGTGGTAATAGACCATAATATTTGATGACTTCAATTTCGGGATGGTCATATTTTTGTTTAAGTCGATAATTTAAAATTGTTAGTGCCCCTTCTAGACATTCATGAATGTCTGTTTGGCTGAGGTTTGTATCGTCTGTACGGGAGAAGATACGCATAGATTTGACAATTTCTCGAATGCGGCGTGCGCCAAAATTCATAGAATTGAGTAACTTTAATAAATCACTTTCAATAAATTCTAGGTCTGTGACTTCTAATTGTGCTTGAATGCGCGATGTTGGCTGGGGATATTCGGCTTGATATAAATGCAAAATATTTAATAATTCTTGAGTATATTCGTTGGCATGAATGAGATTGCCATAAATGAAGTTTACGGGGTTATTAATCTCATGAGCGATGCCTGCAACCATCTGTCCTAGGCTGGAAAGTTTTTCACTTTGAATTAATTGAATTTGGACTTTTTTGAGGTTGTCGTAAGCTTGGCTAACTTCAGCAACTTTCTGCTCTAATAGCAGATTTTTATGTTCTAGTTTGACAGTTAAATCATGTAATTTTAAGTGTAATTTAACTCGTGATAAAACTTCTTCTTGTTGAAATGGTTTAGTGATATAGTCTACTGCACCAACTTGAAAACCTGCGATTTTGTTGGTGGTATCAGATAAGGCCGTCATAAAGATAACGGGAATATCTTGAGTATGGCGATCGGCCTTTAATAGACGACAGGTTTCAAATCCATCTATTTCGGGCATCATAACATCTAATAAAATTAAGTTGGGTAGAGCATATTTAACTCGCTCTAGGGCGATTTTTCCTGATTTTGCTACCCACACTTCTAGACCTGCCTGATCTAAAGCATCAGACAAAACACCTAAATTAGCAGAATTATCATCAACAATTAAAACTGTTGGAGTTTGTTCGATTGTAAGGCTCATAAAGCTTACTTGTGAGGGTGAATTAATGCCAGAATTTCTTGGTCTTGAAAGTCTTGTGCTAGTTGATGCAGCTGTTTAGTAAAGGGAAGATATTTGGGATCTATTTGTGAGATTAACGCTGCTTGTTTTATGATTCCCTTAAAATTCCCCTTCATTACTAATTCATAAAGAGTTTCTATCTCGGCAGGAGGTGGCAATACTAGTTCAGTACTATCTAGAATTAATGGGTTTTCTGTGGTTTGCTCTTCATACAGCCACTCTAAATCGAGATATTTTCGCAATTTTTGAAATAATGCGATCGCCTGCACTGGTTTCGCCATAAAATCGTTACCACCAGCTTCAATGCTGCGATGTTGGTCGCTTTCAAACACGCTGGCTGAAGACACAATAATGATGATGTGTTTAAAAGTTTCGGACTGGCGAATGCGGTGAATTAACTCAAAACCATCCAGTTCTGGCATTAACAAGTCAGTAATCACTAAATCTGGCTGAAATTGGGCGATTTTTTGCCAACCTTCTGCACCATCATTGGCTTCTGTAACTTCAAACCCAATGGGAGCCAGCAAGTTATAAATCACAGAGCGATTTTCCCATTTATCATCTACAACTAAAATCTTGGGTTTGCGGTCTTTAATGCCGATAATTTGTCCATAATCATCAGCTTGGGAAGTTTTCACCCATTCTTGCGCTTCTGGTAAGTCAACATCAAACCAAAAAATACTGCCAATGCCAATTTCACTTTGAACGTGAATAGTACTATCCATCAGTGCCACAATTCTTTGGCTAATGGCTAATCCTAAGCCTGTACCTTCGATTTGTCGCCGTCTGTCGCCTACTTGCTCAAAAGGTTGAAAGATGGCTTGGAGTTTTTCTTGGGGGATACCTACACCTGTGTCGCGGACTTCAAAGCGGATTTTACCTTCGGCGGCATAGCTGATGGTAAAGCTGACTTGACCCGCATCAGTAAATTTAATGGCGTTACTGAGGAG
Source organism: Nostoc sp. FACHB-110 (assembly GCF_014697425.1). Lineage (GTDB taxonomy): Bacteria > Cyanobacteriota > Cyanobacteriia > Cyanobacteriales > Nostocaceae > Nostoc_B. Next base: position 124,913 of record NZ_JACJRU010000011.1, read on the forward strand.
GTTAATTAAGACTTGGCGCAGGCGTTTTTCATCGGCGCGGATACCAATGGGTAATTCGCTGGCAAATTGATAACTGAATTGAATACCTTTGAGTTCCGCACGAATGCGACACATTTCGGCAACACCTTGCAGAAAAGCCGGCAAGTGGAAATCACTGGTCATCAGTTCCACTTTTTGGGCTTCGATTTTTGACAAGTCGAGGATGTCGTTGATTAAGGTGAGCAAATGGGAACCACACTGATAAATCACATCAATGCGCGATCGCTCGTCTTGTTGAAGATGTTTGGAACGTTGTAAAATTTGGGCATAGCCGAGAATACCATTGAGTGGTGTGCGTAATTCATGGCTCATGTTAGCTAAAAATTCGCTTTTGGCATAACTGGCTGCTTCTGCGGCTTCTTTGGCTTGGGCGAGGGCAAATTCAGCTTGTTTGCGATCGCTAATATCGCGTGTTATGGCAACCATACCGAGAATATTGCCTTGGGTATCTCGCCAAGGTGCTTTTGTCGTGAGAAAAGTGGTTGTCACTGCATCTTTGACAACTTCTTCCTCAAAAGTCTGGGGTTTGCCTGTGGTGATCACTTCCCGGTCTTTTTCCATGATTGCCGAGGCTAAATCTAAAGGCAAAATTTCCGTGTCGTCTTTGCCAATAATCTCTTCGATTGGTTTGCCGATAAAATTGGCTAAATTAGAGTTTAAGGCGACATGACGACCTTGGCAGTCTTTGACAACAATAAAGTCTGGCGTACTTTCTAAAATCGAAGCTAGGAGGATGTTGTTTTCGCGTAACTCTTCTTCAGCTTGTTTGCGATCGTGAATATCAGTACAAGTGCCAACCCATTCCTGGATACTACCATCTGCCGTTAATATCGGTACACCCCGCGTGATGATATGACGATACTCGCCATCATACCGTCGCAGTCGAAATTCTTGCTGATATTTGGTGCGCGTTTGCACAGCAATTTCCCATGCTTGCGCTATGTGAGGACGATCATCAGGATGAATCGCATTTAACCATCCCCAACCTTGAGACTCTTCTATGGTTTGTCCAGTAAATGTGTTCCAAGCTTGATTTTCATAGGTCGTCACGCCATTGGCTGGTACTGTCCAAATCATTTCCGAAGTGGCAGTACTCAAATATCGATAACGTTCTTCGCTACGTTGAAGAGCAATTTCAGTTTCTTTGCGTTGTGTAATGTTTTGGGTAAACATCATGATGCCACCAATTTCACCATTAGCGAGATGCCAAGGACGAATTGACCAATTCACCCATTCTATGGAACCATCAGCACGGGGGAAGGAATCTTCTTCTTGTTGAGCAATTGCTCCTGCTAAACACTGTTGGTGAACTTGTTTCCAGGCTTCAGGTACATCAGGAAAAATTTCGTAATGAGATTTCCCAATAATGTCTTTGGTTAATTTATAGTCTTCTAGCCATTTATGGCTGACAGCTAGATAGCGCATATCTCGATCAAATATGACTATCCCCATCGGGACATATTCAATTGATTGATGTATGGCTTGTTCTATTAAATTGAAATTTCTTTCAGTTTTGGCTTCCATCCCCTCAGATTGAGCTTGTTGGGGGTTGGTTTGCTCTGATGTTTCGCTCATGCTTGTTGGTTATTTGTTCTCCTGCAAGTTTTCTGAGGGGAACCCACTATGTAAATGTGTGGGTTAATATCGGGAAATAGATTGGAGTCGTTAGCAAACCTACCTGATATTCAGAGTTCCCTAAAAATTCAGCAAACGAACAACAAAACAGTGAAGATGAGCAGATTAAATTTATTTAATAAAATTAAAATTTATGATTTATAGCGTTGCCAATTCTGGTGATGTACAAAATCACAGCCTACGCAGAAGCTCATTGCCCCTAGCTGATACTAAAAATATCTATTTGATTTATAGCGTTGCCAATTCTGGTGATGTACAAAATCACAGCCTACGCAGAAGCTCATTGCCCCTAGCTGATACTAAAAATATCTATTTGTAGAGTTTTTTCTCACCCAGAGTGAGAATACCCCATATTTGGGGCATCCTATGATTTTAAATTTGTTCAAGTCGAAATAATTTGAACTTTACTTGCGGCTGTTGTGGCTTTTTCTCTTGCTTGTTGAACATTCTCAGCCTGAGCTAAAGCGACACCCATACGGCGATAAGGATGAGCCGAAGGTTTACCAAATAATTTTATATCGACATTTTTTTGGGCTAAAGCTTCAGCCACACCAATAAAAGAAATTGAATCTGATTTTTCTGAGGCTAAAATTACTGCACTCGCTGAAGGGCCAAACTGTTCAATATGAGGAATGGGTAAGCCTAAAACCGCCCTTAAATGTAATTCAAATTCATTCAAATTTTGAGAAATTAATGTCACCATCCCTGTATCATGGGGTCGGGGTGAAAGTTCCGAAAAGATGACTTCATCTTTAGTGATGAAAAATTCCACACCAAAAATTCCGGCTCCACCTAAAGCATCGGTGACTTTTTTCGCTATAGCTTGAGATTGTAAGATTTTATCTTCAGCTATGCCTGCTGGTTGCCAAGACTCTTGATAGTCGCCTCTTTCTTGACGATGACCGATAGGTGAACAGAAAATTGTTGGGGCATTCCATTGCTTAATTGTCAGCAATGTAATTTCAATTTCAAAGTTAATAAATTCCTCTACAATGACTTTTTGACTATCACCTCTAGAATTTGCGATCGCATAATTCCAAGCCTGTTCAACTTCATCTTGATTCGCCACTACAGATTGACCTTTTCCAGAAGATGACATTACAGGTTTGACTACATTGGGAAAGCCAATTTCATCAGAGATTGCGATTAATTCTTCTAAAGTGACAGCATAACCATATTTAGCAGTTCTAATGCCTAACTCTTTGTTTGCCAATTCCCGAATTCTATCGCGGTTCATTGTGTAGTTAGTCGCCGCCGCCGTCGGAATAACTGTAATCCCTCTTTGTTCAAATTCTAGTAGCTTTTCTGTTCTAATTGCTTCAATTTCTGGTATTATTAAATCAGGCTGATGCTTTGTCACCACTGCTTCTAAATCATCCGCACTCAGCATAGAAATAACTTCCGCACAATCAGCAACCTGCATCGCTGGGGCATTGGCATAGCGGTCAACAGCAATTACATAATTACCCAACCGTTGCGCCGCAATTACGAATTCTTTTCCGAGTTCGCCTGAACCCAAGAGCATCAGTTTTTTGGGCAACTTAATCGAATCACTCATCAATTTATCCAGAAAATTTTCAGTATCATCATCTTATAATTTTTTGGATTTTAATCATCATTACTTTGATGAGTAAATTTAGCCCCGCGCAACTTTAAATCTTGATACTGTAGCTGAGTTAAACCACTACCTTCACCAAACTGACATCCTGCGACTAAAGCCTCTGTCCAAATAGTTTCATTCAGCGTTGCACCTGTTAAATCAGCGTTGCGTAAGTCTGCTTTCGTAAAGTTAGCAAACAGGAGGTCAGCATTAACTAGGCTGCTATGTTGTAGATTTGCATTAGTTAAGTTACCTCTAATAAAATTTACCTCATCTAATCTCAAATTAGATAAATCAGCCCCAACTAAATAAGGAAACTTTAGCTGCTGAGGATTTTGTAAGAATCGCATCATACACACTATATTGGCTTCATTTAATTGAATTTTGGTTAAAAACTCATAACGCCCTATTCCCAATTGCTTGAGAGTTTTTAACCGTTGTTCAGGATGCTGTTGTAAAAATTCAATTGCTCTATTTTGTAATTCTCGAGTGGATGAATCAAGCATTATGAATATTAAACACTGTTAAGAAATATTTTATACTTATTTAATAGGCAAGACTATCTTAATTGTAGTACCTTTGTTAATCCGGGAAATACATTCAATAGAGCCACTATGTTGCTCAACAATGATTTGATGGCAAATAGATAAACCTAAACCTGTGCCTTGACCAACAGGCTTAGTAGTAAAAAAAGGTTGGAAAATACTTTGACAAATATCTTCGCTCATCCCACAGCCATTGTCAGTAACTGAGATAGTAACTTGATTTTCCTGGGATTGGAATGTGCTAATCCAAATAGTTGGGATTTCATCTTTATTACCATTAAAAAAGCTTTCTTTTTCAGTTAAAGCATCAATGGCATTAGTAATTAGGTTGAGAAATACTTGATTTAAAAGGCGAGGATTACAATAAATGCGGGAGATTTTTCCGTAATCTTTCACTACTGAAATAGCGTGGTTGTTACTGGCAAAACGGTTAAGTCGATGTTGCAAAATTACAAGTGTACTATCAATACCTTGATGAATATCAGCTTTTTTATAGTCAGATTCATTCAAGCGCGAAAAACTAGAGAGTGATTCCACAATTTCACTAATTCTAGTTGTCCCAGTCTCCATTGATTCTAACAGTTTTGGTAAATCTAGATGGATAAACTTTAGGTCGCTGTTGGCAAGAGCTTTAGCAATTTTAGCTTCTGGGTTAGGATATACAGTGGCATAAGTCGCTAAAAGATTGAGTAAGTCAGTAGTATATTGGCGCAGATATTGTAAATTACCATGAATAAAACTGATAGGATTATTAATTTCATGGGCAACACCAGCCACCATTTTTCCTAACGCTAACATAGTTTCGCGTTGAATTAATTGCATTTGATATTGCTGTGTTTCTTTTAATTTAGATAATGCCGATTCTGCATTTTCTTTGGCTAGGCGATATTGTTCTTGAACTAAAAATAAGCGTTGTAATGTTCTGTAATAAATAGTAACACTAAATAAGACAAATAATGAGCCAAAAAAGAAAACCATTCCCGTGAGTAAGGGTATCCACTCAAATAGGCGGTTAATCGTTAAATAAATACATAAGGAATAACCACCTAAGAAAAAAACCATCAGCGAAAACATGATTCGCCAACTGAGTTTATCTGGTGCTATCTTGAATAATTTCAGAATTTTTCGTGTTTTGAGAATGGATAGTACCATTACTCCAGCGCCAAGACTAATCAATGTGGAAATCAAAGCCAGAATTATTGATGAACTTAACATCGTATTCAGCCAAAACTAAGAGCAAAATAGGCTAAACTTTCACCAAACACATAGGGAAATATTCGTTTTGAGTTGACGGTATCACAGGAATTTTAGTAAGAGAAATGATGGAACCAATATTTTAAACCTGACTGGCTAAAGTTGAAAATATTTTAATGGCAGCATCATAATCTCATCATAAAAATACCCTTACCAAAGAGCAAGGGTTGACAGACTCTATCAAGACAAATCAAAAAAACTTCAAGACAGCTTCATTAATTTTAAGATTCGATTTCGGCTAATTCTAACCAGCGTTCTGTAGCAGTATCAATTGCTTGTTTGAGGTTTTCTACTTGTTCGTAGATTTTTTGGACTTGGCTATAATTTCCTGGCGCAACTTTATTCATGGCTGTTTCGGCTTCAGCTTTTTCGGCTTCTAGTTGAGAAATTTTAGCTTCTAATTGTTCAAATTCACGCTTCTCCCAATTGGATAACCGACGGCGTTTTTTGGGTTCGCTATCTTTAGTTTGAGTAGCTGTTTGGGCTGCGGAATTTTTAGGTTTTTCTTGAGTTTTTGCTGCTTCTTGTTGTGCTGCTTCTTCGGCTTTTTTATAATCGAGATAAACTGAATAATTCCCCGGATATTGCCGAATATTGCCGCCTTCTTCTAAGGCAAAGATTGTGTCTACAGTGCGGTCTAAAAAGTAGCGATCGTGCGACACTGCTATTACACTACCAGAAAAGTCTTCTAAATAGTCTTCTAAGACTGCTAATGTCTGCACATCTAAATCGTTAGTAGGTTCGTCTAAGATTAAAACATTGGGCGCGCTGATTAATATACGTAGCAAGAATAAACGGCGTTTTTCGCCACCCGAAAGTTTATGAATTGGCGCGTACTGTTGGTTTCCGGGAAAGAGAAACCTTTCTAACATTTGGGATGCAGTAATTTTTGTGCCATCAGCAATTTGCACAAATTCGCCTTCTTCTTTGATGTAGTCAATCACGCGCTGATTTTCATTCAAAGCTGTGAGTAATTCTTCGGAATGTTGGTCAAAATAACCAATGTGAATTGTCGAACCAATCTCTACATTACCAGAATCTGGCTGTACACGTCCGGTAATCATATTCATTAAAGTAGACTTACCTGCGCCGTTTCCGCCAATAATACCAATGCGGTCTTCGGGGCTGAATTCGTAAGTAAAATCTTTAATCAGAGTTCTATCGTTATAAGCTTTAGAAATATTCTGGATGTCAATAACTTTTTTACCGATGCGGCGGCTGACTGTGGAAATATCTACTTTGCCTAAACCTTGTTTAAATTCGGTTTCGCGCATGGCATGGATGCGCTGAATTCTGGCTTTTTGTTTGGTACTTCTAGCTTTGGGGCCACGCTTTAACCATTCTAATTCTCGCCGCAATACTCCTTGATGTTTGCGTTGAGTGCTGGCGGCTGATTCTTCGGCTAGGGCTTTCTTTTCGAGGTAATATGAATAGTTACCTGTGTAGGTGTAAATGTCACCTCTATCGATTTCGATGATGCGATTGGTGACTTTATCTAAGAAATAGCGATCGTGTGTAATCAATAATAATGCGCCGCGAAAGCGATTTAAATAACTTTGTAACCATTCTACAGAGAGTGCATCTAGATGGTTTGTCGGCTCATCCATCAGTAAAACATCTGGTTCTGCAAGCAAGGCTGTAGCTAAGGCTATGCGCTTACGATATCCTCCCGATAATGTAGCTATGGGTGCATCAAAATCGGCAATTCCTAATTTTGTCAGAATTATTTTCGCGTTAGTTTCTAGTTCCCATGCGCCTGTTGCGTCCATTCTTTGCATAACGCTAGACAGGCGAGACATTAACTGAGTATCTTCAGGATAATGGGCGAGTTTATCTGATAGTTCTTCGTATTGGCGTACTAATATCATTTGTTCGCCACTGTCAGCAAAAACTTGCTCTAAAACTGTGCGACTTTCGTCTAAATCTGGTTGTTGGGGTAAGTAAATGATTTTAGCACCGGAGTTGGTGATAATTTGCCCACTATCAACTGTTTCTAGCCCGGCAATCATTTTTAATAGTGTTGATTTACCAGAACCATTAGTACCAATTAAACCAACTTTATCATTAGCATCAATGCTAAAGTTAGCGTCTTTTAATATTTCTTTGATACCAAAATCTTTTTTAACAGATTGGAGCGTAATAATACTCATAATATAGATTTGTTATTTGCGATCGCCCGCCAGTAGGCAAGGTTCTTACCTTACCTACATTGTCCCAAATTTTAGGCAAATAAATCGAGGGGTAGATGTCCATACATTTCGTTGATTCCTCTTTCATCATAAGATTGGCAAGATACTAATACACCGCGATGATGTCCAGCGTAGGAATCAAGGTAGCACAGACCATTTTTGCCGTTTAATTTGATATAAACTGGCCCTTCGGTGGTGGGTAAATCAGCTGGGACTCCATAACCTAAAGCCCGTGAGTAAGTTTTCATCGCCAGTAGAGCTTCGGCGGCTGTGTCAGCACAAATGCCCAATATTTGATAGTCAGAAAGTTTGGTAATTAAAATTAAAGACTGACGCACCAAGGCTTTTTCCGCATTATCAAGGACTGGGGCAATATCTAAACAGTTGAATTTGTTGAGGAATTTTCTAGCATCAGCAACAGTCAGGGGGAGTTGGTTGGAGTTTGGCATAGATTTAATCATGGTTTTCGAGAATTTGCCTTTTGTGTGAGGTGAACAGAATCAATTTTAGATTTTGGACTTGGGATTTAGGATTGAATCTTGACTATAAAAGAAAGCAACGTGGGTGAGCATGATTCCTGGCATAAAGCAAAAAATCTCCCATCTTTAACCTAAAATTGTCACTGTGAAATATATTTGGTTAATTTACCTAAACTACTGTTGATTAGGAACATTCCCCAGGTTGAAAATAAAGGGTACACCACTTTGGGATTTATCACCCATAACCAAAACTTTTGGCATTTGTGCGCCACCTGTTTTCCAGGCTTCAATTGCTTCTTTTTGCAAAACTAACTGTCCGCCTTGAGCTTTGAGCGTCTCGGCTAAAAGTCTTTGTGCTTCGGCTTTACCTTTAGCGCGATTAATTTCTGCCTGGGCTTCTTGTTCTGCTTCTCTGGCTATATAAACGGCTCTTTGGGCGCGTTGTTCGGCAATTTGTTTTTCTTCTACGGCTCTGGCAAATTCAGGCGAGAAAGTCAAGTCAACTACACTAGTATCTAGCACAATTATTCCGTATTTGTCTAAGCGATCGCCTAACGCATTATCAAAGTCTTCTTTTAGTTCACTCCGTTTAGTAATAGCCTCTTCTACTGTTCTTTTGGCTGCTGCAATTTTAAATGCTTCTTGGGTTTGGGGAGCAATGATTTTTGATACTATATTTTCTAAACTTCCTTGTTTTCTTCTCACTTCTACTACCTGTGAAGGATCAAGACGGAAGTTAATGGCGAATCGTGCCGATAAATTTTGTAAATCTTTGGTGGAACTTTCGGCTGGAACTTCAAATTTCTGTACTGTTAAATCATACACATCGATCACGGAAATCAAGGGCGGTTTCAAGTGAATTCCCTCCAATAAAGCACCATCTCTAGCTTTCCCCAAAATACTAATCACGCCTGCTTGCCCTGGATTGATAATGATAAAGGCATTCAGCCCAATAATCACCAGTATTCCTAACAAAATTCCTAAAATTGTCGTTTGCCAATTACCAAATTGTTGATTTCTCAAGGTTGTATCTCCTTTTGGATTTTCCCGCAACTCCCATGTGATTGTGAGACTATATTTGCCTGTTGAGGCTGGCTAAATTTTACAAAAGTCAGATACTTCCTCTCCGTGTTATTATCAAATGCACACAATTTTAAACGACTGTGGCCATAGCATTTAATTCTCGTCAGATATTAAACCAGCGTAGACATTCAGTGCATCCCCTCCACCGCCTGCTTGACTACGGACACCAGTATCGTAAAGAAATCTGGTTGGCAATTGGTTGTTCTGTTCTGAACAAACTTTTTGATTTAGCCCCACCGGGGTTAATTGGCGTAGCAGTGGATGTAGTAGTCAAACAGCAGGATTCTATCATTGCCCAGTTGGGTGTCAAAGATGTCTTTGGACAATTTTTAATTATTTCCCTACTCACGGTTGTCATCTGGATACTAGAGTCAGTTTTTGAGTACGCTTACGCCAAACTTTGGCGCAATTTGGCGCAAAATATTCAGCATAACCTGAGATTGGATGCTTATAACCATCTACAAGATTTAGAATTAGCTTATTTTGAAGAACGCAGTACTGGTGGTTTGATGTCCATCCTTAGTGATGATATCAACCAACTAGAGCGTTTTTTGGATGTGGGAGCCAATGACATTATCCAGGTAGCCACGACAGTAGTCATTATTGGTGGAGCTTTCTTTATCTTGGCTCCTAGTGTAGCGTGGATGGCGATGTCGCCGATGCCCTTTATTCTTTGGGGTTCCTTTGCTTTTCAACGCCTGCTTGCACCGCGTTACGCTGATGTGCGCGAAAAGGTAGGTTATTTAAATGGGCGACTGGTAAATAATTTAAGTGGGATTACTACTATTAAAAGTTTCACCGCCGAAGATTATGAAAGCTATCGTTTAGCCCAAGACAGTGAAGCTTACAAAAAAAGTAATTCTAAAGCAATTAAACTCTCGGCTGCATTTGTTCCCCTCATTCGGATGCTGATTTTAGTTGGTTTCACCGCATTACTATTATATGGTGGAATGGCTGCGGTTGCGGGACAAATGACTGTTGGCACTTACAGCGTGTTGGTGTTTTTAATTCAACGGTTGTTGTGGCCTTTAACTAGGTTAGGTGATACCTTTGACCAATATCAACGGGCGATGGCTTCAACTAACCGGGTGATGAATTTATTAGATACACCAATTGCCATTCATCCGGGAAATATCGCCTTACCTGTGGAGAAAGTGCGTGGCGAAGTGCAGTTTAAAAATGTGACTTTTGCCTATAAAGATAGATTATCGGTAATTACTGATTTATCTTTGCTGATTCCGGCTGGTAAAACCATCGCCATTGTTGGTTCGACGGGTTCCGGGAAAAGTACTCTGGTGAAGCTGTTACTGCGGTTTTATGAGGTACAAAACGGCAGTATTACGGTAGATGGAATTGATATTCAAGACTTAGGTTTGCGTGATTTACGCCGTTGTATTGGCTTAGTTAGCCAAGATGTGTTTCTGTTTCACGGTACGGTAGCGGAGAATATTGCTTACGGCACGTTTGATGCGACTACCGAAGAAATCATCCAAGCGGCGAAGGTGGCAGAAGCCCATGAATTTATTCAACATCTGCCCCAAGGTTATGAGACAATTGTCGGGGAACGGGGACAAAAGTTATCTGGTGGACAACGCCAAAGAATTGCGATCGCTCGTGCAGTGTTAAAGAATCCGCCAATTTTGATTTTAGATGAGGCGACATCAGCTGTAGATAATGAAACCGAAGCCGCTATCCAGCGATCGCTAGAAAAGATTACAGTAGATAGAACCACAATTGCGATCGCTCATCGTCTTTCCACAATTCGTAATGCCGACTGTATATATGTCATGGAATATGGACAATTAGTCGAGTCGGGAACCCATGAGGAGTTGTTGGAGAGAAATGGAGTTTACGCGAGTTTGTGGCGTGTGCAGAGTGGTTTAAGATAAGTTTCGCGCAAAGGCGCAAAGGCGCAAAGAAATGATGTTTGGTAGTACCCAGCCGGAAACAGATGATAATAAATGGCGTAGTCAGTTGGATAGGTTTGTGAAGGCAAATCAACAAGAATTGGCGGCGTTATCTTGGGCATTATGGTTAGAAAATGGGGATAGCCAGGGTACTATCGGCATTGATTTACAGCCGACTCCGCATTTTGTTTATTGTCCCCAAGAAGCGGTAGAGAAATTAAACGAGAATGTGGAAAATCGGCTGCAAGAAATTATCGGAATTATTGCCCATCATCAGCCAGAAGTGGAAGTGTTGATGATTGGTATTGGTAAGGGAGAAGTTAAGTTAATTCAATTTGCATCAGAACCAACACCGCCTGAATGTTTTGCCCAAGTTGGTCAAGATGTAGATGGGTTGTTGGATTTGTTGGAACAGCGAATGAGTGGCGAGATTGTTGTTTAACGCAGAGGAATGTTGAGGAAAGCGCAAAGTTACGCAGAGAAAGATATCAATTTTCTCTGCGTGGCTTTTTGATTTATTTGCTGTGCCAAAGTTGGTAAAACTCTGGATAGTTTAGATTTTTGAGTGCCAAATTCAATTTTGAATCTTAACAGCTTATCGTTTTTAAGCACTTATCTATAAAAACAGAAAAAATTAAAAACCTCGGATATTTAGATACCGAGGCAGGGTTATATGCTAGCTAGCGGTTTTGATTACCGTTTTTATGTAGTTAATTTTTAGCTTATTTTAAGATTGCTGCTCTACTATCATGAGTAGGATAGCTCATACTAAAAAATTCAACAAAACCTCTAGCTAAAGATATAGAGACATTTCATAAAGCTTCGATTAATCGTTGCTGGGCATTTCGGCCTCAGCAATTGCTTGCTCTAAGAAAATCTTTGCATCTTCTACCTGCCCAGCTTCTAAGCAAGCATGAACGATTTTACACCATTCTACTAGCACTTTTAGCTTTTGGGTGCGACTATCAATAATGAGTGAATTTGGAACTGTAGAGTAAAGGCGAAGATTATGCATTGTGATACCTCCTGAGAAAATTTTCCTGTATCTCCATACTTCACAAATTCTCCTTTCTATTAACTTGCACCTCAGATAGATAATTAAAAATCTTTAATGTTATCTTAAGATTCTAATTTAGAATTATTTCACTAGCGATCGCAACACACATTTGGCAGAGATACAAGTAAATTTATCTCTACCCATCACTCTTTAGAGTTATCTTGAGATAGTGAAAAACTATCTTTGATATAAACTACAATTCTATTTGCCCAATTTCGCAAAACCCAAATTTTGAGCAATATCTACTTTAATACCCTATTCCATTACTGCTAACACAGACTTGGGCAATAACTTATCTTTAAACCAGACAATTCTTGCTGGTACATCATTTAATTTTACGCCAGCCTTGTCTAAATTCAGCCGCTCAGAAATTGCCAAAATCAAATTATCACATCCTGCCCGCCGCACCTGCGAAAATTTCTTTTGTAAATATTCTGGTCGCCAATAACCAACGATTTCTAATAAAAATTCCCTCCCATCAGGATGCACTAAGCGAAAATCAGGAATCATGACACTTCCAGGAATAGGAATTAAATCAACTTCTCGCTCTAACACCCAATCAGTTTTTAAAGCATCCCATTTATCAGCAAAAGAAGCCTCTAGCATACTATCGTAAGGCTTACCTTTAGAATAATGCGATACTAAACCACATTCAGAATTGAGAGTAAATCTGCCTGTTTTCCATGTATCTGTGTAAACATCACGGGTTTGTAATGTAGCTGAAAGACTCCATTTTGTAACATGCAGTAAAGCCGGAATTAATTTAGCGATCGCCAACCCATAACGCGTACTAGGATTAAATAAACTCGTCGGCCCATCTACCGTAATTGTAAAGCCGTGGTCAGCATCACCTTCTATATAAGCCATAAGTTGAAATAATTTTAAATAGCGAAATAACAGCTTATATTCTCCCGGTACATTGCGATGAGCATTTAACACTAACTGACTCGCTTTATAAAAAATTCCCTGCACTTGAGACAAATTATATCTATTTAAGATATCTACAGGCGAAGGGGTATCAAATTGCGTCAAAATTTTATTTTCTGATAAGTCAGCATACAAACCAGTCTGCACCTGTTCTAACAAAACTTCTCGCTCTAATTCTTGACTTAATTCATCAGCGATTTTGCTTAAAGTTGCTTGGGTTGATTCTCGACTCGCAACAGACTTCGCCGCCAAAGCAAAAACCCGTTCTCTTAACATTGGTGGTTCCAAAGGACTTACTACTTCAAAAGTACAAAAATTGCTTTTGATAATATAAGCTAATCCCCGTTTTATCCGATAATCTGTAGCATCACCTTCTAAATCTAAAAGCTGCTTTTCTAACTCCCCTTGAGTTTTACCTTGCGCCGCTTGAAAACACGCAATTAATTCATTAGTCAATGCCAAATGTTTATCATCAATCTTCAGCCTCTTCGGAATGATTTCTTCTCCGTTTAGGCGATGGCTTAGTAACTCCGTTGGTAACATCTTGTGAATTTTTAGTTGAATATTTTATTTCTAATTGTTCTGCCGCTTTTAAACCTTTTTCCTTACCACTTCCATAGACCACCTGCAAATTCCCTTTCTTCTCTGTGCGTCCTCCGCGCCTCTGCGGTTCGTAATCTTCCCCTCGTCGCCGCGCCGAAGTCCCTTCCTCACTCGTATCTTCTGCGATTACCTCATACAAAATCGCTTGTTTATTTTCCACATTTCCCTTACGTAAAACCCTCCCCAAACGTTGAATATATTCCCGTGTTGAACCTGTTCCCGAAAGAATAATTGCCACCGAAGCCGCCGGGACATCAACACCTTCATTCAACACATGAGAAGCCACTAAAGTATTATATTCACCTTCGCGGAATTTGGTTAAGATTTCATGGCGTTCTTTGACTGGGGTTTGATGAGTAATTGCCGGGATTAATAAGTCTTGGGAAATTTTATAAACCGTCGCATTATCAGCAGTGAAAATTAACACTCGTTCAGGATAATGGGTGGCTAATAAATCCGCTAAAATTCGCAACTTACCATCAGTTCCTAAAGCGATTTCTTTGGCTTCACGATGTGCTAACATAGCTCTACGGCCAACTTGCGATCGCGCACTCATCTGCACAAACATTTGCCAACCTTGAATACTTCCCAAAGAAATTTTCGATTGGCGTAAAAAATCATTGCGCGTTTGAATTAATTGATTGTATCTTTCGCGCTCTAGTTGGGATAATTTCACTTTTATTTGGACAATTTCATGTTCAGCTAAGGCTTTCCCCGCTAAATCTTCCGCACGTTTACGATATACCTCTCGACCAATCAAAATATTTAAATCAGCGTGTTTCCCATCTGTGCGTTCTGGTGTAGCTGATAATCCTAACCGATAAGGTGCGATCGCATATTCGGCAATTACCTTGCTAAAATCTGTCGGTAAATGATGGCACTCATCAAAAATAATCAAAGCATATTTATTGCCCAAAGCTTCTGCATGAATCGCTGCGCTATCGTAAGTCGCCACCAATATCGCTGTCTGATCCCGCGAACCGCCGCCTAGTAACCCCACCTCAGCATCGGGGAAAGCCGCCACTAAATGTGCATACCACTGGTGCATCAAATCCAAAGTTGGGACAACAATCAACGTAGTGCGGGGTGTGGCTTGCATCGCCATCTGTGCCAGATAAGTTTTACCCGCCGCCGTTGGTAGCACTACTACACCTTGTCTCCCCGCCAACTTCCAAGCCGCTAAAGCTTCACTTTGGTGGGGGTAAGGTTCCATTTCTAAACTCGCCACCAACTCTATCGGATAAAATGCTTTTGCCTCATCGATAAAATCTACATCTTCCGCTTGCAGTGCTTCTACTAAAGCGCGGTAACGAATCCCCGGAATCCGAAACTTTTCCACACGGTCATCCCAGGTAGCATAATCCATCCAAGCTTTACCGCGTGGTGGTGGGTGCAAAATTAATGTACCGCGATCGAAAGTTAATCTGGAAGTGCGAGCCATTGTCAGTTGGTAGAAGCAGACTGTAGGAGGCGTGAAAGAAGATGAGTTTCTTGTCTCAGTTCCTTCTTGATTATTAATAACGCAAAATGAGTATGATTACTGAAAATTTCTCCAAGGGGTGTTTGTATACATCAGGACTTACGCAAAAATTCGCAATTTAACAAATCAAACCCCAGAATAGCCACTGCGCTAGGCAGTTTTCCCGACTCCTTCAGTGGCGTGTGCAGATTTTAATAGTTGATGTTTTAAAAATTAGCCTGATCAAGAATATCAAAAGCAGCATTTTTAATTATAAATTTCCTTAAAATACACATATTCACAAATCAAATTATCACTTGATTGTGAGTGAGTTTAAACTTATTTTGGTTGATAGACAAAAGTTTATTTAAATTTCGCGTGATTTGAATAACATACATTTGTAACTATTTGCAAAAAACTAATTGTAATTTTACGTCTTTAGATAGATAAATACCTAAAACTATATGTATACAGGAATTCTGGGTGCAAAATAGATATTAAGCAATGGCTATGCCAATATCTCTGGCAAACCAAAAATGCTTCATCTATCTAAAGAAGTACTTTTAGCTAGCAGCATCAAAGGAGAAGCTACTTGAAAGGAATACGCTTTTTGTTTGCAACATACACTGTAGCAGTGCTAGTTGTCAGCATTGCAGTGTTGCTCACACTATTACTACAGCCATTGCTCCAACCAACTATATTTTTATTATTTTTTGCTGCTGTAGTCATCAGTGCTTGGTATGGTGGCATCAAACCAGGATTGCTTGCTACGGGTTTATCTGTTTTAACTGTTAAATTCTTTTTTTTAGAAATAAAATATTCGCTGCTGATTGTAGATAAAGATAGTTTAGTGCGTTTAAGCTTGTTTGTCTTAGTAGCAACACTAATGAGCATTTTAAGTTCCGAATTACGTGATGCCAAGCAGCGTTTAGAAGTCAGTCTGCAAAAACTAAATGCCACTGAAGCTAAGTTTAGAAGTTTAGTAGATGCCAACATTATTGGTGTAATTTTTGCTGATATAACAGGAGAAATTATTGATGCTAATGATGCTTTTTTAACAATAGTAGGTTATACACGAGAAGATTTAGTAGCTGGGCGAGTGCGTTGGCGAGATATGACACCGCCAGAATATTTAGCAATCTGTGAACGGGCAATTTCCCAACTGCAAATTCAAGGCAAGGTGATGCCTTATGAAAAAGAATATATTCGCAAAGATGGTAATCGCGTAACTGTACTTCTAGGCTGTGCTGCTTTAGCAGATAATCAAGAACAAATAATTGGTTTTGTTTTAGATTTAAGTGCTAGTAAACAGGCTCAAAAAGCACTGCAAAAAAGTGAAGCTAGATTACGAACACTCACAGAAAAGGTGCGTGTGATTCCTTGGGAAGCGGATGCTACTACAGGCGATTTTACATATATTGGGCCACAAACTACAGATATACTTGGTTATTCTTTATCCGACTGGTATAAACCTAATTTTTGGACAGCACATATCCACCCAGAAGATAGAGAATGGGCGACTAAATATTGTATTGAATCTTCTTTAATTAAAGATAATTACGAATTTGAATATCGAATGTTAGCTGCTGATGGCAGAGTTATATGGCTATATGACATTGTAAATGTCGTGCGGATAGCAGGTAAGCCAAAATTACTATATGGCTTTATGTTTGATATTAGCGATCGCAAACAAGCAGAACAAGAACGCGAACAATTATTAGAACGGGAAAAAGCCGCCCGCACCGAAGCCGAAATCGCAAGCCGACTCAAAGATGAGTTTCTCGCTACACTTTCGCATGAACTGCGCACTCCGTTAAGTGCCATTATTGGCTGGGCGCAGTTACTCAGAAACCGCAAATTTAATGAAAATACTATTAGTAAAGGTTTAGAAACTATCAGTCGCAACGCCAAAGCCTTAGCAGAAATCATTGAAGATATTCTCGATGTTTCGTGTATCATCCAAGGCACACTGCATCTTAACACTCAACCCGTGCAATTAATCCCAATAGTAGAAGCCGCTATTGAGAGTGTGCATTATGCTGCTAATGCCAAAGAAATTCAAATCAATTACACAGTGACAGCAGATGCAGAATTAGTTGTCGGTGATGCTAAACGCCTGCAACAAATTATCTGGAACTTACTCTCCAACGCTGTTAAGTTCAACTCCCATCAAGGCAGAGTGATTGTGCAAATAGAACGCATAGATGAAACAATCCAAATTAAAGTTAGTGATACGGGAGTGGGAATTGCACCCGAATTTTTGCCTTATGTGTTTGACCGTTTTCGCCAAGCTGACAGTTCCACTACGCGATCGCACAACGGGTTAGGATTAGGACTAGCAATTGTCCGTCATTTAGTAGAATTACACGGCGGTACAGTCACCGCCGAAAGCCCAGGAAAAGGACAAGGAGCAATTTTCACCGTCAATTTACCAATGAAAGCCGCAACTGAGTAGAAACGTTGTATACAACGTCTCTACTTAATTTTTCCCTGATTTGTTAAGCCGAAAAATTAGCATTGTGTCGCAGTAAATTCATAAACTCCTCACGAGTCCGCCCATTTTCTGCAAACACACCACGCATTGCACTAGTCACAGTCCAAGAACCAGGTTTCTGCACACCGCGCATCACCATACACATATGGGTAGCTTCGACCACAACAGCAACTCCTTGGGGTTTGAGTAACCCTTGCAACGCATCAGCAATTTGTAAAGTTAGACGTTCTTGCACTTGTAAACGTCGCGCGTACATTTCACAAATGCGCGCGATTTTCGATAACCCTATCACCTTACCATTAGGAATATAAGCAACATGAGCGCGACCAATTATCGGTAAAATATGATGTTCGCAAGAACTAAAAATATCGATATCCCGAATTAATACCATTTCATTGGCATCTTCTGTAAAAACTGCACCATTGAGCAGTTCATCTAAAGATTCATGATACCCTTTAGTGAGAAACTGCAAAGCTTTGACAACTCGCTTGGGAGTATCTATTAATCCTTCTCGGTCAGGATTTTCGCCTAATCCAATCAGCAAAGTACGTACAGCTTGCACCATTTCTGCTTCTGTGACTTTTGGTAACTGCTGAGTAGGTAAAGATGAAACTACTTGAGCAGCAGAATGAATATCGGGACGAATCGATAGAGTCATTTTATTGTTTAATTGGGAGAAATTTTGAAATTAGTTGATAGTCAGATAGGCAAAATGACTATTAACTAATTTAACTAACTTAATACTTCTTAATCATATCAAACATTCAGTAAGTTGTGCATAAATTTGTTGAGGCTCTAATTTTCTTCCAATAAAAACTATTTGATTTTTTGGTGGAGTTAGCCATTCATCAGCGTGTAAATTATAACGAGGGCCACTCAATTGAAAAATATGGCGCAACTCACTATCACTAAACCATAAAATTCCTTTAGCGCGAAATACATCTGCTGACATTTCTTCAGTCAAAAAATTCTCAAATTTATGCACATCAAAGGCTCTCTCACTTTGGAAAGAAATTGAAATAAATCCATCATTTTCTAAATGATGTGAGTGATGATCGTGATGATGGTCATGCCCATGATGATGATCATGATCATCATCATCATCATAAGGAATATACTCATCTTTTGGCGTTAAACCCACATTCAAAATTAATGGTAATGCTATTTCCCCAAATTTGGTGT
Source organism: Nostoc sp. FACHB-110 (assembly GCF_014697425.1). GTDB lineage: Bacteria > Cyanobacteriota > Cyanobacteriia > Cyanobacteriales > Nostocaceae > Nostoc_B. The sequence continues at coordinate 143,366 of NZ_JACJRU010000011.1, forward strand.
GTAAAATTCTCGCATCGGGTTTGACATCTTGAATAAAGTTTTCTACTTCTGTAATTTTTTCGGGAGTTGCTAGATCAGTTTTATTCAGGAGAATAATATCGCCATAGGTAATTTGCTTTAAAGCTGCTTCACTTTGAAAATGCTCTTGGTTAAATGTTTCAGAATCTACTACAGTTAAAATTGAATCAAGGCTGGTTAAATCTCTTAACTCTGTCCCCAAAAAAGTTAAAATAATGGGGAGTGGGTCGGCAACTCCTGTGGTTTCAATGACTAAATAATCAATTCGTTCTTCTCTTTCTAATACTCGATAAACAGAATCAATTAAACTATCATTAATCGTACAGCAGATACAGCCATTGCTGAGTTCAAGCATATCTTGATCTACAGAAATCAATAATTGGCTATCTATGTTAATATCACCAAACTCATTCACAAGCACAGCAACTTTTAAATCCTGTTTATTTTTGAGGATTTGATTGAGGAGAGTGGTTTTGCCGCTGCCTAAAAAACCCGTGATAATAGTTACAGGCATTCCATGTTTGGGGATATCTAGGCTGAAATTTTCAGTTGGAGTTGTTACTTGAGTCATTAATTATCTCTACCTTTGATGATTAGCAAAATTGCTGTGGTTTGATTGCAGTCAAAATTTAGTGGACAACACCAAGAATTCACTACCTCACTAATTTTGAAATTAGGAAAATTGCCCAAAATTGATTAGCTTGCTTGTACGCTCATCACAGTGGGAGAAAAAGCGACACTCGGTTTCACAATGGCTGGGACAATTTTTTCACACGCCATTCTTGCACCTGATAAATTTCTGGCTGTCGGCCCTACTTGCAGCGCAGCTAAACCACCCATAATAAATAATTCACAGCCAGGCCAACGCAGACAAGTATCTAATACTGGCAAGCCTTTAACGATGGGAATAGGGTAAGCCGCTAGAATATTTTTTAATAAAGGTTCAGTGGTGACATCAAATTTAGTCCCAGTAGACAGCCAAATATAATCACACTCATGTTGGCTACCATCACTACATTGAATGTGCCAACTTTCACCCAACCATTGAGCTTTGACAATTTGGCAGTTTTCGTCAATTCTGATGTTACCACTACGCATTTGTCGCCGCAGTTGAGTAGCGATCGCCGGGGTCATCGAACCACCATTTCTCGCTTGCTGAATCATCTCAAAGCGTCGCTGCCAATTTGATTCAGCAAAAAAATCTTTGAGATACTTTGGCCCCAACCAACCTGGTTCCGCATCAAACAACTTTTCTGCTAACTGTCGCCGAAGGAGTAAATGCACCTTTGCACCACGAGCAATTGCCCCTAGTGCCAAATGTCCACTCGTCAACCCACCACCAACAATTAATACTCGCTGACCCGCCAACTGCAATTTCCTCAAATCAATTGTTTGGGAATGGCAAAGTCTATCTGATGGATATGTTGGAATGTTTTTCACCCAATCAGGTATTTGTTGTTTAGCACTACCTGTGGCTAACACTACCCGCTGTGCTATTACTTCTTGTCCGTCTTGCAAACATAGCCGAAATCGAGAACGCACACGATCAGGTAAGGGTTCAATACTCCTCACCCCTAAAGGAATAACTTGGTTTTGCAACTGCCAAACTCGAATGACATCTTGGCAAAAATCTGCAAATAATTGCGTCCCTGGTAAATCATAGGGGGCAAATAACTCATGGGGACGAGGTTCCGCAAACTTGCGTAAAGCAAACGCATTGGGGTCGGGATGATGCACGGCGGGTGAGCGCAAATGCGGAATTTCAAATGCTGCAAATTGCTGCTTCCAGCGACTCATCCACATCCCACTGGGGTCAAATACCCAAAATCTACCTCTGATTGATTGTCGTTTTTGCAACAAATGGGTAGTTACAGTCAGCGCATGAGGCCCTGCACCAACAATAGCCAAGTCAATGTTTTTAGTCATTTTTCATGCTTGAAGGGAAACAAAGATAATTTCAGACTTCATACTTCTTAATCAACGCGACTTCTTTGGCGAAGTAGGTCAAAATTAAATCTGCGCCCGCACGTTTTATACTGGTTAAGCTTTCTAAGATCATTTGTTTTTCATCTATCCAACCCATTTGTGCAGCGGCTTTAATCATGGCGTACTCACCACTGACGTTGTATGCAGCAATCGGTAATTGGGTAGTGCGGCGGATTTGTTGAATAATATCTAGATAAGCCAGTGCAGGTTTCACCATAACAATATCTGCACCTTCAGCAATGTCTAGTTGGACTTCTTTTAAGGCTTCTCTAGCATTGGCTATGTCCATTTGATAAGTCTTTTTGTCGCCAAATTTGGGAGCGGAATCTAAAGCATCCCGAAAAGGTCCGTAATAGGCAGAGGCGTATTTGGCGGAGTATGCCAATATCCCTACATTGCTATAACCCTCAGCATCTAAGGCTTGACGAATTGCGCCGACTCTGCCATCCATCATATCGGAAGGAGCGACAAAATCGGCTCCAGCTGCGGCTTGTGCCAGTGCCATTTTGACTAACACTTCTACTGTCTGGTCATTTAAGATAGTGCCGTTTTCATCGATTAAACCATCGTGGCCGTGTGTGGTGAAGGGGTCAAGAGCAACGTCGGTAATGACGACAATTTCAGGAACGGCTTGTTTGATAGCTTCAATGGTTTGTGGGACTAATCCTTTTGGGTTGTAGCTTTCAGTTCCTGTGTCGTCTTTTTTGTATTCGGGGATGACAGGAAAAAGTGCGATCGCATTTATTCCTAAGCTAGACACTTCGGCGATTTCTTTGAGCAGCAAGTCTAAAGAATATCGATAACATCCTGGCATAGAAGTAATCTCTACTTTTTGCTCTGCCCCTTCCATAACAAACATGGGATAAATCAGGTCATCTACACTCAGCGTCGTTTCTCTCACCATTCGCCGCAGTGTTGCAGTCCGACGCAAACGCCGGGGACGTTGTGTGATGTGTGAGGGTTTGATGGACATGTAAATAAAATGATAATCATTATTAAAATCCAGTATAATAATGATTATCATTTTTGCAAAGGAATCCTTTCAATATCTTGCACACAGACAAAACCAGCCTGTGCGGTTTCCCAACTCTTGATAGAGATACCATCAAAAAGGTAAGGCAACTGACCCTACCAAATATTTTGCTGCACTAGAAAATCAAGATTTAGGCATTGTTAAACGCCAAAGAAAACCAAACATGAAGCTCATCGTTGCGCCCTTCCCTGAGAAACAACGAGGCACACCTGAATTTTTTTCAGCCACCTTCCCAAATCCCCTTGACTACTGCCTTACAGCTTTAACTTGTTACCAATGGTGCTAACCCCATCCCCTAAATTGCAAATTTCCTAACTCTTTATTGTTCCACAAAACACTTTTGCAAGGTTATCTTAACTATTTGAAACAATTATTCATATTCCCTGTGTATAGAAAAAGTATTATTGTCTGTAGCATATTTGCTTATACGCGTTAAGTTGTAATTTAATTCTACATGAATAGATAGAAGTGCGGAATGTGGGATATATGTTTTTCCGGTTCCCCCCTAGCCCCCAGGGCTGTTTCATTCGCTCAGATGAGGATTTTGTCAAGAGTATCAGCCAAAAATTTTAGTGAGTCGGCAATCGAAAAATTACTGTTTCAAGCAGAAAATTTAAGTGTGATCGCCTGGTTCATCAGGAAATTAAGTTGTTGAACTACCTGACTTTTTTGATTGATACGCTTGTAAATTATGGACTTTTAGGGAATGAAACAGTCCTGCTGGGGGCTAGGGGGGATCTGATTCTATGCAGCTTCATAAAAAACTGGTATAACGCAGTGAAACACAACAATCCAAAATCTCAAATTTGATGATTTAGCCTGGTGTGCGGACATAAACTTCCTGACCACGAGAATCGTAAATCACCAGTGGTAAATTAGCATTCTCACCAATAACGCTGAGGGCTTCTTGTAAAACTTGCCAGTGATTTGTGACTCCAATTGCTGGGTTAGGATTTTCAGGATTGGCTTGTGTCAAATTAGTTTGGATGGTTTGTTCGTACTCAGGGGTAGTAGTAACAATAATCCCTGTATTGTTGATAGTGAAGGTGCAGATGCGAATTTCACTAGTACAAGTTTTATTTAAGTCGAGGCGAGTTTGTTGCAAATTATTAGTTTGTTGGACTTTTGCTTGTGCTTGTTGGAGGCTAGCTGAGTAAGGTGCAACCAGACTTTGGGCTTGGGCGTAGTACAAGCTATCTTGAGCAACATTTTTCGCTGTTTGTAACGCTTGCTCCCAGTAGGCGGCAGCAGCTTGCCATTGATTAGATTTTTCGTAGGCTTTAGCTTGTCTGGCAATGTCAACTGCTTGCAGATAGCTTTTGGCTGCTAATTTTTCTAAGGTGGCGCGATCGCGCGTTTTGGCTAATTGGGGTTTATATTCAATTAAGAGCTTTTGTGCTTCTGGATAGGCAGGGCTACTAGCCGGAATAATAATCAAAGCATTCACCGCAACTTGCCAAGTAGATTCGGCCTTTTGCCAATCGCGCAATGTTTTAGCAGCAGTTTCTTGCTTGCTAGCAACCTGAGCGACAACTTTCGCCGCCGCGAGTTTTTGTATCCATCGCTCTTGAACAGCTAACTGCTTATTAACAGATTGCAAATTGATGCGATACTTTAACAATTTTGGCTGAATGAACCCATAAAGTTCACTGTTAGGATTAACAGCTTCTAAAGGTGCGATGGCTTGTCGCCACAGGTGTTGTTGAGCTTGCAATTCCTTTAAACTATTTTGAGATGTGAGAGTTTTCTGCTCGGCATTAGCTCCTGTCTGTAAAGCGGAAACTACTAGGCTAATCTTTTGGGACTGTCCAGACAAACTTGTTTTGAGTTCCTCGGCTTGCTGATAACGCGGCGACCATTGGGGAATCACTGTCAAAGCGTTGCTAGTTGTTTCTAACTTGTCTTTGACGGCTAATAATTCTTTTTCTGACTTAGCGCGGTACATTAGTTGCCGAGATTCTGTTTTGAGTTGCTCTGCGTCTGCTATTTCTTTACACTCAGACATCACGCAAGGGCGAGTTAATAAATATGCACTAATGCCCAACACAATAATTCCTAACAACCCTCCACCTAGCAACAGTGGTGAAATCACCAGCCGTTTGTGTCTGAGAGTAGTTATATCTGGTGCATCGGCTAGGGGGTCAAATATTTCTTCTTCGGGTTCGGCGGTTAAATTTTCATTCACAAACGATTCATCAGGGTTTCCCAGAGGTGGAAATAACTCCGCATCCGGTAATACATCCTGCGCCCAGCCCCCTTGGTTGCCTAAAGGTGGAAATAACTCGGCATCAGGCAATTGTGTAGTGTTTTCTGGCTCTGGATGAGTATCTTCTTTTTCCTGGTGTTTGATGGTAATTTCTCGTTTGGCATAAGGCAATTTTTCGCCATTCATCCGCAAGAAACACTGCACCCGTTGTTCGCTGTAACTTGGTAGCGACTGTAATGCGTCTTCAAGCACAGCAAAAATTTGCTCGATGTCAACTATTAAGCCGACTGGATGTTGAATAAGAATCATCAACTCGTCTTTGTTGACAGCACACTTAATTTGGAAGACTTGACCAGATGGAACTTGTGCAAGAACTTGCTCTTGCAAGGTTCGGGCTAAAAGCTGTAAATCTTCCTGCTGGACTGCTACTTTCATAGAGCGTTCCCGCTGGTTATCTATAATTGTTTTTTTATCTTTGAGGGAAATAGAAGAATCACTTGCGTTTGTTGAATGCAGATGCACAATTTAACCAACCACAGCCGAAAATAAAATAGACCAACTTTCTAACACAGATTTTGGCTATTTCGCAAAAATTCGATATCAGTAATTATTCGTATTTTTAGGAATTGTTGATTTGATGTGCGCGAATTTACTAGTTAGGTAATTAATAATAAATTTAAAATCTAGAATTATCAGGAATAAATTTTTATCTTTAGAAAGATAGTTAATTTGTATAAACTAAAGATTAGATATTGAAATTTGATGAATAGCCGGGGGCTATCAGGCAACAAAACTTATACCTATTTTCTGCCTCTTTGAGTAGTTTACAAACCTCAGCAGAATGCTACATAATATCTCAAAATTTCCCGATACAGCCTCAACAATCGGTAGTGAGAGTTAGCGATCGCCTGATTGGATGAGTAAGTTTACAAATTAAGTATAACTGTTATATCAGTGACAAAATTATCTCAAATGGTAGAAAAAACACTATACCAGAGTTTTTTGACATAGTTGCTAGTTTTGTTATATGCTGGCAATTCCCCTGAGGATATTAATTACATTCTATAGCTCTAAAGCAATGGATTAATGATACAAAATAATGGCTAGATTTGCCAAATTCGATAGAATTGATCCATCAAAAATTAATTTATACAGATAAACTAGGCTTGATCAGACCATTATATTGCTGTAAAAAATAAACAACAGCACCAAAATACTTCTGAGGAATTTAAACATCAGGTGCATAACAATGGATTTATTAGAGTATCAAGTTAAAGAATGGTTTAGGCAAATAGGTATTCCGGTGTTGCCTTCCCAAAGAATCGACCACCCCACAGACCTCAAACGATTAAAGATTCGCTATCCCATTGTCCTCAAATCTCAGGTGTATGCTGGCGAAAGAATCCACGCCGGCGGAGTGCGAATCGTCGAAACAACAATCGATGCGATCGCCGCAGCCCAAACCATCTTCAATTTGCCAATTTGGGGCGAGTTACCAGAAGTTTTATTAGCAGAAACGAGATACGATAGCAAACAAGAATTTTACCTAGCTGTAGTTTTAGATACCGCAGTCTGTCGCCCAGTCCTTTTAGGTTGCAAAGAAGCCGATATTGACTGGGAATCGGCGGGAGAGAAAATGCAGTATGTCGTCGTCGAACAGGAATTTTCGCCCTTTTACGCGCGGCGATTGGCTTTAAAAATGGGACTCCAAGGCACACTGATGCAGTCAGTTAGCAATGTGGTGGAGAAAATGTATGAATTATTTATCCAAAAAGATTTGGACTTAGTAGAAATTAACCCCCTCGCCGTGAATGCGGCTGATGAAGTGATGGCTTTAAATGGCAAAGTCAGTATTAATGAGCGGTCAATTAGTCGTCATCCCGAAATTAGTGAAATAGCCGCAAAAATTAACAATCGCCACAGTCATAATCAAACCAACGGCCGAGCAAAAGATTGGAGTGGTGGAGACAACCACGGCAAAATTGGCATACTGGGCAATGGTACGGGTTCAGTAATGGCGACATTTGATTTAGTTACCAGCACAGGCGGAAATCCAGGTCATTCGATGAATCTGCGACATGGTTTTTTAAGTGATACTTCCCCGACTACATTTTGCGATCGCTTGGCTAAAGGTCTAGAAATTCTCACAGCTGACCCCAGCATTCAAGTAATTTTAATTAACCTCCTCGGCAGTATACCCAAACCCGAAGCCGCCGCAGAAGTAATTGCCAAATTTATTCACGACCATACACAAGAATTTGCCACTCGGAATCATCGCAACTACCAACAGATAGATATTCCCCGCTTAGTAATTCGTCTAGCTGGTTCAGAATTAAATGCAGCGAAAGATTTATTGGCAACCCTGGAAAATCAAGGTCAACTGATATTAGTTGAAGATTTAGATGAAGCAGTCGCTCAAGCTGTGCGACTGGCCAAACCAAGTGCCTATCAATCCCTCAAAACTATCAAAACTAAAAGTTAAAACTGCATTTTTTTATGAATCTCACGCCAGATAGTAAAGTAATTATTCAAGGCTTCAGTGAATTTATTTCCGCCACTCATATTGCCCAAATGAAGGGCTACGGCACAAATTTGGTAGCTGGGGTAAATCCTGGTGGTGGTGGTCAACAGCAATATGATTTACCTGTATTTGATTTAGTAGAAGAAGTCGTGGCGCAGTTTGGCACAATTGACACCACAATTATTTGCGTCCATCCTTATCAGGTATTAGATGCAGCTTTAGAAGCGATCGCCTCTAATATTCGGCAAATTATTATTATCTCAGCTGGTGTACCACCATTAGATATGGTGCAGTTACTCCGCAAAGCCGAAGCCTGCGAAACTTTGATTGTCGGGCCAAATAGTCCCGGAATTATCGTACCTGGCAAAATTCTTTTAGGCACTCATCCGAGCGAATTTTATACACCCGGCCCTGTGGGAATTGTTAGCCGTAGCAGTACCCTTACCTATGAAATCGCCAGAGAATTAACCAAAGCAGGTTTAGGACAATCAATTAGCGTCAGCATTGGTAGTGATGCAATTGTTGGTTCTTCATTTTTACAATGGCTACAAATTTTAGATGAAGATGAAACGACAGAAGCAATTGTCTTAGTTGGTCAACCTGGTGGCGGTAGTGAAGAAGCCGCCGCCAGATATATTACAGAAGCAATTGATAAACCTGTAATTGCTTACATCGCTGGTAGACAAGTACCGCCTGCGAAAAATTGGCGACAAACAGGAACTCTCGCCACAGTCATTGGCCGTGACCCCAATTTCGGCACAGCCCAAAGTAAATTAGCAGCGTTCAAAGAAGCAGAAGTCCCGGTAGCTGAACGTCCTTCATTAATTCCTGATTTGGTGAGACAGGAATTAAATATCATTCCCGTTGCGTGAAATCAGGGGTATAGGGGTGTAGGGTGTCAGAATAGTAGGTTGGGTGTAGCGATAGCGTAACCCAACAAAGTATGCATGAATGTTGGGTTCCGTTCCTCCACCCAACCTACACCATTCTAAGTTGTTGCCTTAACTGAACTGTATTGGGGTATAGGGGTATCAGGGTGTAGGGTGTCAGTTAGCAAAATCCTAACACCCTTAGGACTTACGCACAGCCTACGGCAAATGGAACTGAGTAGGCATCAAACGCAATATCATCTTCTCCACCCTCAAATGCTGCCAATATATCTTCTGGCAAAGGCGCATCAAAGTCGAATGGTACAATAAAGCGTCCTCGGCCTAACCCTAAACTAGCTCGCCGATTAGATGGGTTATGAAACGGAACCAACTTGGCAATTGGGATTCCTCTGTTGGAAATAATCAGGACTTACGCACAAGCTACGGAAAATCGAACCACAGAGGCGCAGAGTTCACGGAGAAATGAGAGTTTGAGAGATATTTTGCGTAAGTCCTAATAATAATTTCTTCTCCAAGTTCCACACGAGACAACAAGCGTGAGAGGTTTGTTTTGGCTTGATGGATATTTACACTTTCCATACTTTTGAAGAACTAAGTCCATAAACTTAGTTTAGTTTAGCGATACATTGTATTGCAATGGCTGATTAAACACTGACCTCTATATCATCGGGTAGCGTAGCATAACAATTAGTTACTCTAAATAAGGATGTTATGGAAATAGAAGAGTGTGAATGAAACCGCCACTAACTTTTGAAACTCAACGATTGTCCTTAAGACAACCAGTTGCTGAAGATGCAGCATTAATCTTCAAGCAATACGCACAAGATATAAAAGTAGCTAAATATACAAGTTGGCGACCCCATCAATCGATTGAAGAAACCCATCAATGGATCAGCCGATGTATCTCAGTGTGGTCTAATGCTTCTGCATTTCCTTATGTCCTGATTCGCAAGGAAGATGCTCAACTCATTGGCATGGTAGAAATTCGCTTCAATAACTTTAAAGCAGATTTAGGATATGTTCTGGCAAAATCAGAATGGGGTAAAGGATATATGCCAGAAGCCGTCCAAGTATTAACAGATTGGGCATTAGAACAAGATGAGATTTATCGAGTCTGGGCTGTTTGTGACCTCGAAAATTCCGCTTCAGTGAGGGTTATGGAGAAAGTTGGAATGCACAGAGAAGGGATATTAAAACGGTGGTTTATTCATCCAAATATATCTCAAGAGCCACGAGACTGTTATTGCTATGCAGTGAGCAAGTAATCCCCAGAAGCACCAGTTGGTGAGTGATGCTATGCGGAACTTTGCTTAGGTATTAGGTATTCCTATGCTTGATCCCCAATTAATGGCGATCGCTTTCACTCAAATTTATAATTAGTTTGTCCTTGCCAGCACTGACCAAAAATGCGATGGCGTTCCGCCCACCGTAGGTGATCGCATTTAAAACTGTGACCGTGGAAGCGATCGCCAAATCGCACTAATAAATTAATTCATCCTTTTATTCAGTAACACCACATATTTTATATGTAATCTAATGTAACTCTATTTTGACTATGATCAGCAACTAAAATAAATGATTTCAACCATCGAGAACCTAATAAAATTTCCTGTATTTCATCTCCAGCAAATACAGGAATTTCCCATTCTTGATTATCTATAATAACTCTACCGCTATAAACATCAAATTCAGTTTCTCCTTGAGCAGTTCTCAATTTATCTTGATTTAAAAACTGCCAATCAAGACTTTCTATATCTTGTTTGTTCATGGCTAAAAACTCAGTAAATCCTGTATCTAGCATTGTTTCTACAGGAAAACTCAAGCCATCCCCTGCAATTAAATCTATTTCAAAATAAATTTGTCCATATTCTCCAAATCTTCCCTCAATCATATTCTGCCACTTACACCTGTTTCGTTAATGCCAAAAATATGATGAATCACTTGAGGGTGTTTTTCTCTAGCCATTTTACTGGCTACTTCTTTATCCTGGTCAATAAAATAATCACCGCTATCAGGTTCAATGGCAATATACCAGCCAGAATATTTATCCAGTATTTCTGGTTTTAAACGCTCAAAAATTACCCAACAACGCTCATAAAATGCTTGTCTTCTGGCTCTATCTTTGGCTTTTTGGGCTTCTGTCCACTGAATTTCCGGGAATACTCTTCCACGTCTGACTATTCTTTCGGGTGAAGAGTGTGTCATATTTTTTACATAGTGGCGGTTTATTTTTCATATTCTATTATAAAGCGATCGCCCTTCCTCATTCCCCAAGAGCGATCACTTTCATAATTCACTTTGAATATTTACTCTCTTATTCCTTGTTCTTTCAATAATCTATCCAGCCATTCTCTATCTTTTACCAACAACTCTGGTACAGGAGGTTGATTATAATCTAAGGTCAATTCAAATCCGGCTTGGTCATATATTTCTAGCAATAAATTCTGTAAATTTAATTCTACTTCTTGTTCTTGTTTTGCTAAGGGAATAGTAAAGTTAGGGATAGCTTCTCTTACAGTAAAGGCGAATAATTGAGCCGAGGGTAAACAATCAGACCTGACAACTAAAATCCGATAGTCTGTATCCGTAATATTTGTCAGTATTGGCATTTTATCGCCACTTCTAATTAAATCAATTTCTACTAAGTTAGTATCACTTTGTAAAATTTTTTCTCTTTTTTCTAAATAAGATTTTCTTCCTTCCTTTGTGCGTTTATTGGTGGGAGAAAGCACTTCAATCACTGTAATTACTTTACCAGTAGACACTTCTCTAATTTCTAAATATCCTTCTTTGATTTCTAAAGGTAATGGTAATGTAACAGTAATAGATTTATCGGCTGTATCAGTGGGTAAAGTTGCTATTGCTGTTGTATTATTTGATTGTTTTTCTTTTTGTTTTGCTGATAAAATCGCTACATCAGGAATACCAATTAAGATGGCATCTTCCGTATTCATTCTATAGGTACGTTTTTCAATCGCTACTCGATATTTAGGACGCAAAGGAGGAGATATAGCAATAGCGATCGCTGTAATTAATCTATGGTGTACCTCTGACCATAAATCAGGGTTTTCTAAATAGGGATTCATCCCTGGAAATGGATACTGCATAAATATAAAATTTATTAACTTACTATAAGTGTATAGCGGTTTTTAAGCTTAAGAAGTAAGTATTTATATTGTTTTACCAGATAAAGCGATCGCTCCCACTCTTATTAGAGAGCGATCGCACTCCATCTAAGTCCAATGAATATGTTTAGAACGGAAAGCTCTTTCCCAATCGTTAGCAATGACTTCCATCATGTTAATCATACCTTCATAGCCAAAATATGGTCTATCAAGATAAGTCTCTCTGTTAGTCGGACTAAATACATCAAAAGCAATTTTAATTCCCAATTCCTCGGCCATATATTTTTCCCAAGCCGAACCAATCACAGCATCAGTATCAACATCAGTCAAGGCTTGTTTAATCTGATACCCATCGGCAGAAAATACCACACGGGGAGCAATACCCATACTTTGTAATTCTCGCTCTAGAATTGAACGAGATTCGCGCATTCCTGAACGGAACAACAACACCTCTGGAATCATTTCCAACTCTTCAAACAGCATTCTTACCAACCCAATACCCATCGTCCCATCCGCAGACACAGCAATTCTACAGTTACGATATCGGGGAATAATCATCAATGCGCGTTTGCGGAGGGTTTCGACAACTTTGTTTTCACCTTCTTTGATGAATGGTTCTACTTTTGTTTCGTCGATTTTGAAATGCGCCGCTAAAGCCTTCAACCAGCGTGTAGTATTCTGCACACCAATGGGTAAAGGTATATCATCCAGAATTAGGGGTATATCATGGGTTTGCTGCATTTTCCGCGCAAACTTATACCCCACATCATGACTGAGAAGAATATTGGCGGTTGCGTTACCCGCTTGTTCCAATTCTTCAAAGGAAGTACCATGAGAAATTACTGTCTGTACCTTAATTCTCAAAGATTTTAAAGTCTGCTTCACCCATTCCAAGTCAGCCCACCAGGTAGGATTGACATTGGCTTGGGGTGCAATAATATTCACAATTCTGGGCTTTTTACCACCACGCCGCTTCTTTCTTTTGTGGATGAAAGGAAGTAAAGCTTCTAAGCCCATTTCCAAGCCATCGTAAGCATTACCGCGAAAACCACCAGCCAGCAGAGGTACAAGCTTGGCGTTGATTTCTGGCTGGATATTATTGCATAGTCCTTGAATATCTTCACCGATAATATCTGCGGCGCAAGTACCAACGACAAACATTACTTTTGGGTTGAAAGATTGATCAGCCTCTCTAATCAAACCTTTGAGTTTATCAGATGCACCCATGACAATATCTGACTCAAAAAGGCGCGTACAACCAACTTTGCGCTTAGTGAAATCAACCTCATGGTTATCATAGCCAGCCGCTACTGTAGAGGCGCAACCTTGGGGAGAGTGAATCACAATACTGACATCTTTAATCCCCGCAACCATGTTGGCAATACCTTCCAATGCACAGCCAACAATCGGATCTTTGCTGTGGTCACAATTATCAAAGGTTAGTGGCTCTGTGTGAGAGGGTATGACATTGAGTTTTTGGGAGTTTTCACTTGTTATTGCTGAGGGCATTTTCCTGTTCTCTTCTTTGCATATAAGGTAAAATCGGCTGAATTATTACTCGTTAAAACATTTGCCCCGCTTCTTACCTGCATATACAGTGCAATCTGGCAAGTCTTGGGCTAATTTGCCGGTGAGTGATTGAGCAGATGCTAAACCTGAGTTTTTCGGGAATACCATTTGCTTGGTTAGGGAACTGCGGGGTCTAAAACCATATTCAAGGGCAGTTTTAATACACTTAGCGACCTTTAAAGCTCCGCGATAGCCAAATCTAGGACGATTTAAGATGGCGTTTAAATCCACAACGGGGATATGGGGGAAACTCAAAGAAGAACCGAAGTAAACTACAGAATCAGCATCTAAACCACCGATAAATTCTAGTAATTCATCTTCAGTTTGTTTCATTGATTCATACTTACCAAAAGCTAAAGTCCCCTTGGTAATCAAAATTTCTGGGTCTAAGCCTGTTTCTAGCAAATAATCTACGCTGGTTTCCCGTGCTTCTGTACTCCAGGGATGGAAGTTATAAATAACAGCACGCATCCCAAAATCGCGTTCCAACATATGGGCAATGGACAAGCACTTGATAGCGTCATGTCCTTCGATAATGGCTAACTTACCTTCGATATATTTCTTGGCTGCTTCAAATTCTGTTTTGATGGCTGCATATTCCCGTTCCATCAGGGCTTCTGCTTGTGCTTCCATCTTTAAATATTTTGCTGCCCCGCGCAACCATTTTTCTGTAGCACTGATACCATAGGGCAGAATTGTCGAATTTAAAGGTGTACCGAATCTGTCTGACATAGCTTTACCGATGGTATAGCCCAGATCCAAACATAAGGTACAGTTAACGGCTGCGCTTGGTGCTTGTTTGAGTTCTTCTAGTGTGCAGTCACCAGCAATCACGCTGTGAACTCTTGCACCCATCCCTTTAATCAGTCGTTTTAGTTCCTTAACATCTCCTTCTACTTCCGTCCTTTCTGGCCCCATCTTCGCACCGACAATATTGACAGAATCGGCTAGTTGTGCTTGACATTCTGGAGTCGGGGCTTCCATGAAGTCTACAATTTGGCGGAAGACAATATCAAACCCACTACGATACTCTCCTGCGAATCCTTCGCAGTGTATCGTCATGATTTCTGCGTCGATTTCACTACGGGCTTTACCCACTACTTCATCTACACAATCGCCAATAATCCCCGACGCGCAACTAGTAGCAACAACGATCGCATCAGGATGATATTTTTGATCTACTTCCAGAATCGCACCCCGTAATTCCTTTTCGCCACCAAAAATCACCGCTTTCTCACTCATATTAGTAGTGACAACAGGTTCATAAGGCGAACCACTGTTACGGCTATTGGTGAGTTTATACGCTCGTTTCACCCCATAAGCACAGCCACTAGGCCCGTGAGAAATGACGATCGCATCTTTAATTCCACTTAAAATCTTGGTTGCAGTCCAAAATTTACAAGGTCGAGTATGACTACCTTGTAAAGTAGTTTTAATCTTGCCCTCTTTTGCCAGTTGATACAGTTCACTTAAATGCCCGTAAAATACAACATTTGCATCTATCTTTGCTGCCATAATTCCTCTCTCCCATTTTTGATGAAAACGCAGAGAGTCGCTAAGGTGAGCGCAAAGTAACGCAGAGAACTTGATTTAAAACTCTGCGTTCCTTTGCGTTATACTTCGCGTACCTATGCGTTTAGAAAACTCTTACCAAACGTTTAAGATCCACTCGCGGTCATGCTTGTATTCCATGTCTGCAAACAAGGCATTAGCGATCGCATCTCCCAAAAATTCCGCACCACGATAACCAATTACAGGATGTTTCCACATACCCGCACGGTCAAAAGTGGGGAAACCTACACGTACCATTGGGATTTTGTTGTCAATCGCAATATAACGACCTTTGGAATGACCCAAAATCAAATCGATATCGCCTTTTTCTTTAACGCGGCTTTCCAATTCCCACAAGTCAGCATTCCAAATCACTTCGATGTCATACTCAGCGTGATTTGCTCTCTTTTCTAACTCAGCTAATCTGGGGTCTTTGGAAGGAGCTTGGTTATCATCACCCAACAACAGCAATACTGGTTCTAATTCAACTTCTAAACAGAACTCAGCCAAGCCAATTACTAAATCGGGGTCGCCGTAAATAGCTACACGCTTGTTAGCAAAGTACATATGAGCTAAGTCAGCTAAAGCGTCAATTGCTTTACCCCGTTCGATAACCAAGGATTCTGGGATTGCCTTACCAGTTAGTTTCTTGATATTTTGCAACCAGATGTCAGTATTTTTGATCCCAATTGGTGTAGGGCCAACGATCGCAGGAACGTCAAATTGCTCTTGTAAGAATTTAGCAGCGTTACCACCTTCATACTTGCACAGAGCGATCGTTCCTACAGCATTAGCAGAACCAGCAATATCTTCAATGGTGGTATTACCAAAGGTGAAGCTGTTTCTATCTGGCATTGTAGGAGCATTGAAGGTTTCGGTATCGAGTAAGATATTACCTTCAACACCCATTTCGCCGAGGATGTGCTTAACTTCAGTCACATCTCCAGGGTTAACCCAACCAGTAATGATGTTTAACTTACCGTTTGGTTCACCTTTTTTCGCCAAGTTAGTAATCAAGGAAGTGACACCAGCATCATATCCTGTCACCTGACTACCACGGTAACTAGGAGTATGTACAGGAATCAACTTCACTTCCCGATTTGGATACTCTTTCTTTAAGAACTTGTTGACTTTGTTGATTGTACCTTCTACGTCATCCCCAATAGTTTCAGTAGAGCAAGTAGTGATGATAGGGATCAAACGCACATCAGGATAGCGTGCTACTATTGTTTTCACACCTTCTTCGATCCGTGGCATCCCACCAAATACCGCACTAGCTTCATGGAGTGAAGAAGATGCAATATCAAAGTTTTCTTTCAAGTGTTGAGCAAAAATCAAGCGGACAAACATACTGCAACCTTGTCCACCATGCACCAAGGGGATACAATCTTTAACACCGATGGTTGCATATTCAGCACCCGCAGGCTGACAGGTAAAGATGGGATTGATTACCCCAGCACGTTCTTTCTTACTTACAGCTAAAGTCATCTAAATTGCCTCCAGAATAGGGTGAAATGTGTGGGGGAAATAGAACTCAGAACCGATATTTGAATCGAATTCCGCCTAAATTTTGCAGTTCTGAGTTCTATGTTGGTGATTGTCTAAGTTCGACTGGGGAGAAGATTTTATAGATTCTGTGTTTCTCTCACCCTCTCTGCGCCTCTGCTTACTGAGCGAAGTCGTTCGCGTTAGCGTCTCCGAAGGAGAAGTATGCGACTCTGCGTGAGACTCTTATTAATAGAGAGAGTGGTGCAATTCACCGTTAAGAGAACCAGAAATAGCAATACCGACTAGATTTTGCTTAACTGACTCTAATACAGACTTAACTTGCTCTTTATCCAACTCTTTGATCCAAGGTAAGTTGCGTTTGAGTTCAGACACCAAAATCTTCGCATCTGCATAATGCAGCTTGTCAGTCAGTGTTTCCTGAACTGATCTTTCTCCTCTTAAGAGTTCGGCGGCTTTTTTGATAACACCATTGATGTTCTCTTCTCTGTCCCATGCACGGGAGTGGAATTGCCACAAACAACGTTCTTGAATGTAGGTTGTGATATTTGTCACTTTTTCATTCAAGTGTTCAATTTCTTTTGTCTTGGCAGGAGCTTTAGGTGCATCATCACGAACATCAAAAGCAGCAAGCTGCATCAAAGGAGAATAAATGGCGTTGTACAAATCTCTTGCCATATTCACAGCACCTTCAAAGCCCATGTATGGCCCATTGTGATAACCATGACCATTGATATAAGGCAAGTGCAACTTCTTCACTAACGCGCCTACCCGTGGCCCAGTCAACACCACATCAGGACGAATCATTTCCAGAACTTCAAAGAACTCTAGTTCATTACCATCATCAATATAGATTGTGCCTTCTTGACCTCTGGCAATGACTTTTTCAAAGTCTTCTTGGTGTCCGAACTTGGAAGACATGGATACTACTTGCATTCCTAAGTCATCTTCCAATGCTTTTGTCCAGTGCCATAGTCTAGGGCCACCTGTCCAAATACAGACCTTTTTACCTGTGAGTCTTTCCTTATACCAATCCATTTTCTCTTGGTATTTGGCGACTTCTTCAGCAATCACAGCCTCGGCTCTGTCTTCAATGCCGAAGAATGCGCCGATTTTGCGTAGTGCTTCTTGGCAATAGTCAAAACCCCAGGTGTCTACGTCCAGACGGGGAATACCATATCTCTTTTTGAGTTCGTTGGCGATGTATCCGGCTGAACGCGCACAGTTGGTGACGTTGAGTTGCGCTCTGTGCATCCCCCGTAATGAGTCATAAGTACCGTTACCTGTAAAGTGGGCAATGATTTGAATGCCCATTTTTTCCATGTACTTCTCTAGAACGAAGGTGTCACCTTGGATGTTGTAGTCACCGATAACGTTGATGGTGTAGGGTGAGGTGATTTCTGGCTCTAGTGTGCCGACTTTTTCGTTAATCCAGGCGATGTTGAGGACGTGGTGTCCTTTGGATTGGCTCACACCAGCAAATCCTGGACATTCTACGCAGAAGATGTCAACGTCACCAAGTTCTTGCTGTGCGCTTTTAACGACGGCGCGGATGTCATCACCAATCAAGGCGGTGGCGCAGGTGGTGTAGACTATCATCCGTTTGATGTCGGGAAATTCTTTGAAGGCTTCTCGGATGGATTTGCCTAGTTGTTTTTCGCCACCGAAGACGATGTGAGATTCTTTCATGTCTGATGACCAGACATATTTGAGTTGAAAGTTACCGTTGTCGCTAGGATAACGTTTGGTGTGCCAGGTGTCGTAGGCGCAACCGATGGGGCCGTGAATCATTTGGATGGTGTCTTTGAGTACGCCACCAATTACGAGTTTGGCTCCGCAGTAGCTACATCCACGTTCTGAGAGGGAACCGGGGATGGTTTCGATGTTGGAGAGGGGGAGAAATTGGGTTGTGTCTTCGCCTTTTTCTTTGATGTATACGTGTTTTTCTCTTTCAGGAATTGATTCGTCGCACTTTAATAGTTTTAGTGGCATTCCTTTATTCTCCTTTGCTGATTTCTTTTTCTTTCTTCTTGCTTTTAATTGATTGCCGCCTCAAGAAGAAATCTTTTTCTTTTGTCTTTCTAAAGATTAACAATTCTTCTAATTATTAAACAGTATTTTGGATGACAAAAGCAAAATAAATATAAATAAAATGTGAGCATTTTTAAGTTATAAAGACAGGTCTGTATATTAATAAAAAAGCAATTAATATATTTGGCAATTAAACAAAATAAAATAGACAGAATATTCTATTTACAAGACATCTATTAGAGTAAGTTAAATATATTTATCGGGAATATATTTTTTCTATAAAGCCTTGTCATATAATGTTTAAAGCAATAAATTGACTTCCAGGCACTTAGCCAACTTAGGTTTTACTAGAAAGATATTATTATCTTCTAGAACCAAGAGTTATTATTCTGAATCTGGATGATTGATAATTTCAATATTTATGATTTTTAGTTATAAGTAACAAAACAAAATCATTAATAAACTGAAGATTTGTGTAGGTTG
This sequence comes from Nostoc sp. FACHB-110, assembly GCF_014697425.1. GTDB lineage: Bacteria > Cyanobacteriota > Cyanobacteriia > Cyanobacteriales > Nostocaceae > Nostoc_B. The sequence goes on from NZ_JACJRU010000011.1 coordinate 162,285, forward strand.
CTTGGAGGAACATAACCAAACATTCACGCATACTTTGTTGGGTTACGCTATCGCTACACCCAACCTACTATTCTGAAGTATTTATTCATCTTGCACATAACTTATATCAGAATTTTAAAGATAAGCAGAGATGTTGTACACAACATCTCTACAACGCACATATTGAATGTGATCAAAAAGATAAATTATCAAATTTTACTACTCAGTTATACCTCTATCTCCCTTGTCCCTCTTTTCTCTACTTATTCATCCCATCAAAGATGTATCAAACCCATATTTAGCTAATATTTCTTGTCCATCTGGAGAGAGTATATACATAGCTAAAATGACCGCAGCACTATATGAATTGTTGATAACAGTCATGCCATAATTGACGCGAACGGCTAAATTTGTAGGTAACTCTACTATTTGTAAACTCGGTGCAGCTAAATGTGCTAAACGAGCATCGGTGTAATAGCTTAAAAAAATGTCTACTTGTTGTGTTTCTTGGATGAAATAGGCAAATTTATTTTTTTTGTCGCCGATGATAGGATGATTACTACCTCCGACTAAATGTAAAGCTTTACTATTTAATTTTTCAAAGCTACCGACACGAAGTTTTTCCGCTTGGTGAAAGACTGCTTGGGCATAATCTTCAAAAAGGTCTGGTTTGGGTGCTGATATGCCTAAGTGAGTTTGAGGTGACAACATCAAATCTAGTAAACTATCTGAAGTGACTGTGAGATCAGATTTGACGATCGCACAAATTCTATTTCTAACAAAGTTCACCACAGGGCTGCTTTTACTAGCTTGCATTAATACACGCGGATTGTAAACATCATCTGCAATAAAGATATCCGCCGTTTCACCTTCTAAGATGCGTTCGCGCAGCACATCTGCATAGTCAAACTCCAGCTTTATCGGAATCTTGTATTTTCGGGTAAAAGCTTGAGCAACTTCCGAAAGAACGCCTTTTAAGCTATTGGCAGCGTATAATCTGACTAGGAGGCGATCGTTATCGTCAAACAAAACTATGTTGTTAGTTAATTGCATAGATGATTCCATAGGTTAGTACCGCATATAATAATCAGGCTTGATTTTTGAGATTATCTGTACAGGCGAGGAGTGGGGAGTAGATTTGCTTGTAATTCATTTAGGACTGCTATTTAGGTAAATAAGCTAAGAGAGATTAACTAGTGAGAACTATTGAGGGATTTGATTTTTTGCGTGGTAATTACTAAGGCAATAATTCCTAGTAATTCTAAAGGTATAATGGAAAACTTCAGGCTGATGCAAAAGCATAATAGTCCTAACAATATGATTGGTAGTTGCCAGATTGGATTAAGGATTATTAACCCAATCATCCAAAAAAGTATAGCCAGCCCTAGAATAATGAAAGATAGTAAAAGCATAGCGATCGCCAATTATCTCCAGTTGCCAAAATTAGCCCAGTTACAATTAAAATTGCCACAAGACTTAATGATTTAGAAGTAGCTAAAAAACACAACTCATAAGTTGTGAGGATTGCAAATTCCCAAATATTAGAGAAAATAAAGGGCAGATGGAGTGTAAAATATAAACTCCATCTGCGTCATTTTACTTACCAACAAGCAGCGTAGTAGCCACAAATCAAATTTATGAGCCAGATTCTCTCAAACACTTGGTTTTATTGTGATAAAACCTCACGCAATCAAGGCGGAATATTACATTTGAGAGGTGACACAATTAATTTCTAGTTGTTACGTAGCAAAAACTTCCAGCTTTGTATTTGTCGCACTTCACACATCACAGGTTGCAGAAGTAATTGTATAAAAGTGCGGTTGATTCCAATTGAATTGATGAACTGCAAGCAGACCAAAGTTTTCCCCATACTTCAGACTATTACCGATCTAGTAACTCTACAATACCTCCAGAAACTTGCAGAGTTAGACCATCAGTTCATCAAAGAATTAGTTAACTTACAGGATTGAACTCTACTACATCAACCAGATACTACAATGCCGTACCTGTTATAGACTTGATTTGTTTGCTTTACGCTTTTGATTCCTTATATGTCAAGAATAACATACATCTTGCAATTTTACTTGCGTTAGAAAAATTTTTTTAGCAGTTCAGTAATTTGACATTGTTATAGGTATATTGATTTATCTATAAAACACTGAGTAATTCTGCACAAATCTTGTCAGTTGAAACTTAGTGTAGAATATTGTGTTGTAATAATTTTAACTTATATTTCATTTAATAACTTACATCTTTTAGCTAATCTTTAGCGGTGGAAGTTTTTGTAAGCATTACAGCACTTATTAGTGAAATAATTCCAGATTTACTAATATAAATAGACAGACTATTCTATCTAAAATCAGCAACATGAATTATTTGATTTTGGGCTTGAGTAGAAATAGCTTATATGATGAATTGATGATATTTCACAACTCAAAAAATCAAAGCATAGTGCAATTATGAGCTTTGATTTCTTCTGAGTGTGAACTAGTTGTAATCACAAATACTGTTTGTCAAAAATTTGATTAGCGCAAGTAAATTGGCAAGATGTATGATATTCTTGATTTAGGGGAATCTCAACCGTCAAATTACAACTCCTCATGTGCTTGCCAATTGAATATCAGCCCAGCCTAGTCATTAATTAGTGACGGCTTAACGTTAATCGAAAAGGAGCAAAGCCGTCCAAGAATTCGGTTTTTCGTTTGGCGAAGCTGTTTCTAAATGTCAAGCTGGACTGATTTTTCTATACATAGCTTTTTTAGAAGAAATTAGTCTTCATCTGACTGTGATGAAGCAAAAATTTTGCATCTACTTGCTGTAGTTGTGGAAGTTTTGGCATTTTTAGCAAGGTTAACTATTGATGTTTCGCGCCTTTGCGCCTTTGCGCGAAACAAAAAACATCCCTCTAATCAGCAACGCCTTAATTTTTAATTCCACAATGCAAAATTTAACTTGCTACAACGGAGAGATAAAACCTCATGAAAATGGATGTGAATCTATGCAACAATCTCAAATCAATTAGAACCCGCTTGGGTATGAGTCAGCAAGATTTAGCTGATATGGCTGGCGTAAGTCGTCAGAGTATTAGTGGTGTGGAATCAGGCGAACATGCTCCTTCTGTGGGGATGTCTCTGCGTTTAGCCAAGGCGCTGGGTTGCAAAGTTGAGGATTTATTTTGGTTTGAGGAAGAGTTAGCAGATAATTTTGAGCAAACAATGACAGATTCATCGCTTGGTGTGGAAGTTGGCAGTTTATCAGTCAATATTACAGTAAACGGAGTTGGCGATCGCACAGATAATGCTGCTTTGTCAGAAATTCTGATGACATTGAAGCACATTTACGATATCCGCACAGGAATTGTACAAAAGGGCTGCTGCAACTGTCTTGGTTATTTGCTCAAGCTGTCAACTAGTCAGTTACCTCCAGAAAAGTGAAGGATATCTGATTTTTTGAAGCAGGTCAGAATTAAGAATCTAAAAATAGGATAAAGACAGTAATTGTTAACTAAAAATATTCGAGTTTTTGATTAATTGTGACCGCAAATACTGTTTGAAAATAATTTGGCGATCGCAAGTAAATTTGCCAAATGTATGATATTCTTTATTTAGGGAAAAGCAAACATACACTTAAAGTTCAATGATTTTCCTGATGAGTTTGAGATATATGTAACTTCGCTTAAAGGTATGACCTTTATCTCTCCATAGCTCATTCATGTTGGAATCAATTTGAGTCAGTCAAGTATGCTAAATTTTGCTTAAAGGCATTAACTTGCCCGTGAAATAAATGGCATTGATATACTTGCGTTTCAATTTAATGCCAAGGCAATTTAACGTACTAAAACTACAGTTGTAGTTTACTGAACAGCAAATTATTTTTCTACAATCTGTAATTATTAATTTTACGATTTTCGCTCTATAAAGACTCAGCAAGTCTGCAAAAAATCAAGAATTATGATTGTTTTGTTCATTAAAAGGAGTGTTAATCCAACATCAGTAATTTTAGCAGCTAAACAATTGTGAAGTATTGATTATTAACTACTAAACACCAACTAACCGATGAGTAGAACACTATGCTTGAGAATTTTCTGAACAATCACAATTTACCGTATCCAGATACAATCCATCCCATCATTGTCCATTTTGTAATTGCAATGGTATTGTTTGCGTTTTTATGTGATGCTATTGCCTACTTTACGCATAACTATCGCCTGTTTGAGGTGAGTTGGTGGAATATGTTTTTCGCTACAATTGCCATTTTTGTAGCTGTTGTCTTTGGTCAATTGGAAGCAGGTTTATCACAACCTTATAATGCCGTTCGACCAGTACTTAATTTACACACGATTCTTGGCTGGTCACTTTCAGGCATCCTGGCTGTTATTACAGCTTGGCGTTATGTGATTTATTGTCGTACTCCCAAAAAAATATCAATTTTGTACCTAGCAGCAAGTCTATTTGTGACTGTTTTGGTGGGCGTACAAGTATATTTCGGTGATGAATTGGTTTGGATATATGGACTGCATACAGCACCAGTTGTTGAAGCTATGAGGAAGGGCTTACTACAATGAATCTTGAAATTATTGACCAATTGAAAACTCATCTAAGCGCGAATGGATTACCCTACCCTATACCCATTCACCCAAATCTAGTCCATCTGACTATAGCTTTGTTCATCCTGGGTATTACCTTTGATTTTATTGGTGCATTGTTCTCCGTACAAAAACCAATTTTTAAGTTTTTAGCTGTTCCTACCAATCGTTCTAGTTTCTTTGAAGCTGGTTGGTATAACATAGTTGGTTCGGCACTTGTCACATTGTTTACAGTGGCCGCAGGTTTTTACGAAATGATGTTGGCAGAACCTCCCACTGGAGTCAAAAGTGCTTGGGGGTTGGACGCGACAGCAACAATGCTTTGGCATGGTATGGGTGGTGTTTTCCTTGGTGGGCTAATTGTCGGGATGGCTATTTGGAGAGGATTACAACGCTATCTTTGGGATTTAGATGACAATCAACAGGTGCAGTGGAGTTATTTATTTTCGGGACTATTCATCATATTGATCATGTTCATCCACGGTACGTTAGGAGCGCATCTAGCGGCTGAGTTTGGAATTCACAATACTGCTGATATGTTGTTGCGCTTAGGTCAAGACCCTAACTTACTGCTGAGGTAATCTATGAAAATCCGAAATGTTTTGATATTGAGTGTAACTGCGATCGCTTTAACTGGTATTAGTTTTTTGGTAGGACAGTGGACGTATTCTTGGCTACCTCCTCAAGCCGCAGCCGAATCACGTCTTGTTGATAAATTGTTTAGTGTCTTAATCACCCTGGGAGCATTTATCTTCTTTGGAGTCACAGGAACACTTATTTACTCTGCCATTTTCCATCGAGCCGAGAAAGACGACACTAGCGACGGCCCCCACATTGAAGGAAATATCACCCTAGAAATCGTCTGGACAGCAATTCCTGTATTACTAGTATTTTGGATTGCCAACTACAGCTACCAAATCTACGAGCAAATGGGAATTCAAGGGCCTATGGAAACTATGCATATACATATGCCAATGGCTATGACATCTGCTTCTGCTGCACCAATCAAAGAGGACACAGAAAGTGTTAATGTTCTGCCAGTTGAAGACATTGAAGTTGATGCCAAACAGTGGGCTTGGGTTTTCCGCTATCCAAAAATAGACATTACCAGCACCGAACTACATCTACCCGTTAATTATCGCATTCGTTTGGCGTTACATTCCGAAGATGTGCTTCACGGCTTTTATATTCCGGCTTTCCGGGTCAAGCAAGACATTATTCCCAACCGTAACATTGACTTTGAATTCACCCCTATTCGCATCGGCAAATATCAATTGACCGATTCCGAATTTAGCGGTACTTATTTTGCAACCATGCAAGCAAATGTCGTTGTCGAGTCTTCTGAAGACTACAAACAATGGCTTGCCCAAGCAGCAAATCGTCAACCATCCACTGCAAACAATCAAGCGGCTGCTGAATATGCTCACGCATCAAAACAATCAATCAAAAGCTGGGCTACGGTAATACCTGCAAAAGCCCCCGTAGTTAACTACAGCAATTAGTCAATATTTAGATACAAAGGACAAATGACAAATATCTCCGTTGAAGACATTACAGGTCATACACCTCAACACCAACCGACAACGAACTGGAAGCAGTACTTCAGTTTCAGCACAGACCACAAAGTTATCGGTATTCAATATATTGTTACGGCTTTCCTTCTTTTTTTAGTAGGCGGCTTATTGGCAATGATCATTCGGGGGGAATTGATTACCCCAGAATCAGACCTAATTGACCGTAGCGTCTACAATGCAATTTTCACCATGCACGGCACTGTGATGTTATTTGGCTGGACATTTCCCATACTGACAGGTTTTGCTAACTATCTTGTGCCTCTGATGATTGGAGCGCGAGATATGGCGTTTCCCAGACTTAATGCTGTTGCCTTCTGGATGATACCTATTGCTGCTGTATTGTTAATGGTCAGTTTTTTTGTCCCAGGCGGCCCAGCACAAGCAGGTTGGTGGTCATATCCTCCTGTCAGTCTGCAAAACCCAACAGGAAACTTAATTAATGGCCAAGTAATCTGGCTTCTGGCAGTGGCAGTATCCGGTGTTTCCTCAATCATGGGGGCGATTAACTTTGTGACGACAATTGTCAAGATGCGCGCACCGGGAATGACATACTTCCGTATGCCCATCTTTGTTTGGAACGTATTTAGCGCCCAGCTTATCCAACTATTTGGACTACCTGTGTTAACAGCAGGTGCAGTTATGGTTTTACTTGACCTAACAGTGGGAACTAGCTTTTTTAACCCCGCTAAGGGAGGCGATCCTGTTTTATTTCAGCATTTTTTCTGGTTTTACTCCCACCCTGCCGTCTACGTGATCATTCTGCCAGTCTTTGGAGTTTTTTCCGAGATATTTCCAGCTTTTGCGCGTAAACCTCTGTTTGGCTACAAAATCGTCGCTATTTCATCACTTTTGATTGCCGGAGTTAGCGGTATCGTCTGGGTACACCATCTGTATGTTAGTGGTACTTCGGGTTGGATGCGAATGTTTTTTATGCTGACAACCATGTTTGTCTCTGTGCCGACAGGAATTAAAGTATTTGCTTGGACTGCAACGATTTGGGGTGGCAAAATACGGTTTGATACCCCAATGCTATTTGCGTTTGGTGCATTAATCTTGTTTGTGTTCGCAGGTATTACTGGCATCACCCTTTCCTCTGTTCCGATTGATGTCCATGTCAACAATACTTACTATGTGGTTGGTCACTTCCACTATGTTCTATACGGCACAGTCACGATGGGGATGTTTGCGGCTATTTATTTCTGGTTCCCCAAAATGACTGGACGGATGTACTACGAAGGTTTGGGCAAGTTGCACTTCGCTCTGGCGTTCATCGGTACTAACCTCAACTTCTTCCCCATGCACCCACTAGGCTTGCAAGGAATGTTACGTCGAGTTTCTTCCTATGCTCCAGAGTATGAATTTTGGAATATTATCGCCAGTATCGGAGCATTTTTGCTAGGTGTTTCTACTTTACCCTTCATTTTGAATATGATTAGTTCTTGGATGCACGGACAACAAGCACCGAAGAATCCTTGGCGGGCAATTGGGCTGGAGTGGATAGTTGCTTCACCACCTCCTGTCGAGAATTTTGACCAAATTCCAGTTGTTGTCGGTGAACCTTACAGCTACGGTAAATCTGAACCATTAGTAGCCGACCATTAATTTTTTAACGCAAAGTAGCGCAGAGTTCAACGCAGAGGAACACAAAGAGCGCGATTTCACACTAATTTTGCCCTCTTTGTTTGCGACTTTGCGTGAGACAAACACATAGGAGTTTTCCAGCAATGGATAGTTCAATCATTTCAGCAGACCATACTGATGATGAAGAAGGCAGCAAGATGTTCGGCTTCATTGTGTTCTTGCTTTCAGAAACTTTCATTTTTCCTCGTTTTTTTACAGCATATATTGTCTATAAAACAACCATTCCCGATTGGTTGCTGGCTGGTGTTTCAGGACTAGAAGTACAATATCTGGCAATTAATTTGGATTGCTATATGAGGTCAAGAAAGCACTCAGCAAATTTACATTAAATTAAGATTATTGCAAGTGAAATTCGTCAAATTTAACAACATCTGAATCAGGTTTGCGCGTATCAAAACGGTAGCTGCTGATTTTACCTGTTGCAGTCTCAAAAATACTAAAAACAGTGATGTCATTACTAGCAATATAGGGCATAGGTTTACCATCTTCACTTAATATAGGCGCAATGGCAGGCATGACTGGTGCTAAACCGTTGGGGTCGCCAATTGCCACATATTCTTCTTGATAATTTGTCGGAACTTCTCGCTTTCTTTTGCCCCAAGCTGCACCATAACTATTGCCAACATTGGATGTTTCTAAAAAGTGCATTCCTTGATGATTTACAAAGCGATTCCATAAATGGGAATGCCCATAAAATACTAACTGTACTTTGGCTTCTTCTAATAATGGCAGAACATCACGAATGATGTAGTCGGCATTTTTAGGATATTCATAACGCACGGATGTAATTTTATCTTGACTGTTTCGTTCTATAATTTGCACTGGCTCGGTGTATGCAGGGACGATATTATCACCCAGGGTGTGGGGTGGGTGATGAAACATGACGACCTTATATTTTGCTTGTTGAAATTCTCTGCTGTTGAGTTCGGCTGCTAACCAATTATATTGTGTGCTACCTTTGGCTACTGGCTCATAAATTATTTGCCCATAACCCCAGTTTTCCGGGTTATCTAAATCTTGTTTAGCTTCTCGATATCTACCTGTATAATTTTCGTCTAATTTAGGAGTGCGCCACATGTTTGTGATGAATAAAACGACTAAGCGCACATCACCAAAACTGACTGCATAATATTTTTTTCCACCTTCTTGGCTTTGGGGTAAGGTTAAGATTTCTTCGTAGGTAATAGTATTGTAAGAATTATCAATTAAAGATTTGCCGCTATAAAGTTTTTGAGCCACAGCACGGGGAAGGGTATCATCAAATTCATGGTTTAAACTTCCTGTTCTTTGAAACCTACCCATGACTTCATGATTGCCAATGCAAGTATATATAGGTGCGTGTTGAATTATTTGCCCACCTGTATAGGTTGTTGTCACGCCGTCATGCTGCATTTGATAGTTAGCAAGACCTTGCAAACCAGGAAAAAAAGCATTCCCCCGATTATCATCAAACCATTCCGAAGCGCGATCGCTCACATTAATTAAATCACCAGCAAACCACACTGCATCAACTCTGCCAACTGTTTCTACAACTTTTTGCAAATTGGCGGCTGTCATTGGCTTGAGTTGATGGTCAGAAGTCAGGAGAATTTTTAGTGGTGTACCTGGTTCTGGTTTGGGTGTAAGGGTGAAGACTTCACTGCTTATCGTTGCGCCATCTTCTCTGGTGCTGATGATGCGATAGTTTACCCTGACTCCTGGTTTTAACCCAATTACTTCGGCTTCGTGTCGCCAAATTTCACGCTTGACAGGTTGTTGATAAATTTGTCCGTCTTGGGTTTGCTTCCCGACGCGTGATTTTTGGTCTTCCCTGGTGCGGCTAAGTTGAGTAGTGGTGGCTTTAGCTGTTTGCTGCAAGTCTTCACCGTAGTTGACCAGATGTTGAGTACCTGCAAACTCAGTAAACCATACTACTCTTACTGATGTTGCCGTTGGCAGTTGCAAAAATGGATCTGTCAGCAGTTGCGGTGGTGCGGTCATAATTGTTTATCCAAAGTCTGGCACGCTTGACCTTGGTCAAGCATAAAACAATCAGCAGGACTTACGCAAAAGTATGAAGAAACGAACCGCAAAGGACGCATAGACGCGATAGCGGCTTCCCGCAGGGTAGGACACGAAGTTATAAGAGTTAGAGAGAGTTTTTGCGTAAGTCCTAAATCAGGAAGAATTTTGATAGCACGAGGGCGACTGAAGTCGCTGCTACACAGGCAAAACCCGCCTGCGCGGGTTGAAAAACCTTGATTTTACGAGCAAGCTTTCCGTATTCAATCTCAAGAAATGGTTGCCATGACTAATTGAGGAGGATTTTCTGCTTCTTTCTGAATTAAAGATGCCACAGTAGAGAGTAATTCACGTTCTAAATAGGGCTTAGTCAAGTAAGCTTTAGCACCCAGTTCTTGGGCGAGTTGGCGATGTTTATCTGCACTCCGCGAAGATAAAATGACTACAGGAATTTTGGCAATTTGTGGTACTTTTTTGATGTTATTTAATAATTCAAAGCCATTCATATGCGGCATTTCCAAATCAGAAATAATCACTTGAATGCGGGGATATGTTTGCAAATGTTCTAGTGCTTCTACACCATTTTGAGCTTGAATTACTTGATAACCATCTCTTTGTAATGTGAGTGAGAGAGTTTGCCTCAAACTAATCGCATCATCTACTATCAAAACTGTCTTTGGTGATTGATAGCTGGGTTCTGTAGGTGGATTTAATGGTAGGGTTTGAGTATCTATCAGTACTGGCGGAGGTAACTCTTCTACGATTGGTTTGAATTGAATTGGAGCAACTGTGGCTGGCAGATTAAGCGATTCTAAAAGTAGAGTTCCATCAATGACTAAAATCAGATTTCCGTTAGCTGAAGTACTGCAACCATAAACATATTTTGGCGGTGCGATCGCATTTCCTACAGGTCTAATGACTAATTCTTGTTCGCCAATAATTTGCTCAACTTCTAAGGCGAAAATATGGCGATCGCGCTTTAATATCAACACAGGATTATTCATCAATCTTGTGTCTAGTGCATTTTGGAGATTGGTAAGTCTCTGACTGTTAATACACGAACAGTTATAAGGCATCAATTGTGAAAGTTGATATAAATTAACTAAATTTTCATCCTGTTCTGTATTTAAATATAAAACTCTTTTACCTTCTAATTCTTTAATTTGTTGTGGTTCAGGAATTAAGATTTTTTCCACACTATCTAAAAGCAGCGCATAAACAACGCCTCCTGCTTGCACCAGCATTAATGTATCAGTAGTCATAGAAAAAGGGAGTTTAAGAATAAATTTTGTACCTTGTTGCGGCCAAGTTTGGACGGCAATTGAACCATTTAAAGCTTCTATTTGAGAACGCACAATATCCAAACCCATTCCACGTCCAGAAATATTACTCACCTGTTGGGCAGTAGATAATCCTGGTGCAAACATCAAGTTTAATAATTCCGATGCTTGTTCATGAGATGTCACAAGATTCATCTCAATTGCTTTTTGGCGAATACTATCTAAATTTAAGCCTTCTCCATCATCTTGAACTTCAATAATAGTTTGGCTACTTTGATGATATGCACGAATTGTAATTAAACCTTGTTCTGGCTTACCACGTTCTTGACGCAGGTGTGGAGATTCAATTCCATGATCGAAAGCGTTACGTACTAAATGTAATAATGGATCGTATAACTTTTCCGCGATCGCTTTATCAACTAATACCTCAGTTCCAATCAGTTGCAGCTTGACATTTTTATGATAAATATTGCCTAGTTTTTTCACCATCGGGGGAAAACGATTTAAGACATCACTTAAAGGTAACATCCTCGCTTCTACTAGGTTATCAATAATATTGAAAACTAAATTTTGTTTTTTATCACTGACTTGAAATGCTTGTTTTAAAATCAAATCAAGAGATTCGGTAGTTTCTTGAATCTGGAGAGTTTCTTCTATAGCTTCGTGTAAAGATAAATGAAACTCTGTATATATATCCATTTCTAGAGAATCAAACTTTACAGCCGCAAAATTTTGTGTAGCTTGAGAACTCAAAATTTGTAAATGTAAGGGTAATTCGCGTAACTGACTTAATAAGTTTTGATGCTTTTTCAGTCTGGTTAATAATTGTTCAACTACTTCTTGAACTTGTTCATCTTGTAAGTTACGTTTTTTTTGATGAATTAGTAATTCTCCGGCTAAGTAATTAAGATTCTGTAAAGATTCCACATCTACACGAATCAGTGAATTCTGGCGGTTTTTTTTATTGTGAAGTTGATTTTCTGTTGCGGGAATTTCCTGACTATTGCTGCTGACGGCTTCTGATTTTACTTCTACAACTGGATAGGTATCAGCCTTCTTGTCAGCATCATTATCTAGAGAGTGAGAAGTTTGATTTTGTGTTTTTTCTCCCCAGATTGACTCTAGCAAATTTTCACTGGGAGACAGGGTTAATGTTTCATTAAATACCAAAAATTTCTGTAAGCTAGGACGCTCATACCAATTTTTTTCTTGGATACTTACAGGCGGATAATTTTTGTATTCTTGGGCTAAAGTTCTAATTTGCTTTTGGAAATTTTGAATGAGAAATAAGTAACTATTACTTCTGTCATTCCCATACTCAAATTTGGCCACAGCTAACAGCACAATTAAAATAATGCCGTGACGATAAACACAAAGACTATAACTATCTTCAGGACTTTGAACGTTAGATAAAAACTCTTTTAGCCAATTTTCAATATAATTTATTTGATTTTCAGTTTCTAACTTGGGAATTAGCAAAGATAAATTAAGCTCTTGTTTGGGTACTGCTCTTTGATGGTGAAACCAACCTAAAATATATTGGACTAACTTAAGATATAACTTAGCAGTTGAAGGCTTAATACACTCCTGATTATTTTTGCCAGATGCCGTTAAAAATTGATAAAATTCTTCTGCACTTTTGAGTAAAGGACAATTTGGTTGATTATTTTGCTCATCAGTAGGTAATGCTTCATTCACCACTTGGGTAAGGTTTTGCCAAGTTGGAGAAACTATGCCATTGAGAGTGCGATCGCCTAATATTACTGCTGTTTGCGCCGCTTGTAAATCTTGGAGTGTCAGTTCCGCAATTTGCAGCAAATGAGTAGGATTTGTTTCTAGCGCAGCTATAATTGTGTGCGCGAGTTCTCCTAAACCAGGTAAATCTAAAGATTCTGCTAGTCCAATAAACACTTCCACCTGAGAATTTAAAAAATCTCTCAATTCAGCATCATCAGGAGGATGATTAATAGTTGCCGCAATATTCTCAATTCGTTGCTGAATTCCTACTTCAAAGATAGATTTAACAACATCAAATCCTAACTCTTGAGAAGTTGGGATATAATTATCGCTCCCAACAGCATCACCAAGTTTGGCTTTTAATTGGGTAAAAATAGCAGTTGCTCGTTGAATAATTTCCTCAACATCAACACTACTGCTTGTTAATTCGGCGGTTAATGCCAACCGCAAACATTCATAAGCTTTAATTAATAGTGTATGTAAATCAACATCAATAACTATATCTGGATTATATAAAGCCTTAAACACATCTTCTAAAGAATGGGCAATCATCTGAATTGCTTCTATCCCAACGGTAGCAGCACCACCTTTGAGAGTATGGGTTGCCCGCATTAAAGTATGAACTTTACTCTTTCTATTACCTTCATCTTCTACAAAGCCCAAAAGTTCTTGCTCAATTGTTTGTAATAATTCTGGAGCTTCTGCTAGAAAATAGATGTAACCTTGTTCACGAATTTCTGCATCAGTAATCATAATTAGGGAGTATGTTTTAGGGACTAGAGGCTAGGGGCTAGAGGTTAGGGATTAAGGAGATTAAGTAATCGTCTCCCTATTCCCTATTCCCTATTCCCTAATACTTAATTGACTTTAAACTTACTAGCAGTTGTTAATAGTTCTTGCGCCATCCCTAATAAGTCTTGGAAAATAGCCGCAATTTCTTGAGATTCAGCAAAAGTCTTGTGAGCTATTTCGGATACATCTTGTATTGATGTTGTCACAGTTTGCGACTGACCCATTTGGGTTTGGGTGACTGCTGTAATTTGTTCAATTAGTTGGCTAATTTCAGCAGTTGCAGAAACAATTGCATTCAAGTTTTGTCGGGTTTCGCTGACTAAATTTGTCCCTTCAACTACCTGCTGAATACCTGTTTCCATCGCCACGGCAACTTCGCCAGTTTCTGCTTGAATTTCTTGCACTAATTTTTCAATTTCAATGGTGGCGGCGGCTGACTGACGAGATAAAGAACGTACTTCATCAGCTACCACTGCAAAGCCTTTACCATACTCCCCAGCGCGGGTAGCTTCAATAGCAGCATTTAAAGCTAAAACGTTAGTTTGGGTGGCAAAATTACTAATCAAATTCACCACTTTCGAGATTTTTTGCGAAGATTCGCTCAACCGTTTAATTTTCTTGCTGGTTTGGGCAACGGTTTCTCTAATTGCTTCAATCGCTTTTACAGTCTGGTTCATGGCTGTATCACCAGACTCTACTGTTTGGTTAGCTTTTTGGACTGCTACTTGCACCAACTGGGCGTTAGTTACTACCGCTTGCGTAGAGTCAACCATTTGTTGAATATCGCTTAAAGCCGTGGTGATATCTTCCGACTGTTGTTGTGCTAAATTGTTCAACCCAGCTAGGGAAGCATTGCTAGTGGCAGAAGTCTGGGCGACTTGTTGGGCTGCTGCTTGTACTTGAATGACGATTTGCCGCAGTGCTTGAAGAGTGTTGTTGTAAGCATCAGCAATTGTACCTAGTTCGTCTTCTGTGATGGGTGCGCGGACTGTCAAATCACCGTTTAAAGCCGGACGCAGTGCCATCAACAGTTGAATAGACCTTTGTTGTAATAATTCTTTAGCGGCTTTTTCCCTATCTGCAGCTTCAGCTAGTTGGGCTGACTGGGTTTGTAGTTGTTGCAAATACTCAGTCTGTTGTAATGCTAGTCCTAATTGGTCGCCGATTCTGGCTAATAAGCTAACTTGTGATTCTTCCCACTCCCGTGTGCCGGAGTTTTGATAAGCTGCTAATAAACCCCACAATTTTTCCCCAAAAAAGATGGGAACAATTATGTAAGCTCTGACTTCAAATTGCTCTAAAATTTCTAGGTGGCAAGGCGAATGACCTGCTTGATAAATGTCATTAACCACCAAGTTTTCGCCTTTAGCATATCGTCCGCCTTGGGTTTCTTGAAGATGGCTATCTTCCCAGACGGTTTTCATGTCTATACTTACAAGTTTGACCCAATTGTGGCCAACTGACTCAGCAATAAACACACCACTCCAGTCAGGATTGAAGCGATACACAGCCATGCGATCGCATCGTAATAATTGCCGAACTTCTTGAGTCGTAATTTTGAAGATTTCATCTAAATCTAAAGATTGTCTAATCCGGTTAACTATCTTAGTAAAGGCTTTTTCTTGGTCAGCAATCTGAGTTAATTTTTCGGTTTTAACTTGTACTTGTTCGAGATAATCTAATTGTGATTTTGCAATGCTAAATTGCAAAGCAATCTGATTTAAAAAGTTAACTTCCCAAGTTTGCCATTCACGGGTGCTAGAGTTTTGATAAGCTGCCAGCAATCCCCATAATTTTTCCCCAAAAAAGATAGGAACAATAATATAAGCTTTGGCTTCAAACTGTTCTAAAATTTCGATGTGGCAAGGAGCAAAACCAACGTTGTAGATATCATTAACTACGGAACTTTCACCTCTAGCATATCGCCCACCTTGGGTGTCTTGCAGATGGGTATCATTGACTACTGTGTTGATATTTGGCCCTGCTAATTTGACCCAATTGTTAGCTACTGACTCAGCTACAAATTCACCACCCCAGTTAGGATGAAATTGATAGACAGCAACGCGATCGCATCTTAATGACAGTCTGACTTCTTGGGTAGTGTTTCTAAAAATACTTTCTACATCTGGAGATTGACGGATGCGGTTGACTATCTTAGTTAAAGCTTTTTCTTGTTCGGCAATCTGCACTAATTGTTGAGATTGCACTTGCATTTGTCCAAGATATTCAGCATGGGCAATGGCTACACCAAATTGCAAACCAATTTGCTCTAAAAAGCTAACTTCCCATTCGTGCCATTCGCGGGGGCCGGAATTTTGATAAGCTGCGAGTAAACCCCACAATTTTTCTCCGGCAAATACAGGCACGATCATGTAAGCTTTGACTTCAAATTGCTCAAGAATTTCGATATGACATTGAAAATGTCCTACTTTATAAATGTCATTGGCAACAAAGCTTTCATGATGGCGATAACGCCCGCCTTGAGTTTCTTGTAAGTGTGTATCTTCCCAAACAGTTTTAATCCCTGGGCCTACTAATTTTACCCAGCCATGACCAACTGATTCGGCGACAAATTCACCACTCCAATCAGGATTAAAACGATAAACACCGACGCGATCGCAGCGTAATAATTGTCGGATTTCGTGAGTAGTATTTTGAAAAATATTATCAATTTCTGAGACACGAATAATCTTCTCAATAACTTTAGCTACAGATTTTTTAGCTTGAGTTCTCAGGTGTAATTCTCTGTGAAATTCAAAACTCTGTAATTTATAAGCTAATTCTGTAGTTACTTGAGATAGAAAAGTAATTTCTGCTTCTTGCCATTGTTTGGTGTAAGCACAAGTATTAGCTGCTAATAACCCCCATACTTTACCATCGACTAAAATAGGCAAACTCAAACTTGCTTTAATTTGATATTTATCTAGTAATTGTTTTTGATAAGGTGTAACTTGAATTTTGTCGATATCGTCAATTGCTACAGATTCTAAATAATCTTGATTGTTATATAAACCAAATAGCATTCCCGGGAGATTTTCACCGAGCGTAGGTGTCCAACCCAAGGTTCGAGATTCTGCTAAAACATTTCCCGTATCGATAGAATTAAACTGATAAATTAAGACGCGATCGCAATTAATTTTTTCTCTGACTTGTACTACAGTTACTTTGAGTAATGTTTCTATATCTGTAGCTTGGCGCATGACAGTTGTAATCGCTTGTAAGTGCTGCCGCCATATTTTAAATTCTTGAGCTACTAGATTGACTTGCGAAAGATTTTGATTTTGTACTATATCTCTGACAGATAAATTATTATTTGATTCCACTTCATTAAGTGTTTCTTCTTGTCCTTCTTTGCCATTATGATATGCAATTGTCATTTTTAAATACCTCAATTTTAAATTTAAACAATTTGTGAATCTGGTCTTGATTTGTTGCCACAATTCTAATTCTGAGTTCAATTCGGAGTAATCCACATAGGAGCCTTTACAATTGCTGTTGCGTCTAGATTAAATACCATTTCTTCCACAGCATTTATAAAGTAACCTTTGACAAAAGCTGATATTTTTGGTGAGAAAAAATCTGTAGATGCCAACTTCATTTGATGAGTATCGAGCCACTCAATATCCATGAGATTTCTGACTAATAAACCTAAAGATTTGCCATCTATTTCTAAAATCACCGCCATCATTTTAGAAAGCAGGTTTACTCCTTGTAACAATGACGGATAACCTAGCATCTCTTCTAAATCAACTAACCAAAGCATTTCCCCACGCCAGTTGTATATACCCAAAACACAACTAGGCATTTGCGGAACGTTGCATATATCTGTTAAGGGAATTTGCAATACTTCTGTAATGTACTGTAAAGAAATAACTGCTTTATCGCTATTACCTAAAGCAAAACTTAAAAATTTTCCTTGATGTTCCAATGTGAAGCAATTCCTTTATTTAAAAGTATGAGTAATTTATAATTATTAGCTAAGTTTTATAGCTAATAATTTAAATGCCATATTTAAACAATTTTAATGTATTAACTGCTTCAGTATTTTTACCAATTCTTCTCGATTAATTGGCTTAGATAAATAAGCTTGCGCGCCTAACATATTGCCCCACATTTTATCAACATCACTATTTTTAGTAGAGCAAAAAACTATAGGTATTTGGCTAGTTTCTGGATTGCTTTTTAGCTCGCGGCAAATTTCAAATCCACTTTTTCCTGGCAGAATTACATCTAAAAATATTAAATCGGGTTTAGTACGATCTATTTTAATTTGTGCGTCTTCGCTACTTGTTGCACTAATCACAGAATAACCAGCCTGTTGTAGATAACGGCTGAGTATTTCCATATCTGTTAAACCATCTTCAACTACTAAAACGGTATTCATAATTTTCCTAGTAAATTCTCCTGTAAATTAAAAACAAAAACTCCAATATGTACATTCAATCAACTGATGAATGCAAATTTTTGCTTTATTTAATTCTCATTGATTCTTTGTCTAAATGTTATAGAAAAAACACTTAGTTTTTAAATTTTATTAACTCAATACTTAGTAGCTAAAAACTGACACTTTCTCCAATATTTAGAGAAAGTGACAGGTTTGACAGTAAATACAAGTTATTTATTAGTTCAATCTCATAGAGAATTGTCTTTTATTGATACATAAAAGCTTTAACTATTCGCTTGCTTTTGTGTAAGAATTCTTATTTTAATTAGTGCTTCAAAGACACTTCTAAACTAGAGATATTACGAACTTTGGTTGCGGTGATTTTGGTTGCTGTAGGCACAGGTAAATATTTACGTATCACACTCATCACTCTATCAGCAGCTACTGGTTTGGCAATAAAATCAGTAGAACCAACAACTTTAGCGCGGACTCTATCGAGTAAACCATCATTACCAGTTAAAATTATCACTGGTGTATTAGCAAAAGCAGATACTCGTCGCAGTTGAGTACAGATTTCGTAACCACTAGCGACTGGCATAATTAAATCTAAAAAAATTAAATCTGGTTTATTTTGAATTAAAACGGGTAGTGCTTGTATTGGATCTTGAATTTTCAGGAATCTTAAACCATGAGAAGTCACAATGTCCTCTAGGATTTTGCAGACTTGAGGACTATCATCTACGCAGGCTATTAAAGGAACATGAGATTTTTTGGGTTGTGTCGCCAGAGAATTATTATCCGCCTCAGTCGATAACAAAGGTAAATCAGGGACTTCTACTAGTTCAATGATGCCTTTGAGAATATAGGGAAGCAACGAGCGAGTAACAGGTAAAACGTTTTGCTTCATTTTTGCTGCTAACTCTCGCAGAGTCTGTTTACCATTAATCAAGCTGACAAAGTTTTTATAAACAGATGGACTTACGTGCTGTTCGAGTTGTTCTGGCCTCCGTAGCACAGGTGCTAAGTCAGGATAAAAGTTGGCCAAGCCTGCTTCTGACCACATTTTCCATGAGTCTTGCATTTGTTTGACAGATAAATCTGCACTCGTGAAACTCATGGGAGTTTCTAAAATGATATCTTGATGGCGATCGCAACTCACAGAAACAAAATTCGTGTGCTGGGCTAAGTCAAACAATAATTCCGTAATTGTATTCTCTACAATTGCTTGAATTTGTTCTCGTTGAATTCTTTGTCTCTTATATAAGATTTCTAGCAGATAGTAGTCCCAGTAATCCATCGCTAAATCTTGCTGACGACACTGAATTTTATCTACATCAATTTGTGGACAGTACTGTGCCATATATCTGCGCCAGCGCCGAAAAGGATGAGTACCGCCTGTAGCCCAGACTATCCGCCCTAATCTATAGTAAAAAGACCAAGTTTGCCCTTTAGCACTTTGAATTTTTAGCTGACCATTATATTGTAGCTGTGTGCAAGTTTTAAATTCATTAATTATGTTATTTGATACCATCAGTTCCAGGTGGGTCATACTGTTTACCTATGATGCACAAGTCAGCCCGACAAAGCCCACATCTACTTAATGGGGATAAGAATTAAGAAACTTGCAAAATTTAGCCGTAGGCTAGTTTCTACCGCCCTATCCTATGAATATTGATATATAGCTTGTCTTAATTAAGATAGGCATAGTCCTAAAAGTAATAGGAGAAAATTTTATGAGTAGATCAACTATCTGATCCTATTTTTTCTACTTTTTATTTCACTAAGCTCATATCATCTTCAAAACAAGAGTTGCTATATTCAGAATGCAAATTTCATTAATATTATCTTAAACAACTCAAACCTAGAGAATAACCGTGTAAATTCTGATTTTCAATAAAAGTTAAGTTTATGAATGCTAACGCTACTAAAGTGAACTATAGCGAGCTTAAACTATAATATTTGTTACTTTTTTTAATAAAAATTAATTTTTATTTTTTTGACTAGACCTTTTAATTATAGCTAATTAATCAATGCTGAATTGAGAAGGGAAATAAAAAGTAAGAATTTAACTTTTTTAATACTAATATCAAGCTTTAATCTGGCTCTTTGGTTGACTATCAGACACTTAATTAAAGATAGAGATGGTCTCTCCTCTCTAGTGTTACAAACCTTATCAAAGAGAGACCATAAATATTTAATCTTGAAATACCATAATATTACCCGAGTAACAAGCAACCCAAACTTCTTGGGTTTGTGGGTCGTAAGTAATACCAATGGGGTTGTTACCGACTGTGACTTTTTGTACGACTTTCAAATCGTGAGTCCGAATTTTACTCATAGTGTTATCGCTGTAATTAACAACATACAAAAATGCACCGTCATCTGTTAAAACCATGCTGCGGGGTGCGTTACCTGTAGACACTTTAGATATTAATTTACCTTCAGGTAAGTCAATTTTGGCGATTTTGCCTTCGCCGTTTAAGGAAGCATAGAGATATTCACCTGTAGGGTCTATATTTAAATGTCTTGGTGCATTACCAATATTTTTTAGCCATTTAACAGAAAAGTCTGTTAAATCAACCTTGGCAATATCATAAGAACCCATGACAGCAACATAAGCTTTATTTGCAGCTGTATCTATGGCGATACCACGGGGATAAGGGCCAAGTTTAATTCTTTTGATTTCTCGATTTTTGGCAGGATCAACAACGCTTAAATCCCAAGAACACCAATTACTGACTAATACCAAACGTTCATCATTAGTTGTGGCGACAAATTTAGGTACAGAGCCAACTTGAATAACACGATCAACTTCTAGAGATTCTGTGTTGATTCGATACAAAAAACTTTTATCAGTTTTTTGAGATGGATTACATTTGTCACTACCAGGATTGTTAAATCCAGGGCCATACATTTGGTAATTAGAAATCCAAGCGTATTTACCATCTTCCGCAAAACTGGCTTCAACTGGCGCGCCTTGATAGTTACCTTTAAATTTAGAGTAACCAAATTTTGATAAGTCAACTTTGTCAGGAATAACTTTGACCAGTTTATGCTGTCGGTTGTAAACCGTGATTGTGTGGTTGTACATCATGTTTTGGGCAAAAAATAGCCCATTGCCAGAATGGACAACAGATTTAGGCGAAATCTGCCCAGAAATCACTTTTTTGAGCGTCATCTTATGGAGATGACTGGGAGATTTTTTATCTTTTGTATCTGACTCAGACTGATTAGTGTCGAGAAAACTTTCTGGCTGAGTTTGCAAAGGTGAAGAGATTAACTTTGCGAAATTATTTTCTAATGTGGGGGGGTTAGCTTCTTTGTCGATATTATCTAATTTGCGATCGCTCACAGCAGATGCTACTTTAGTTGGATTCGCTTTGGGGATGGGTGCTGCTTTTTGTTTGTTCGGACTTTTGAGTTGCTTAGTTTGATCTGGGGCTGATTTAGAAGGTTGAGATTTGAGTGCGGCTAAAGTCTTCGGCCCCACAATTCCATCAGCAATTAGTCCATGTGCTTTTTGAAACTTAATGACAGCCGCTTCTGTTGCTTTATCAAAAGAACCCGTGGGGGATTGAGCAAAATAACCCACTACTTGCAGTTGTTGTTGGACAGACATCACCTGTGAATTTTGATCACCTCTGCGTAAGAGTGATGCAGTCTGAGGCGAGTACTGTTTTTGTGGGATTACTACAGCAGCTGGGGTACTAGCCACAACAGGTGCAGGAGCTTGTGGTTTCGCACCAGAATCTAGCGCCGCCAAAGTCCGGTTGTTGACAATGCCATTACTTACAAGTCCGCGATCTTTTTGAAATTTCATCACAGCTGCTTCTGTCGCGGCGTTAAAATCGCCTGTAATTGGTTGATCAAAATACCCAGCCGCTTCTAGTTTCTTCTGGAGAGACATCACTTCATAGCTGAGATCACCTCTTTGCAAGATAACTTGAGGAATAGCAGATGGTGGTTTTTTTGTAGTCTTAACAGTCGGCTGAGTTTTTGCTGGGGTTGATGTAAATGTTGAGGAACTAGATTCTAATGCTGCTAAAGTATCCGTACCCACAACTCCATCAGGGGTGATACCATGAGCTTTTTGAAATTTCATCACCGCCGCTTCTGTGACGGGGCCGTAATATCCTGTGACAGCTTGTTTAAAGTATCCAGCTGCTTGTAATTTCTGTTGCAAAGACGCTACTTGGGGACTTTTTTCGCCTTTTTTGAGAGCCTGAGCCGTATTAGCCCAACCCAAAGAACTGACACCAAAGGCAAAAGAGAGAAATAGCATCAAAGCTCCTCGCTGCTCTTGTCCCCAATTTATGTCTGGATAACATAAATCAGAATCCGCAATATTTTCCTGTTCGGAATTAATAGACGCTTCATAGGTTTCTGCTGAATGCAGGTAAGCAAGTGTTTCCATAGATCAGAAAATACCCAAGATTAAGTAAAAACTTTGCAAGTGTTAGAGGAGCATTGAATTTGCTAACAGGTGTTTATTCTTGGTTGCTGTCGCTCAGTTTGCTAACGCTAACTTATGACAGCATTGAGTTCTCAAGTTAACCAAGGGTGTGAGCTTTTGGCTGTGCAACTTTGGCTAATTAACAGCAGAATTATTGTCTTACTAAGAAATTAACACTTTGTACTGAGAAACGCTATAAAATTTGCTATCAATTTTTACACATCCTCGTTGCAAGCGTTAACAGCTGATTTACTAGAGGAGAAACTGCATCAACAGCCAAATATGAGCAATTTTTCGCTAAGAAAAAATATTCAGTGTAATCTCTTTGAAGAGTATAAATCCGCAATTTTACTTAAACAAAGTAAGTATTTATATGTAGATTGTTTTTTGTTGTATGCAATCATGACTTGCATACAAACAAAAAATCAATGATTTTAAACGAACATGGTGTATGTATCCAAAACTCATCATTAACCCTATATTCATATTTTGCACCTAGCCCCAGTGAATGGAATTCGCACGCCAGATGCTTCAAGTCGGGCATTGCCCGCCCAACGCACTGGCTCGGCTATACAAACGTAGACACGCAAGCGGCTTCCCGCAGGGTAGTCCGCGTGGTGCGCCAAGCGGCAGCGCAAGCACCACGCGGACGCAATATCAAGGGTTTGGAACCCGCGCAGGCGGGTTTTGTCTGTGTAGCCGCGACTTCAGTCGCCCTCGTGCAAGATATGTGTATATCTTTTTAACCCTCAACTCATAGCAATTCACCGAAGCAGTGCTGAGTAAAAAAAAGTAATCATCGCATTCAGCACTCCCGAATAAAATAATGAAACAGATGTAAACCCCCACAGCCTTGATTAATCAATTCACATCTTGCACCTAGCCCCAGCGAATGGAATTCGCGGCTATACAAACGAAGTCCGCCTACGCGGACTAACGCAATATCAAGGGTTTGGAACCCGCGCAGGCGGGTTTTGTCTGTGTAGCTGCGACTTCAGTCGCTTGGTGCAAGATATGTGTCAAGCTTTCTTAATTGCGAATTGGTATTTGTGCTATTAATCAATCGTAGTGGCGTGTCAACAAATAATTAGTAATATATGTGTTTCCTGTTCCTACCTTCACAAGTAAGTTCAAAAATAAAATAGAATTGCTATAGAAAAAGCAAAAAATCAAATAAAAGCCTGATATTTATATTTATTTTTTGGTTGTAAATCAACACAAAAATCAACTAAATGTTTCACCAATTACCCATCTATTCTGGTTATATGGATCTACTATTAATGTAGAAGGAAATTTGAAAAAATGTGAAGATTATTAACACTAAGTATTAACTTTTATGATGCTGGTTAGGTGTTAATATCCAAAGCTCACAGTTTTCTCACAGTGGCTACATCATGGTAACTTTTGATCGTCAATATAAGCTATGCGTCGCTGTTTGCAGGAGATAAGTATGATGACGAGTAAATTCCGCAATCGCGCTGAGGCTGGCAAATTATTAGCGAAACAACTAACAAACTATGCTAACTTTAACAATCTGTTAGTGTTAGGTTTGCCCAGGGGTGGTGTACCAGTAGCATTTGAAATTGCTAAACAATTGAACGCGCCGCTCGATATATGTTTAGTCAGAAAAATTGGTGTTCCCAACCATGAAGAACTGGCGATGGGTGCGATCGCCTCTGGTGGTGTGCGTGTTTTAAATTACGATGTCCTCAATAGTTTGAGTATTGATTGCCAAATTATTGACGAAGTGACAGCTAAGGAATTGCGGGAATTACAAAGACGCGATCGCGCTTACCGAGGCGAACGAGCTTTACCAGAGGTCAAAAATCATACCGTAATTTTAGTAGACGATGGTATTGCCACAGGTTCAACCATGCGCGCTGCGATCGCTATCTTGCAACCACAGCAACCTCAACACTTAATTGTAGCTGTTCCCGTTGCGCCACCTTCAACGTGCCAGCAATTAGAAACCGAAGTAGACAAAATAGTTTGTTTAGTTATGCCAGAGTCGCTGTATGCCATTGGTGCTTGGTATGACGACTTCTCACAAACTACCGATGCAGAAGTACGCGAGTTATTAGCCAGACAGTCAGATATTAGTAGAAATGCGGGTATGGGAGTGTAAGTAAGTTTCAGTAAATTAACGGTTTCATCAAGGAGTAATTTACTATGCTAGTTGAAACTGATGGCGATCGCAATGTCAAGTCACCGTTAGAAAAAGAAGTTTTAGAAGGGGAAGAACTGCGATCGCAATTATTAAAAGTCCAAGCACCAGCAACCATGCATGAATGGTTACGCACTGGGATATCACCCCCAAATACTTTGCTGAAGCCAGCAAATTTTAATGGCAAGCAGAATCTATAGTTATGTTGCCGAATATGTGGAGACGTTGCAATGCAATGTCTCTACTATGGTTTCCTTTTTTCACTTCATTCAATAGCAACAACAAAAATTCCTCTTTGTAGCAAAGAGGAATTTTTTGTTTCTATTAATTCCACTTCATTAAATAGAAGTGACGCAGCCTATAAGAAATTTACTACCAAGCCGAATATGGAGTTTCCATTAATTCCACTTCATTAAATAGAAGTGACCCAAAAACAAAAAAACTCCGTATCAGAACTGTTACGAGAACAAGTTTCCATTAATTCCACTTCATTAAATAGAAGTGACAAAATGTTAATGCTCTTTACTCTGATATTTATGAACCAAGTTTCCATTAATTCCACTTCATTAAATAGAAGTGACTTTAGCTACTATAGGTCTAACTAAAGCAATCGCTTCAACTGTTTCCATTAATTCCACTTCATTAAATAGAAGTGACCTAAAACGTGAAGTAATGCAAAACTTAAAGGTAACATTGTTTCCATTAATTCCACTTCATTAAATAGAAGTGACTCTGCTTAAGAGGCAGGACTCTAGCCAGTTGAGTTAGCAAGTTTCCATTAATTCCACTTCATTAAATAGAAGTGACCTTTAGATATACCTTACGACCAACTACTTGAGAGGTATAGGGTTTCCATTAATTCCACTTCATTAAATAGAAGTGACCTACTAAAACAATTTAAGAAAGCCCAAGTTGAATATCCTTACGTTTCCATTAATTCCACTTCATTAAATAGAAGTGACTTTGCACTCGTAGGGCTAATAGCTACTCTTTGCAGTCGTGTTTCCATTAATTCCACTTCATTAAATAGAAGTGACTTAACCTTCTCAATTGTCTCTTCTAGATTAAAGATTCTAGTTTCCATTAATTCCACTTCATTAAATAGAAGTGACTCTGATTTTAAAGTACCCATCCTTCAAAGACTTGAGTGTTTCCATTAATTCCACTTCATTAAATAGAAGTGACATTGTGGGAATAACTGTCTTGAGAAACCGTTATCGCCCAGCGCAATCGGTTTCCATTAATTCCACTTCATTAAATAGAAGTGACACAACACCCCTCAGATGTTGTCAAACGGGCAAATAGTTTCCATTAATTCCACTTCATTAAATAGAAGTGACTTTAATATCTTGTATACGCTTCAGTTCTGCTTCAAGAAATATCGTTTCCATTAATTCCACTTCATTAAATAGAAGTGACGGTGAAGGACAACCTTTGGCTACGGCTGATGGATTGAGGTTTCCATTAATTCCACTTCATTAAATAGAAGTGACCCTTCCTATTTAAACCCTTCCACGGCCTAATGTCCAGATGCCATTTGCGGCCGGGTCGATGAAGAAAGCAAATTTAGCATTCCTAGAGGACATAAAATTACCCAAAACCCTTACACAATAAGACATCGGCCGGGTCAACGAAAATACAAGCATTTTCAAATTTTACTCACCCCGTCGCAGAGAAACTAGGTGTAGGTTGGGTGGAGGAACGGAACCCAACATTCACGCATACTTTGTTGGGTTACGCTATCGCTACACCCAACCTTGTATCTTAACTGAACCGTATTGGGTTTTAAAATCCGCGCAAGCGAGTTTTGTCTGTGTACAAGATAAATCGCAACTCATCACCCTTGTGCAAGAAAGGTGGAGAAAGTCTTTTCCCTATTCCCTGTTCCCTAATACCAATTTTTTATAAAGCTTCCAAAGGCATAAGGGCGTGTTAATGCCTTAACACACCCTTCCAAGATTAATAAAATTATTACAAAAGTAGAGATTCTTAATAATACCTACAAATGTAAACTTCTGACATATTTGTAATTTTCTGAAGTGCTGATGCTCTTAGCAAGCGACTACTCTACGAAATTATTTATTAACTAATCTAAGACTGTTGATGTCCTTTAGCATCGCATTCTTTGTACCAGCATCTTTTCAGCAGTCCAATGCGCCAGCTATAGGCAAAGCGACGAGGATTTAATTCTAATTGCGAATCACGGCTAAACAAAGGTTGGTTTAAATATTGCCAAAGAGGAAACTTAATCTTGGTGTCTTTTTCGGCCATAGGAGGAACAAGCTAAATATACATATTGCAAGTTGTGGCAGCAGTGGAAATTTATTTAGAAACTACCATCTACTGATTTTCTAGTTAAAGATGACATGATATATATTCAATTGTCCTGGTGGCAATTGCGGAATTTTACGTAAAGTTTTCTGTCAGGTTAGTTAGACAGACCATCAACTACAAAGTTCCCAAACTTCTACACAGCAAGGTTTTAACTACAGTCTCTAGCATCTCTACTGAGTTCGTTCTGAATATCAGCACGCAAAAGAGGCAAAAAAATCTAGCTTTAGATAGAAGCAAATTTTTAGGAAATTAAATTTGTCTTATACCAATTCGCAATTCGCAATGACGCTCGCAGGCTCGCTAACGCAGTTCGCAGAGCATACTTTGTTGGGTTACGCTATCGCTACACCCAACCTACTTTTCTGGCGTTTGAGGAACGAAACCCATTTATCTGAGTGCTGAGGCGTAGGTTGGGGAGCCAGTGCGTTGGGCGGCTTCCCCGACATGAAGCAACTGGCGTTTGAGGAACGAAACCCAACATCCGAGCATACTTTGTTGGGTTACGCTATCGCTACACCCAACCTACTTTTCTGGCGTTTGAGGAACGAAACCCAACATCCGAGCATATTTTGTTGGGTTACGCTATCGCTACACCCAACCTACTTTTCTACTTTTCTGACGAGAAATCAAGGGTTTGGAACCCGCGCAGGCGGGTTTTGTCTGTGTAGCGGCGACTTCAGTCGCTACAAATATTTACGTCGCTCTACTTACAGAGTAATTCTGCTTCTATCACTGTAGAGTCGTTGGTAGGTTCGAGGCGAAAACCTAGTTTTGTACAAACTCGTTGCATTCCGTAATTATCTGCGAGAATGTTGGCTGTAATTCGTCTGATGTTTTCTTGGCGACCAACTTCTATCAACCGTCTGACTAATTCTGTGCCTAAACCCTGACATTGATAGCGATCGCTCACTATCATAGCGAATTCAGCCGTATCTGTACCGTGCAGTTTACTTAATCGTCCCACTGCTAAAATCTGTCGCTTACCTGTTTGCGGGTCTTGATGTTCTGCGACTAGTGCCATTTCCTGGTCATAATCATTAAAGCAAATGCGGGTGAGTCGTTCGTGGGTAGTGCGCTGACTCAGTTTAATTAAATGGAAGTAACGAAAATATACGCTTTCTTCTGAGAGTGTTTCATGAAACTGCACCATCAACGGCTCATCTTCTGGACGTATCGGACGGATGGTGATTTGCATACCGTTTTTCATCGTCCACTTTTCGATGTATTGCGTAGGATAAGGACGAATGGCTAATTTAGGTAGTTGTTCTTCTGTAATATCTGGCGGGTGCAGCACAATTCGCCCATCTAAAGCAATTAAGGTGGGGAGTGGGGAAGAAGTATGAATATTCGCTGCAACAGGAGAAGCTAGCAAGGGGTTGATGTCAATTTCTTTAATCCAGCGTTGTTCTACTACTAGCTGGCTAAATGCCACCATCAATTGTTCCAGGGCTGCCATATCTACACTTTCCCTTCCCCGCACACCTTTAAGGGCTTTGTAAATTTTTGTGTGTTCCATCATCCGCCGTGCCAAAGTTGTGTTTAGAGGAGGTAGGGCGATCGCTCGGTCTTGAAATACTTCTACTAGTTGTCCCCCTGCACCAAACAACAGCACTGGCCCAAATTGCGGGTCGAGACTACTGCCAATAATTAGTTCGTAGCCGTCAGTTTTCACCATTGGCTGTACTGTCACGCCTAAAAAAAGTGCTGTTAGCGGTAGCGGGGCGTTCAGCCCGTGCTGAGTACTTAGTGCTGAGTAATGAGGGTCTTTTGCTATTTTTTCTTCAACGGAGGATTTGATGCGGCGATAGGCTTGCCTGACGCCATCAGCATCTCGAATATTTAATTGCACACCACCAACATCGGTTTTATGCGTAATGACGTGGGAATATAGTTTGACAACTACGGGATAGCCAATACTCTCGGCGCATTTAACAGCTTCATCCTCGCTCTTAGATACACAAGTTGCCACAACTGGGATGCCATAAGCCGCTAATATTTGCTTTGATTCATCTTCTGTCAGAATTGTTCGCCCATCTTGACGCGCAGAGGAGATAATCTTTTCGACTAAATTTCGGTCTGGTATACCTGAAGGATTAACCTCTGGCAAAACGGGAGTTTCATAGATACCGCGCAGGTTGTAGCTAGATTGCCACATATAACTAAATACCCGCGTTGCCGTGTCGGGATAGCGATAAGTGGGGATACCTTGGCGATTGAGAATTGTCTCACCAGCAGTAACTTCTGCTCCCCCCATCCAACTCGCAAGAATTGGTTTACCAGGAATTTGGGCGTAGGGTTTTAACTGTTCGGCGGTTTGGGTGGGGTCTGTCATGGCTTGGGGAGTGAGAATGACCAACAAGCCATCACTATTGGGATCTTTGGCGGCAATTTCTAAAGCTTGGGTATAACGTTGGGGGTCAGCGTCGCCCAAAATATCAATTGGGTTGTTGTGACTCCAGTGAGTTGGGAGGATTTGATCAAAAGATGCGATCGCTTCTGGTGAAATGCTAGCCAATTCACCACCAGCTTGTATCAATGAATCGGTTGCTAATACTCCCGGCCCGCCTGCGTTAGTTAATATTGTCAAGCGCGGCCCTTTGGGACGGGGCTGTTTTGCTAGTACCTCCGCCATATCAAATAAATCAGAAATACTATTAACTCGCAGTACCCCACAACGGCGAAAAGCTGCATCTAATACCGCATCACTCCCAGCTAACGCGCCTGTATGGGAAGCTGCGGCTTTGGCGGCTGCTTCTGTGCGTCCGGCTTTAATCACAATAATTGGTTTGGTGAGCGCAACCTCTCGCGCTGCGGAAATAAATGAGCGCGCATCACCAATAGATTCCATATAAATCACAATACTTTTGGTGTGGGGGTCATCACCGAGATAGTAAATCAAATCACCCCAGCCCACATCCAACATCGAACCAATGGAAACAAAGGCACTAAAACCGACGTTTTCCTGAAAACTCCAATCGAGAATAGCTGTACACAAAGCCCCACTTTGGCTAATAAAACCCACATTGCCTGGACGCGCCATCGCACTAGCGAAGGTAGCATTTAATCCTGTCAGTGGACTCATTACCCCTAAGCAGTTCGGGCCAATGATGCGAATATTGCCACGACGCGCTTGTGCTAAAACTTCCTGTTCTAAGGCTACACCTGCTGCACCGGCTTCTTTAAACCCAGCAGAAATGATGATTGCACTTTTAACACTTGCATCGACACATTCAGCAATGATACCGGGAACTGTCTGGGCTGGTGTCGCAATAACGGCTAAATCCACAACTTCAGGGATATCGCCAATTTTGGCATAGGCTTTAATCCCCAAAACACTATGCCGCTTGGGATTGACGGGAAAAACAGTTCCCCCAAATGGATTGGTAATTAAATTCCACAATAGAGTGCGCCCCACGCTACCAGCAGTTTCACTAGCACCAATCACAGCGACAGTCTTTGGGGCAAACAGCGCATCAAGAGGATTAAGCTTCTCTGAGCGCAAGATATCAAAGGCGCGATCGCTTGTGGGCTTGAGAGATTTCTGCATCAATCCTCCTTGTTAAATGTGCTGAGTAGAGGGAACGACTAATTATAGTGGCGATTATGCTGAGTGCCACTCTCAGAGGGCGTTTTTCAATCCTCAGACTGTATTTAGACTTTGAAAACATCCTCCATAAGAGAATGTTAAAACATTGATATTAGGGTAATGGATAAATTTTGAAAATTATTAGTCTTTACCTATTCCCTGACTTGAAAGGGACTTTTGCCCTTAGTCTATGCTGCTCCGAAAAACTTACCTAAACTTACTCAAAGAAAGTTGATTAGTTTAGTGTTTTCTTCCTGCTTCAATCAAGGTAGTCGGCTACTGCTTGTCCACAGGCGTTAA